>NZ_CP066776.1:699297-1398595 GCF_010681825.2 Sulfuriroseicoccus oceanibius | reverse complement strand
TTCTCCTCCAACGGGTAACCATTCCGCGTATTGATCGTCGGCACCAGAATGTACAGCTGGGAATGCCCCTCAGGAGCCACTGTTGGATCCGTCACACTTGAGTTGCGCACGTAGATCGACATGTCATCCGACACCACGCGCTCCCCTTGGATGTCGCGCAGGTTCTGATGGTAGTCGTCGGCAAACATCACGTGATGATGCGGCTCGTCGGCATAGAGTTTGTCCAACCCAAGGTACAACATGAAGGTCGAACACGAGTACTTCTTCTTCAGCAAGCTCTCGCGGTCGACATTGCGTGATCCGAAAATCGTAGACCTCGCGTGCGCGTAGTCCGCGTTCACAATCAAATCATCGCACTCCAACTTGCGCCCGTCGGCCAATTGCACCGTCGCCGCCCTGCGCCCGTGGTAATCAATTTCCGTCACCTCGGAGTCGAGCATCAACTTGCCCCCCTCTTCGAGAAACACCTCACACATCCCCTCCGAGATCTTCGAAAGCCCACCCTGCACATGGTAAATCCCATGGGCATATTCGATGTAGGACAAAATGCTAAACAACCCCGGACAGTTCCAAGGCGACATCCCCAGGTACTTCGCCTGAAACGTGAAAGCCAGCTTCAAGCGTTCGTCATTAAAGTACTCGCCCAACACGTCCATCACCGACTTCTTGGTAGCCACATACGGCAATGCCTTGAGCAAACGCCCGCTCAAAAACGAGCTCAGCTGGTGGTAAGGCTGCAACAAACAAGGAAAGATCGCGCGCAACTTCTCGTGGTGGTCCGCCATGAACCGCTTGTAGTTGGTGGCCTCGCCAGGGAACGACTTCTCGATATTCTCAGCCATCGTCCGCTGGTCGAAACTCGTCTCCAACGACACATCGCCCCACGAAAGCCGCGTCATCGGATCGAGCTTCACAAACTCCATGTAGTCCTCCGGCTTGCGCCCCGTCTCCGCGAAAATCTCGTCCAGCGTGAACTTCTGGTGCAAAAACGTCGGCCCCGTATCAAACACGTAGTCGCCCGCTCGAATCGCCGCATTACGCCCCCCCACCGCCGATGCCTTTTCGATGATCGTCACATCATACCCACGATGCGCCAACAACATGCCGCTCGTCAATCCGCCCGGCCCCGCTCCGATGATGATGATCTTCTTGTTCACAATCTGAAATACGAAAACCAACCAACGCCGGACGTATCGTCATTTGTTTGAAATAATCAGCACATCCAAACAAAAGCCCCCCACGCCAAACTTGGAGGAAAAGCGCCAATACAACCAGCCCCTGCCACGCACCATAACGCCGCAGCAAACCTGAACACTGAAAACTAGCAACCCAGCAAACTTAATCCAACAAATCCGGACGGTTTGCCTTGGTGCGCTCGATCGCCTTCTCGCGCTTCCACGCCTCGATCTTGGCGTGATGCCCGGACAAAAACACATCCGGCACTTTCAGACCGCGAAACTCGATCGGCTTGGTGTAGGACGGAGCTTCTAGCAACCCAGGATCACTGAACGATTCCTCTTCCGACGAACGTGCATCCCCCAACGCTCCCGGCAACAAACGCACCACGGCATCCACCACAACGGCCGCGGCAATCGCACCATTGGTCAGCACGTAATCACCGATCGAGAGCTCCTCATCCACCAGTTGCTCGACCACACGGAAATCCACCCCCTCATAGTGGCCACAGAGGATGATCAAATGGTCGCCACACTCCGCCAGCCGCCGCGCGTCCGATTGCTTGAACTGCTTGCCCTGCGGTGTCATCAACAACACCCGTGTGTTCTCACGTCGCAGTTCTTCGATCGCTTTGAAAATCGGCTCGGGCTTGAGCAGCATCCCCTGCCCCCCACCGCACAAATAGTCGTCCACCCGACGGTGCTTGCCCTCCGCCCAATCGCGTAAATTGTGGGCGCGGATCTCTACAATCCCTGCCTTCTGGGCACGCTTGATGATCGACTCCCCCAACGGGGCGAGCGCGATCTCGGGAAACAATGTGATGATATCAATCTCCATCTGCAATGCCCTGCAAGATTGCCCGGATCAAAAGCCTACTCACCCGCCTTGCGCCCGCGAAGCTTGGCTTCGATGAAGCCATCGATCGCTCCATCCATGACGTTTTCGATGTTACCCGACTCGAACCCGGTCCGGTGGTCCTTCACCATCTGATACGGCTGGAAAACGTACGAGCGGATCTGGCTACCCCAGGCGATTTCGCCCTTCTCTCCATACTGCTTCTCCATCTCGGAAGCCTTTTTGTCCTGCTCGATCTGATAGAGCTTGGCCTTGAGCATTTTGAGCGCGAGCTCGCGGTTGCGGCCCTGACTGCGCTCGTTCTGACACGCAACCACCACGCCGGTCGGCACGTGGGTCATGCGCACCGCAGTCTCCACTTTGTTCACGTTCTGCCCACCTTTTCCACCGGAGCGGAAGGTATCCACTTTGATGTCCTTTTCCTCGACCTCGATCTCGATGTCATCGGTCACCTCCGGAGTCACGTCCACGCTGGCAAAGCTGGTGTGGCGGCGGTTTTGTGAATCAAATGGCGAAATCCGAACCAAACGGTGCACCCCGCGCTCGGCTTGCATAAAGCCGTAGGCATATTCGCCACTCACCTTGATCGTCGCACTGCGGATGCCCGCGCCATCACCATCGGTCACATCCAGGGTCTCGGTCTTGAACCCCTTGCGCTCCGCCCAGCGACGGTACATCCGGAAAAGCATGTCCGCCCAGTCGCAGGACTCGGTTCCACCAGCCCCCGCATGGATCGTTACGAATGCGCCGCCTCCGTCAAACTCACCACTGAGGAACTGACGCAGCTCAAACTCGGACAACGCGGCCTCCATGGACTCCAGCTCGTCCACCACCTCGCGGGCGGCGGCATCATCGCCCTCCTCCTTGGCCAACTCAATCATCACGTCCACGTCTTCCACCCGCTGCTGCAGCTCGCGGAATGGATTGATCACCCCCTTGATCCGGTTGACCTTGCTCATGGTCTGCTGCGCGGCATCTTTGTCGTTCCAAAAATCATCGGCCGTCATCGCTTCCTCCAGCTTCGCCAGCTCCCCTTGCAGGGTATCGAGCTTCAAAAACTTCTCGAGTTCCGCCACCCGCGCGGCCAGCGCCGAGGTGTCAATGGAATCGAGGTCGATGACTTCGGGGGACTTGGACGATGATTGCGCTTCACTCATAAGACGGGATGAGTATTCTTCACCGAATTCCCCCCCTCCCGCAACCCCGGATCGCACCGCTTCGCCCACCGTGGAAAAATCCATCGCCCACCTGCTCCGCCTGACCCCATTCAGCGACACCAGCGTCATCGTCACCTGGTGCACGGACAACCACGGGCTGATCAAAACCATCGCCAAAGGCAGCCGGCGCCCCAAAAGTCCGTTCCGCGGCATGCTCGACCACTTTTTCACCTGCGAAATCGAGTGGAAGCGCTCCCTGCGCTCGGAAATCCATACGCTCACCGAGGCCGCACTGCACACCCCGCGCCTCGGCATCCGCAAGGACTACACGACCATGCTCGCGGCTGGGTATTTCTGCGAATGCGCTCATCTGGCCGTCGAACCCGACACCCCGATCCCCGGCATCCACCACCTGCTCACCCGCGCCCTCGACTTCCTCGACCAAAACACAGTCACCCCCAAAGCCGTGACTCATTTCGAATCCGAACTCGCCAAGGAGCTCGGGATCATCCCCACCGACGAACCCACACCACACCGCATCATCACCCGCGCACTCGCCGACGCCCTCCCAAAAATCCCCAAACAACGCGCATCACTCGCCTCGCGCATCGATCTCCCTCCACTGCGCTAGCCATAGCCACTCAAATTTATAAAATCTGCCACCTGAGCTTTCAGAATTAGCAGCAATTTGGATGTCGACACCGGTATGACGGATCTCTAAAATCCCGCATCCTACCATTCCATCCATCCGCTTAAAAATCCCATGTCCACTGGAGATAGATCCCGAATTCTCGAGAACCGCGCCCAATCTCTTTTCGAAGAAGGCAAGTTTGCTGATGCCATGACGGCCGCCGCGGCCGCCACCGAATCGGCACGCCGCGTGGCGGTTCAAGACGACTCCGAATACCCCGGCCTGATCGAAGCGTTGCTGATCAACGCGGAGATCCTTCGCCACGTCGGCGAGTTCGATGAATCCGCCAACGCCTACAAAGAGGCCGCCTATCTCATCGACCAACATGGAGGGTCCGACGTAGACCGCGCCCGGGTCGCCATGGGCCGCGCCATCTGCACCGACGCCGCAGGCAACATGCGAGCAGCCTCCAAACTCTACGAGCAGGCGATCGAGGAGCTTGAGTCGCTCACCCCGCCAGATTTGGAAGAAGCCGCCAACCTGCGCAACAACCTCGCCATGCTCTACCGCGAGGAAGGACTCTTCGATCGCGCAGAAGAGCATTACGTCAGCGCCATCAACATTTGCGAGCGCATCTACGGCAAGGAAGACCTCACCGTCGCGGCTCTATATAACAACCTGGCCGCACTTTATCTCACCGCCGCCCATTATCCGGAAGCGTTGGAGATCGCCAAACAAGCTCTCGCCATCCGTGAGAAACTGCTCGCTCAGAACAGTGCGGAGATCGCTCAGTCCTACTCCAACCTCGGCAGTATCCTCTACGGTCAGGGCGAACTCGACGAAGCCATCGAACACTTCCAGCGCGCCGTCGAAATTCTCGAAGAAGGAAATGAAACCGACCCAGAAGAGTACGAGGTCGTCATTTCCAACTATATCGATCTACTCAAGGAGTCCGGCGACACCGCAACCGCTGACGAAGTCACCAAACGCGCCCGCGAACACTACCGCGCGATCAACACCGCTCAATAGTCCGGCGGCTACCAAGCAAACTCAATCAACCAAAGCCACCGCGCCACACCGGCCGGTGGCTTTCTTCGTTTCCAGCAGCGCGCGCTCGGTTACGGGTTGATCTCCACCCGGTTGCCCACGCGCAGCACCGTCATCAACTCATCCACATCGCTTTCCCGCATGAACACACCAAAGGACCGCTCGGGAACATCCTCCCCCTCGGATACCGACCGCAGACTAAGGGAGTTGCCAAAATCCACTGCCTTCTCCGCCTGATGATAGCTTTCGCTGCTTAACATCACCTGGCGACCGTTAATATAAACCTTCTTGTCCGTCACCTTCGTTCTCACCGGCACACGCATCCCCGGAGGGCGCCTGACCGCCAGCAGGTCATAGACTTTGAAAAACTTGTCATCACGCATCAGGTACAGCCGGCTTGCGTCGAGCCGCACCACCACCTTGAAATCCAGCGGGCACACCCACAGTCGGTCATGAGGTTGTAGCGCCGCCGGATTGGTCAAACCATTGACCCGCACGATGTAGTGGAACGTGCACTGGTTCTGACGCGCAATCGAATTAACCGACTGACCGGATGCCACCTCGATCGACCGCTTGCCCAGCGATGCATCGGCACTCATCAGTTGATCCATGTTCAACTCGCCCAGCAATCGAAGCGCGGCATCGCCATGGCTTCCTTCACGGTGAAACTGAAGAATCTCCACCAGTTTGGCGCGGGCACCCTCCTGATCCTTATCAGCCAGTGCCGTCACCGCCTCGGAAAACAACCGGGGCGAAAAGTCGTGCGGCGCCACCTTCACCTTGCGGATTTCCTCTAACTCATCCTTGGCTTCCGCTCCCTTTTCAAAGACGTGGACTTTGAACCACATCACACTCGCCACCACCCCACCCAGAACCGCGAAACACAGTAAAAATAGAGCTGCCTTAATCCAAGCCGTCATCAATCGCAATTTGTAGGATTTCCCGTCCACACCAGCCAGCCCATCACCGGACTCACACCTCTGGCGCTACCATCTCAGGGCTATCACAACAACCCGCGACGCTTGAAATCAAAAATGTTAATCCCTTGCGATTTCTCGATCATATCCATCGAAAACCTCAGCAACGAGATCTCCCACGCATCGTCCACCCCTGCAATCACCGCCGACATCGGATTGCTGCGGGACACCGCATCCCTCACAATGCGATCACAAACATCCTCTACCGGCTCGTGCACGATGTGCTCACGTACATTGAACTTCCGGATCACAAAGCCGTACTTCAAAAACGCGAAATTCTTCCCCTGCGCATCCCACCACTGACGGAACTGCTCGGCCTGCTCGCCAAACCCTTCAAACTGCATCCCCTCGCGGGACTCCGGTGTGATCAACAACGGCTTGCCCGACTCGATCTCCCCCTCGCGCACACGCACCGCCCCCACCGTATCCATCAGTTCCGAAATCATCGTGAACTCGAACTTGGTAGTTCCAAAGGTATCGATCCGGCGGTCCGGCTCGTGCAGGATGCGGGTCGTCTCGAGGGCGTACTGAATGTCGTCTTGTGAATGCATCAATCGTAATCTTGCGGGTGATGAGGCGGTCACCGGTCGGTCGGCAACCCCACTCGCCGCGCCAAGATAGGCGATGCGTCCCAGGAATCAACCAGAGCAACCCGTTGCCGATACGAGCCCCCACCAGACAAAAAAATTCCGCCGCACAGCTGTCATTGCTGACGCTGTGCGGCGGACTCTGATTCTCACATCAGATCGAGCGGCGGGTCACTCCGCTTGCTGCTCGCTCTGAAGGTGTGGCTCAATCATGGCGTAGTCGCCGTCACGACGACGATACAGCACGCAGAGCTGGTGGTTGGTCGCGTTCTCAAACACGATGAATGGGCGATCACTCATTTCCATTTCCATGATCGCCTCATCACGGTAGAGAGGCTTCACTTTGTAATTCTCTTTGTGGACGATCAGCGGTTCGACATCGAATCCGGTCTCTTCCTCCTCCTGCATCTCATCGAGCACAGACGATGGGAAGACCTGCTCTTCAATGTGGCGGATCGAGCCCTTGCGCGGACGCTGCTTCTTGAGCAGGCGCGTCTTGTGCTTACGCATCCGGCGGGCAATTTTACTGATCGTTTCGTCGATTGCCGCGTAGAGGTCCTCGTGCTCCGTGGTGGCGTCAATCGTGATATGGTTGGCGCAAAACAGAATAATCTCCGCGATCTGCCGGTACCCCTGAACGTCGATCAGCACTTTGGCTTCGATGATACGCGGATAGTCGAGGTGAAGCCCCTCCACTTTCTTGATTGCGTAATCCCGGATCGAATCGGTAACAGAGACGCCACGGCCAGTGACCGTGATTGGCAGATTCACATTTACGGTTTGCATGTAATATTAGGGGTTTGGGTTAAACAGCCGAGGTAGAACCGAAGCGGCTTCCCCAGCCAACCCCTTACATACTAAATCGCTCCCCGAGATACAACTCTCGACTGAGCGGATCGTTAATTAAGAAGTCCTGGGTGCCTTCTCGGATCACTTTGCCCTCGAATATCAAGTAAGCGCGGTCGACGATATTTAATGTTTCCCGAACATTATGATCTGTAATTAAAATCGCCAACCCGCCCTCACGCAGGTCACGGATGATCTCCTGGATCTCACTCACGGCAATCGGGTCCACCCCGGAGAATGGCTCGTCGAGCATCAACAACTTCGGCTCGGTCACCAGCGATCGCGCAATCGTCAAGCGGCGCTTCTCACCACCACTCAGGGTCAGGGCCACACTATTGGCCAACTTCTGAATGCCAAAGCGCTCGAGCAGCGCCTGGCAGCGGTCTTCCCTCTCGGACTTGCTCAAATCCGTCCGCGTTTCCATCACGGCCATGATGTTCTGGCGCACGGTCAACTTGCGGAAAATCGACTCTTCCTGCGGCAGATAGCCCATGCCCATGCGGCCGCGCATGTACATGGGGTCGGTCGTCACCTCATTGCCATTGAAGACCACGCGCCCGCCATTCGGAGGCACCAACCCCACGACCATATAGAACGTCGTCGTCTTACCAGCACCATTCGGCCCCAGCAATCCGACAATCTCCCCGTGCTTCACGTTGATGTCCACCCCGTTGACCACGGCGCGTCCGTCGTAAACCTTCTTCAGGCCTTCGGTATAGAGCAGGTAATCTTTGTCTTCCACAGTCGTGTCCTTGAACTAAATCTCAGTAAGCCAGTGATCCGGCTTAGTTCGCATCGTCGTTGCCCACGAAACGTGTCTTGATCGGCCCCTTGAACTGATGCTCACCGCTCTCTTTGAGGATGAACACGGTGCTCGGCTTCGCCGCGCTGATCAGGTTCTTGCGGTCAAGCAAACTCGGGCTTCCGCTCATGGTCACGTTGTTGGTCTTTGCATCAAAAACCGCACGCTCGCACTTTCCGATCTTCTCATTGCCGTCGGCGTCCACTTTGGTGATCACCACGTTGCCAATGGCGATTGCGGTCTCAATCTGAGCCTCGCGTTCCTCGCCGCCTTCAGCGCCTTCTTCGGTCTCGCCCTCTTCCTTGGCTTCATCAGCCGCGGGCGCTTTGGCCTGAACAATCTCCAATCGATCACAGGTGACCTTGAGGTTCTGATCCGCGTGGAAGAAGACCACGTTCTCCATGTAGGTCAACGTGTTGGTCTCCGTGCTAATCGAGGCGCCTCCCTCGGAGGTGATCTGGATCGGAGTTTCCGCGTGCGTCACGCCCACGAAAGCCGCGCCCAAAGTCACTGCCGCGACCAAGGCCGCCTGTCGGATCATTCTTTTCATCATCTTACGATCAGTTTGCTCATTGCTGGTCGGCGACCAACGCGATGCGCGACACTAGCAGCATCGACACGCCATTTCCAGCGGATCATCAATTGTTGTCGGCAGCGGCTGCAGCGTCGCCCGCTCCATCATCCGCCTTTTCTTGAGCCGCGGCTGGCTCGCTTTCATCACCTGCAGGCTCCTCTTCCGGTGCCTCGGCACGCGGCAACTTCAGCCCTGCCGGGTCACTCGAGAATCGGGAATCCACCCGCCCCAAAAGCCGCACACCATCCTGCCCCTGTGAATACACGCAGCCTTCACCCTTCATCACAAAGCCCTCGCCGCGCACCACCGTATCGTGGTCGGAGGTCAGCGTCTTGGTCTGAAGCGCGTAAATCCCCTGCGTGATCCAAACCGACAAACCCTGCCGGTCGTCTTCCCGCACCTCTTGAAAACGCATCCCTTCGATGCGCAAAAAATTCTCATCCAGCTTGGTCAGAACCTCGACGTCCGTCAGCGTCGTCAAACGATCCTCCTCAAACCCGGGAATCCGCAAGCCGTAACTAGGCTTGCCCACCGACAACATCTTCAAGCCCTTGAAGCTCGGCCCCTTCTTCTTCGACTCTTTGCTCTTATCCTCCTTGCCACCATCGTTCGCATAAACCGCGCCGGCACCAGCCAACGCAGCAAGCAACAACGAACACACCCCCACTCGCGACAGCCCCGCTGCCTTGCGCCCGATAGAGGATCCAGAATTGCCGATGATCATAGGCGCACGGTGGAGCAATCCACGACGCTCTGCAACCCCACACTCCATCGCTGCGGGAGCATCAACACTCGACCACATTCACCGCCAGGCCGCCGCGGGCCGTCTCTTTGTACTTGGTCATCATGTCGCGCCCGGTCGAAAGCATCGTCCGGATCACTTTGTCCAGGCTGACAATGTGGTGCCCATCGCCCCGCATCGCGATCCGTGCCGCGTTGATCGCTTTCACCGAGCCCATCGCATTGCGCTCGATGCACGGAATCTGAACCAACCCGCCAATTGGGTCACACGTCAGCCCCAGGTTGTGCTCCATCCCGATCTCCGCCGCATTACAAACCTGCGACGGCGACCCACCAAGATATCCCGCCAACGCCCCTGCCGCCATGGAACAGGCCACACCCACTTCTCCCTGGCACCCCACGTCCGCGCCCGAAATCGAGGCGTTCTTCTTGTAAAGACTGCCAATCGCCGCCGAGGTCAGCAAAAAGCCACGCACCCCGTGGACTTCATCCCTGCGTGGCTGGAAACGGGTCGCATAATGAAGCACCGCCGGAATAATCCCAGCCGCTCCATTGGTCGGAGCCGTCACCACCCTGCCGCCGGCCGCATTCTCTTCGTTCACCGCCAGCGCGTACAAGTTCACCCAGTCCAACACCGTCAGCGGGTCGCACATCGCCGCCTCAGGCCGCGCCAAAAGCGACTGGTACACACTCGCCGCGCGTCGCGGCACCTTCAGCCCGCCCGGCAATGTTCCGCTGTGCTCCAAACCTGCCTGCACACATTCCTGCATCGCCGTCCAAACCGCGTCGAGATACTCCTCGACCTCGTCCTTGGAACGCAGCGCGCATTCGTTCGCCATCATCAACTCGTCGATGCTCAGACCATGCTCGGCGCACTGAGCCAACAACTCATCTGCCGAATCAAATGGATACGGCACCTGATCGGCAATCTCGGATTCCTCCACTGTCTCCAGCTCATCTTCCCGCACAACAAAACCACCACCGACCGAATAGTAAGTCTCCGCAAACAGCTCGGCACCCTCGCCATCCAACGCGATAAACCGCATCCCATTCGGGTGCGCATCCAACACCTCCTCACGCAAAAACTGCAAGTCTGTCTTCGGGTTGAACAACACCTTCCGCTCCCCACCCAGCTTGAGCGTGCATTCGGTGCGAATCCGCTCCTCTCGCTCAGGCACACCCCGTGGGTCGATCGTCTCAGGTTCACTCCCCTCCAACCCCATCAGCACGGCAGTGTCTGTACCGTGGCCCTTGCCGGTCAATGCCAGCGATCCGTAAAGATCCACCCGCACTCTCGCCACCTGATCGGTCAGGCCTCCTTCAGCGAGCCCGCCGAGAAAGCGCACTGCTGCGCGCATCGGCCCGACCGTGTGCGAGCTGGATGGGCCGATGCCGATCGAGAAGAGTTCAAAGACGCTAATGTACATAAATTAGGAATTTCAAGGTTCCTTGTCCCTGCTCGTCATAGCCATCGCAGGCGCGTTGACAACCCGAATCATACGCCACTGCAAAGAATCTGCCAGCCATTGGATAATCCGGCGGCATCCCCCATCGGTTTCACTGGAAATCCGCACAAACCGCTCTACCTTCGCGCATGCGTAGAACGAGCTCTCTGATCCGCAACCTCGCCGTGGTTGCCGCAGCCCCTCTGGCCATCGCCCTCACCGCATGTTCCGACTCCTCGGACGGCGTCCAGGTTTACGAAGTCATCGTCCCACCAAACGCTGCCAAACCAACGCAGCCCGCATCGCCTCATGGTGGATCGATGCCATCTCTCGGCGGTTCCAGCATGCTTCCTCCCGCGGCACCCGCATCCAATCCGATCGAGTGGGACGTGCCCGCCGAATGGACGAAGATCAACAACGCCAACTCGTTCGATCGCGCACGCTACGCTATCAATGACGAAAATGGCTCGCCTCTCGCCATGATCACCGTCACCGCCGGCATCAAGGGCGCGGTCGGGCCAAACGTCAACCGCTGGCGCGGCCAACTCGGACTCGACTCTCTGAGCGAAGAGGAGCTCATCGCCTCGGCCATCAAGGTACCGGTAGGCGAAGAAACCGCACTCGTCTTCGACATGGCAACAGCAGACCGCTCGCGCCAAACCATCGCCGCCATCGTCCCCGTCCCCGGCGACACCTACTTCTTCAAAATCAGCGCCAGCGGCGACATCGTCGACGCCCAGCGCGACGCGTTCATGAACTGCCTCCGCAGCATCCGCGTAAAAGGCGAAAAATAACGCACCAGAGCCCGTACTAGCTCCACCTCTCCTGTCCGTACGATTATGGGAATCCCCCGCAAATCCGCTCTCGGTCAGGTCGCCGCGTTCTTCGCATCGCTGCGCCTGAATATCACCCTCCTCTTCTTCGCCATCGTGCTCGTCTTCTTCGGCACGTGGGCGCAGAAAGACGTCGGCATCTGGGAAGTGCAGCAGCACTACTTCCGCAGCTTCATCACGTACTACGACTTCACCAGTGGTGGCGTGGTCGATGAGCTCACCGGCGACTACATCCCGAAAACCGTTCGCTTCCGGCTCTTCATGCCGGGCGGCTACCTCATTGGCGGGTTGTTGCTGATCAACCTGATCATGGCGCCGATCATCCACTTCAAGTTGTCGTGGAAAAAGCTCGGCATCCACCTGATCCACCTCGGGATTGTCTTCCTCATGCTAGGCGAGCTCTTCACCGGTCTCACCGCCGTCGAGTCCCGCATGACCATCAACGAAGGCGAAACAGTCAACTTCTCGGAAGTCAGCGTCCCGATCAAAGAAGAACTCGCTCTGGTCGACGTCACCGACCCAACCCGCGAAAAACACTATGTCGCCAACCGCGGCATGCTGAAAATCGGTGCCTCGATCCCACTCGCGGATTCCGGCATCACCGCGAAAATCGAAGACCACTACGAGAACGCGATCGTCGCCATGCGCGCCAACGCACCCGCCGGCTTCGCCGCACCAAAAGCCACCACCGGTCTCGGTGCCAACTTCTCGTACCGGCCAATCAATTACAACTCACGCGAAGACGGCAACCCACCCAACCATCCGGCCGCTCTCGTCACCCTGACGGAAACCGCCACCCAGCGTGAACTCGGCACTTACTTCCTCTCAACCTCATGGACCGGTGCCGACGTGATCCAACTCGGCGACCGCACGTTCACCCTGCGCCTGCGCCCGCGCCGCGTCTACATGCCGTTCAGCGTCACGCTCGACGACTTCCAGTTCAACCGCTACCCAGGCAGCGACATCGCCAAGGACTTCAGCTCCCACGTCCGCATCACCACGGACGAGGACCGCGAAGGACAGGCCCACCGCATCTGGATGAACCACCCGCTGCGCACCAATGGGTTCACGCTCTTCCAACACAGCTTCGGACAACAGGAAACCACCACCTTCCTGCAGGTCGTGGAGAACCCGGTTTGGTCGTTCCCTTACATCGGCACCATCGTTGTCAGCATCGGCATGCTGTGGCAGTTCGGCTACTCGCTGAACCGCTTCGCCAGCAAGTCGTCCAACCGCAAATCCAAAGCCACCGCAGCCTAACCCCTCAACCATCGATCCGTCATGGCTACGCAACGCACCAAGCTTTCCAAGTCCACCAAGATCACGGCATGGGTCCTCGCGCTCATCACATTGGTCGCCGTGGCAAAGCAAATGACATCGCCCCGCTCGACACCGGAATCCGGCCCGAACTTCGCTGAGTTTGGACGCATCCCTGTGCTCAAAAGCGGGCGCATCAAACCGCTCGACACCCTCGCCCGCAACCAACTGCTTGCCATCCACGGCAAGGGCGTAATTTCCGGCACCGACATGGCGAAAAAGCCAGCTCACGCCACGGTAAAGTCGGGTCGCATGGGCCGCGGCGACTCGTGGGTCCTCGACCGCAACGCCTGGCTCGCAGAAGTTCTCTTCGACGGCCCGGCCGCTGCCACCCGCGACATCATCCTGGTGGAAAACGACAACGTGAAGGCTCTCTTCGGCGAAGAGGGGTCGATGGAAAAACGCTTCAGCGCGCGCACCATCCTCGCCGCCCGCGACCGCATCAACCAGCTCGCCACCACCGCGGCCCAGAAGCCCAAGGACCGCATCACCACGTTCGACAAACAGATCACCGCCGTCGCCCAGCGCGTTGGTGAGTTTCTCAATATCAGCAGCGCCATCCAGCCACCCGGCACCGCCTACTACGAAGCCACACTACAGGACTTCACCCGCATGATGCGTGAGGCCTCCGCCGCCATGCAGGGCGTCGATTTGGAAGGTTCGGACACCGACGTCGCCAACCGCCTCAACGAAGACCAATCCCTCCAAATCGCCAAGATCAGCCAACTGATGGCGATGATGCAGGAGATCGATTCCTCCAACACCGCACTCGCCATGCACCCGCTGCCACCTCTGGAAGCAGGCGCCGACATCTCCCAATGGCGCAAAGCCGGTGCCGCCGCCATCGCCCCGGAGCGCACCAAAACCGAAGACGCCGCACTGATGGCATGGGCGCGCATCGGCGACGGCTACCGAGCCATCGCCAAGGACAATGGCGCATCGTTCAACCAGGCCGTTAGCGACTACCTCGCTTGGATCGACAGCCAAGGTTTTGCAGCCACCGACAAGTCCCAGACCGAGTTCTGGTTCAATGGGGCGGATCCCTTCATGATCTCACTGGTGATCTACATCATCGCCGGACTCATCATTCTGGCCGGTTGGCTGATCTGGCGTGAGCAGCTCACCGTCTCCGCCTTCTGGATCATCGTCATTGCCCTGATCGTCCACACCATCGGCATCGCATTGCGCATCTACCTCTCCGGCCGCCCGCCCGTGACCAACCTCTACTCGTCCGCCGTCTTCGTCGGCTGGGGTGGCGCTGCCGTCGCGCTTTTGTTGGAAAAGGGCGTCCTGCGCAATGGCATCGGCAGCTTCGTCGCAGCCTGCCTCGGCGTGCTTTCTCTCATCATCGCCCGCCAACTCTCGTTCGATGGCGACACCATGGAAGTGAAGCAAGCCGTGCTCGACAGCAACTTCTGGCTCACCACCCACGTCATCATCATCACCCTCGGCTATTCCGCCTGCTTCCTCGCCGGCTTCCTCGGCCTGATCTACGGCATCGCCAACATGATCAGCCCGAACATTCTCGGCAAGGACGGCAACCGTGCACTCTATGCCTCGACCTACGGCATCGTCTGCTTTGCTTTGTTGTTCTCGTTCGTGGGCACCGTGCTTGGTGGTATCTGGGCCGACCAAAGCTGGGGCCGTTTCTGGGGCTGGGACCCAAAGGAAAACGGCGCGCTCATCATCGTGCTGTGGAATGCCTTGATGCTTCACGCCCGACTCGGCGGCATCTGCCGGGACCCTGGGTTCATGGCAATGTCCATCCTCGGCATTGCTATCACGCTGTGGTCATGGTTCGGCACCAACCTCCTCGGTGTGGGTCTTCACTCGTACGGCTTCCGCGAAGGCGCACTGGAAGCCCTCGGCTGGTCGTGCGTGGCGATTGTCGTCATGGCCGGCCTGACCGTGGTGACCCACCGCAAGCCGACCAAGGCGTAAGGGGCCACCTCATCGCTGAGCAATCATTCAATAGGTCCTATAAGTCTTATAGGACCTATTTTTGTGTCCCACAGCCAGCATTGACATCCCCTCACGCCTCGCCACCGTTTCTCTCTTGATCGATCCCGCGGTCACCCAATTTTCACGAGACACCCGATTATGATCCGTACCCGATTCGCACCCAGCCCAACCGGCTACCTCCACGTGGGCGGCGCACGCACCGCGCTCTTCAACTGGCTCTACGCCCGCAAACACGGCGCAGAGGGCAAGTTCATCCTGCGCGTGGAAGACACCGACGACGAACGCAACACCGAAGAAGCATTCGCAGCGATCTTCGAGGGCATGGCGTGGCTCGGCCTCGACTGGGATGAAGGTCCGGACAAAGGAGGCGACTACGGCCCGTACTGCCAGTCGCAGCGCAAGGAGATCTACGACCGCTATTTCGAAAAACTCGTCGAGGCAGGCCGCGTCTACGAAGACGAGGGCGCCTGGCGCTTCCGCTTCAAGCGCGAGCCAATCACCGTCCACGACGAAGTCGCAGGCGACGTCACCATCGACTACCGCGATACATCCAACACACCGGACATGGTCGTCAAACGCAGCAACGGCGGCTACGTTTTCCACTTCGTCAACGTGGTGGACGACATCGAAATGAAGATCACCCACGTGATCCGTGGCGACGACCACTTGAGCAACACGCACAAGCACGTTCAGCTCTATGAGGCATTCGGAGTCGAACCTCCAATCTTCGCCCACACCCCGCTCATCTTGAACGACAATGGATCAAAGATGTCGAAGCGCGATGAGGGTGCATCGGTCCGCAGTTATATCGAAGGTGGATTCCTTCCTGAGGCGGTGATCAACTTCCTCTCGCTGCTGGGCTGGTCGCCTAAGATCGAAGACGAAGTACTCCCATTGAGCGAAATCGTCGAGCGCTTCGGATTCGATGGAATCAACCGTAAGAGCGCGGTCTTCGATTTGGACAAATGCCGTTGGTTCAACCAGCAGTACCTCCAGCAAGCAGACGCCGCAAAAGTCCTCGACCTCATCTTGCCTGCACTCGAAAGCGCCGGAATCCCGACCGACGACCGCGACCTCCTCATCAGCATCCTCGACCTCGTACGCGAGAAAGTCCGCCTTACCAGCGAACTACCTGAATGGTTCGGCTACTTCTTCGGCAGCACCGCAACGCTCGCCGACGACGCCAAGGCCAAAGCCTTCGGCAAAGAAGGACAACTCGAAACAGCAGCAGCCATCGTCGGCGCACTCGAATCCATCGACGCGACCGAATGGGATGCCGACCACATCAAGCCAGCACTCAACGCATTGGCAGGTGAACTCGGCACCAAGATGGGCAAGCTCATGTTCCCACTGCGCGTGCTCACCACCGGCAAAGCAGGAGGTCCTGACCTGATGCCTCTCATCGAGATCCTCGGCAAAGAAACCACCCTCGCCCGCGCCATCAGCGTGCTCGAGCAAGCCAAAGGCTAAATCAATTCCCACCACGGCCGCGCCCCTCCCCAGGAGCGCGGCCGTTTTTGTATTTCCAGCCAGCGCTTCCACCGGATCCCCTCCACCGCCGATACGAAGATCGACGGCCCCTCCGCCCCCTCTGGAACGCCAAGCATCGCCTTGGCACCCCTGCCCCCCGCGCGCAGCGCGCACTCCCCAGCACCGGAGGTGCGCCCCAACATAGCCCATGCCGGGTTATGTACGTCAAGTTCTGCAAAAAGGGTTTGATGGATGATGATCAGGCTGCGGACGTTTGATTTGAAGTAAGGCTGAGCTTTTGGGCTTCTTTGAGGTGATCCATGTTCAGGTAGCGGTGTTGATCGATCCACTGCTCATGGACTTGATGCGTGACAGCCCGGATTAAACGTTGGGCTGCAGCCTGGTTGGGGAAGGTTCGGATAATGTGCGTACGACGCTTAATCTCCTCATTGAGTCGCTCGAGCATATTCGTGCTTTTGAGATGCTTGTGATGCTCTCTGGGAAGTCGATAAAAGGTGAGCGTTTCTTCGATCTCACTTTCGACCCAGTCACAGAGCTTGTGGTATTTGCCTCCCCACTTCGCCAACCATGCCCGCAGATCCTGACGCGCTTCATTGATGTCTCGACGGTCATAGATCCAGCGCAGCTCGGTGCAGCAGTCGTCGTCATGCTTGCGAGGTAGATGATCAAGAGCGTTGCGAAGGAAGTGGACGTAGCAGCGTTGCCACAGCGCCTCGGGAAGCACTTCGCTGATAGCTCGTCGCAGGCCGGCATGGTTATCAGTCACGCAGAACTCAACACCCGTCAGTCCGCGTTGCTTGAGTTGAAGTAGGAAGTTCTTCCAGCTGCTTCCGCTTTCCCTTTGATCGAGCTCGGTAGCAAGGACCTCCCGTCGGCCATCCCAACTGATGCCAATGGCGATCAACACAGCCTGGCTGCGCACCACGCCGTTCTCTCGAACCTTTTCGTAGCGGGCATCCAGGATGAGGTAAGGATAAGCGTGGTTGAGCTTGCGTCGGGCAAAGTTCTCAAGCTCTTCGTCCAACGTTTTGTTCAGCCTGCTTACCACACTGGCGCTGACCCGGTGACCGCAGAGCTCCTCGGTGATCTGCGCGACTTTACGTGTCGAGACGCCCTGCACGTACATTTCGATCAGGGTGCTTACCAAAGCCTTCTCGCTGCGTTGATAGCGATCGAAGATCTCGGTGCTGAAGAGTCCGTCGCGATCTTGAGGGACGCGCAGCTCGATCCTTCCTACCCGTGTCAGGAGACTGCGTTGATAACTGCCGCTGCGATAACCTCGGCGTCTGTCGCTGCGTTCTGATTTTACCGCCTGGAGTGTCTCGTTCATTTCTTCTTCGAGCATCTCCTGCATCAATTTCTGAACCAAGGGCCTCAGAAAATCTTCCTGCTCGGCAAGAATACTTTTCAACTGCGGCGTTGTGGTCTTATCTGGTCGTGGGGTCATGGTGTGACGATTAGGGGTTCTTGTTTTGTTAAAAACCTAATCAATCATCATGACCCTTTTTGCAGAAGCTTTGGCACACTACCCCATGCCGAAGGCGTGGGACACCAGACCGCCAACACACCGAGCCCCAACGGGGCGGCATAACCTCGAGCCACCCCACAAAAAAAGGCGCGGGAACCATAAAGCCCCCGCGCCTGGTGAATTCTACGTCGGCTTAGTCCTCCTTGCGGCGGATGAGCACGACACCATTCGAGTCGCTGCCTTCGTCGCCGTAGATCAGCGCCTTTACCTTGAACGAAGCCCCGGTCTCGTAACCATCGACTTTCACGGTGTACTCGTTGTTCTTGGCCTGCCCTCCAGTGAACCCGTGGTGGATGTCTTTACCCATCGAGTCGACGTCGTTGCGCACGATCTCGATGCCATCGATATCCAGACGCTGCCTTCCGCCAGTGTAGAGGAACGTCACGACATACGTGCCATTGCGGTCGATCAGTCCGGTGGCGTCAAAGATGACTTCCTTCGGCTTGCGATCACCGACCTGCCCCGACTTCCACTCACCAATCTGCGTGCCGTATTTGGCAAACTTGCTGACCTGGTCGGTGAAGGTATAGACGAGGCTGGTCATGCCGTCGGCTGCAACGGTCACGGCTTTCACCTGCGCATCCTTTGGCGCGCTCACTTTACCATCCAGCGTTGGCGAGTTCGCATCCGGCTGGCTGCCGTCGAGCGTGTAGTGCACCGCGCCACCGTCAATCGGCGAGCTTCCGGCCACCTCAAGCGCCCCATCCGGCATCCGACGCACCTGCATGCTTGGCACCGGCAGGCGGAAGTTATACCCCGCTTGCTGATAGCGCAGGTAGTGGCTGCTCATGCGCTCGAGGAAATCCTGGTAGTCGCGCTTGTCCGTCGGCGTCCACCCCACCTCGGCCAGCGCCGACATCCGCGGCAGGCTGAGATAATCAACGTACGCTTCGGAGCGCGTCGTCCCTTCGTCTGGGCGATCGGTAAGCTGTGGGGCGTGCAGGAACATATCAGTCCAGATGCAGCCATTGACGCCGAGGATGTTCTTCTCCTGCTCCTTGGTCAGACCAGCGGGAGTCGGGTTCCAGTTATAGGCGTCGGAAAGCGAGACCGGCGGGGTCCAGCGGGCACCCGGCTTTTCGCCTGGCAACTTACTCTCCGGCGTGTCGAAGTACGTGTGGCGCACCAACGACGAAACCACAGGGTGACCATTCGCGGCTCCGTTCTTCACGTGGTTTGGATTGTTCCACGCCATGATTCCGGTGTCGCTCGCCACACCGCAGTCGAGCACCTCGGCCCAGCCGATGATGCGCTTGTTGTGCTTTTTCAGGATCTCGCCGAGGCGGTCGGTCGCCCAGCCTTGGAGCTCGTGTGAATTCTTCAGCCCTTCTTCTTTCACCCGCCCCTGGCAATCCGGGCACTGGTTCCAGCGGTCATACTTCGCCTCATCGCCGCCGATGTGGACGTACTCCGCAGGGAAGAGCTCGGCCACTTCAGCCATCACATCTTCCAAAAACTTCCAGGTCGTCTCTTTGCCCACGCAGTAGATCTCAGGCGAGATCGAGTGCTTGGTCGGCATCGTGAACTGCTTGCCAAAGCAACCCAGCTCCGGATAAGCCACCAGCGCCGACAATGTGTGCGCCGGCATCTCAATCTCCGGCACCACCGTCACGTTACGCTTGCGGGCATACTCGACCACCTCGCGCACATCCTCGTGGGTGTAAAACCCACCGTGACGCTGGTCCCCTTCACCGCGCCAAGCACCGATCTCCGTCAGCTTGGGATACTTCTTGATCTCCAGACGCCAGCCGCAGTCGTCGATGAGGTGCCAATGGAGCACGTTCATTTTATGAGCCGCCATCATGTCGATGTAACGCATCACATACTCCTTGGTCAGGAAGTAACGCGACACGTCGAGCATCATCCCGCGCCACTCGTAGCCCGGCTCGTCGAAAATCTTCACCGCCGGCACCGACCACTCGACACCGTCCGCCTTTGCCTGAGCAAACACTTCGTTCGGCAACAACTGACGGAACGTCTGCACGCCATTGATCAATCCCGCGGCAGCACCCGCCTTGATCACCACTCCGCCATTCTCCACCACCAACTGATACGCCTCGGGGTCGAGACCGTCCATCTTCACCAGTTCAAAGTGCACCGCACCGGCTGCCGCAGCATCCGCTTGCCCGACCACCAGCTCAAGACCGGTCGGCGTGCGCAAACTCTCGGCCAACAACTCGGCAGCCTCGCGGGCACCCTCAGCCGAAAAGGTCAGCTTGGTCTCAGCAGTTACAGCAAAGGGAGCGCCGGACAGCTCGGCAACCTGCACCGGTTGCGGGATCACGGACACATCCGCCGCCTGCAGCGGTGCCAATACTCCGGCCGCGCACAGCAGCCCCATCATCGTGGTGGATCGTAAATTCATCGCGCCCCAAACGAACCATGGGCACAAAATATTGCAATCACCTTTGAAAAATCTATCGCACAGGCACCCTGCCGTTAGCCCAATCGCTTCATCACCTCGCCCGCCACGCGTTCCGGCGTGATTGCCTTCATGCAGCGGAAGTCGATCGGACACTCGCGCAGGAAGCACGGGCTGCACTCGACATGCTCACGCAAAATCGTATGTCCCTTGCCCAGCGGACGCGTCCACCGCGGCTCGGTCGAGCCAAAGATCGCCACCGCCTCGACACCGAGCAACGCCGCCAGGTGCATCGTTCCCGTGTCGTTACTGACGAGGAACTCACACGAACGCAGGTGGTCCATCAGCCCGATGATCGACGTTTTGCCGACCAAGTTGTCGACATGCCCGCCGATCGCCACGGTCAGGTCTTCGCCCAACTG
The DNA here is from genome assembly GCF_010681825.2 of Sulfuriroseicoccus oceanibius. Taxonomy (NCBI): domain Bacteria; kingdom Pseudomonadati; phylum Verrucomicrobiota; class Verrucomicrobiia; order Verrucomicrobiales; family Verrucomicrobiaceae; genus Sulfuriroseicoccus; species Sulfuriroseicoccus oceanibius. Next base: position 1,377,842 of record NZ_CP066776.1, on the reverse strand, counting down.
CTTCTCGCCCGGAGCACCAAAGAGCACCCATTCCACCGGCAGCTCACCGGCTTCAGCTCGCTTCTCGTTCACCATCCGCGCCATCTCTGCAAACGACTCCAGAGGCCAACGCTTGGCCGGACCATACTCGGCCCCGGCACACAACCCGATCCGCACCGCATGCCCGGCCGACGGCTCGATCACCGCCGCACCGTCACGACGCGGGATCGCGTCGAACAACGTGCGGTCGGAGCAATCGCCGCCGATCCGATGCGCCATCTGCATGTAATGCTCGACATGATGCAGCGGCGGACCATTCTTCACCACCTTGTGCGGGATGAACTGATTGAGGAAAAACGACCGCCACTTGGCGCGGTAGCCAACGATCCGGCGCACGTCCGCGTGCCACATTTCCATCGCCGTGCGCGGTGAGTTGGTCAGCAGAATCCCGGCATCGAAGGTCCCCTTGGCCAACAACTTCTTCGCCACATCCTTCGGCGAGTCCTTGCCCTCGCGCGGGATGATGTGATCCACCTCTGGCAGTTCGTTCCAGATGTCGGCAAACTTGGCAGGAGCAATCATGGTCAGCTCCACATCCGGACGCCCGCGCTTGATCGCACGCACCGCCGGCATCGCCATGCAGGCATCTCCCAGCCAGTTCGGCGAGCGCATCACCACGCGGAATGGCTTGGCAGTCGCTGGATCCATCCCCGGAGGGAACTTCACGCCGCGCTTGTGCCGCGTCAGCAGGAAGGCCGGATCCGGAGTCTTCCAGCGGTTATGAACCCAGAACCAATCGGCGGGCGAGCGCCGCACCACTTTCTCAATCCCCAGGTTCACGCCGTAAGTCATCGCATCGAGATCCGACCACGCGCGGCCATTGACCTCACCGTACGGCTCGATCTTCTCGTAACTGAGCACCCACTTGGCAGTGCCCACCGTGCGCACCGCGGTGGTGAACACATCCGCCCCCGCACGCTTCGCCATCAGCGCCGGCAAATTCGTCGTCGAGGCCAGACGCCCCATGAACGGAATGAACATCCCGGCATCGCCCGCATGCTGGTCGGCCAGGATTCCCACCACGCCCCCACCGCGCAGGATCTCACCGGCACGGTTGAAGCCCACCTTGCGGTCGAGCAATTCGACTCCGGCTTGCTGGCGTCGGCGCAGCACCAGGTCGTTGATCAATGGGTTGCCCAGCGCCTGGTAAATGGCAGACACCTCGCGCCCCGGTGCCTTCACGCCCGGGTCCAAACTCAAAATCTCCCACGGTCCGGCATGCGCCACCACACAGACCGCGCCACGTCCGGCGTCGCACGCCTCGATCACGGCCTCGGCGCCCTCGATGGTCACCGTTTTCTTCAAATCGTCCAGGCGCCCGCTGGCGAAGCGGATCGACGACACGAAGTTCGCCCCCATGCTGGAGAAAACCTCACGCGTCATCTTCGCGATCTCGGCATCCTCTTTCTCCCGCCCGAAGGCAATGCGCAGGTTGCGCCGCGCCAGGCGTCGGTAGCTCGGTGCCAAATGATACACCGCACGCCCAATCAACTCACCAAAGCGAAACGCCATCGGCGCAGACATCGCACTGACCAGCGCCTCCGCGCCCCGGAAGCCCACATAACCGAACCAGTGGGAGAAACGAACCGGACGGGTGTTCCGCGCTGCTGACTCAGATTCACTCATAGATTAGGGTCGTTGATACCATCCGTGCGCCAGGGGATGCCCATCGGGTGCCCTCCCCCTAAAACGATCAAAGGCTTCCGGTCTGCGCTGCACCGGAAGCCCCAGGAATCTCCCGCATCACGCCACTCGCTCGCGGCCTGTCGGGAAATACGTACCGCCCGGCAGCACCGGGCGGTAAAAACTTTCACTTACTGGGCGGCTGGCGCCTCAGCGTTGTCGTCAGCAGCAGGTGCCACTGCAGCATCCGCAGCAACTTCTTCCACTGCCGGGGTAGCTCCCGCAACGATCGCGCTTGCGTCTTTGGCTGCGTTGTCCTGACGGGTGATCAGCACGGCAAGCACCACGGTGTTCACGAAGAAGAACACAGCCAGCCACGTGGTCGCTTTCTGCAACACGTTGGTGGTCTGGGCGCCGAAAAGGTCCTGGGTCATGTTCGCGCCGAACGAGGCCCCAAGCCCCTCCTGCTTCGGACGCTGCATAAGGATAATCAGCAACATCAGCAAGGAGCCGACGACTTGGAAAACTGCAAGAATGGTGATGACGATGCTCATCGGTAGATAGCGTAGGTTGATCAACCGGATCTCTCCGGATCCCCTTCCGTCACTGGCGACGACCGAAACAATCGGATCAGGGAGCGCGCAAACTAGCCGAGCCCTCGCGGCTTGTAAAGCGAGGAATCCGCCCATCCCATAACGGATCGTCAGCCACTCCCAACAAGCCGCCGCTTTTCACGCCGAGGCTCTTGAGTTTCCCCCGCCCCGACCGCATGCTCCCCGCGATGAAACTTTACTCATGGAACGTGAATGGCATCCGGGCCGCCCTCACCAAAGGGCTCGCCGAAACCCTCAAACAATCTGAAGCGGACTTCTTCTGCGTTCAGGAAACCAAGGCCCGCCCGGAACAGGTCGACCACACCTTCCTCGAGGAACTCGGCTACCAATCGGCGTGGAACTCGGCGGAGAAAAAGGGCTACTCAGGCACCGCCATCTTCTTTCGCCAAGAACCCATCGCCACCACCCTCGGCATCGGCATCCCCGAACACGACACCGAAGGCCGTGTCGTGACACTCGAATACCCGGACTTCTTCCTCGTCACCGTCTACACACCAAACGCACAAAACGAACTCAAGCGCCTGGCCTACCGCCAGCAGTGGGATGTCGATTTCCGCGAGTACGTTAGTGGGCTCAACGCAAAGAAACCCACCATCGTCACCGGCGACCTGAATGTCTCGCACCAGGAAATCGATCTGGCCCGACCAAAAGCCAACCGCTTCAGCGCCGGCTTCTCCGACGAAGAACGCGCCGGATTCTCCGCGCTCTTGGAGGCTGGGTTCGTCGATACCTTCCGCGAGTTCGAAAAAGGCCCGGACCACTACAGCTGGTGGAGCTTCCGCGGCGGAGCCCGCAAACGCAACGTCGGCTGGCGCCTCGATTACTTCTGCGCCAGCACCCAGCTCAAGGATCAACTCAAAGCCGCCGCCATCCACCCGGATATCATGGGCTCGGACCACTGCCCGGTCTCACTCGAGCTCGACCTGTAACCAATGGCTCCAAATTAAGAAAACCCGACATAGGCCACGCGCCAACTCCAACGCGCCAACGCCTCCTACGGCCACGCGCCAACGGCGCTACCTAACGTAGCCCATGGCAACGCCATGGGTGAGCGCCCACCCCATTAACAAGCCCCGTAGGGGCGCCCTAATCCCCCCCCTATCATCCATGAGCACTTGTTCTGTACAACGCATCACCGATCTCTGCGGTCGCGCCGCCAGCGTCCTGACCAATGGCGACGTCCGCGTCGTGGTCGAGGACTTCGGCGGCATGACCCCGGAGTTCAGCTACCGCAACCAACACGGATATGTGAACACCCACCTGATTCCGGCATTCCGCGGCACCACCTGCGGCTTCGATCCGGCAAGACATCAGGATTGGGGGATCAAACTCGTCCACGAACTGGCCGGCAATTTCCCATGCTTCCCGCAGTTCGGCAATCCCTCCACCAAGCGCGGTTACGAGATCCCAGGCTGCGGCCACACCGCCCAGCTCGACTGGAAGGTTGAGAAATCCGGCACCCGCGATGGCTATTGCTTCGTCTATTCGACCATGGGCGGCCCCGAAACCGAACACATCCACTACGAGAAGTTCGATATCCTCCTCGACGGCCACTCGGTCCACTACCAGGTCATGCGCATGCGCAACGACCGCGGCGAAGACTTCGACTTCGGCGGCGCCTGGCACAACACCACCGGCCAACCCTTTATCGAAAAAGGCTGCCGCATCTCCGCCTCGGCCGACCGCTACCACACACCCGTCGTCAGCCACGACCCGGATCAACGCGAAATGCTCGCTCTCAACCGCGAGTTCTCCAGCCTCAAGGACGCACCCACCGCAGACGGCGGCAGCACGGACATCTCGGTCGTCCCCGGCATGATCGGCTTCACCGACTTCCTCACCGGACGCATCCCACAAACTGCCGACCTCGGCTGGATGAGCGTGGTCAATCCAAACCAACAAAGCCTCTACCTCACGTTCTTCGACGGCCCGGCCAGCGTGGCAGAGGGCGAGTTCACCTTCTACTTCAACCACCTCTGGCTGCAGTACGGCGGGCGCAATTACAAACCATGGGCCAGCTACGACGGCGGAGTCGACCGTGTATTCGCCGTCGGCGTGGAAAGCGCCATCAGCGCATGGGGCTACGGACTCGACTACAGCGACGAGCACCCCGTCCTCATGGGCAACCCAACCAAACTCACACTCAAAGCCGGCGAAACCAAAACCCTCTACCACGGCACGCTCATCGGCCCGGTCGGCAGCAGCGCTCTCGACGAAGGAATCGACTCGCTCGAACGCACCGACGACTCACTCGTCGCCATGGGCAAAGCCACCACCACCTTCGCCGCCGACGCCCGCTTCACCCGCCTGCGCCAAATCGTCGCCGAGCTCGACCAAAAAGCATAATACCATTTGAACGGTCAAATTGGCGGAATGGCGGAGAGCTTTTTCGAGTGAGGCAAGGCGCGAACCGCGATGCTAGCGGGCTACCTGAGCGGTGAGTAACACAGCATCACTCAAAAAGATCCCGCCAAGATCACTTTCTTCACACCATATTCCTCCCCCCATCGGTTACGCCAAGGTGACCGTTTAAATGGTATAACCACCTCCTGCTACCAGAAATTCATAACGCCCGCCCCGCTCTGCGGCGCGGGCGTCTTTCGTTCCCCGGCCACCCAAGCGCACCCCACGGACCGCCGGATTTCACCCGCCCCCCAAAGCACTATACAGACCGCCGGATTGTACCCGCCCCCCAAAGCCCCCACGGACCGCCGGATTTTACCCGGCTACCAAAACCATCGGAGCGCAGCGACCACTTGCCCCCCCCGCAGCACCAACCAACGCCACCGATCCCCCGCCCCGCAAGCCGCCCACCTGAAAATGCTTGTCCCGAATGGCACTAACTCAGGCCTCAGCGTCGTCAATTCCGCGCTTGGTTGGTCAATTTGAGCTATTCCTAGCTCCATCGGTTTCATACGAAACCGGAGGTTGATCAAGGTGGGGGTGGCCACCCCCACCTCGATCGCTGAAACAGTCACTCCGTTCCTCCTCGAGTCCTTGAACTCGTCTTTCAGCAAGGAGGCCTGTTTCCCTCAAATCCATCTGCAGTTCGTAGAGTTGCAAGAGCCCGAGAGCTCGTAGATCCAAGGTTGAAATACAGATGAACACTCAGAACAAACACTATATCGGCGTCGATGTCAGCAAAGATAAACTCGACTTTTATCACCCCAAAACAAAGCGCTCCTGGACCGTTCCCAACACTCCATCAAAGGTAAAATCGGAGCTCCTCAAGCTATCCAAACAACAGGACGAAATCCACATCATCTGTGAGCCTACCGGTGGCTATGAAAAGTGCCTCCTCGCTCAAGCATTGGAGCTAAACATTCCCATCAGCCTGGTTAATCCAAAGCGAGCACGAGCATTTGCCGAGGCCATGGGAATCTCAGCGAAAACTGACGCGATGGATGCCACGGTCTTGTCTCGCTTCGGAGAGTCGATCACCCCGGCATCCCGCGTAAAACCTACAGCTCTGCAGGAGAAGATGTCAGCGATCGCCAGGATTAAGGATCGTTTCACCCGCCAAGCTGCAGCTCAGAAAACGGCCCTTCAAAAGGTCACCGACAGCTTTGTGAAGAAGGAGCTCAAGACCCAAATCCAAAGCCTTGAGCGAGCGATTGCTCGTTGCCAAAAGCAACTCGACACACTCATTGCGAAAGACGCCGTGCTGCGTGAGAAGAAGCGCAAAATCGAGTCGATCAAAGGACTTGGTCTGGCTGCATCCACGGTCTTCTTGTCTGAAATGCCAGAACTGGGCGCAATCACCGACAACCAGGCTTCGGCTTTAGTTGGAGTTGCGCCATTCAACAAAGACACCGGCACTCATAGCGGCAAGAGGCACGTCCGCGGAGGAAGGCATTTACTCCGGCGCAGCCTCTACATGCCTGCTCTATGCGCCACGAACCACAACCCGATTTTGAAGGAATTTTATGGCCGTCTGATCGCCAAAGGAAAACCTCATCATGTCGCCATCACCGCCGTGATCCGAAAGCTTGTCAGACTCGTAAACCGCCTTCTTTCCGACCCCAATTTCGAGCCGATAAAACAAAATTAGAAACAGAGTTGCTGAAAGCGCGTCTCATAACAGCCTAGGGTCAGCGAGCCTCAGGCGAGCGCCACCCTAGGTAAATACACCCACCAATCCCCGGCCGAGCGTGCGATAACGCCAAGGCGCAGCACCCTCCCCGATGGCCGCTCCCGACACGAACAGGTACCGTAAATTAGTGCCACTCATCCCTGTCCATATTCTCACACGTACACCGTCATTCCCGTCCCCAGCTCCTCCAACTCCGAGCGCACCCTGTGGCTCTCTCCACACTCCGTCGACGCACAATACAAAACCACTCCACCCGCATAGAGATCCACCCCTTCCATCTGCTGCTCAAAGAACGCGTCCAACAAATCATCGCCTTCCAGCACCGACACATTGATCGCCCCGTCCACATGAAAGCGCTCATACTCCGCGTGCGGACGCAGATCCACCCACAGCAGTTTATCCATTGCCAGGGCATCGCGGGCCAAAATCTCTCCCTCACCCAGATCGGCCTTGGTCAGCGCCTCCCCCAACTCCGCCGCATCCGGATGCACCATCCGCACCAGCATCGCAACGACCGCCACCGCCACACTCAGCGCCAGCAATTGAACAATCAATCGCTTCATCGCGTGACCTGAGCAAAAATCACATGCTTGCGGTACTTCTCAATCGGGCAATCCGTATCGATCCGGATCATCCCTAGCTGAGCCCCCTGCAGCTCCAATGGAGTCACATCGATGCGGTATCGCTGCCCCGCCACGACCTCCACCACGCTCACCTCCATGTTCTTCCTGGTGGATGTCGCAGCCATCACACGGATCGGTCGCTCCCAATCCATCGTCACTTCCACGGACCGCGTGACGCCCGCCTCCCCGACCCGCCACTGCAGCTTCTTCTCCGAAACCACCACCAACTCGGGAACCACCGCACGCAAGGTCAACACCTGCTCGGAGCGAGCACCAGAAGCATCCGCCATCACCACGGTCACCGATTTCTCAACCGCTCCGCTCTTGCTCCCTACCTTGAACAGTGCATCCACATGCCCCTTGCCGCCAGACTCCACCATCCGCTTCGGCCCTACACTGAGACACGCCCCGCATCCGGTGCGGAACTCCACCACATCTACCGGCCCCCCGTCTGGTTCTCGTGCAAAAAACACACACTCACCTCATTCTTGTCGGGCTCTACCGAAACCTCAACCACAGCAGACTCAAAAGTCAACGCTCCTGCCCAAACATCACCGGCAACAACAACGACAACCAAGAGCGCCTGAAACAACCGGCCGATCATCCAACTGCACATTCCTTTCACAACAGCCACCTAACACCCAATAACCAACCAACGCAAACGTATCTGCCGCCACCTTCCAGCCTTCAACCTGCCACTGCCGCAGGTGGCTGAAATCCCGTCCCGACGTGGCATCCACGCCACACAGATACGCCCGTCGCACACAGCGGCTGATGCAATGCCTCGCCGCGCAAGCGGCACCTTGCCTCTGGTTTCCGGAGGAGGAAACCACACTGAGCATGAACGAAGCGGAGCGCAGTTAATGGTAGAACGTGTCCTCGTCATCGCGAACCACTAGGGATCTTGCCGTCGTCATGTAAACGATAACGCCCGAAACCGCCCTTCAGATCCCAGAAAATGCCTGTCCCGGTTTTATGTCCATTCATGCCTGTCCTTGTTTTACGCGGCTTATTCTGCCAACCGGCGTATCGGGTTCTCGGGCTCACTTGACACCTGCAGTCATTTCAATTCCCACCCTGCCTTTCGAAGAACATACGCCCGTACCCGAGAAATTGCCTTTGAACGATGTTTGACCCCCATCCGTATCCATCGCTGATAAACCAACCCTTCAACAACAGCCCAAAATAAACCATCAGGATCAACCTTATCAATTCCGTTCCACAAAAACACAAAATCAGGATCAACCTTTGCCCTAACAGGAATACTCACCCACACGACATTCAAAGAACCCTTCCCTAGCAACGTCCGACAAAATTTTGACGCCTGAAGAGCATCAAACACCAAGGACTCCAGTTGTTTTAACTCGTCTGACCTAGCACCAGAAAAATGAACTCCCCGGAAAGAATTACTGTCCTCAAGCTTGAGCCCCCCGAACGCCACGAAACCTCTTAGCAAGAGGTCGGACAATATCAGCCTACAATCACTCATCGCGAAATATTTACAATTATTGATACATCGCAACAATATATCTATCCATAATATTGTTCTGGATTGCACCTGCGCATTCGCTCCAACGGGTGCTCGATAAACTCAACAGGAAGGAGCAGCGGCAACGGAATGAAATGCCACCATGGAGTTTTCATCGGAGGTGGAACCACTGGCGCTCGCACAGGGTAATCAAAACCGGGACACGCATCATTTCTAACCATCCGCGACACTCTGCACACCCGACAGCTCATCGGCAAGCCATATCTGTCCCGGTTTTATCTGTCCCGGTTTTATCTGTCCCGGTTTTATCTGTCCCGGTTTTATCTGTCCCGGTTTTATCTGTCCCGGTTTTATCTGTCCCGGTTTTATCTGTCCCGGTTTTACCCTTACCCTAGTTGATGCATGGCGTCATTTCCTATAGCGGCGTTCCCAACCGAGTGTACTTCGTCATTTGCCTCCTAAGTACAGAGCCATCGCTCAGCTTCAGCACAATTTGGCAAGCCTGACCACCTTGTAAAAATCTGGCACTAGATCTCAAGATGTACCTGCGCCATCTTGAATCATACTGATCCCACAAGTCGATATACTCTCTATATTCAGCATACTCATCACCACTAGGATCATTGGAATCAACAACAGACACCTCATGAACATCCCCATCAACACCTATAATCAGAGCTGAAATCACCTCCTTCTGAAGGCCGTCGGTCGAAGCAACATCGCAAAGCAAATCCCCCCTTCTCAAAGGGTATATCTTAATTTCATATCCGTCTTTTGCGGCACCGTCACTGTTGTATACGTCAACTCTAGTAATCGGCGAGACAACGCATGAAGACAATATTAACGACAAAAACAGACCAGCAGCAAATTTCATCATAGAAGCCCAAGTTAAAAACTACACCGAAAAAGACAAAATCCGCCCCCAGGATTCTCAGTAACACTTGGACCCAAACGCCCTGCCGGATGCGCAACAGAAAAGACAGGGATCGTTAATATAAAGTAATTCGGGACATGCATAATTTCTAACCATCCGCGATACTCTGCACACCCGACTGCTCATCGGCAAGGCATTTCACTCCGCCTCCGCCAATTCCCGCAGATTCTCCCTCAAATAGACCGATTCCACGCGGTTTCGCCCGGATCCCCACACCTTCAGGGCACAACAAATTCCGCACGGCTTAAGTGAGCCCGCATAGATCGCCGCCCAGTCCCCGCCAACACCACCACTCTGCCTCAACTTCCCCGATCAGCAGCCCCCAGAAAATGCCAGTCCCAGTTTTAACTACTTCTACTTTCTACGCAAACAAAACGAACCAAACGCCACCTTTCTTGTAGATATATAAAAACTCAACAAAAACGTTCATTTTACCACCACCTTCCATTTCAACACTTCCACGCAACAAAGCGCCACGATCAGACCAGACTAAGCACAATTTACTTCCGACCCTCAGACAATAAGAATCCATCGGAGCCACTTGAGCATCCACCAGCAACAGCTCGCCAAAACCTTCCGCCCCTGCATCCCACTCCACAAGATTGACATCCCGCCTCTCATCCGCCCCGCCCGCAACACAACTCAATGCATAGTTTGCCACAGCCGACAGCTCAGCCTGGGGTATATCGGACAGAACCTCACCGTCCCGCCACATGACACTCCTACCACTTAATAGATTCATCGAAAATGGTACGTAGTCGTCGCCCTCTCTCGAAAACGCATGTAGGAGCTCACCCTGCTTAAACAGACTTTTACTGCGAACTAGTCTGAACTCAGGCTCAGAGCCGACATTCTCTCGAAGAGGAGAGGCCTTTAACCGGATCAAATTTTCACCATCTCCAACGAACTTGGATATGTCCTTCCCGTATTGGCCCCACCCTACGAAAACCGGCTCACCGTTCACCCACCATTCGCTAGTCCAACCTGAGGCTCCATTTACGACATATAAATCACGCTCCGTCACCTTCTCGCTATTACCACTTCCACCACAAGAAGAAGAAAGCAGAGCCAGAACAAGCATGGGGGTCACCATTAAACGAAAAACACTACTCATCATTTCGAGCCAATAAAACGGGGACATGCATCATTTCCTAACCATCCGCGACACATTGCGCACCCGACAGCTCATCGGCAAGCCATTTCAGCCCGCCTCCACCGATCCCCGCGGATTCTCGCACAAATGGACGAATTCCACGCGGTTCTGCCCGAATCCCCACACCTTCTGGGCACAACAAAGCCCGCACGGCTTAAGCGACACCGCAGGTCACCGCCCAGTCCCCACCAACACCATTCTGCCTCAACTCCCCCAATCATCAGCCCCCTGAAAATGCCTGTCAGGAACGGCGCTCAATTAGCCCCCAGCGTCGTAAATTCCGCGCTGAAAGCGCGTCTCATAACAGCCTAGGGTCAGCGAGCCTCTGGCGAGCGCCACCCTAGGGAAATACACCCACCAATCCCCGGCCGAGCGTGCGATAACGCCAAGGCGCAGCCCCCTCCCCGATGGCCGCTCCCGACACGACCTGGCACCCTAAGTTAGCGCCATTCAGGCCCGTCCCGGTTTTAACCCAATTCGCTACCTCTCCTTTGTGACGCGCACAACGATATAACAGCCCGCGCCCAAAATCGCCGCAGCGCACCAGACCCACATGGGAACACCACTAGCCCCTCCATCCAGCAGTCCGCTATCATCATCAAGATTCGCATCTGCCTCGAAATCCAGTGTCCCCAGACCACCTCTCATTGCTCCCTGTTGTTCGACATCGGCATTGTTCTTTCGATTCCCAGCCCTCGCCTCCTCATAGAGGTCGCGAAGGGATTCGCGCTCAGAAGCGGTCCTACTAATAGATCTCCCCCCGCCTTTAGCACCCTCCAAACCAAACATGATTTCAAGTTCATGCGCTGCTATATCACACACACGAAGATATTTGCCGTCGGAATGAGGAAACGCCGGCACAACATCTCTCTCATCAGAGAGATATTCATCAACAACCGCTCCCAACACTTCATCGCTTCGCAAAAAACGAATTGAACGAACTACTGCTGCGCGGAAAGACAAACGCTTATCTAATCGCACCTTTTCCACAAGCCCCCCTCCTTCCTCGGAATTTAAAGCAATATCATAAAATACGGACTTCTCCACACGCCTTTCATCACGCTCACCATAGATACCCCCCATACCAACCCATTCCTGAGACGCGTTCACTACAGATCTCCCCTCTTCAAAAGCATCACGCATCCCGTGTTCGCCAATGTGTAAACTTACCAATAACATCTGACTCGGGCTCGCGGTTCCTTCTGCAATTATTGCTTTCAGGCCAGGCACAGCCACACGCGTCAGGCTTCGCATGTCATCGACATTAGAGAGGTACCTAATCATGTAATTTGCTAATGACGCCGAAAGCTGCCCGCCGCTTTGCACCAAAGAACTCTCGCAGTTCTTACGAGTGTATTCCTCGCTCCCCATCCCATACTTCCTCCGGAACTCTTCTTCTAGTAGACGAATTTTACCCTTCCGAACCTTCCTCTCCGCAGCGGTTTCATACCGGTAGTCTGCCCGAGCGTCGCCCTGCTCAGCATTCACCCACAAAGGAAACAGAAGAAGCAGAAGGACACCTAAGTGCCATGTGGGACGCGCATATCTTCTAACCATCCGCGACACTCTACCCGCTCGACCGTTCACCGACAAGGCATTCCCCACGTCCGCCCCAGCGTCACGCAGGTGCGGCCTTGAGGCTTCTGGTGACTTGCTGACCAGCTCGCAGAAATTCATGTGGATTCTGTCTGATAACACAGCACCAGCGATGGCCTCTACTTTTCGTTGTTTTTTGTGCTCTTTGTGCCTCCCCCCGGCTACGCCTGCAATCGAAAGCAGTGATTCTCACTGCACTCCAAACACCCTCAGCCCAAATCTATTTCCTCCTATTTTTCGCTACCTAACACAATTAAGACACGCTCTTAATTGGCATGCCAATTCGTACCTTCCCCCTGCTATTCTGCCTGTCGACATTCGCTTGGTCGGCTGAGATGAGAACCTGGACGTCGCAGGACAATCGGACAGTGGATGCCGAGTTCGTAAAAGTTGAGAGCGGCCGGGTATGGCTCAAGCTGGCTGGCGGAAAGGAAGTCGCCACTCCCTTTGAAAATCTTTCCGCCGCTGACCAGACATTGGTTCGAGAGCTGTATAAGAAGGCACAGGAAAAAGAGCTGGCCGACCAGAAGGCCGCGGAGCTAGCTGCGGAAAAGAAACGCGCAGCGATGCGAGAGAGGTGGAAGCCGGGGGAAGTGGTCAGCTGCACAACCAAGGGTGACCACCGCGTGACCTATCACGTGTACGTTCCAACCTCCTTTGATTTTGATCAACCTCCTCCGATGATCTACGGGTTCTCACCAAGTGGAAATGGCAGAGGCATCCTCGGCCAGCTCCGCGAGTCAGCAGAAAAGGCAGGGTGGATCGTGGTGGGGTGCGACAAACTCAAGAACAGCATGGGGAATCGCGAGCTCGAGTTGCTGCTTGAAGACGAGATATTGGCTGATGTGGCTGCAGAGGTTCCTCATGATCCGGAGCGCGTCTATTTGAGCGGAGCTTCAGGAGGGGCCATGCGTTGCTACGACATCGCGCACCGTCGAATAGATGTCCAATTTGCCGGAATTATCGCATTCGGAGGATGGTTGGGAGGCTCTGATTACCAGAGCAGGAAGTATCCCAAACGTATGGCTGTCGCGATAGTCAATGGCGACAAAGACGAAGGGGCAAACGCATGGGTTCAGTCTGATATTGAAGCGCTGAAGCGGTATCGCTGGGAGGCAAAGCACATCTCGTTTCCTGGAGGACATGTAGTAGCACCTCCAGCGGTGATCGATCAGGCAATCGAATGGATCAAACAACAGCCACTCCCAAAGTAATAGCGATGGGAAGGATGAGTTGGAGCAGTGATGGCGAGTCGGCTGCATCAGCGACCTAATGGGTGTTGATGCATTGCTGACCAGCTCGCGGAAAGTCATGTGGATCCCGTCTAAGAACACAGCACCAGCGATGGCCTCTACTTTTCGTGGCTTTTTGTGCTCTTTGTGGCCATCCCCCCCGGCTTCGCCTGCAATCGAAAGCAGTGATTCTCACAGCACTCCAAGAAACGCCCGCCACTAGCGGATGCCCCCCCTTCCCCTCACATAAAAAAACGGCCAGCCCCGGTGTGGGACTGGCCGTTTGATAGAGAGTCTGATCGCTCGCCTTACTCGGCAGCTTCCGCAGCTGCTTCCTTGGCTTCTTCGAGCAACTCGGCTGGTGCGTCTTTGTTCAACTCGGAGAGCACCGCTTCGGTGAAGTCGGTTGCGTCCTTCGAGTAAAGCATCAGCGGCGTACCACCGAGACCCACACCCGACTTGTCGAACACAAGGTCATAAGCGTCTGCCTTGGCGCGCTCCTGGACGATGTTCTGCACTTCGTCACGGATGCCGCGGAACATACGCTCAAGCTCAGCTTGGAGCTGACGACGTTTCTGGTTGGTCACCACTTCGATGTCCTTCTCCAGTGCACGTGCGTCTTGGAACTTCTGCTCGTATTCCTCCTGCTTGATGCGGCGGAACTCAGGCTTCATTTCGGCCGACTGGAAGTCCTTCTTGAGTTCTTCGAGCTGCTTGGCGAGGTCACGAAGCTTGGCGCGGCGCAGGTCGAGGTCGCGCTGGATCTCGGTCTGGCGCTCGTTGAGGTCGATACGTGCCTGCTTGGTCTTGTAGTAATTCTCAATCACCTGGCGCATGTCGACAACGCCGAGTTTGAGGTCCTGGGCCGCAGCGGTTCCGAGCGCCATGGCGCCGAGCACGAGGGTTACGATGAATTTACGAATCATAGGGTTCTTTTGTTATTTAATGAATCGGTGAACTAAAGCGGGGCACCCGCTCTACGAGTGCCCCGCGGTTGATGGCTAGATCAACAAACTTTTGATCGCTGGGATCAAGCTCTAAATCGGTGATTTTTCACCCCGGGGACTCGCCGCCGGGGGAAGCGTCACCAAACTTAGAATTTGTAGCCCATATTGAACTGGAACTTTCCGTTCGAGTCGTTGAACTCGTCGGACTGGATTGGAATACCGAAGTCGAGAGCAAGCGGACCGATTGGCAGGTTCAGGCGCAGACCCACACCCACGTTGGAGTTCAGATCACCGCCGAAGTCGAACGAGTCTTCACTCACCACACCGATGTCGTAGAAGACCGCACCACGCACACTCTCGATCAGAGGGAAGGTCACTTCAGCGCTACCAAAGAGCGAGGTCTGGCCGCCGATTGGCTCGCCGTTCTCATCCTTCGGCCCCACATCGCGGTAGTCGAAACCACGCAGGTTGCGGGCACCACCAAGGAACAAACGATCGAAGATCGGCACGTCATCACCGTCGACCACCGCCAACTGCCCCTGGAGGCTGAAGATGATGTCGTATGGCAAGTGTACGAACTTCAGGCCGTCGAGCTGGAAGCCCCAGTCATCGACGTCGCCGCCGAGGAAGTTCCCCGATCCGTAAACCTGGGCCGAGATCTTGTGACCACGGCGGGTAAGCTGGATGCTGTCGCGGGTGTCGAGGATGTAGCCGAGACCGAGACGGCTCTGGAGGAACTCACCTTCTTCAGCGCGGATGATGTCCGAGGCATTGTTATCAATGTCGCGGATCTCCACCTGCTGGAGTGTGTACTCGAGCTTGAGCGACGAGAACTCGGTGATTGGCTTGCGCAGGTAGAGGTTGCCGCCGAACTCACGCTGGTCGTAGTCGTCCGAGAGGTAGAGCAAGTCGCGGAAGTACGCCTCGCCACCGAGCGCCAGGCGGCGATCGAGGAAGTAGGGTTCTTCCAACGCGAGGCTCATGTCAAAGCGCTCGGTACCGATGCGGGCGTCCATCAGGAAGCGCTGGCCACCACCGGTGAAGTTTGGCCAGCCGAGCAGGTCGAAGTTGGTCTGTGACAAGGTGATGCCACCGACAATTGCGTCGATGGAGCTGATGCCCACACCCACACTCACCGATCCGGTGTTCTGCTCGTCGACGTTGACGCTGATGTCGCGGAACCCTTCCTCGCTGGAAACGGTAGGCTGCACCGTAACATTCGAGAAGTAGCCGGTGTTCATCAAACGCGCGCGGCTCACAGCGAGCTCGACTGTGTTGAGTTCATCACCAGGAAGAAGTGTCAGCTCGCGGCGGATCACTTTGTCCTTGGTCTTCACGTTGCCGCTGATATCCACGCGGCCGACATAGGAGATCTCACCCTCGGTCACCGAGTAGAGAATCGACACTTCCTGTGGAGCCACTTCGCGCACGATCACCTCAACATTCGCATCGGCGTAACCGCGGGAGCCGTAGTAATCGCCGATCAGCTTCTGGTCCGCCGCCACATTCTTGGCGGAGTAAGGAACGCCTGTGGTCTGAAGGAAGTCTGGTGTAATTTCTCCCGGCTGGAAGATCCGCAAACCTTCCACCTTGATGTCGCTCACCGTGTAGACGTCGCCCTCTTCGATTTTAAAGATGAGATCCACCTTCTCGTCGTCGACCGGCACGCGCTCTACATCGACCACGCGTGCACGGAGATAACCGGCATCCTGATAGGCGCCCTCGATCAAGCGGATGTCTTCCTGCAGCTGGAACTTATCAATCTTGCCCGATCCGGAAACAAATGAAAGCCACCCCTTCTCGGTGGTTTCGATCACGTCGCGCAGCTCATGGCGTTTGAAGGCGGTGTTCCCTTCAAACTGAATCTTGCGCACAAAGCCCTTGCCGCCCTCTTCGATGAAGAAGGTCACGGAATCAAACCCATCGCGGCCGGATGGCTCCACTCGATAGGTCACACTCACATCGGAGTAACCGCGCTTGATATACAGATCGACGATCTTCTCTTTGGCCTCGACCAACTCCGCATCGCGAAGCTTCTCGCCGGCATTGATCTCCACCTGCTTGCGCAGCTTTTCGTTATCCAAAACCGTGTTACCCACGAAGTCCACCGACTCCAGACCGCTGCGGGTTTCCACCACGTAGATCACGCGCAGACCGCCTTGGAAGTCATCGGTCAGAACGCGCACGTTCTCCACCTCACCACTTTCAATCATGGTGCGGATGTCCTCTTCGGTTCGGTCGATTGCGAAGGTCTGGCCAGGAGCCACGCCGATCATTCCGCGCAGGCGCTCTTTGGCAACCGTTTCAGGACCTTGGAAGCGGATATCAACCGCAGTCACCTTTTGCTCCTCGATCTGCTCCTGGGCAAATCCAGTGGAAACAATGACCGGCGATGTCACCGCCGCCGCGGTTACCAACAACATGCTCGCGACTACCCGACGAGTCGTTACCAACGTTCGTCGGCGCGAGGGGAACAATGGATTCATAATCAATATACTAACTGTAGTGATGCGATGGATAGAACACCCCACCGAAAAGCTCCGGCGCGGTATGTGACAGGCATGGAACAAGTGATTGCCAATAGCGTCAAGAGTAAAGGCAGGGATCCTAGCAGCTCAGGTCTCGCCGAAACCTTTCACCTTTACGGGATTGCGCTGGTCGCGTATTCAGTGAGGGCTCGAAAGCCCCCGCCATTCCGATTCCCTACTCCGTGTCCGACAACTATTTCCAACAAACGCTCTCCGAACCACGCAACGATTTCGACTCATCGCTGCGCCCACCGGATTTCGACGAGTTCTCCGGACAAGACAAAATCAAAGAGCGGCTGATGCTGATGGTGGAGGCCGCGAAGATGCGCGACGACGTACTCCACCACGTCCTGCTTTGCGGCCCTCCGGGATTGGGTAAAACCACGCTGGCCAACATCATCGCCAACGCAGTAGGCGCGAAGCTGCACACCTCCTCCGGCCCGCAGATTGAAAAGGCGGGCGATCTGGCGGGTCTGCTGACCAATCTGGAAGAAGGTGATGTGCTCTTCATCGACGAGATCCACCGCCTTCACCCGAGCATCGAAGAATACCTCTACCCAGCGATGGAGGACTTCAAGATCGACATCATCATCGACCAGGGGCCGAATGCCCGCTCGATCGAGCTTCAACTGCCGCGCTTTACGCTGGTCGGAGCCACCACCCGCCAAGGCATGCTGACCGCGCCGCTGCGCTCGCGCTTCGGGCTGGTCAACCGCCTCGACTACTACACCGCGGAGCAGCTCGCCGGCATCGTCACCCGCAGCGCCGGCATCCTCGGCGTCGAGATCGAGCCCGGCGGAGCGTTGGAGGTCGGGCGTCGTTCACGCGGCACCCCGCGGATCGCCAACTCGCTTCTGCGCTGGGCACGCGACTTCGCCCAGGTCCGTGCCGATGGCACCATCACCGCAAAAGTCGCCGACCAGGCTCTGGGCATGATCGACATCGACGCCGACGGCATCGATGAAATGGACAAGCGCATCCTCGAAACCGTGATCCACAAGTTTGAAGGCGGCCCCGTTGGCCTGCGCTCGGTCGCCGTAGCCGTAGGCGAAGACGCCTCAACGCTTGAAGAAGTCAACGAGCCGTACTTGATCATGCAAGGCTTCCTCGCCCGCACTCCGAGAGGCCGCGTGGCCCTGCCTGCAGCGTACACAAAAATCGGCGTGGAGCCCCCACGCCGCGTCCTCGGAGACCAACCGGAATTGCTCTAACCCACTGCCCAGATGATCAAATACCACAGCTACCTACTCGTCATCGCCGGACTGGCCGTGCTGTGCTTTTTCCGCGACAATCTCTACACTGGGCTGGCGCGCTTCGCCGCACCGTCGCTCGATGGCCCGGATTCCTTCAGCGCCACGGACGAAATGCTGCTCCGCTCGCTCACGTTCATCATCCCATCCGCCCTCATCCTAGTCGGCGCTCTGAATCTGTGGCGCACCTCCCGCAACCAGAAGCCCCTCCAATAACATAGCCACCACACTGCCATGTTTGACCAACTCCCGATCCTCATCGAGCAACTCAAGACACCGGAATACCTCCATCTGGTGCTTCACCCATTGCTCGTCCACGGACTCCTTCTGTGCGGCATCCTCGCCCTCTTTTGCATGGTACTGCGGCAGAAGGTCGCGTTGGCAGTGGTACTGGTGCTCACCGCGCTTTGTGCGGGTGCGGCCTTTCCGTACCTGACCATCCGCACCGAAATCATTCCGGAGCTGCAGTTATCCCACGACCACCACCTCGCATCCGAGATCGAAGGGATCACCACAGCGTTCTCCAAGGTGATCTGGATTTACTATGCTATCAGCGGGCTGGCGTTCCTCGCCGCCGCCACCCTCCCGCTCAAAAAGAAACTGTGGGTCCCGCTGACCGTTCTCACCATCTGCGGCGCACTCTACGGAGCAGGACTCGCGGCCAGCTATCATTTGCGCGAATCCCGCATCTACCACCCGAACCTCGAATCACCTGGAGAAATCCACGACTTGAACACACCTCTGACCCCGTCCACGGTGCCGCCTGAGATCGAGTTCCCGTCTCCCCGGTCGTCGAAACGACACTGACTCTAATTTGCCATGAAAAAATCCAGCCAATCCTTTTTGTTCGACCTTCTCGCCACGCCCTCCCCGACCGGCTTCGAAGCTCCGGGCCAGCGCAAGTGGCTCAAGCACATTGCCCAGTTCGCGGACTCCACCGAGTCCGACACCTACGGCACCGCATGGGCAACAATCAACGGATCGGCCAAGGACGCGCCGACGGTAATGCTGGAGTCTCACGCCGACGAAATCGGTTACATCGTCAAATACATCACCGACGACGGGTTCCTCCACATCGACCTGGTGGGAGGCTCGGATGCCGCCACCGGACGCGGCCGCCGCATTGACATCTTCGGCGACAAAGGAACCGTCCGCGGAGTGATCGGCAACACTGCCATCCATTTGCGCAAGGACCTCGGCAACGAAAAGGCACCGAAGATCCACGAACTCTATGTCGACGTCGGCGCCACCTCGAAGAAGGAAGTCGAAGAACTCGGCATCCGCGTCGGTGTGCCGGCCGTCTACATCGACGGGCCGGAAATGCTCGGAAAGAACCTGGTCATGGGCCGTGCTCTCGACAACCGCGTTGGTGGATTCATCATCGCCGAAGTGATGCGCAAGCTCGCCGAAGGCAAGAAAAAGCCGAAGGCCAACATCGTGGCCGTCAATGCCGTGCAGGAAGAAATCGGCGGTTACGGCGCGAAAATGGCCACCCACCGCATCTCACCTGATGTCGCCGTCGTGCTCGACGTCACCCACGCCACGGACACTCCCGGCATCCCGAAGGAGATCCACGGATCGGTCACCCTGGGCGGCGGACCAAGCATCTCCCACGGCACGTGCAACCACCCGGAGGTCGTAAAGCGACTGATGCAGGTCGCCGAAGAATCCCAGGTCACACTGCAGCACGAATCGTCGTCCCGTTACTCCGGAACTGATACCGACCAGATCTACCACATCAAAAACGGTATCCCGTCCGGGCTCATCTCGCTGCCGCTGCGCTACATGCACTCGGTGGTGGAAACCGCGCACATCAAGGACATCGAGAAAACCATCGAACTGCTCTATCAGTTCGTGCTCTCGGTGGAACCCAAAGATGAGTTCAAGGTGCGCCTGCTCGACTAGACCGGAACTTCCCGCTTCCCCGCACCAGATCCAACGCCATGACTCTCGAAGACCTCGGATGGAACGATCAGTTCGCCAAAGAGTTCAAGCCCTACGCCAAAGAAGGGCTGACTCCCGCACGACTGATCCGCGACAATAAGATCAGTTATGGCGCATTGATGGCCGACGGCGAAGAGCGCGAAGCCATCATGAGCGGCAAGGTCTACCACGACGCCGAGTGCGACGCGGAACTGCCTGCGGTGGGCGACTGGGTGGCGCTGGATCTCAGCCCGGAAAAGGAAGCCGTCATCCGCGGCCGCCTCACCCGCCAAAGCTGTCTCTCGCGCAAGGCATCGGGCAAGAGCACTGAAGAACAAGTCATCGCCACCAATGTCGACGTCGTGGCCGTGGTCACCGATCCGGGTCCCGACCTCAACCTGCGCCGCATGGAGCGCTACTTTGCGCTGATCGGGCGCAGCAAGGCGCACCCTGTCGTTTTGGTGAACAAAGCGGATTTGTTCGACGAAGATGACTGCCGCGAGGCCGCCGATGCCATCCAGGCGCTCAACCCGGATGCCGACGTACACATCACCAGCGTCGTCGAAGGTACCGCACTGGAGGCTCTGCGTTCCTATCTGGCGCCCGGCAAATCGATCACACTCATCGGGTCAAGCGGTGTGGGCAAGTCGTCGGTCGCCAACCAACTGCTCGGCGAAGACTACCAGTGGACCGACGACGTGAACGAACTCACCGGAAAGGGACGCCACACCACCACCGCACGCGAACTCATCGTGCTCGATGACGGCGGCATCCTGATCGACAACCCGGGCATCCGCGAAGTCCACATGTGGACGGACGAGACCACGCTGCGCGACCGCTTTGCAGACATCTCCAAGCTGGCGGAGCAATGCAAGTTCCACGACTGCAAACACGGCACGGACAAAGGCTGTGCCATCCGCGCAGCCCTGGAGCGCGGTGATCTCGACCCGGCCCGCTTTGAAGGGTTCCTCAAACTCGACGAGGAAATCGCCACGCTGCTAGCCAACCGGAAGAAGCGCCAGATGACCATCGAGCGCCGCACCAAGCGAGACAAACATTCAAGGGCGAAAAAGTACCAACTACGCCGTGATATCGACGACGAAGAACGTTACGTGAAGTAACCTTGGCGCAACCGCGCGTCACAGCACACCCGGCACGGACTCGAGCGTCTGCCAAAACCAGCGCGTATACGCAGGCCGGCTCTCGTCGCTGACGTGGTCGCCGTCGGCATAATCGCTCACTGAGAATGGCATCGTGTCGTTCTCGTCAATCAGCAGCACGCCCTGCTGCCCGGCATAGGCACGCAAGTCGCTCAAATACTGATCCAGCGACTCACTTTGCTCCGGCATCCCATTTTTTTCCGGGCGCCGCATGACACGGAAGAACACCAGCTGGACATTGGCCTCGCGCGCCATTTCCACCATCGCCGGCAGAAACGATCCCTCCAACGCATCGGCGAACTTCTCCGGAGTGGTGTAACCGTTCATCATCACCTCGCCATCGGTGAGCAATTCGGAGCCCACGTCCGCAGGCAGATCGTGGCGCAGGTTCCCCAGCGAAAAGCGCTCATTCATGTACTCGCGCCGCTCTTCTTTGCCATGCGCCAACCGCGTGGCGTCCAGTGCCCAGTCGGAAACGCGGGTCACGGCTGCATCGGAAGGTGATTTCAAATAAGCCAGCGAACTCTCAAGCGCATTGGCATCCCCCAGCGTGCCGTCCACACGACGCATCACCTCCTCGGACAACGGACCACCGCCAGCCAGCCCCTCGGCAAAGGCAATCCCATTGTCGTTGCTGCGGAAGCCCGGCCACGTCAGAAAGCGATCGCGGAAAAAGATCACCGCCACTTTCGGCCGCTTGGCCTCAGAGGTCGCGCACACCTCGCGCAGCGTCAGATACCACACCAGGCTGAACGTGTTCCCCTCCTTCAAAAGATCCGCACGGAGCGGTGCCGCTTCCTGACGCAACAAATGACGATCGATCCGCGAACCGAGCATGGAGTTGCCGATCAACACGACATCCTGACTCCGCCCCAGCCGCTTGAGCATCGTTTCCCTTTGCTCAGTTCCTTCATCAAAATAGTCCACTCCGTCTGACCGCAGGCCTTTCTCTTGTGCCGCCTCTTCGGCTTGCACACGCAGCACCACGCTCAACACCATCGCCGCGACAATCGCGCACAACAGAACCATCACCTCAAGCCCACCCGGGCGGCGCTCGATGGATTCTGCAGTTGGAGCCTGACTACTCATAGACGGGGGCAAAACTACCCATCGACGTCGCCCAAACCACCACCCACACGCATTTCGGCAAAATCCCCCGCCACAACCCATAAATCATCCATTCCCCCTAGGGGAGCTGCCGTTCTGCCTCAACGCCCAAGCGCAACGCAGCCATCCACCAACCGCCCACATCTCGATTCCCTCCGCGTATCCACCCGTCCGGGTTCCAGACACAGACAATCCGCCGCACAGCCACCCGACTCCGACGCGGCCATTCACCAACAGCCCACCTCTTGCCTCCGATACGCGTATCCACCCGTCCGGGTTCCGGACATGTATGCGTTGAGGGCATGCTGAGACCAACCACCGGGCATTTCACAAAACGGGCAGACTCCGGCATGATCTGCCTCATGAAAACGAACACCCAAAGCCCAATCGACATCATGCGCAGCGAAGAGCGCGGATTTGCCGACCACGGATGGCTCGTCGCACGGCACAGCTTTTCGTTTGCCGATTACTACAACCCGGAGCGCATGGGTTTCCGCAGCCTGCGCGTGATCAACCAAGACCGCATCGCGCCAGGTGCTGGGTTCCCGCGCCACCCGCACCGCGACATGGAGATCTTCTCATACCTCGTAGCCGGCCAGCTCCAGCACGCCGATTCCATGGGCAACGAAAAAGTCATCACCCCTGGAGAAGTGCAAATGATGAGTGCAGGCCGCGGCGTGCTCCATTCTGAGTTCAACCCAAGCCAGACCGAAGAAGCCCACCTGCTCCAAATTTGGATCGAGCCCAACGAACGCGGACTCACCCCGAGCTACACCGAATGGCAGCCCGCCGAGGGTGCCGACCCACGCAAGGTCTTGCTCATTTCCCCAGACGGACGCGACCAATCGGCCACGATCCATCAGGACGCCTCCGTCTACCGGGTCAAACTGGCAGCCGGTGAATCCATCAGTCACGACCTCGCCGCCGGCCGCGGAGCCTGGCTGCAAGTCATCCACGGCGAACTCACCCTCAACGGGGAATCGTTAAAACCTGGAGATGCCGCATCCAGCGAGAGCGAAGGATCGTTAACCATCTCGTCAGCCGAGGGCACCGAAGCTTTGCTATTCGACTTGGCGTAACCACCACCATTTCCCAATCCACAATAGAAAAACCAACCCACCCAATATTATGAAAACCAAGACCATCATCACATCCGTAGCCGCCATCGCCACCGCAGCAGCCATCAGCTCGTGCGGCAACCCAGCCGACTCCACCGCCGACGCCGAAGTGAAAGACGCCGTGGAAAAGCAAACCACCACCTCCGCCGAGGGCGTGCGTTATGTCTTCGCACCGGAGTCGACCATTGAGTTCACCGGATCGAAAGTCACCGGCAAGCACGACGGCGGGTTCAAGACATTCACCGGTCACTTCACCATCGCAGACGGCCAGCCGGTTGGAAACGACCACTCGGTGAGCATCGACATGACCTCGACCTGGAGCGACGCGGAGAAACTCACCGGTCACCTCAAGTCGGCCGACTTCTTCGATGTCGAGCAGTTCCCTACCTCGACCTTTGATGTCACCGGCGTCACCAAACAGGACGACGGCACCTACAAAGTGGCGGGCAACTTCACCTTCCACGGTGTGACCAAGAACATCACCTTCCCTGCTACCGTCGATCAGTCGGAAGACAAGATCACCATCTCCTCCGAGTTCGACATCAACCGCAGCGACTTCGGTGTGACCTACCCAGGCATGAAGGACGACCTCATCCGCGACGAAGTCATCATCCGCCTGAACCTGATCGCTACTCCTGAGGCTTAATCCCAATCTCTAGGTTCAACCACATCCTGATCCGCCATCGGCCGTTCGTCGGCTGATGGCGGATTTTTTGCTTTCCTGCAGCAAGTAGCGGGTAGGGAGGGCCCGTCGCAGAGTGATCTCCCGCTATCACTCCCCTGCTTGCTCATGGCGCATCCCATCTGGGGTGGCAATCACTGGAGACTCGATCCCCCCAACAACGCGTGAGATTCGCCTTCAGAGAGATTCCAGTGATGCGGGGGGCTCATACCAAATACCATCGCTCACCACCACCGGCTCAGCCTGGAATCAAAAGCGGTGATGCTCACCGCACTCCAAAAGGTCGCCCCCGCCCCCGAGGCTGCTCTTGTCCCACTGGAACGCCAAGCTCCAGCTTGGCCACCCCGCCGATGCAATCACACAAGCACCCTCCCGATGGCCGCTCATTCCACGCCGATTCACCTCACTCCGGAAGCTCAGCCCCTACGCAAACTCACGCATCACCGGCTTGGCGGGCTTTGGACTGCAAATCCGCCGCACGCATTCCTCCCACGTTTCCTCACCGGACAAAATGTCGATCTCAATCCGCAGGTAGTAGATCGGAATGTCCGTCCGCTCCAATTTTGGGAAACGCACCGCGTCCTTCTCGGTCGTCAGCAGCATGTCCATGTCGCAGTCGATCGCGACGTCGATGAAATCCTGGATCTCGCGTTCGTCGAACCAATGGTGGTCGGCAAAACGAGCAACCGTTCCAATGTTTGCTCCAAGGCGGCGCAAGCCATTCTCGAACGACTCCGGCACCGCGATCCCACTCATCGCCGCGACGTATTTGTCCTTCAGCAGTTCGAGAGGCTCGGTTTCACCAGTCACCACGTTGTAGAGATACTGCGGACGGTGGGTGCACTCGATGATCTCGACATCCGGGTTGTACTTGCGGATGCGCTTGATCAACTCGTCGTTCTCACCCGGCGTGCCGGTGCACTTGGTGATCAGCACATAACTGGCGCGCGCAATATTGCACGGCGGCTCACGCAGCGTCCCTCGCGGCAACATATACTCGTTACCAAACGGCGCATTGCGATCGACCAACACAATATCAATCCGGTGCGCCAGCTTCAGGTACTGCAAACCGTCGTCGAGAATCAAGGTATCAGCGGCAAAGTCACGGATCGCATGGACGCCGCCTTTGATCCGGTTCTTGTCCACTACCACGGGAATGTCGCGTAGGTTCTTTGCCAGCATGAACGGCTCATCGCCCGACTCAAGCGAGCTGAGCAACACATTCTTACCGTCCGACACAATACGCGGTGGCGGATCGTCGGCGAAAGGGATGGCGTCTTCAGGGTCGACACGACGGCGCTTCTTCTTCGTCTTCCCACCCCGGCTTTTATAACCACGACTCAACACCACCACATTGCGCCCGGCATCCTTAAGCGCACGGGCAAAACTCTCCACCACCGGTGTCTTGCCGGTTCCGCCCACGCTCAGATTGCCGATACTGATGACCATGCATCCGAGGTTGGCTTCGTGCAGCACGCGCTCGCGATAGAGCTTGAGCCGCAGCCACACCAGTCCGCGGTAAATGAACGACAACCCGTGCAGCACGACACGAAGAATCCTGGCTTTCAAGCGCTTGTCGCGCCCGAGGATCACTTCGATCCCGTACTGTTCGAGTTGTTCCAGACTTTCCTTCATGCGGTGGGTGGTCGCTACTGTCAGTGCGATGCAGCGAATTGGCAAGGCTGGCTCACCGCCTATTGGTCATTGCTACTCTGTGTAGAGCACGCGCGCGCCATCGTTGTCCGCCGAAACCACGCGCACCTCGGCGTCGCGCACGCTCGGGTGGGCCAGCCGCATCGCCTGACCAATCTTCTCGCCGTCGCCGCGCACGGTGAGACATGCCACGGTCGAGCCAGACCCCGAGAGGAAACCTCCTACCGCCCCGACGGCCTTGCCGGAATCTATGATCTCGCGCAAGCCCGGCACCAAATGCTCGCGATAGGGCTGGTGCAGGTAATCATCAAAGTTACCGCGCAATTGATGGTACTGCTTGGTCGCGATCGCCGCTGTGATCTTGCAGGCATTGCCTGTGTTGGTCACCGCATCCTTATGCGTGATCACCTTGGGCATCAACTTACGTGCCTCGTCGGTCAGCACTTCGTAATCCGGAATCAGCAACACAAACTGCAACTCCGGCTCAACGTCGAACCGGTAGTAATCAAACTTTTCGTCCGCTACCACAAACCCACCGAACGTCGCCGGTCCCGCGTTGTCCGGGTGCCCCTCCAACTCCGCACAAATCTCAAACAACGCCTGCTGATCGAGCGGCGATCCATTGAGCGCATTCAAGCCGGTCAGAATCCCCAACCGCAATGTCACCGAGCTACCAAGCCCACGCGACATCGGGACATCCCCCTCAATCGACCACGAGTAGGCAAATGCCCCCCCTCGTGCGCGCTTGAAGTAGGCGTCGGTCGCCTCCTCCACCATGGGGTGGGCCGGGTGGACCATTTCCGCACCCTCGCCCTTCTCCCGGTTCACCGTCACCCGGTTATAAATCTGCAACGCCAAGCCGAGACAATCATATCCGGGCCCGAGGTTACTGGTACTGGCGGGCACTTGAACAACAGCTTTTTGCAGAGGCATAACGAGTAAGGGGAATAGTTATAATACAGATCCTACAATGCATTGCAGCGAGAACAACGCAAACTTGAACAGGCGGTGCCGACCCGGCAAGTCCCATCCCCCTTGACCGCCAGCCCCCCGTCCTCTACCTATCGAGGAAATGAACGACGCCACACCATACCAACGCGAAGACAACCGCACGCCCGACCAGCTGCGCCCGATCACCTTCCAGCAGGGCTTTGCCCCACACGCGCTCGGCTCGGTGCTGACCTCGTTCGGCAACACGCGCGTCATCTGCGCCGCCAACATCCAGGAGCGCGTCCCGGGATGGATGAAATACCAAGGCGTCCCAGGCGGCTGGCTCACCGCCGAGTACTCGATGCTCCCCTACTCGACCCTCGACCGCAAAGACCGCGACATCTCACGCGGCAAACAAGACGGACGCTCGATCGAAATCCAACGTCTCATCGGCCGTGCCCTGCGTGCCGTAGTCGACCTGAAAGCCCTCGGCCCACGCACGCTCTGGATCGACTGCGACGTCCTCCAGGCCGACGGCGGCACCCGTACCGCATCGATCACGGGTGCCTGCGTCGCCGCCGCAATCGCCATCGAGAAACTCATGGCCGAAGGCAAACTCAAGAAAAACCCGATGACCAAGCTGGTCTCGGCCGTTTCATGCGGTGTGGTTAAAGACACGCCGCTGCTCGACTTGATGTACGTCGAGGACCGCGACGCATCCGTCGACTTCAACGTCGTCATGACCGAGGACCTCGAGTTTGTTGAACTTCAAGGCAGCGGCGAGGAAGCCACCTTCTCCGGCACCCAGCTCACCGATATGCTCGAGCTCGGCAAGCACGGAGTGAAGACCATCACCCAACTTCAGCGCGACGCCATCGCCGCCGCCCGCCAACCAACCGATCCCGACGCCCTCGACGATCTCGCCAAACATTTCGGCAAGAACTAAGAAAGCGCCCACTCATTCTCAAACGCCCGGTGACCCAGTCGCCGGGCGTTTTTTGGTTCTGTACACCAACGCCTGCCCAAATCACTCATCAGCGCCGCCCTCAGCGTTGGCGTTCTGCCGGATCCTCTGCGCACGCCGTGCTTCGTAGGGGTTGTCCTTCCACTCGCCGCGCTCACCGGACGGCCGGAACCAGATCAACCGCCCGCAATCCTGCCACGGGTCCAGAATCAGGCTGTTGGCAAAGGACTCGCCTTTGGCGGAAAGCGCCACCGCATGGTGCTCGTGAAACAAACGTCCCTGATCGCGCACCGCACAGCGCAGGGTGAAGTACTCGGGCTGTTCGCGTTCGATCGCCCAATAGAGATGATACATGTACTGCCAGCAAAGCCCGCGTTCGCGCAGCTTGATATTCACCAGGCAGTTGTTCAACCACGCCGGCCGCACCACCCCGAACTTCTGAGCGAACGCCTCCCCCTCGCTAACCGCTACCCGCGCCAGTTGGTCGGCCTCTGTAGCGGCACGCGCATCCACACTGGGCATCGCCATCAAGGCACGCGATAGTTCGTGAACCCGCCGACCGTAGGATTCCTCCTCCATCGGCGCATGCCTCATCACCTGGCACGATGCCAAAAACAGGACCATCCAAACCGGGAGCAGTATCTTGAAAATCTTCACGGCCGGACGCTAGCGAAGACAGATTTGGTTGGCAACCCCGAGAGCAACGAGCCATAACAACCTACCTTCCACTAACCCTCTCATGTCTCGCTCACTCAGAAAAAAACTAGCCATCGCATCAGCCATCGGCCTCACCTCGCTCGCGGCCGTTGCTATTTGGATCCAAACCCGCCCGGCTACTCCAACCGGATCGATCAGCTCGTCGGGAGGGATCTCGCTCGACCTCCCGGCAGCGACCGATGGCGCATACTACCTTCAAAATGACCCGCAATGGGGCGCGGACAAAATCGGCGGCAGTGGCGAACCCATGGCTTCGGTCGGCTGCACCATCTGCGCCGTCGCGATGGCTGCCGAGCAATTGGGCTACCCCATCACACCGCAACAACTCAACGCATCGCTGATTGAGAACAACGGGTTCACCGAGCGAGGCTGGCTCATCTGGAGCGCCGTGGGCAAAGTCACCAACGGCAAAATCCAAGTCACAGTTCCCCGCGGACTCACCCACGCCGAACTCGACTCCGCCCTGCAAAATGGCAAAGTCCCGGTTGTCCGCTACACCATGCCCAGCGGCTACCCACATTGGGTGCCCATCGTAGGGAAATCCGGCAAGGAGTACTTGGTCAAAGACCCACTGGATGCGGAACTCAAGATCTCCAAACTTTCGGACAAGGCTGATCTGATCCATTCGGTTCGCTACGTCATTCAGGACTAATACCCGCGCAGACATGCCCGCCCGCGTCCCGACTCTCATTGCCTGCTGCGCGCTCGCAACCTCACTCAGCAGCTGCGTCAGCGCGTGGGTTTACAACGCAGGCGACTCGTTCGAAGAACCAAAGGACAGAGCAACCGCAATGGCCCGCTACGGAGATCCCGTGCTCTCTGGTCGCTGGAACAAAAACACACCACTCAAGCAGGCAATCGATCAAGACGCGCCTACCAGCTACAGCAGCTTGAGCGGCGACCTCTCAAACCGCCCTTGGTTCCATCACTACGATGTATTTGTCTTCCGCGGCAAAGCATCCGCCCCTCAAACGGCCGGTGGAGCCGCCACGTTGAACGCGGTGACGCTCGGCACCGGCGAGGTGATCGCGCTTCCCTTCGCGCTACTGGACGTGACTGCCACTCCGTTCAAGTCGCACTATTTGTTCGCGGCCTACAACGCCAACGAACGCAGAGTGTACTTCAAGAAGATGACGAAGCAGGAGAAGGCCGCAGCCAAGCGCGTGCGAAAGTCCGTGGAATAAGCACGGGTTCCAGGTGTTCTAGCAAACACTATCCGATAGGATAGACGCACGCCCCCTTGCGGGACGCTGCAACTTCCGACGTCCCCGCCCTCCCGCAGACGCGTATGGTCGGGTGAAGCGTCTCAACCCCAAGATTATGAAAAAACATATCCTACCCACAGCGATCGCTGGACTCGGGTTGGCCGTGCTTCCGCTCCACGCGGACAACCACGCCAAGGCCGAGACCGGAGCCGACCAGCCGGTAGCCGCGCAAGCTGAAGCGGCAGAAACCATCTCCACGTATGTGGTCCACCTCAGCGGCGGTGGATGAGGCATTGCCAAGAGGGCCAGTTCGGCTCTCAAGACGCAAGAAGGAGTGAATAAGATCCTCCTTTCCGGCCTCCGCGCCACGCTCGTCATGAACGACGGCGCCACTCTGGAAGAGGCTACGGTCAAAAAAGCCCTCACCGAAAAAGGGCTCAAGATCACCTCGTTCACCGCGGAGCAAGCCACGGAACCTGCTGCGACCTACCACCTCAAGGTCGCAGGCACTGGATGAGCTGAAACCAACGACAAGGTCCGTGTGGCCTTGGAAAAGCTCGATGGCATCACCGGTGCCTACGTCAACAACGGCATCAAACTCCACTTGGCAGACAAAGACGGCTACGATGAAGCCGCGGTCACCGAGGCACTGAAGCCATTCAAACTGAAGATTACAGAAGCCACGCTGGTCGAAGGCTCCCCCTTCACCAACTAGCGCCTAACCGCTTCCACTGACGGCCGTCCTTCGATCCGAGGGGCGGCCGTTTTTTGTTTCCTTCCAGCCCCCAAATGACGGGTGCTAACGCTGGCGGTTCTCCCGCAACACATCCAGCTTCCGTTTCAACCCTTGGAGGTCGGTCATCAGAGACGCCTTGATTTCCCCAATCTCATTCCGATAGGCAAACGCAGCCCGCCCACCGATTAGGATGGTCACATCACTCGGTAATAGACTGCGCAGACGCCGCAACTCTTCGCCCAACCTTGGGTCATCCGATGGATAAACCACACTCAACGCCACGGCAATGGCTTCGGAACGAACCACCGCACGCACGATTTCCTCAGCCGGCAACGATGATCCCAGGTAGGTGACATCCCAGCCCTTGCGCCGTGCGGTCGCAAAGACCATCGCAGCTCCCAGCTCATGAAGCTGGCCGCTCGGGGTCGCCACCACCATTCGTGGCGCCCCAACCTCCCCCGAATACGGAATACTCGCCCGAAACAAGGCATCACGAATCACCGCGGTCGCCGCATGTTCCTCCGCTACGGACAGGTCGCCATTCTCCCATCCCTCGCCGATCCGCCCAATCAAGGGCGCCAGCAGCTTCTCGATCAGCCCAGACGCCCCAAGCTCGACCACCGCAGCGTCGAGCACCTGCTGAAGCTCTGCCGGCTGTAATGCGATCACATGGCGCCACGCCTTGTCCAAAAGACTCTGCTTCAGCTCCGGATCCTGCGGCAGGCTGGCCACCTTCGCATGATCGCTCTCCAACCCACGGATCATGCTCTCCAAGCCCTCTATCGGGATATTGGCAATGTGGCGGATCGAATGCCCGGCCTTGGTCAACTTCACGAGCAAAGCCAGCCTTGCCACGTCTGCTTCGTCATAAATCCGACGGTT
Source organism: Sulfuriroseicoccus oceanibius (assembly GCF_010681825.2). Classification (NCBI taxonomy): domain Bacteria; kingdom Pseudomonadati; phylum Verrucomicrobiota; class Verrucomicrobiia; order Verrucomicrobiales; family Verrucomicrobiaceae; genus Sulfuriroseicoccus; species Sulfuriroseicoccus oceanibius. The sequence goes on along the minus strand of NZ_CP066776.1, from coordinate 1,346,644 downwards.
GCTCTCGGTCCGCTGCGGTTTCACCGCTCCATAACGCCGCTCCCAAACCCTGAGCACATGGGGACTGAGCCCCGTGACCTGCGTCACATACTTCATCGGATACTGGGAGTTCGCCATAGAACAAACTCTTAGACGAAAGATAGACAAAGTTCAACCCAGCTCTCCACTGAACCAAAAACCTCGACTTTTCTTTGACAAGAATCACCACTCACGATAGACACAACCTAGACACGCCGAACATTGTTCAACGTTTAGTGTGTCTACCAACCCTTAAAAAACACCCACCCATGAAACTACCAACCATCGTTACCACGCTGACCATTGCAGGCTCACTAGCAACCGCACCGACCGTGTTCGCCGACAACCACGAGAAGGCGGCAGAGCAAACCGTCGTCGAGATTGCCGCATCCAACGAAGACTTCTCCACCCTTGTGGCCGCCGTGAAAGCAGCAGGACTCGCAGAAACTCTCAGCGGTGAAGGTCCATTTACCATCTTCGCTCCAACCAATGACGCCTTCGCCAAGCTTCCGGAGGGGACCGTGGAGGAATTGCTGAAGCCTGAAAACAAGGAAAAGCTTCAGGCCATACTCACCTTGCACGCCATCGGAGCCAAAGTCATGGCTGCGGACGTATCTCCAGGTAAGGTCAAAACCCTTAACGGCGCCAGCGTGGACATCCAAGTGTCCGACGGCACGGTCACTGTCGATGGCGCGAAAGTCATCAAAACCGATATCGTAGGAAGCAATGGCGTCATTCACGTCATCGACACCGTAATCCTTCCTAAGTCGTAACCCAGCCGACTGACTCCGTGTTGAGGATCGGCGGGGGGCGAATTTCGCCACATGAATGCAACCTCCCGTCGATCACATTTTCACCTGATAACTGCCATGAAACTAGGACGAGCCCTTGCTGCAATCGCCACCGTTGGAATCCTTGTCATGGTTCCAGCCGCCCTGGCGGACCGCGACGATTACGAAACACCGAAGTACAAGGTGGTGAAGAACGATGGGGCATTCGAAATCCGTGACTACCCGAAAATCGTCGTCGCCTCGGCCCCGATGGACTCGAACAACGGCGCGTTCATGCAGTTGTTCCGCTACATCTCCGGTAAGAACGAGGCGGAGCAGAAGATTGAGATGACCACTCCGGTGATCATCGACGACGAAAGCGATGACAAGCACATGAGCTTTGTGGTTCCCGCCGATGTCGCGGCAGCTGGTGCCCCCAAGGCAAACAACCCGAACATCGAGATCACCACCCGCGAAGCGGCGCGCTACGCTGTCTATCGCTTCAGCGGTATCCGCTCGAGGGCCAAGGAAGAACAAGCGCAGAAGCTTCTGATGGAGTGGATTGAGAAGCAGAAGCTTGAGGTGATCGGCACGATGGAAAAAGCCAGCTACGACCCACCGATGACATTGCCCGCCAAACGCCGCAATGAGGTGATGATTAAGATCAAAAAGTGAGCCCCCCGGAAGAAGGTCTGAAACCTTCCGATCACGAAAGAGCCCTCCAGCACACCCGCACAATCGGGGCACTGAAGGGCTTTTCTGATTCTAGCTTGATGTGCGTTCGAGCTTACTGCTTGAGCTCGGCGTCCTCGACCTGCTGTGCCTGGATGGCGGTCAGGGCGATGGTGTAGATGATATCATCCACCAAAGCACCGCGGCTCAGGTCGTTGACCGGACGGCGCAGACCTTGGAGCATTGGTCCCATCGAGATCACGTTGGCGGCACGTTGTACGGCCTTGTAGGTCGTGTTGCCGGTATTGAGATCAGGGAAGATGCACACGTTGGCACGTCCTGCGACCGGGCTGTCCGGAGCCTTGGACTTGGCCACCGATGGAATGGTCGCCGCATCGTACTGCAATGGTCCGTCGATCACCAACTCAGGAGCCCGCTCGCGGGCAATCTTCGTGGCCTCGACCACTTTGTCGACGTTGGCTCCGGAGCCGGATCCCAATGTCGAGTAGCTGATCATTGCCACGGTCGGCTCGATGCCGAAGGCCTTGGCAGAGCGCGCACTTTGAATCGCGATATCCGCCAGCATTTCCGCATCCGGATCCGGGTTCACCGCACAGTCACCGTAAACCAGCACCTGGTCAGGCAAGCACATGAAGAAGATCGACGACACCGCATTGGCGTCTGGGGCGGTCTTGATCAACTGCAATGCCGGGCGGATCGTGCTCGCCGTGCTGTGAACCGCACCGGAAACCAGTCCGTCCACCTCACCAAGAGCCACCATCATGGTCGCCAAGGTGACGTTGTCGCGCAGTGCTTCGATGGCACGTTCTTCGGTCAGCCCCTTGTGCTTGCGCATCTCAAGCAACGGCTTGAGGTACTTCTCGCGCTCGTGAGCAGGATCCACGATGACAATACCATCACCGATCTCGAGTTCGTTGACGCGGGCCACCTCGTGAATCTGACGTGGATCGCCAACCAACACACACTCGGCAATACCACGCTCAGCACAGCGTACAGCAGCCTGCACGGTACGCGGTTCGTCACCTTCCGGCAGCACGATGGTCTTCTTCGCATCGCGAGCCATCTTGCTCAAACGGTGGCGGAATGCCGGTGGCGAGAGTCGCTTCTCAACCAAGGTGTCGCAGCGGTCACGCAGCCATTCGGAGTCCACTCCGCGGGCGAAGGTATCCATCACCAGGTTCACGCGCTCGACGTCTTCCACCGGAACTTCCGGGTTGAGCAACGTCAGGGCGCGTGCCGTTTCAAACGATCCTGTGGAAACTTCGAAAATCGGTAGACCACCATCCAGAGCGAACGCGTCCTTACAGAAGTTCAGCGTCTTGGTACATGGCTTCATTCCACCGGTCAGCACGATGCCTGCCAAGTGGATCGACTTCGTCGCCGCCAGTGCCGCCGCCGAGATCACGTCGGATCGGTCACCCGGGGTCACCACCAGCGTGCCCGATTTGAACACTTCAAACAAATTACCAACATTGCGTGCGCAAAGGCGAATCTCCTTCACGCGGCGCCCGTGCATGTCACCAGGGACCAACACCTCACCCTGCAGCTCGCCCACAATGTCCACCACGCGCGTGGCCGCCAGATCTGGGTTGCTGCCGATAAGGCCAATCAGCTCAAAGCGAGAGTCACCCGCAGTCAGAACCGCACGCAGACGCTCGAGCATCAACTGCTGCTTCGAGGGATCGGTTCCCAGCTCGTGCGCCAACACTTCCAGGTCAACGTGGTTCAGAATGACAGCCGGCTTGATCTCGATCAAACTCGCCGGCAAGCGGTTGATGGCATCGGTCAAAAGCTGACGGATCGCCAGAACAGACGACTCCGACGGACGCGCCACCAGCACCACTTCGGCGTTCAGAGCACGAGCTAGCGAGCCATTGAGCTCTTGCGCGGTTGGCAGCTGGGCGGTAGGAACCATCCCCTCGACCACCACGGTCTCCTGCTCGGCTGGCAGCTCCTCAAATCGCTGCACCACTTCCTCCATCAAGTCATCGACGGTACCATCGGAGATGGCGGCGTCGAGAACCGCGGTCGGGATCGGCGGTGGAGGGAACAATGTGTTGGTCTTCTCCAGATATGCCGACGACCGGTCAAAGCTCTGCCCCGGATGAGGCTGGCTCAGTGGCTTGAAGAAGCCCACCGGCACCCCCAGGCGGTCCAGCGTACGCACCAGGCCGATACTGGCGGACGTCAGACCGGCGTCTCGGCCTACCGGGATGGTTAGGAAGGTATGTTTTCGCATAGATTGATTTCAGGTAATTAGTTCCCCTCTGGCTGGGCCACCTCGGCAGTTGCCTCGGCAATTGCGAGTTCTTCGTTGGTGGCAACCACAGCGATCAATGGGCCCTTGCTACCCTCGACGCTGATCACGCCATTTGAGTCGCCGCCATTGACCTCGTTACGTGCCACATCCAGCTCGCAGCCGAGGAATTTGAGGTAGCGCACGGTTTTCTCGCGCACCAATTTGGAGTTCTCTCCGATCCCGCCGGTGAAGGCGATGGCATCCGGCACGCCGTCGAGCGAGACGGTCAGTCCGGCCAACTCGCGAGCCAGACGGAAACAGAAAACCTCAACCGCCAGGCGCGCGCCACCGTGACCTTCTTCGTAGGCAACAGCCAACTCGCGCAGGTCGTTTGAAATGCCGCTGAGTCCGGCAAAGCCCGACTTCTTGTTCAGCATCTCGGTGATCTCGTCGAGCGACATCCCCGTGTTCTCGGCCAGGTACGAGTGCAGGTTCGGGTCAACGTTGCCGGAACGGGTTCCCATCATCAGTCCCTCGAGCGGAGTGATGCCCATGGTAGTGTCGCACGAACGGCCACCCACCACGGCCGTGGCGCTGCAGCCATTGCCCAAATGCGCCACCAACACTTTGGCGCGCACCGGATCCAGGTCGTACTTGCGGATGGTCTCCGCCGAAACGTAATCGTGGCTGGTTCCATGGAAACCATAGCGACGCACGTTGTGCTCGTGGTAAAGCGCGTCCGGCACCGCGTAGCGGAACACATGCGGCGGAATGGTCTGGTGGAAAGCCGTGTCGAAAACCGCCACCTGAGGCACGCCAGGGAACAAGGTCGAAGCCGCCTCAATACCGTCCGCATTGGCCGGGTTATGCAACGGCGCCAAGGACGACAACTCGCGGATCCCCGCCAGCACATCAGCATCGATCAACACAGGTTCAGCAAACTTCTCACCACCGTGCACCACGCGGTGCCCCACTGCCGTGATCGCCACATTCTGCAACGCCTCGTCCGCCTTCAGCGCATCGAGAATTGCCGCCAAAACCGCAGTGTGGTCCGCACCAACCTGGCACGTAATCTTCTGCTTCGTCCCATCGTTGAGCTTGTAGCTGCCGCCCACATTGGCACTGCCAATTTGATCGACGATACCAGTCACCAACGCCTCGGCACTGCCCTGCTCAAACACGGCAAACTTCACCGAGGAACTCCCACAATTAATAACAAGAATAGCCATAAAATGATTGGTTGAATGTTGGGCTGAACCTGCCCCAAATGCGGCCCGATTCAATCCCGTTGGAATACACTATACGCACACAGCGCTGGTCTCTTCTGCAGACAGGTAGCACCCCGGATCGCTGCCCCAGAGATGCCCATTGGCAAATGCGGATCGGGTGCGAAATCCACCGCCGCACACCTTGAACCAGCGGCAGGTGCCACATGGCCCTTCCAGCTTGGCCTGGCGCTCCTCCGCACTGAGCAGGCCGATCGAGCGGATCTCCTCCAACTGCGCGGCGCTTGGCTCGTGCTGACCTTCCCAGATTTTGGAAAACGGCACCTGCTTCACGTTTCCGAGCTGGACGTCCTGCCAAAACTGATCCGGGTGCACGTTACCCTGGGTATCGATGTTGGCGATGCCTCGTCCCGAGCTATTCGCTCCGCCACCGTTCCACCCGAGCAACTCGCGGGCCTGCTCCAAGTTCGGGTGGTTTTCGCGCTCCATGCGAGTCAGCAAATACGCACCGTCGGCGGGTTGGGTCACGGTGAGTAGTTCGCGGGTCAGCCCTTGGGCATTCCATTTTTCCACCCGGGAGATCAGCGTATCGATTGCGCCGCGAGCTTCTTTTTCGCCCAGCACCTGCAGCTCACATCCGCGGCCGGCTGGGACCAAGTGATAGAAGCACACACGCTGGATCTCCTCGTCCTCGATGAAGTCGAGAATGCGCTCGATGTTCTCCACGTTGTGACGCGTCAGGGTCAGACGCAGGCCGGTCTTCTGTCCCACCTCATGGCAGTACTTGAACCCCTGCACCGCGCGATCAAATGCACCCTTCTTACCGCGGAAGTGATCGTGGATCTCACCAATGCCGTCTAGGGAAATCCCGACATACGCCACATTGGCTTCTTTGAGCCGCGCCGCCTTTTCTGGCGTGATCAACGTTCCGTTGGTCGAGATCGTCAGCTTCAGCCCCTTCTCCGTGGCGTAATCCACCAAGTCGAAGAAATGCGGGTGAATCATCGGTTCACCGCCCGAGAAAAGCAGCGACGGCACCTCGTAAGCGGCGAGATCATCGACCACCGCCTTCATCTGATCCCAGTCGAGCTCGCCAGGGTAACGCTTACCAGCCGAGTCCGAGTAGCAATGAATGCACTGCAGGTTGCAGGTACGGGTAATATTCCACACCACAATCGGGCGGCGGGTGCGTGCGGTCTTCACAGCCGCGTTGCCGTGCCCGTAGCGCAATCCATCGGCGGGTTGCTGGGTTCCGGTCCAGAGTCGGGTTAGATTGATCATCGGATTATCTCGTAGATTTTGGTTGATAGGAGCAGGCTGGCTCGGCGGCAAACATGTCGCCTGTCACCCCGTAGGCACGGGCACGCGACCCGCCACAAATCGTTCTAAACTCACAGCGGCCACACTTGCCGCCCAATGCGTCGGAGTCCCGCAGCGACACAAAAAGCGGGTGCTCGCGGTAAACCTCCGCCGGGTGCACGTCGCGCACATTGCCGCAGTCCGCCGGCAGGAAGCCGCTCGGGCTCACCACACCGGTGTGGGAAATGAACATCACGCCACGCCCGTCGCGGATCCCCAGCGGGGTGCGCATCCCCTGACGCCCTCGCTGGCCGCCATGTCCGCGCTGCGCCAGCACGCGCCGGAAGTGATGCCCCTCGGTGGTCTTGATCCCAAACGGTGCCTTGCCCACCAAGTCCGCCATCCGCTCGAACACACTCTCCAATGCATCCGCAGACGGCATGTCCACCACGCCCGCACGTCCGGTCGGCACCAGGATGAACACACTCCACATCGACGGCTCAAGCTCGAACATCAGATCACGGAAGGCATCGAACTCATCCAAGTTGTGCGCTGTCAGCGTTGTATTGATCTGCACCGACAATCCCGCCGCCTTGGCTCGGTGAACGGCATCGATCGTGCGGTCAAAGGTTCCCTTCACGCCGCGGAATGCATCATGGGTCTCCCGAGTGGCTCCATCCAGGCTGAGCGACATGCTCGACACGCCGGCCTGACGGATCACATCAAAGTCATAGTTGCTCAACCGGGCGGTCGCTGCGGGACTCAGCCCCACTCGCATTCCCCGCTCGTCGGCACGCTGGGCAATCTGCAGCACATCCAGTCGCATCAGCGGGTCGCCGCCGGTCAGAATCAACATCGGAGGTGACAGTTCAGCCAACTGATCGACCAATCGCTCGGCCTCCTCGCTCGTCAGTTCGTCCGGATGACGCTTCGGCTGAGCCACCGCCCGGCAATGCTTGCAAGCTAACGCACAGGCTCGGGTCACCTCCCAAAAAACTAGGTACGGGCGCGATCCAAAGGGGTCGTCGACGAGCTTCTGAGCACCGGGGGAGTCTGCGATGTTGACCATGATTTCGGGGCCAACAAACCTGCCCGAGCCATAAGGGTCAATCCACCACAGGCGAATGCATGGAATCACCAGCGGGAACCAAGAAATCCGCACCATGCCGTGCGCAAATTCTCAAAAATCCGCACAAGCCAACGCCCCCCTGCTTCGTCACCCAAAGAACGGGTTGTGCGCAAGCTCCTGCCCCACCGTGGTCAACGCGCCATGACCGGGACACAAAACCGTCCGTGACGGCAAGCTGAGCAGGTTTTCCCGGATCTCGCGCAACGCCAACTCCAAGCCATGCCGCGGCCGCCCGATCGATCCCGCGAAGATCGCGTCGCCCACCATCACCACCGGAGCATCCAATCCCTCGACGGCAATACTCACCGCCGCCGGACCATGCCCGCGGGACGAAATCATCTTCAGCTTCAGCCCACCAAAGGCAAACACATCCCCGGCCTGAAAATGCCGACCGGGCGCATAGCCCTCTCCCTCTGGCGACCACAATTCCGCTTCCGGGAACTTCTCCAGCACGCCCTCCACGCCCCCCACATGATCTGGATCCATGTGAGTGATGAAGATCGCCTTCAAATTAAAGCCGCCATGCACCAACGCATTCAAAAGAGGCTCCGGACGGATCCCTGTATCGATCGCTATCACGTCTTTCGGATTGGCAGGATCCTCCACCAACCATGCGTGTACAGGCAGGCCATGAAAGTCCATCGAGACTTCCGCGACCCCATCCGGCAAATCCGCCTGCGGCACGTAGCTTCCTCGAGCCAGCGCAACCAACCTTCCGGCGTCCAAGCCGACCAAAGGCGCCAACAAGCGCAGCACATCTGGAGATCCTTCCCTACCTGCAAAGGCCGCAGCCACCACCTCTTCATCGATCCCCGCCCGCTCTGCGAGCGACGCCGCGTCCTCGCCATGCCCATGCGCCGCCTTGCGCAAGACATCCTCGTAATCATCTTCGAGTGCGTGGTCCAATCTAGCCATGGCCTGCGATTGAATCAAAGCAGCGCCACCTGCGCAAGCCACTCCAGCCCTACATTTGAGCACAAAAAATGAGGGCCGGTCCCGATTCCTCCATCCATGGGACCGACCCTCAACTCCATCAACCTCAACACAGTTGAGAGCGGTTTTTCAGCTCCCCAACTTCGCTTTGCAGCTCGGCCAAAGAGTCAATCACGCTCTATATGTATAACGCCGCAGGCAGGGAAATCGTTGAAAAATAATCACCGATTTTAGCATAAAATCATTCAACAAAACCGAACAATCAACACCCACAACCCATTAATAATGAGCCACATTCAAAACCACACCCACCTCCAACCAAGGTGAAACCAAGGCTCGCGCCGGAGTTCGTCGAAAATCACGCTTTCCGCAGCGTCACGATGCACTCAAGATGGCGGGTTTGAGGGAAAAGGTCGAACGGCTGCACATTCTCAATTTCGTAGCCAATTTCCAGGAACTCCTTCAAATCCCGCATCTGCGTGGCCGGGTTGCAGCTCACATAGACCACCCGCGACGGACCAAACGCCTGCAGCTGGTCGATGAACATCTGATTACTTCCCTTCCGCGGCGGATCAATGATCACCGTCGTCTCGCTGCCAGGGAACTGAACATCCTGGAAAATTGCTTCGGCACTGCCGTTGATGAAGCGCACGTTCTCGATGCCATTGGCCTTGGCATTGGCTTTCGCCCAATCAATCGCGGCCTCACTGACTTCGATCCCCGCGACCTGATCGAACGCACGCGCCGAGGTCAATCCGAAGAGTCCGCTGCCACAGTAAGCGTCGATGAGATACTTGTTTCCGCCTGCTGCTGCCTGTTCACGCACGAAGCTGGTGAACTTCGGCAGGATGTAAGGGTTGTTCTGGAAGAACTCGCCTGCCTTGAAGCGGAAGGTCACACCTTCCACATCCTCCTCGGCAATAGCGTCGGACTCGGTATGGACGGTATTCTTGTCAGCGCGCAGCAACAAGGTGGCACCACGTTTGAAAGAAGACCCGCGGGAGCGCACATCCGCCCGCACACCGATCAACCGCTCGTTGATCTGGTCCATCGCGATCGGGCAGCTCTCCACGTCCACCAGATCGTAACGCCGGCCCTGCTTCAGGAACCCGATTTCACTCAGCTCACCACAGCGTGGCTTTTGGAAGTGCGGCGTCAGCTTGGAGCGGTAGTGATACTCCTTCGGCGAGGCGATCACCGGCTGCACTTCCGCCTCAATACCCACCATCCGCTGTAGCAACTCTTCGACTTGTCGGCGCTTCCACACCAACTGCTCGGAGTACTTGAAGTTCTGGTACTGGCAACCACCACAGGTTCCAAACAACGGACAAACAGGCTCCACCCGGTTCGGCGAAGGATCGATCACCCGCACCAAGTCCGCTTCCGAGTAGCTCTTATGGTTGCGGAAAATGCGCGCCAGCACCGTCTCACCCGGCAGCGCGAATGGAACGAACACGACCCACTGATCCTCGCCATGGCGCGCCACGCCCACCCCAAGATTGGTCAGCGAATGGATCTGAAGCTCCACTTCCTCATGATAGGCAAATGGATGCGGGTTGAATTTGGCGGGAACGCGTGGACGGGAACCTGGCATGGGAAATCTTGGGTTGGCGATGGTCGTCGTGCCCCACCTCGATCGCAAAGCGGGCGGACTACGGTAGCAGATACTCCTAAGCGGTGAAACCGACTAATCAACCCGAGAGAAAGCCTCACAAATCATCCAAGTAGCGCCGCAAATTGGTAAGGAGCCAACTCCAGCGTATGCGATGCAATGACCGACCGCCCGTTGACCAGATCCACCAACGCCTTCTTCAGACCAAGCTGGCGCAACCTGCGCCCCTCGACGACTTGCACCGATTCACTGAAGTTCGCCAAACAAAGCACGCTCTGTTCGCTGTTGGTACGGAAGTAGCCGAACACATGAGGGTTTCCGGTTTCGACCATATCGGTGTCGCCGCTGGCGATCGCCGGGTTACTTCCTCGCAATCGCACAAAGCGCAGCAACCCGTGGTAGATGTCGTACTCAGGAGTCCCTTCGACATTGCGCAGCTCCGCCTTTTCCCAATCAAACTTAGGTCGGTGCAACCAGCGTGAATCCCCCTCTTTCTCCAAATCCTTCTGGTATGAGTGGTCGTTGAGCATCCCGATCTCATCGCCCAAATAGATCAAAGGAATCCCGCCAATCGTGAAGATCACACCATGGATCAGCAAGATCCTGTCGATCGCTTTGCGCACCTCCGCCTCATCCCCGGACTTCAGGGCACGCCCTAGCCCACACAGAGAGGCACAAGTCCCCGAAACCCGTGCATCCCCGGTCACCGCGTCCTCTTGAAATGGCTCACCCTCGGCAAAGCTCGCCTCATGCCGCCCAAAAAAGAACTGATTGAGGAAGTTGCGGTGGTCGTGTGGGTTCATCCCCAACTCCTCCGCATCCAAGTTGTCGAAGCCCCAGCCGATATCATCGTGCGAGCGCACATAATTGATCCACGCGCAGCCCGCGTCGATGTGGAAACGCTTCTTCATCGAGTGCTTGAGCAGCTTCACATCACGGGTCGCCAGTGACTCCCACAGCAACGCCATCAACAAGGGATTGTAGGAAACCTGACACTCCTCCGGACTGATGTATTTGCTGATTTCATCCGGCGCGACAATCGCCTCGGACTTGAACACCACTCCGGGCGCCACCACCGACGCCACCGAATTGAAGGCACGGATCACCAAATGCGCCTCAGGCAGGTTCTCGCACCCCGTGCCCTTCTCTTTCCAACAGAACGGCACCGCATCGAGTCGCAGCACGTCCACGCCCAGGTTCGCCAAATGCAGCATCTCCGCCACCATCGCATTGAAGACCTCCGGGTTGCGGTAATTCAAATCCCACTGGTAGGTATGGAAGGTCGTCCACACCCACTTTTTCAAGCGGTTGATATACGTGAAGCTTCCCGGATGCTCCTCAGGGAAAATCGTGCGCAAATGCTTCTCGTATTCGTCCGGCTCGCGCCGTGAGTCGAACATAAAATAGTAGTCCTGATAGTCCTCACTCGACGCCTTGGCCCGCTGCGCCCACTCGTGCTCGTCCGAGGTGTGGTTGAAGATAAAGTCGAGCACGAGCGAAATCCCCTTCTCCCTCAGTTCATCCGCGAGAGTCTTCAGTTCATCGATGGTTCCGAGTGTCGGATCGAGCTCACGGTAACTGCTCACCGCATAGCCGCCGTCGTCATCACCATCCGGCGTTTTGTACACCGGCATCAAATGCAGGTAGGTGATGCCCAGTTCCTGTAGATAGGGGATGTGCTTGCGCAGATCCACCAGATCGTTGGCAAACAAATCCACGTAAGCCATGGCACCGATCAGATGCCCGCGCTGGAACCAATGCGGGTCGGCTTCGCGCATCGCATCCGATATCTTCAGCTGCGGTGACCGCTGCAGGAAAGCAGCCCCCATGATCTCAACCAAGCGCTCGAGATGATAGTAGAAATCAAAGTTCGAGCCGTACAACTCCAACAACTGATCCAGCAAATGAGGAAACCGTTCCTCGAGCCGGATCATGAAGGCTTCCCACTCACAGTTCTCCTTCTGCTCGATCTCACACGTTTCCTTCTGCTCGGCAAATCGCGACTCCAACATCCCGCGAAGGCGTCGCATCGTACGGTCATACTTGGTTTGATCGTGAAGCACTACGTTCCTCTCTATCTATCAGGTTATTCGTTCTTAATGGTTCAATGATTGGTCCGGTCCGGGTCCAACAACCGCCCCGCCAGCGTCAGCGCCCCCACGATCCCCGCCTGTTGGTTCAGCTCCGGCGTCTGCAAATACACGTCCAGCGGCGGTAGCGACCAATACCCACCGGCCAACTTCTCAAAATGCCCCCGCACCCGGTCCATCAGGCCTTCCTGTTGGGACACGCCGCCTCCGAAAATAATCAAATCCGGTGACCAGGCAGCTGTGATCCCCACAGCGCCGTGCGCCAAGTACTGCGCCTGCAAATCCCACGCTGGATGATCCGCCGGCAGCTCATTGCCCGGCACTCCCCAGCGCGCTCGGATCGCCGTCCCAGAAGCCCGCCCCTCAAGGCAGGACCCATGAAACGGGCAAACATTCGTGTCCTTCCCCACCAGATGCTCCAGATCAGGTACGGACATATGCCCGATCTCCGGATGCATCCTTCCGTGCAGCGGTTTGCCGTCGATCAACACGCCGCCGCCAATTCCCGTACCTATCGTCACATACGCCAGGTTGCGGTACTGCCGACCTGCTCCGTACTCGGACTCCCCCACAGCCGCCGCATTCACATCCGTGTCAAAGGCGACGGGAATCCGACATCCCAACCCATCCAACAACGAGGTCACGATGTTCGCTCCCTCCCAGTGCTCCTTCGGCGTTTGCAAAATCGACCCGTAGCCCGGTGACTTCACATGAATGTCCGCCGGACCAAACGTCCCGATCCCCACCGCCTCGATCACACCATGCCGCTCTTGCGCGCCCTTAAAAAAGCCCACCACATTGCGCATCGTCGTTTCAGGGTCCTCCGTGGGAAACGTCTCCTGCTGCAATATCTGGTCAGGAGCAGATCCCACCGCACAAACAAACTTCGTCCCCCCTGCCTCTATTCCTCCAAGCAGCCCCGCCTGCGATTGATCTAACATTTGCATATCCAATTCTACTTTAGTTGTCTGGTTCTGCTATTCGTTATCGGAACAATGGGCCACAATATCGGCACTCAACACGGCATCGGTCTCACTCGGGTCATCCGTTCCCTTCGCGCTCTCCGGCACCCTCACATCCGTCGTAAACTGATAGGCGTGGATCCCTTCTATCAACCCGCGGAAATTCGGCTGCTGCGCCAGATACACCCGCGGCAAATGCTCGGATCGCTCCAATTCGGGCGCATGATCCGCCCCCAAAACACTCAGGAAATGCCCAGACAGCGCGCCGTGATCACTTCCTCGCCGCGCATAAAACAAGACCCGGTCAAAGGGTAGGTCCCAGCGCATCGCCACATACCTCACCGCATGCCCCTTGCCAGACCGCAACGGCACGATATCCAAAAACGCCCCATCCGATAACATCACCCTGGCCGGAATCTTTCTCTCACGCAGCATCCGCTGTATCTTACGCCGCGAAGGAGCGATCGAGCCGTCATAGAAATAGGAAATCTTGAACCGATGCTGATCCGCCTCGGGTTGAGGCGTGAGCCCGTCCACCGAGTCCATCACCTCACGGATCTCGTCAGGCTTCCAGCGGTCACTCAAATGCCGCGTCCATTGGGTGTCCTCCACGAAACGCGATCCGTAATGAATCCTTGCCCCCAATTGCGTGATATAGACGTCCGGTGATGGCAGGTTCAACTCGGCGATGAGCCGCCTGGCCTCGTCCAGCGTACGCCCGGTCACCAGACCAAACCCTATCCGGGTGTGGTTGGACTCAATCATCTCACGCAACTCGGCAATCGCCTCCGCATCGCCATCCATCAATTCATCGTTCAAGCCGGTGAAAATCATCCGATCCTGCAACGGAATCGCCGTGCGCGATTTCGAATGGATCATGTCCGGATGCGTGATGTTATCGATCAAGCCGGAAGCCTGCTCCATGTAACGGTCCACATGGCTCTTCCACGAATAGTGATCACGCACTCCTTTGAGACCATTTTCTGACCACTGCTGCCATTGATCTCGATCCGTCACGATCTGTTCCAGTGCCTCGCGCCACCCATCCACGTCCAGAGGATCGATCAACTTGCCGTTACTGCAGTTGCCGATGATATCGCGCGGACCACCGTCATTGGTCGCAAGAATAGGCACCCCGGAGGCAGCCGCTTCGATCAAAGTGAGACCGAACCCCTCGGTCAGCGCACAATTGACAAACACACCCTTCTTCGCCGCCGCATAGCGGTAAAAGCTCGGAACCTCGTCGGACTCATGCTGCTTGGGAATCGCCACCGATCCATACAAATCGTACTGATCGATCAATTGTAACAGTTCATTCCAGACCTTCCGCGCGCCCGGATTCAAATCCGCGATCCTATCACGGTTACCCGCCAGAATAACCAGGTTGGCTTGGTTCCTCAGAGTTTCACTCTCACCGAATGCCTTCACCAGTGTGCGCAGGTTCTTCTTCTCATCCGCGCGTGCAATCGCCAATACAGTCGGCCGTTCGGGATGGTTCAAAAACCGCTCAACCTTTTCCACCACACTGGGTGCCACCTCCGCCTGCTCCGGCGTGGCAAATCGCGACAAGTCCACTCCCGGAGGAATCACCCGCATCCTGGCCGGGTCATAATGCTCGTACCCGCCGTACTGCGATTCAATCTCCTGCTGGGTGCTGGTACACACCAAAGAAGCCGCCTCCAACGCCCGCTCCTCCGCCTCAATCCGCGCGTTCAAATTGTAACGACGCTCAATCACCTCAGCAGAACTATTCTCAAGCAAGCTCTGCCGTTTGGTCCGCCCCAGCGAGTGCCCGGTAAAAACAAACGGACACCCCAGCAGCGACGCCAACCGACTCCCCACATATCCTGCGTCAGCATAATGCGCGTGGATCAAATCAGGCAACCGCTCCGCCTTCCGAAACGCCACCAGCGATTGATCGATGAACGCATCAAGATACCGCCAAAGCGACTCCTTTCGCAGATAGCGACGAGGCCCTGCTGCAATCCGCTTGATACTCACCCCGTCGGACAGAATCTCCACCGGATTGGCATAATCCACACTCACCTTCGGATCGATCACCTGCCTCGTTAGCAAATCCACTTTCCCAACCCGCTCGTGCTCGGCCAGCGCCTCAACCAACTCGAGCACATACTTACACTGTCCACCCGTGTCAGCATCTCTCCCCAGCTCCAAATTGCCGCCACGGATCAGCCCGTGAATAGAGATGTGAACAAGATACAACCCGTCAGTTTTTTTGCTCATAATTGTTATGATGAAAGATAGTGTTTCAAGCCCTCTATGACCCCGCTGGCACACGGTTGGCTGGCAACAAAACATTCGTGGCCCTGCAGCCTTTCCATCAAGGCAGCCTCCGCATTACTCACCACGATCGAATCCACCTCCCCCAGCGCCAGCATTGCGGCATCGTTTCCCGAATCCCCCGCCACCAGCGTGCGGGCGACCGCAGAGTTCAAGTACCGCATCAAAAACAACAGTGCATTGGCCTTGTTCGCCCGAGCTGGAATGACGTCCAAATCCCGCGCCGAAGAATAAACCACCTGCGTAGCCAACCCTGCACCTACCAAAGCCTGCTCCAATGCCGACAACCCGCTGGCGGACGCCCCATGCCAGAACCAGCTCCGCTTGTGTTGGCTCTGACACTCGTCTGGTTGGCGGGACAAGCCGTCGCTCACTGATTGCTCGACCACCCGGTGCGCCAATTCCGGATCCCACCCCTCGTTGAGATGGTCGTGGAAGCCTTGCACCAAGCGCTCACCCCGCACATCGTAGATCGATGTCCCCACCCCGCTGATGATGAAATCCGGTTCGGGCAGCGGGGTCGATGCGATCAACCCCAGCGTATCATCCAATGCCCTGCCTGTGTTGTAGGCAAGATAACCACCACGCTCGCTTTTCAATTCCGCCCAGAAACCAGCAAAGAGCCGAGCGCTCTGCTCGCCATCGTAAACGGTTCCGTCAATGTCGGTTGAAAATAACAGCATCCTGAAGGGCACGGTCACTAGATAAAACGATCCGTGCGGCAAGATTGGACGCGGTACCAGCCTGGCTACCTGTCTCAGAATCTCACCAAAATCTCAATGGTGGTCGCCGCGGAGAGAATCCGTTACCGCGATCAGAAAAAACGATATCGGCCCGCATTTTTTGTTCAAGCCTCAATGCCAAGATTATCAGTGATGCCGCTGCCACCCGCCGGATTCCCGCTTGCAGGTGCCCGCATCCGACCGTAGTTCTCAGTGGAAGAGAATCCCCGCAATTTCACGCACACCATACGATGAGTATCGCAGTCATGACCTCCGGCGGAGACGCAGCCGGAATGAACCCAGCCGTTAAGCGTTTTGTCGACTATTCGATCGAGAAGGGCGAGAAGCCTTATCTGATTTACGACGGCCTCACCGGCCTGCTGGACGGAAAGATCGTAGAAGCCGACAAACACGCGGTTTCCGGTATTTTGTTCCGCGGCGGCACCATCCTCCGCTCGTCACGCTCGCAGCGCTTCCGTGATCCGGAGTACCGCAAGATCGCCTACGAACAGCTCGAAAAGCGCGGCATCGACAAAATCGTCATCATCGGTGGTGACGGATCGTTCAACGCAGCCCGCGTCATGTCGCACGAAGCAGACGTCGCCGTCGCCGGCATCCCTGCCACCATCGACAACGACATCCCATGCACCGACTACTGCCTCGGAGTCGACACCGCTCTCAACGTCATCCGTGAAGCCATCGACGGCATCCGCGACACCGCCGCATCTTTCCGCCGCACATTCGTCATCGAAACGATGGGACGTAACTGCGGCTACCTCGCCGCAATGAGCGCCCTGACCTCAGGCGCAGAAGTCTGCCTCATTCCAGAAGTCGATTACGACATGGATCAGATCACCCGCCGCCTCAACGACGAGATCACTCAGGGCCGCCTCTACTCGATCGCCGTCGTTGCCGAAGGCGTCGCCGAAGGCCGCAACATCGCTGAAACCCTCGAGCGCAAAACCAACATGGAAGCCCGCTTGACCATCCTCGGCCATATCCAGCGCGGTGGCTCACCTACCGTCCTCGACCGCCGCATGGCATTCGAGTTCGCCCACACCGCAGTGGAAGCCTTGCTCGACGGCGAGCGCTCGTTCGTCACCGTCACCGACAGCTTGAACGTCAAAACCAAGCCGATCGACGATGTGTTGTCCTCGACCTACGAGCTCAACCCATACATCTGCAAGATGATCCACCCTCTCTGCCACTAAGCAGACCGAATCACCATCCACCCCGGCGTCGTTCTGCGGCTCCGGGGTGTTTTGTGTCCATCCCACCTGATGACACAAAAAATGGCCGGCACCGCGATCTGCAGTGCCGGCCATTTTATATAAACTTACTTCGAGAGCGCGTCGCGCACTTGGGACTTCGCCTGCCGCACTTGCGGGCTGAAGCGAGGGTCCGCGCCGATCTGATCCAAAAGGTCCAGCGACCACTCACGGCCAACGCCTGCGAGACCCTGCACCATGAGCATCTTGCGGTTGGTATCCGAACCGCTCAGCGTGAACGCCCGGGTCCACCAAGAACGCCATTGGTCATCGTCACGTCCAGCACGCTCTTGCGCAATCGTCATGATGTACGCTTTGAATGCACCGTTCTCCACTTCCGGGCTCGGCCCATTCGACGCCAGCTCAAACAATGCCTCAACCTGCGAGTCATCAGGCCATTCACCCAATCCCGTCAACGCGGAAAGATGAAGCTCCTGATCGGTTGTACTCTTCAAGAGGCTATTGAGCTTGTCTGCAGCGGCTCCGGTGCCGGTCATCCCCAGCAAACGGACACAAGCCTGGCGGCTCTTGAGATCGTTGATTGGATCCACACCTTCAGCCAAGGTCGTCGCCAACCTCGAGCGCTTGTCCTGCGAAAACTCGTACATTAGTTGACGCACTCGCTTCTCCGCCTCACGGCGAACATCCGAACTCTCTGTGGTCGCGAGCAAATCGATCAGATCGATCGTCCCTTCCACGTCGTCGGTCATGAAGCCATAAGCCTGAGTCGCCCATTCGGATGCCGGATCCTCATCACCGCGCAACGCGATCTCGAGGAACATCGGCTTGGCGTCTTCCACCTTCCGGTTGACCAACACGGTCATCAAACTCTCGCGCACCTTGGTCGAGGTCGACTCGTCCAATGCGTTCATCAAAGCGGTATCCACACCCGGACCTTCAAGCTCTTTGAGTGTATCCTCAACGCGCTGAAGCAGTGCGTCGCGATCACTCACCTTGAGCTTTTTAGGCGGGTTAAGATAAGGCAGCAAAAGCTTCACGGTCTCGTCACCACCGGTCCGGTCGTCGCTCTCCATCAGTGCAACAACAGTCGCCAACTTCTCCTCATCGCTCTCGCCGAGCAACATGCCCAACAGAGAGCCGCCACCAACCAACGCAAGCAAAGACAAACCGCCGATCAGCGCCCAGCGCTTCTTCATATCGACAGGCTTGCCACCACCCACAACAGTTTGAGTAGCTCCGGTCACAGGTCCGGTTGAAATCGTCCACTTTGGAGGACCTCCACCAGGAGCCACCGCACCGTAGGCACCTGTAGCCGTCGAAACCTGCCCTGTTCCCGGGTGAACTGGCCCGGTTCCCCCAGCCGTGGCGATCTGCCCTGTAGCTGGGTTCACATAAGCGGAGGTTCCCGGATTCACAGCCCCGGTTCCTGGGGTTGCTGCTCCCGCAACCGCCCCGGCCGGCACCACCAGACGCCCTGTCGCTCCCGAGCTAGCGCCCGGAATGTTCGCATTCGGGTTCAAGAAAACATCAAGCGCATGCTTTGCATCCTTCGGACGATCCTCAACCTCGCGGCTGATCATCCACATCACCCAGTTGGTGAATCGGCGCGGAATGTCCGGACGGTGTTCTTCCAACGGCGTCACGCTGTGCTGCAAGTGCGCAGCCATCACCTCAGCTGCGGTCTCGCCATCAAATGGATAGCGGCCCGTCAAACCGAAGTAGTAAATACAACCGATGGCGTACAAGTCGGTACGGCAGTCCAATGGACGACGCTCAAACTGCTCTGGAGCCATGAAGTGGATCGAGCCGAGGATCGAGTCTCCCAAGCCAATCGTCTGCTTGGACGGACGCGGACTGAACTTTGCCAATCCAAAATCGAGCAACTTGAACTGGAAGCGCCCACTCGGCAGCCACTTCACCATCAGGTTGGTCGGCTTGATGTCGCGGTGCACCAGGTTCTTATCCTGTGCAGCAATCAACGCCTCAAGCGATTGCCCGACCAATTCGTTGAAATCCTCAAGAGTCAGCAACCCTCGCTGGACCACTTCCTCGAAAGTCTCACCGTCCACTAGCTCCATCACCACGAACGCACCGTCATCATCCTGACCGACGTCATAAACGGACACAATGTTAGGGTGCTGCAACGTGGAAAGCGTGGTCGCCTCACGAATCAACCCCTGGGTAGGATCCTCATCGAAAGACTCACTTTCATCGGGGGGGAGGAGGCGCTTAATGGCGACCTCTCGTTGCAAGTGCGTATCGAGTGCCCTGTAAACCGCGCCGATACCGCCTTGGCCGATCTTGCTCTTAATTTGATAGCGTTCGCTCATTGAAAAAAAATCCTAGAGAGTCTCAGCAAACATCCAGCGAGGGCGCAACCCTTAATCGCACGCATTTGATGAGATTTTTGACCCTCGTAACCACGGACTTCCACCAACCAAAATTGGCAACGAATCCTTGAGATGCGCGGGGGCGAGCGCAGACAGTGCCAACTGACACACCCCTACGTCAACTGCCAATCTCCCTTTTTGAAAAAATCCCCAATAAAGTTACCGCTGACCTTTTTCAAAGACCATCATCATCACCGAAATCGAGCTTCGCAGGTTTGAAAAATGACCTACGCCACCGCCGATTCACCTTTACTCACCGCGGGCTCTATTGCACAAGCTTAGGATCCTCTCCCACGCATGACAGGGCGCGGACACCCTCCGCGCCCCAAATTCCCCCGCATGAGCAAATCTCCCAAGCCTTCTTCCGCGAAGTCCGCGCAATGGACTGCCCAAGTGCCTACCTCACCACCCAGTGAGAAAAAGAGACGCACCCAGGGCCACGGACTCAGCCGCTCTCTCGCTATTGTCGGCGTCCTCCTCGTAGCCGTCGCCGTCGGCATCGTCGTCAACCACCTGACCAAAGCAGGAAGCGGCAACTCATTACGCGAACTGGTCGCGCGCGACGTCAATTCGATCGGCCGCACGCTCAGCGAAAAGGAACAGCACATCGGACAAAACATCGAAATGCTCGCCGCCAACATCGGCGACCAGCAGTCGATCGAATCCGCCGGCACCACCTTCCGCCTAAACGCACCACGAGTCCTTGAAGGACTCCCCGCATCGTCCGCGCTGGTTCTCGCCTCCCGCTCGACGCCAGACGCACCACTTGAAATCGTCGACATCGCCGCAAAGGGATCGCTGCGCTCCGCAATTGACAGCCTCTGGCTATCCTCCACCGAGCCCAACCTCGACATCGACACCTCCAAGACTCTCTCAGGTGGCATCCTGTTGGACTCCCTCCCTCTCAGTGAGTCCCAAGAAGGCACCAACCAACTCATTTGGTATGCAGCTCCACCCAAGAGCGACAACGCCGCTCAATTCACCCTTCTCTCGTTCATCAGCATCAGCAGCCTGATCAACGACACCCTGCCAAACGAGCTCGCCCTCAGCCATGACGTCCGCGTCACCTATAAAAACGCAGACGGACAGCAACGCCTCATCATGTGGCGCAATGCCATCTACCGCGAAGGCGAGAGCTCCCCGGCCATGGTGGACCCTGAGGAGACTCCTTCGCAGCAATACCTGCTCGACGTCCGAGGCGACACCCTGAGCGTCCTCTTCAACCCAACCCTCGCATGGATTCAGCAGCACGAGAGCCCTCTGCCAAGAATCCTCCTCATTCTGTCGCTCTCCACGATCGGCCTCGCGGCGGTGGTCATGTTCATCCTCTCGCGCCATACAGCGGTCATCGAGAACCGAGTAACCCAACGCACCGAGGAACTGGCCGAGTCGGAACGCCAGCTTGAGGTACGCAACCGCACACTCAACTCCATCCTCGAGCGCTCGCCGGACTTGATGATGCTGCAAAACCGCGAGGGCAAGTTCCGCTACTCCAACCCACGTACCCACAACGTCCTCAGCGCAGACCTCAACGGCCGCACCCCGGCGGAAATCGCCCGCACCGTTTCCGGCCACTCACGTCAGATCCTGATGCAGATCGCCGAGGGCTTCAATGCCATCGCCCAAGGCGCCACCAGCAACCGCTTCGAAGCGGTCACGGTAGCCGCCGGCAATGTCGAGGAGATCCACCTCGACATCCTCCAAGTTCCAGTCCGCAACGACGAAGGCCAGATCGTCCGAGTCCTCACCGTCGGACGCAACATCACCGAGCAACGCACCCAGCTGAGCCGCCTCAAACAGGCCCAACGCCGCATTGCAGCCCTCCTCGAAGACACCGCCACCGCGATCATCGAGTGGGACACCCAGCAAAAGGTCGTCGCGTGGAACCCCGCTGCAGAGCGCATCTTCGGCTACACCCGGGACGAAGCGCTCGGCATGCCGATCAAGACCCTCATCCCAGCCACAGCAGCCGGACACCTCACCTGCCCAAGCGGCAATCCATTGGCCACCGACTCCGAGGAAACCTCCCGCGTCTGGCAAACTCAGACCAAAGACGGTCAGGTTGTTGCCACCCAATGGCAAAATACAATCGTCCACGACGAAAAAGGCAACCCAGCCACCACGACATCATTCATCTTTGACGTCACTCGCCGCATCCTAGCAGAGACCTCGCTTCAGGAACGTGAAGTCGTTCTGCGAGCCCTCGCCAACTCGTCGCTTGAGTTCATGCAAGGTTCGGAGTGGGAGCAAGAAGCCCGCAGCCTCCTCGGAGCGCTCCTCGAGTGTAATACAATCGACCGCGTCTCCCTCGTCCGCCAACGCCTCGAAGCAGACGAACCAGACCTCGAAGCGGTCACCGTCTGGCAAAACGTTGCAGGACAGCCAAATGAAGTGGACATCTCTTGCTACGAGGAGATCACCAAGGAAAACCAACAACTCGTCTGCCAAGCATGGATCGACACGCTGCGCCAGGGCGCGGAGATTTCCGGATCCCTGCCAGATTTCGACACACCGGACCGTGAAAAGCTCCAAGCCATCGGCGTGGAGTCACTTCTGATCATCCCGTTGTTCAAGCAAGACCTCCTGTGGGGCTTCCTGCGCTTCGACCACCACACCACCAAGCAGTCGTGGTCGTCCGACCAAATCGACGCCCTGCGCGTTGTCGGCGCAGTTCTCAGCACAGCCATCACCAAACAAGCGCTGGACCACAAGCAGTCGCTGCTTGAGCGCCGACTCCTCAGCGCCCAGAAGCGTGAGAGCCTCGGCATCCTTGCAAGCGGCGTAGCCAACAACTTCAACGAACTGATCAGCGCAATCCTCGGCAACGCATCGCTCGCCCGCACCCAGGCGGAAACCCACACCACGATCGATGACTGCCTCGCATCCATCGAAACCGACGGCCTCAAAGCCTCGGACCTTTGCCGTGAAATGCTCCTCTACTCCGGCCACAATGAAGGCAACATCGGCCTGGCCAGTATCAACATCATCCTCCTCGAAGCCATCGCCCAGCTGCGCCACAGCATCAGCGACAAGATCGAAATCGTCACCGACTTCGCCAGCGGCCTCCCTGTCGTGGAGGGCGACGCAGAACAACTCAAACAGGCCATCTACAACGTGCTGCTGAACGCCGCCGAAGCCATGGTCACCAGCACCGGACTGATCCGCATCCAAACCGGGATCGCCGTCGCTCCATCGCAAAACCAGCAAAACAGCGAACTCTCTGAAGACGACCAAACCCGCGTCTTCATCCGCATCACCGACACCGGATGCGGAATCGATAGCCGCTCGCTCGACCACATCTTCGATCCATTCTTCTCCACCAAGGCTCAGGGCCGCGGACTTGGGCTCACCCTGGTGCAAACCGCCATCGAAGCCCACGAAGGATCCATCAAAGTCACGTCGGAGATCGACCACGGCACCGTCGTCAACATCTCACTCCCAAGCCGCAACCAGGGCGACCTCAAGCGTCACACTGCACGCGTTCGCCCATTATTGCAGCTCAACGGCACCGTCCTCTACGCCGAAAGCGACAGCGTCCAGCGCGCCGAAGGCGTTGCCATTCTACGTAAGTTCGGTCTCCGGGTGGATGCCGTTAGCGACGGCCAGCAGGCAGTAGACCTCATCTCAGCGCGGCCGGACCGCTACCTTCTCGTCATCATGGACCTGCGGATGCCAGTGATGGACGGTCTCACTGCACTCACTCAGATCCTCAAGCTTCACGACAACCAACGCATCATCCTTACCAGCTCGCGCAGCTTCACATCGGAGACGCACAGACTGGTCGACGAAGGCATCGCGGTCACCATCGAGAAGCCATTGGACGAAGCCCAGCTCTCCGGAGCCATCCAACAACTACTCGACCGCTACCCGGCTCATTAACAAGCCGGCAAATCGAATCAAAAAAAGCCCCACCGGCCACAAGGTCGATGGGGCTTTTTCCATAATTAGAAAACAACCGTCAGGAAATCACCTGCTTCTCTTTGCGATACTGCGTCGGCGAGATGCCCTCCACCCGACTGAAGGTGCGGTTGAACTGCGACAACGAGGAAAAGCCAACCTTATAGGCAATCTCCGACACCCGGACATCACGGCGCAACAACTCACGTCGCGCCCATTCGATGCGCTTCCGGTTCACGTACTCGATCAGCGTCAGCCCCGTCGAAGCCTTGAATGCACGGCTGAATGCACTCACCGACAGCCCGGCAGCTTTCGCAGCGGCCTCCAGCTGAATCGGATCCTCCAAATTCTCTTCTATGTACTCCAGCGCTCGCCGCACACTCTCCGGCTCGGAGCTCATCCGACGGATCGCCACTTCCCTCAAGTGCTCGGAAAGCTGCTCGGAAAAAACCTCCAACAACGACACCACGCCGGCATATCGGTCTTTCGTCATCTGGGTCGGAGCCTCCTTCAGAGCCTCGACCATTGCTGCCACCCGGTCATCATCTTCGACGACCGCATGCAGGGTCTCAACGACCTCATCGATTTCTTCACCACTTGGCACCTCATCCCTCACCTCACCCGTGCGCAAAAAGGCAATCACCTCGCCCCCGTGATGCACCGGCACCATCGTCTCCACCAACCCGGCGAAACAGCGCGTGGAGGCGGCTCCGCTCATCGCCGTGTTTTGCAAAACCCGGTTCACCTCGACACACTCAGCACATCCGGATTCCGTCTCACGGACCATCGTACAGAACGCATTTCGATCCACTCCGGCAACCGAAGCATCACGACCAGAATAATCCCCCACCCGCACGATGCGTAGCGGGAGACCTGTCGCGCTCTCAAAAGCTTTGCGATAAGCACCGAATAACTTGCTGGCGACGATCTGCTCAAACAGGTCACGCCCTGAGCGTCGGCTGTCGGATTTCTCAATCACGGCGGCAGATTACTCCTCAAGATCCTTCTCCGCAAGTGCATTGAGCGAGTGGAGAATCTGATCTCCACCCGCCTGAAAAACGCACTCTATTCGTCAGCCCCATCGCCGAGGAAACAATCAGCGACCAAGTAATTCTGAACGTAATCACGCACCGACTCCTTGAGCGGACGCGTGCCGGCCGTGTAGCCCGTC
Organism: Sulfuriroseicoccus oceanibius; assembly: GCF_010681825.2. Lineage (NCBI taxonomy): Bacteria > Pseudomonadati > Verrucomicrobiota > Verrucomicrobiia > Verrucomicrobiales > Verrucomicrobiaceae > Sulfuriroseicoccus > Sulfuriroseicoccus oceanibius. Next base: position 1,321,963 of record NZ_CP066776.1, on the reverse strand, counting down.
TTCTCCAAGCGCGCCACGTTGGCTTCGGTAAAGTATTGGTACTTTCCGCGCAGATGTTCCGGCATTTCCACGAAGTCGATATTCGGCTCCATGTCCAGTGCGGCGAAAATCGCCTCTACCAAATCCAGCCAGGTCTGCGCTTTGCCCGACCCCAAATTGTACAAACCACCCGCCAACGGACTCGACGCCAGATGCAAGGTCATCTCCACGCAGTCCTTCACATAGAGGAAATCCCGCATTTGCTTGCCATCCTCGTAGTCCGGGTGGTGACTCTTGAAAAGAGAAACCCGCCCCGTCTCGCGGATCTGATGGAACGCTTTGTTCACCACACTGCGCATCTCTCCTTTATGGTTCTCGTTCGGGCCAAACACATTGAAGAACTTCAACCCGACAATCCTGTCGAGAATCCCCTCGCGCTGAGCCCACTTGTCGAACAAGTGCTTTGAGTACCCATACATGTTGAGCGGACGCAACGGCTCGAGCTCACCGGCGTCGTCCATTCCATTCGCGCCATCGCCGTAGGTCGCCGCCGACGAAGCATAGACAAACTTGGCACCGTGCTTGAGTGCGTAGCGGCACAACTCCTGTGAGTACTGGTAGTTGTTGCGCATCAGATAATCAGAATCCTTCTCGGTCGTTGCGGAACAGGCTCCCATGTGCAAAATCAAATCGATCTGGCCAAGATCCTCACCAGCGGCAATTTTTGCGCGCAGGTCGTCGCCCGCGATGTAGTCCTCGTAGCGAAGCGGAACCAGGTTCTTCCATTTCTCGCCCAAATTCAGGTGATCACTGACCAGGATCCGGTCGCAGCCCATTTGGTTGAGCCTCCAAATCAACGCACTGCCAATCAGGCCAGCCCCTCCTGTCACCAGGATCCTTTTATTCGCGGAAATCTTCATACACCCACATCATTCCAGAGATCCAGCCCACCGCAAGTCACGATCCGCCCCCCGCGAAACCACGAATCCGCAGAAATTTCGTAAATTCGAAGCAATTTCCACTTGCACCAAACGCGCAGCCGAATATTATGCCGCTCCGCTTCCCAACGGAAACGGAAGACAAGGTGGCTCGATAGCTCAGTTGGTAGAGCAACGGATTGAAAATCCGTGTGTCCCCAGTTCGAATCTGGGTCGAGCCACCATTTCATTTTCAAAATCAAAATCCCGGATCTGCGCATCAGATCCGGGATTTTTTTTTGTGTAGTAAGCACCACTCTACCTCGAGGGCACCAATCCTGCGCTATGGCAGCCCGCTACATCCTCCGCAAACGCCCGACCACGTGATGAAGGAAGCGCTCGTGCGCCCGGGCCCGATCGTAAAGCGAATACTCGGATGGCGTCTCAAACGTCAGCGAGGTCGTGGCGTAGTCAGTAAAGAGCGGAAACGCTTCCGGCACTCCTTCGTCAAAGTCCGGCAGTCCCGCGCGAGCCAGCAACCCATTCTCCGCCCGCACACCCTCGATCTCATCACAGGCCTCCAGCGGGATCACATCAGCAGCGGCATCGAGAGCCCCCCGACCAAACCGCAACCCGCCCTCACAGAAGATTTCATAGCAGTAGCACCCGCAGGCATCATAGTCCTCATGCAGGCTAACCGCCGCCGCGAACTGACGCCCCTTCATCAATTCCCGCCACGCCTCGACCAACGGATGCTTGTGATCGCCGAACAATCGGTTCAAATCCTGGTCACTGGCATCGTTGCGCACATTGTGCTCGAGCCCCCATGGGTTCACCAACGGCAAATAGACCACATCGCCCATCTCCCAGCCCGCCAACGCGGACTCCGCCCAACTCAGAGCACCCAGCACTCCGGCAGGTTCGTCACCGTGCACGCCGGCACTCAGGTAGAACGCCGGACGGTTCGCCTGACCTTTGAGCACCACCGCTCCCACTTCCGGCACCCCGTCCTTCTCCGGCACCAAAACCTCCCACGTCGCGTTCTCTATTGATTCCGCTAACCGCTTGGCGTGATCCAGCACCTGGTACGCATCGTGTGCGTGGTGATTGGCCATGAAAAACGCCACCGCCGCGCGGTACTCTGAATCATCGGGTGTGATGCTGTCGCTCATTGTGCCGATGGTTATAGCAACCGCCAGCCCTCACGCCAAGCCACGAAAAAATCCGCCGCTCATGGCCACCCGAAGGACACCATAAACGACGGATTTGATAACTTAACAACGAGATCGATTACTCGGCAGACTCGTCCGCGGCCGGAGCCTCGGCTGCGGCAGCCGAATCGTCACCACCCTCGACGGTCACATCATCGTCGCCTTCGCTGTCTTCTTCATCGTCGACAACGACCTTGGCCACGCTCTGGAGGAACTCACCTTCGCGCAAGCCCATAAGCTTCACGCCGGATGTGTTACGCCCCGCCTCGCGGATCTCCGCGACGCGGATTCGCACGCTCTGGCCGCTGTTGGTCATGAGCATCAGCTCATCGTCCTCAGCAACCGCCAACGACGACACCACCGATCCGGTCTTCTCGGTAATCTTCATCGTGAGCATACCCTTACCACCACGACCCTTGGTCGGATAATCCTCGAACGGAGTACGCTTGCCGATCCCCTTCTCGGAGGCCACCAGCATCGCTTGACCAGGAGCAGGCACCGCCATGCCGACGACATAGTCGCCTTCACGAGGACGGATGCCCCACACACCGCGGGTCGCACGACCCATCGCGCGCAATGTGCTCTCGCTGCAACGCACGCAAAGACCATTGCGGGTGACCAAACAGATGTCGTCTTCGCCCGAGGTCAGGCGCACATCGATCAACGAGTTGTCCTCGTCGATGCGGATCGCGATCAGACCACCTTTGCGGTAGTTGCGGAAGTCCGCCAACTGAGTCTTCTTCACCGTACCGTTACGGGTAGCGAACACGATGTTCTCCTTACGGTCCTCGGAGAAGGTGATGTCGTTCCCCTCATCATCGGTGAGATACTCCACGCGCAATGTCGCGGCAATCTTTTCCTGAGGCTGAAGGTCCAACAAGTTGTTGATAGAACGCCCCTTCGAGGCACGCGACCCCTCAGGGATCTGATAGACACGCTCCACGTATACGCGGCCCGTATCGGTGAAGAACATGAGGTAATCGTGAGCTCCCGCGGTGAACAAGTGCTCGACGAAATCTCCAGCTTCCTCGTCCTTTCCGGCAGCCTGCTTGGTCTGCATGCCACGCACACCCTTGCCGCCGCGCTTTTGGGCACGGTACTCGGCGAGTGGAGTACGCTTGATGTATCCGCGGTGGGAAATGGTCACCACCTGACCATCGTTGGCGATCAGATCTTCAATGGCGATCTCACCTTCATCCGGAACGATCTCACAGTTACGCGGGTTGCCGTGCTTCTCTTTGATCTCAAGCAACTCGTCCTTGATGATGCCAAGCACGCGGGCCTCGCGAGCGAGGATGTCGAGGAAATCGGTAATCTCAGCCAGCACCGAATCATACTCGCCCTTGGTCTTGTCGACCTCCATGGCAGTGAGCTGATAGAGGCGCAGTTCGAGGATGGCGTTGACCTGGCGATCGGTGAACACATAACGATCCCCCTGAACACTGGCCTGCGAGCGGATGAGAATTCCAAGTCGCTCGGCAGTCTCGGTCGGGAAGGTGTAGGCCTTCAGCTTCTCGCGGGCCTCCTCACGGTTCTTCGACTCGCGGATAATGCGGATGAAGTCATCCAAATGACCAAGAGCAAGCAAGAACGCCTCGAGGGTTTCGGCGCGTTCTTCCGCTTTACGCAGCAAATAACGCGTCCGGCGGATGACCACTTCGCGTCGGTGCTCGATATAGCAATCCAGAGCCTCACGCACGTTGAGCAACTTCGGACGACGCTCGTGAATCGCCAGCATGTTCACACCGAAGCTCGTCTCAAGCGACGTCAGCTTGAACAACTGGTTCACAATCACCTGCGGACGCGCGTCACGCTTGAGCGTGATTTCAATCCGGGTCTGCTCGTCGGAAAGGTCACGCATTCCGGAAATCCCGGTCAGCACCTTCGTGTTCACCAGTTCGGCGATGCGCTGCTGAAGGGTCGCTCGGTTCACGCCGAATGGCACTTCCGTGATGATCAACTGCGAGATACCCGAGGCCTTTTCCTCGATCTCCACGGTACCACGCATGCGGATGCTGCCCTTACCTGTGCGGAAGTAGCTATCGATTCCGTTGTAACCACGGATCTGACACTTCACCGGGAAGTCTGGCCCTTTGATGTGGGTCTTGAGCTCATCGATGGTGATACGCGGATTGTCGATGGTGGCGCAGATCCCGTCGATCACCTCATTGAGGTTATGCGGAGGAATGTTCGTCGCCATACCCACGGCAATACCCGTACCACCGTTGACCAACAGGTTCGGCATAGCGGCAGGAAGCACCACAGGCTCGTCACGTGTCTCATCGTAGGTCGGCTGCAAGTCGACTGTCTCCTTGTCGAGGTCGGTCATCATGGCCGAGCCCAAGTGGGTCAGACGGGCCTCGGTGTATCGCATGGCTGCTGCAGCATCGCCTTCCACGGAACCGAAGTTACCCTGACCATCGATGAGGATTTCACGCATGGTCCACGGCTGGGCCATGTTCACCAACGTGGTGTAAATCGCGCTGTCACCGTGCGGGTGGTACTTACCCATCGTGTCACCCACAATACGGGCACTCTTGAGGTGCGCCTTTGTCGGAGAGAGCGACAGGTCGTTATGCATCGCGTAAAGGATGCGTCGTTGCGAAGGCTTCAACCCGTCACGCGCATCGGGAAGCGCACGGGAAATGATCACCGACATCGAATAGTCCAGGAAGGACTTCGACATTTCGTCGGCTACGTTGATCGGAGCAATTGAATGTTCTTCAGACATTGGAAAGTTAGGGGGAGCGGCCCGCCGTGGAATCGACCAACAGCAGACCGAAGAATAAGTTCGTTAGAGGATTACACGTCGAGGTTGCGCACACTCAGCGCGTTGTCTTCGATGAAGCGCTTGCGAGGCTCCACCACGTCGCCCATCAGAATGTCGAACATACGGTCGGCCTCGACCGCATTCTCTTCATCCAGACGCACGCGAAGGAACTTGCGGGTCTCCGGATCCATGGTGGTGGCATAAAGCTCTTTAGCGTTCATCTCACCCAATCCCTTGAATCGCTGGATTCGCATTCCCTTGCGGCCGATCTCGAGCACGCGGTCGAGCACTTCGAGGATGTTGTTCACTGGAGTTGTCTCCTCGTGATCCCCAACGGTCTCCACCAACTCGTACACCGCCTCGCCTTGAGGAGCGTAGAACGGATCCGTGTCCAATCCGAACTCCTGAACCCGTGCGAGCAACTTGGAAATTGCATGGCACTCGTGCAATTCGCGCACCACCGCACGACGCATCACGTCACGCGACTTGATCTCGGCGATCTCTTCCTCGCTCAGTTCCTCATTGAACAAACGAAGGTCGCGGTTCTCCGCGGCGAAGTCTCGCAACTGCTTCTCAGTGGCAAAATAGTGGATCGACTCGTCATTACCCGCACGCACACGCACCAGGAACTCAGGCAACACGCCATCCACCCGGTGATCGAGCAGGTCGCGGAAATCGCCACCGTGGCCCTCGAGCGTATCAACGTAGCGCTTCAAGCTGGAAAGCGACTCAAGCACTTGCTTGAGCATGTCCGCTTCGATCTCGCTACCGGCCTGCCCCGGCTTGCGCAGGCTCACCTCATCCGCACCAATCGAGATCAAAATCTCATTCAAGCGCGCATCGTCCGCCACGTATTCCTCACGCTTCTTACGCGTGATCTTATACAACGGCGGCTGGGCAATGTAGAGATATCCGGCACGCACCAACTCCGGCATGTGACGGCAGAAGAAGGTCAGCAACAAGGTCCGGATGTGGGCACCGTCAATGTCGGCATCGGTCATGATGACGATCTTGTGGTAGCGCACCTTTTCCAAATTGAAGGCACCCTCCTGGTCGCCCTCGCCGATCCCCGCGCCAATCGCAGTGATCATCGCCTGGATTTCGCGGTTCTGCAGCGCCTTGTGCAAGCGCGCTTTCTCCACGTTGATCACCTTACCGCGCAATGGAAGGATCGCCTGGGTTGTACGGTTACGTCCCGATTTCGCGGAACCACCTGCGGAGTCACCCTCCACAATATACAGTTCGGATTTCGCCGGATCGCGCTCGGAGCAGTCCGCCAGCTTACCCGGCAGACCACCACCGGAGAGCGCCGACTTACGCACCGTTTCACGCGCCTTGCGGGCCGCTTCACGGGCACGCGCCGCATTAATCGACTTCTCGATGATGCGCTTGGCCAGGTTTGGATTCTCGTCGAAGTGCTCGATCAGCCCTTCGTAAACGATTGAGCTCACCACACCTTCGATCTCCGTGTTGACCAGCTTGTCCTTGGTCTGCGACGAGAAGCGCGGGTTCGGCATCTTCACACTGATCACCGCGATCAAGCCCTCGCGGACATCATCACCGGAAAGCGATGGATCCTTGTCCTTAATCAGCTTCGCATCTTTGGCGTATTTGTTCACCGCACGCGTCAACGCGGTACGGAAACCTGTGAGGTGCGTTCCGCCGTCACCGTTTGGAATCGAGTTGGCGTAACAAAGGATCTGATCGTTATACGAATCGTTGTAGTGGAACACGATGTCAGCGAAGACGTCGTCGTTCACCACTTTGCCGTCGTAATCGACTTCAATTTCACGCGATCCGCTCAGAGCCACAGGCTCCTCGTGAACCAATGTTTTGTTCTCACCGAGCTGACGCACGAACTCGACGATACCGTCCGCGTAGAAGAAGGTCTCCTTCTTCACAGCCCCCTCGGCCTCGGCTCGCTCGTCGACCAGGTTGATCGTCAAGCCCGGGTTGAGGAACGACAGTTCGCGCAGACGCTTCGCCAGACGCTCGAACTCAAACTCAATCGTATCCGTGAAAATAGTCGCATCCGGGAAAAAGGTGATCTGCGTTCCAGAAACCTTCTCCGCTACTTCGCCGATCACTTCGAGCTGCTTGGTCGTCTTGCCGCGCTCGAACTCGATCATGTAAACTTTCCCCTCACGGGAAACTTCCGCACGGAACCAATCGGAAAGTGCGTTCACACACTTCGCACCCACACCGTGAAGACCACCGGAGTACTTGTACGCCCCCTGGCCGAACTTACCACCCGCGTGCAGATTGGTCAGCACCAGCTCAACCGCCGGCACCCCGAACTTCGGGTGCATGTCGACCGGAATACCCCGGCCGTTGTCTTTGACCGAAATCGATCCATCCACGTGGATGTTGATGTCAATCGTGTCGCAATATCCTGCCAGATGCTCGTCAATCGAGTTATCCAGCACTTCGAACACACAGTGGTGCAAACCACGCACATCGGGGTCGCCGATATACATGCCAGGGCGCTTACGCACCGCTTCCAACCCTTCGAGCTTGTCAATCTGAGCAGCTCCGTATTCCTGCTGCTCTGAAACCTTGGTTTGATCGGGATCCTTATCTTCGGCCATAGAGGCACCAAACCTAGCGGGATCCGCTCGCACTACAAGCACGTTTAACGCCTATTTCACCCCTCTTCGCACTATCCCCCACAAACACCCCAAAACCCGCTGATTCGACGCGACACGGCCCTCATTCCAGCCCAACCCGACCACCATCCACGCAATTTCGCCTACTCAGCCATCCAAAAAACCATCTTCCACAGGTTCCAGCCTGTCACGCTTCCTCCTTGCATCATCGGATGCCGCCATCAATAACCATGAGAACTTTTCATCCAATCACTGCATCATGAGCGATTACCAATACGATCTCGTCGTCATCGGCGGCGGCAGCGGAGGCTACGCCGCGGCACGCACCGCCCACTCCCACGGCCTCAAAACCGCAGTCATCGACGGCGCGGACGAACTCGGCGGCCTGTGCATCCTGCGCGGCTGCATGCCCTCTAAAACTCTCATCGAAAGCGCCAACCGAGCCCGAACCATCCGCGAAGCCGACGCATTCGGCCTCAAAGCCAGCTACCACGGCGCGGATGGACCCGCCATCCGCGCGCGCAAACGCACACTCATCGATGACTTCGCCGGCTACCGTCAGGGCCAACTTGAAGACGGACGCTTCGACCTCCACCGCGGCTTCGCCAAGTTCACCTCCCCGCACTCGCTCGACGTCGCCCTCCGCGACGGCAACCAAATCTCCATCACATTCCGCAGCGCGGTCATCGCCGCAGGCTCCACCATCTCCACCCCACCAATCGACGGGCTTCAGGAAACCGGCTTCCTCACCAGCGACGATGTGCTCGACAGCGACCACATTCCAAAATCCATCATCGTGCTCGGCGGCGGCGCCATCGCGATGGAGCTCGCCCACTATTACGAGGGCCTCGGGGTGGAAACCACGGTCATCCAACGCAGCCCGCACATCTTGAAAGACTGCGACTCCGATGTCGCCAAAGTCGTGGAAGACGCGTCGCGCAAACGTGGGATCAATCTTTTCACCGGCACCAAACTCACGTCCGTAACGCGTGATGAAGATGGACTCAAACGCGTCCACTTCGACTCAGAAAACGGCCCGCAATTCGCCGCCGCCGAGGAAATCCTCTGCGCTCTCGGCCGCAAACCCAACACCAGCCCACTCGGTCTGGAGGCCGCCGGCATCACCACGTCCCCATCCGGCCACATTAAAGTAGAACCCACCCAGGCATGTGTCGGCCAACCCCACCTTTTCGCCGTCGGCGACGTCTGCGGACCACTCGAAGTCGTCCACCTGGCCATCGAGCAAGGCGAAATCGCAGCCGACAACGCGAATGCCATGCTCAATGGAGTCGCCGGTGAGCCCCGCACATTCTCCGACCGCCTCAAGCTCTTCGGAGTCTTCACCGAACCTCAAATTGGCATGGTCGGACTGACCGAAAAAGAAGCCAAGGCCGAGGGCATCCCCTACGACGTCGCCGACTACCCATTCGACGACCACGGAAAGTCGATGGTAATGGGCGAACTTCACGGCTTCGTCAAACTGCTGGCCCACCGGGAAACCAAAGAAATCATCGGCGGCGCGGTAGTCGGACCACACGCCAGCGAACTGATCCACGAAGTGGTCGTCGCGATGCGCTTCCGTGCCACAGCGGAGCAACTCGCCACCACCCCGCATTACCACCCAACTCTAAGCGAAATCTGGACCTACCCGGCCGAAGATCTGGCGGATTTATAAAACGCTCCATCCCTTTTCACAAAAGGCTTAAGAGCCGAACACTGATTCGCAAAAGTTAACTAAAAAAGTTCCTGCCACACAGGGGAATATCTTTGACTCATTTCTCCAAGAATGGCTAATTACCCCCGTGCTTAGGAGATCCAAAAACCAAGAAACAGGGGCCCACAAGCCGATGGAACCAATCGGACTTTCCGCCCGCGAACAAGATTCACCGGCAGCCACACCCGCTCCGGAACCTACATACACGAACACCCCCCAGCAGCCAAAGCCGGCAACCAGCCGACAGCCTACTATGAACACCACCAAAAACATCCTTTCCAACGACGTCGAGATCAAAGGATCCCTCAAGTTCTCCAATGACCTCGTCATCGACGGAAAAATCGAAGGAGAAATCTCCTCGGATGGATCTCTCACCATCGGTGAGAACGCCCACATCAAGGGCGAAGTCGCAGTCAAAGCCGTGACCGTCTTCGGTAAAGTCGAAGGCAACATCACCGTCACCGAGCGCTGTGAACTCAAGTCGAACTCAGAACTTCTCGGCGACGTCAAAGCTCGTACCCTCGCCATTGAAGAAGGTGCGACCTTCCTCGGTAAGTCGATTGTCGGCGCGGCAGCTGCCACCAAGGCCGGCTCGGACAAGCCCGCTCAGAAGCCTGCAGGCGGACAGAGCTCGTCCCAGCCTGAGTTGGTGAAGGCCAACAAGTAACGGCAAACACCACTTAATCGAAAGATTCTACGACCTATCGGGCCAGTCGGGGCATCTCCCCGTTGCCCGATAGGTTTTTTTGTACTATCTGTCCGCGCATTCATCCCGTGCCGACTAAACCGTGAAGGATCTGATTCAAACCACCTGCCCGAAATGTGGCCACCAGCAGCAGGAACCCGCGCAAGTGGTGTCCTTCTATTGCAAGGGCTGCCGCTCGCATTTGGACATCCAGCGCGATGGCGTCCAACGCACGAAAATCCCGCGTGAGCGTTCTATCCACTTGGAGAAGGGCCTCCAAGGCATTCAATCATTGCTGGGCAAATGGAAGGGGCGGTTCAGCGGCACCATGACTTCCGTACGTGGAGCGCAGCCACCGGCTCCTGAAGTTCCAGAGTCACCGGTTGCTCCGCTGCCTCCACAAGAGCTGCTCTCACCAAAGAGCGAAGAACCATCCGAAGCCAACAGCGGCTTCCCTCCGCCGCCCATCGCATCGCGCGACACCGCGTTGCCAACCCGACGCCCTGACGACCTCGGTCTGGATCCTCCGGCCTACAGCCCGAAGCAACGCCAAAAGCCACAGAACGAAGCCCGTCTGCCCGACAGCGATCCTTCGCCGGCTCGTCGCCGCTTGCGCAATGAACGCACCGTCACCTGCTTCGAGTGCGGTGAAGATTTCTCAGCCCCGCGCATCGGCCCGGCGCCGGCATGCCCGGAATGTGACCACCAGGCACTCTCGTGTGACTTGGTCATTGAAACCGCCACCGATGGCGACCAACTCACCTACGGCAACGTCCGCATCCTCAAGCGAGGCTCGGTCAATGGTGGCCGCATCGCATGCCACAACTTCGCCGCCTACGGCCGCTTCTCAGGCACTGTCGAATGCACCGGACGCGTCGAAATCAATTTCTCCGGCACGCTGGACGCCGCCATCACCTGCCGCGAACTGGTCATTCCACGCCGCACTGACGTCAAAATCACCGGCCCGGTCATCGCCGATAGCATCGAGGTCGAAGGACGTATCGACGCCCACGCACTGATCCACCAGGACCTCAACATTCCGGCCGGAGGCGAGTTCCAAGGCAAGGTCACCACCCGCACCGTCAACGTCGACGACGACGCGCTGCTCGCGGCCGACCTTCAGATCCACTCCAACCCGAAGGAACTGCGCGACGAGTTCATCCGCTCCACCGCCTCCTAGTATCAATTTAGGATGACAAGTCATTGTCATTCGGCATAGTTCATACCATCCAGCTAAACGACTTAGCGAACCCAAACCAAACACTATCCCTGTCATGGCAATTGTTGCAACCAACCTGAAAAGAGGTCAGGCCATCAAGTACAACGGCGAAACCGGTATCGTCCTCAACATCGAACACCGCACCCCAGGTAAGGGCAACGCCCTCATCATGGCGACCATCCGCTCGTTCCAGTCCGGCAAGACCAAAGACATCCGCTTCGCCTCCGGCGACAAAGTGGACATCGTTCCTACCGAGCGCCAGAAGGTCGAGTTTTCATACAGTGACCCATCCGGATACCACTTCATGGACACCACCTCCTACGAGACCATCACTCTCGACGAAGACCTTCTCGGTGACGGCACCGACCTCCTCGTTGAAGCTCTCGAAGTGGAAGTTCTCTACTGCGACGGAGCCCCTGTCTCGATCGAGTTCCCATCGTCCATCGAAATGGAAGTGACCGAAGCCTCGGAAGGCGTCAAAGGCGACACCGCCAATAACCCAACCAAAGCCGTTACTCTCGAAACCGGCAAAGTCGTGCAGGTTCCGCTCTTCATCAACCAGGGCGAGCGCATCCGCATCGACGGCGAAACCGGCAAGTACCTCGGCCGCGCCTAACCAGGCGTCTAATCCTCTGAATTCCCTGATGGGGGAAACCACGCATCCGCATACCATTCGCTGTGGCGCGTAACAAACCCATCAAGAAAAGTCGGCGCTCCGCGCGTGGGTCCTCTGCTCTTGCAACGGCCCGTGCGGAGCGCCGATCTCGTTCTCCCCGCGGCAAAAACAACCGCCGCGCCCCAGCCCCCCAGCGCGAGCCCATCCGGATCCCACTCACCTGGCTCAAGTTCGGCATTGGCATCTTCCTTCTTCCCGTTGCTTGGGTCCTCAGCCTGGCACTGCTTCAGGTTTTCAATGCCAATGTGGAAGGCAGCGTCTGGAAGTCCCCCGAGCTGGTCTTCTTCTCAACAGGGCTCTCCCTGTGGTCGGCATACTTTCTCTTCTTCCCCCGCCCGACCACGCTCTACGTCTTCGGCCACGAACTGACCCACGCCATCTTCGTTCTCCTCAGTGGCGGCAAAGTCGGCGGGTTCAGCGTCTCGCACGATGGTGGCTACATCCTCAGCAACAAGACCAACACGTGGATCTCGCTGTCGCCCTACTTCGTTCCGATCTACACGGTCTTCAGCATCTCCACGCTCACGGCGGTGCACTGGTGGCTCGTCACCATCCCCTACTTTGACCGCCTCTTGTTCTTCGTCACCGGAATCACCTGGGGCTTCCACCTCACGTTCACGCTGTCGATGATCCGCAAGGGCCAATCCGACCTCGATCAGAACGGCACCTTCTATTCACTGGTCGTCATCTACCTGATGAACCTCGTTCAAATCGTTGCCTTGCTCGTGCTCGCATCGAAGGAGGTTTCACTCACCTCATACCTGGGAGAATGCCTCACCGCCGCCGGTGAGTTCTCGCGTTTGATTCTGCGCGTCCTCGGCTTGGAGCGCTAGCCGAACAACCGTCACAGTGCACGCACCGCGGCGCGCACCCGCTCGACCGCCTCTACGTCGCGCCCGTCGATCCGCACGCCCACTTGGTTGAGCCCACTGGCACCGTCGACCTCCGCCACCGTCAGAATCTGAACAGGAGCGCGCCCACTGCCGACTGAGACCTCCAAGTCCCAGTGCTGCCCCCCGTCGTCGGGTTCCACAACCCATCCGAGCGAGCGCAGCTCTGCCACCACGCCACGCAACCATTCCTCCCTGCACACGCCGGCAGACAGTTCCACCCACAGCACATCACACAGCTCCACCAGCTCACTCGATCTTCCCCGGACCACATAAGGCACCGTCATCCGCAATCCTCCACGCCAACGACCGTACGCCCGCGCCCAACGCTGCCACTTGAACATCCAACGCGCAACCATCTGCCACCGCTGCGGCAACCAACCCGCCACGTGAATGTCCGCCGCCCCATCCCACGGCGCATTCCCCGCCAGCAAAACAGGAAATCCGGGCGAGGCAAAGGCACCGCCATAAACCCCGGCCGGATCAAATGCCAGCCCGGACGCACCATACACCACGCCATCCCAGCGGGCGCCGCCAGAGCCGACCCGCGCCGCCCAATCCCTCGCGAGCAGTGCTTCGGCGCGACCGTAGCCGACTTGTTGTTTCAAATACTTGCGCAGGCTTGGCCGACGCTCGTGCCACACCATTGCGGAGGGCACATAGTGCAACTCGAACCCAGCATCAATCAAACGCCAACAAAGATCCACGTCATCACCTGCCGTCACGTACTGCCTGCGGAACCCACCAATTGCCTCAAATGCATCACGCCGCACCACCAGGTTACACCCTGGCAAATGCTCGGCGCGCAGGTCATCCATCATCACGGCATTTGCCGTACCCGGCGCGTGGTCGAGGATCCACTGCCGACCTCCCCCAGCCTCACTCAACGGCGGCACATTCGGCCCGCCCAGAGCCCCGCATTCACGACGCGAGACGTGCCGCACCAGTGCCCCGATCCAGTCCGGGTCGGCCTGACAATCGTCATCGGTATAGGCGATCCAATCAGCTGAAGTTTCTTCCGCCCCCCGGTTGCGCGCGGCGCTCAACCCGGACGGCTCAATGCTTACCAACTTAACTGACGGGAACCTCCGAACCTCCGCCGCAGTGTCATCGGTGGATCCATCATCCACCACCACAATCTCGTCCGCCGGCCGCCGGCTTGCCAACAACGCCTCGAGACACCTCGCAATCCGCTCACCGCCATTGCGGGTACAAACGACGACCGCCACCGAGACGGAATTGTCGCTCTCCCATTGCGGAAGCCCGTCGCACTGCTCCAACCACTCACGGGCATCCCGCAACGCCTGACGCTCCGTGCCATCCGCCGCAACCAGCCCAAAATCCCAATCATCATTGCGCCCGCCATCCGGCGCCCGCCAGTCACCAGACCACGCAAACCAACAAACCCCGCACGCCCCCACATCCGCCGCCGATTGATACGCCCACCGCATCATCTCCGCTTGAAAGGACTCCCCCTCACGCGGCACGTCCGCTCCCGCTTCACTCACCAACACCGGCCGATCTCCCGCCAGTAAATGCGCGTGTTGCAGGTAGCCCTCGTAGGCTCCGCGCTCGTGAAGGTACACATTGATCGCAAAGACATCGGCATTGCGTGGAGCGATCCATTCGGTCGGCGGATAGTTCGCGTAGGTCAGCAAGCGCTCCGGGTCGATCGCTTTTGCCAGATCGATCATTTCCTCCAATGCCCGCCGCACATTGCGCCAGCCCATCCAGCGCACCAAATCCACCGGCACCTCATTGGCGACGAAAATCCCACCGATGACAGGGCTCCCCGCGTAGCGCCTCACCGCGCGCTGCAACTGCTCACGCCCCTCGGCCAGTAAATGCCGCCTATCTTCACGCTCAGATAAAAAGTCCAAATGCCAGCCCCACGGCACGCCGAACCACACCTTCAGCCCGAGTTGCCCACAAATCTCAACGAACCACTCAGGCGGCACTTCATACAAACGCACCGCATTAAACCCCGCCCCGCGCACAGCTCGCAGGTCGGACTCCACCACATCTCGTGGCGGCAGCATCCCATCCTCCCCACACGAGGCATCGGGGAACGGCCCGTAAGTCACCATCCGCGCAAAATGCTTCTCCCCACCGCACCACAAAAACTTCCCACGAACCTCGAGGGCACAGTGAGAAGCATCAGAACGAAGAGAAGGCGCGGACATCACAATTTCGGGCGATCAGGCAAGCCCAACAACGTCCCAAGAGACGTAAGGGTTTCATGCGGAATCATCCTGAACACCGATCCGTACATCAATCAACCTCCATCCGAACGGCTCAAGAAAAACCAGTATTTAATCACTCGCTCAGCCCATTGACGGGACTCAATAAACAAGCGTTGATTACTGTTACTCATGAAGATACTTCAACTGACATATTCGACACTCCTCTCGCTCGCAATGGCCCTCATGGTCCACGCCGAGAGCCCCTCATCCACGAGTGCCACACAGGAGGAGCCGATCATCGTCGGCGAGGTGGAGCCCGTCGGAATCGTCGAAGCTGGAACGCACTTCGAAGCCCGTATCGACACCGGCGCGGAGACCTGTTCGATTCATGCGGAAAACATCGAAGCCTTCGAACGCGACGGCAAAAAATGGGTCCGTTTCCAACTCATCAACCCAACAACCAAGGAACCCATTCTCCTCGAACGCCCACAGGTCCGCCGCGTTAAAATCAAACACCAGGAAGGTGAATTCGAACGGCGAATGGTAGTCAAACTGCGCGCCGCATTCGGCGAGGAAATCCGCCCCACCGAGTTCACCCTCACCGACCGCAGCCTCTACCAATACCCGCTGCTCGTCGGTCGCAATCTCTTGCACGGCACTGCCATTGTCGACGTCAGCCGCAAGAACACACTCGAAAAGCCCGACCTCTGGGCCACCGACACCAAGGACAACGCTCCAAAATCATCGGGAGGCAAGAACTAACGCCGTCCCCGATACAGCACGCTTTCCGCCCATCTGGCCTCATGAAGTCCGCTATTCAACTCCGCATCCTGATCGCCACCTTGGCGGTCATCGGACTTGCGTCCACCCTCTACCGGCACTTCCAAACCGGTTACCCCCTGACTCCCGACCAAAAACTTCCGGTCTGGACCATCGAGGCAAAACTCACGTTCACCGCCGAGCCGGACACTCCTGTCCGTGTCCGCTTTGCCGTTCCCGACGAGCAACCCCGGCTAGGCATCCTGGAGGAAAGCGGAGCCTCCCCGAACTTCGGCTTCACACCACCACCAACAGCGGAAGACGCCTCGTCTTTCTTCCGCTACGTCACGTGGTCGAAGCAACAAGCCGAGGGCAAGCAGGAACTCTTCTACCGCATCGACATCTACCAACGTCCGGAAACCCCAATCCCTCTGCTTCCCTCACCTCCGGTAGAACTTCCGGCCGACTTGCAAGAGGGCCCGCAAGCCGTCGCCGCGGACGAAATCATCGCCTTGGCTCGTCAGTACTCCGCCGACACCGAGTCGTTCGTCAGCCAGCTGCTCACGATCCTCAAAGACAGCAACAACCAAAACGTCCAGGCTCTGCTGGCAAATCGCAAAAAGCCGCTCGAGGAAAACCAACTCCTCCATCAACTGCTCGCCAAAGCCGGACTCGACGCCCACTTCATACGCTATATCCCACTCGAAAAAAGCGCATCGAATATCAGCCTGCAACACGCCGTCGCCGTCATCGACAACGGAAAAATGCAACTCTTTGCCTTCGGCTCGCCCCACCCGCTCGATACCAGCAAAGCGCTCATCTGGCAGCGCGGCGGCCCGGCATTGGTCGAACTCAGCGGTGGCCGCAACGGCCGCATCTCGTTCTCCACCATTGAGCAATTCCTCCCCGCCGAACTCGTCCAGGAAACCGCAGCGCGCCGGAAACAAGAAACCCTCACCGACCTCTCACTCTCATCGCTCTCCATCGAGCAACAAAACGCCTACCGCTTGCTCCTCATGATCCCATTCGGCGCCCTGGTCGTCGTCATCATGCGCAACATCGTCGGCATCAAAACTTCGGGAACCTTCATGCCCATCCTTCTGGCCATGTCGTTCCTCAAAACCGACCTCCTTCCCGGCCTACTCTTGTTCACCATCGTCGTTAGCGTTGGTCTGATTGTCCGCTCTTATCTGTCGAAACTCGACCTGCTGCTGGTCCCGCGGATCTCGGCAGTCGTTGTCGTCGTGATCGGAATCATGGTCGGTTTCGGGATTATTGGATCCAAGTTCAACCTGGTCATCGCCCAATCGGTCACGCTCTTCCCCACCATCATTCTCGCGTGGACCGTCGAGCGCCTGTCGATTCTGTGGGAGGAAGATGGAGCCGGCGAAGTCGCTAAACAAACCAGCGGCAGTTTGTTGGTCGCCGTACTCGCCTATCTGGTCATGGGCAACCCAACCCTACGCTATCAGGTGTTCATTTTCCCAGAACTGTTGCTCGTCGTGCTGGCGGTGATTCTCGCGCTGGGCCAATACGCAGGCTACCGCTTGTCGGAGTTGGTTCGCTTCGCCCCGCTGGTCAAATCACAGGATAACGCCCCCCGCTAATGGCCTCATTTCTCCAGCGATTCAAGGTCGAATGGTGCAAGCCGTCGGAGCTGCGCAAACGCGGCATCGTCGGGATGAACCACCGCAACTCGCACTACATCGCCCGCTACAACCGCCGCGAACTCTACCCGCGAGTCGACGACAAACTCAAAACCAAGCTGCTCGCCAAAGAGTTCGGGCTCAATGTCCCCGAGCTCTACGGCGTCGTTACCAACCAGTCCGGCGTCAAAAAACTCGCGAAAATCGTCGGCGACCACCAACAGTTCGTCATCAAACCCTCACAGGGCAGCGCCGGCAAAGGCATTCTCGTCATCACCGGACGCGAGGCGGAAACATTCATCAAACCCAGCGGCGGACGCCTAGACCATGGCGACCTGCGCCGCCACGTCAGCAACACACTGAGCGGACTCTACAGCCTCGGCGGAAAACACGACAAGGCGATGATCGAATACGCGATTCAGTTCAGCGATGCCTTTGATGGATTCTCCTACCAAGGAGTTCCGGATATCCGCGTCATCGTATTCCAAGGCTACCCGGTCATGGCGATGATGCGCCTTTCAACCGCGGCATCCGATGGCAAAGCCAACCTGCACCAAGGGGCTGTTGGTGTAGGAATCGACCTGATCACCGGTAAAGCCCGCAGCGCAGTCCAGTTCAACCGCCCAGTCCTAAAACACCCCGATACCGGTCGCGATCTGCGCGAACTCGTCGTCCCCCAATGGGACAAGCTCATTCATTTGGCATCGCAATGCTACGAAATGACCGAACTCGGATACCTCGGCGCGGATATCGTGCTCGATAAAAACCTGGGGCCACTCATCCTCGAACTCAACGCTCGCCCAGGCCTAGCCATCCAAGTCGCCAACAATGCCGGCCTGCTCGACCGCCTAGAAGCCATCGAATCCATCAGCCGCAAGGACCGCATCCTCTCGACCGCGGAGTCCCGCGTCGCCTTCGCCCAACAACGCTTCGCTTAATCACACCCGCTTGCTTGCGGGCCCGCTCCAGCCCTGCTAAAACTCGCCCTATGATCAACCGCAGCAGCGTCATCGTTCGCCCGAAAAAACCATTCATCGATTGGGTTCACTCGCTCGATGGCCCGAAAATCTCTGAAGACGTCATCAACGAAGACCGCACCGTCTACCTCATCCCCGAGTTTGAATCCAACAAGGATGCCATGGACGTCCTCTCGGAAGGGTTCGAAGTGATCTTCGAAGCCGAACTCTACGACTGGCACACCGATCCCGCCGGCTGGCCGAAGAACCGCTCGTTCGACACCTTCAAGAAGTGGTTCCACATCGACTTCCACGCCATCGTCCACGACTGCTGCGGATACCCGATCACCGAGGAAGATTAACTTCCCACCACATCCTTCTCTAGCAAACGCTCCCCAACGCCCGTCGTTGCGGAGCGTTTTTCTTTCCCCCCCAGCCGCCCCCTACTCCGCCTTCATCCGCAGCTGAACTGGTAACCGCACCGGTAGCCGCACCTCCAGTCGTTGCCCACTGTCCGGACTCAGGGTCACAGTCTCCGAAACATATCCCTCAGCAGAAACCGCGAACTCCAGCGGACGGTCCGACACGCCTCGAACCCAAATCCCACCATCACCATCCTCGAACCAATACTTCGGCAAGGATGCAGGACCCCACTCCACACCACCACTCCACGCCCGACTCCACAACTTGGGATTGTCGATCACCTTCCCTGTCAGCCCATCCACCGCCACGACTTCCACATTCAAATCAAACAACGCATCGTCGCGCGCCGCAGCACGCCACCACAAAAGCCCTCCGAAAACCACCGCTACCAACGGAAAAACTCGGATTACCCGCCGCACCTCACCCTCAAGATGCGTATTTGGCGCAGCCCGCTCGAACCAACGCGCATGCTTCTTCTGCACCACCCACAGCAACAACCAAACATCACTCACCACAGCAGCGGCAAGCGCACCGACCACCACCCGGAAGTCATGAGCCGCCAAGCCATCCACCGATCCCACATCGATCGAGAACAACACCGCGAATAACACAGCCGCCGCAATTCCCGCTCCCAAGCTCCACAGGCACCGCTTGCGCGCCTTATCCGATCCATTCCACACCGCCAGCACTGCATGCAGCCCAAGAGCTCCCACAGGAATCACCCCAAACACGTCACCGCCATCCCCCAACAACCGCGTCACAAAGGGAAACATCATCAGCATCAGCGAAACAGCAAACACCAAGACACTCGCGGAAATCAACGGACGCGGAGGCAGCGAACTCATCACGAGATCATTAACAACATCACCCCACCAATCGAGCCAAATCCAGCCACAAAAAAAGCACCCCACTCGGGGTGCTCAGATGGTATTCCGGAGAATGACTCAACGCTCACAGGCGCAGTGGCATCACTTTCCTCAAGCGCAGGATCCCACGGCGGATTCTAGCTTTTACAGTGCCCAGTGGTTCGCCCAACTGATCAGCGGCCTCAGCTTGGGTGAGCCCTGAAAAATACACCATCTGGATCGCCTCACGCTGGGGTTCGGACAACTCCATCACCGCACTGCGGACGGTGCGGTTGCGATCACCCCACTCCACCAATCGCAGCGAATCTTCGCGGCGACGTGACTCGTGCCCTTCCTCCTGCTCCTTGAAACTCTCGGTCAAGCGAGCGCGGCGTTGCTTGGCTCGAAGACGGTCGATTGCGCGGTTGCGCGCCATCGTGGTGATCCAGGTCAGCGGCTTCCCTTTGTCCACACGGTACTGATCCGCTTTGTTCCAGATCATCGAGAAAACTTCCTGCGCCACATCCTCTGTGTCCTGCACGTCGTTAAGTACTTTGTACACCGTCGCGTAGACCAGACCTGAGAACCGCTGGTGTAACTCAGCAAACTTTTGCAGATCTCCATCCGCCACTCCGAGGATCAACGCCTCCTCTTCTTTCCGCTTTTGGAGTTCTTCGGGATCGACATTTTTGGCACGTGTTGAAGTTTTCATAATCACCATCTTTTTAATTCATGAAGAAAACTAATAGCAGACACGCCGGATGCATCAATCTTTTTAATCACTTTTTAAACGATGATTAACCGAACCTAATCAACTCAAGCTTAGGGAGCAGCAACTGATGCTCGCACTTGTCAGGAATCCCGATCTGGAGCAGCCTGATCTCATGATCCAGTCCCGCCTGATTGCTACTGAACTCACCCCAGCTCCCACTGGGCTTGATCTCGTCCGCAACGACCTACCAACAACCCCACCTCCCGGACATCTCCGGGTCAAAGTGCTGGCCAGCGCCATCAATCCCGCGGACATCAACTACCTCGAAGGACAATATGGCGACCGTCCGGAACTCCCCGCTCGGCTCGGCATGGAAGGAATCGCCACCGTAATCGCCCACGCCCCGGACACCCTACCAACTCCCGAAGCCCCAGTACCGGCCATCGGAAGCCAGGTGATTTTCATTCGCCGCTGCGGCTGCTGGGCCGACATCCTCGATGTGACACCCGAAGATGTGCTCAAGGTTCCTACCAACCTGACGCCTGAACAGGGAGCCCTTTTGAAAGTGAACCCAATGACCGCCCTGCGCATGCTCAGTGACTTCGCCGACCTCAACCCAGGCGACTGGGTGATGCAGAACGCGGCCAACTCATCCGTCGGCGAATGCGTCATCCAGATCGCAAAAAAACTAGGTCTGCGCACAGTCAATGTCGTCCGCCGCGAAGGCTTGCAGCAACCATTGACCTCCCTCGGCGCCGACGCCGTGATTGTCGACTCGAAGAATACCAAGGACGAGTTGATGGAAATCACCGCAGGCAACGCGCCAAAACTCGGCCTCAATGCCGTCGGCGGAGACTCCGCTCTGCGCATGATGGATTGCCTCGCCAATCGCGGCACGATGGTAACCTACGGAGCCATGAGCCGCCGCGCCATCAAAGTGCCCAACGGCATGCTCATCTTCAAACAACTGCGGCTCGAAGGGTTCTGGGTCACCAAATGGATCGCCGCCCAGAAACGCGCCCGCTTGGAGACCGACTACGCATCGCTCGCTCAGTGGATGACCGACGGCTCGCTGCGCACCACGGTCAGCCAGACCTTCCCCCTCAGCGCCTACGAGCAAGCTTTCACTAACGCCAAGCAGGACCGACGTGGGGGCAAGGTTCTGTTCATTCCATCCGCAGGATAACGACCAACACTTCACACCACCTCACCATTTGGTAATCTGCAACTCTCCGGCTACAATCCGCTACCATGCCCGCTCCCGCTCCTGAATCCGTCCTCTCCGTCACCCAACTGACGCGCAAGATCCGCGAACTGATCGAACTTGAGATCGGAGAAGCCTGGATCGAGGGCGAGGTCAGCAACCTGCGGGTCCAGCGCTCGGGCCACCAATACTTCACGCTCAAGGACAGCGGCGCGCAGTTGTCGTGCGTCCTTTTCAAAGGCAATGCAATGCGCCAGACGCACCTGCCGGAAGACGGGCGCAAGGTTTTGTTGTTTGGCGAAATCTCGGTCTACGAAGCACGCGGCAACTACCAGATGATCGTGCGCGAGGTACGCCCCGCGGGTGTTGGCGACCTCCAGGCCAAGTTTGACGAACTCAAGCGTAAGCTCGCTGCCGAGGGATTGTTCGACCAGGCACGCAAGAAACCACTGCCTAAATTCCCAACCCGCATCGGCGTGGTCACCTCGGCCTCGGCAGCCGCGTTACGCGACATGCTCCACGTCTGGGAGCGACGTGCTCCATGGCTCCGGATCACCATCTTCCCTGTGCGTGTGCAAGGCTCAGGTGCCGAGCACGAAATTGCCGACGCCATTCACAAGCTCAACCACTGGAACCAACACACCACCTCAGACAAACTCGACGTCCTCGTCGTTGCGCGCGGTGGCGGAAGCCTCGAAGACCTCTGGTGCTTCAACGAAGAAGTCGTCGCGCGCGCTATCGCCGCATCGGATCTGCCCGTCGTCAGCGGCGTCGGCCACGAAATTGATTTCACCATCGCAGACTTCGCCGCCGACCTGCGCGCCCCCACCCCAAGTGCCGCCGCCGAAGTGCTAACCCCAGACCGCGCCGAACTCGCCGCAACGCTCGACGGTCTCGCCCATAGAGCAAAACGTAGCATGGACCAGCGCGTAACCATGCTCGACTACCAGTTGCAAAGCCGCTCGGGGGCCGAGTTGTTCAACATGCCACGCTTCGCCATCCGCGAACGCCAACAGCAACTCGACTCAGCGCTCGACGACCTCACCGATTTGGCTGAGGACACTCTCGAGTCCCGCGACGACCGCCTCCACCGCCTCCAGGAAAAACTCGCACGACTCACGCCATCGGCTCAACTGGCATCCACCAACGATCGTCTCGACCAACTCCAACGCCGGATGGTGGAACTCACCACCCATCGCCTCGAAAAACTCACCGACGCGCTAGGCCACCGCCAATCCCTCCTCCACGCCATCAGCCCCGACGTCGTCCTCGCCCGCGGCTACTCACTCACCACCGACTCCACCGGCCGCATCATCCGCGATGCAGACACCCTCTCCCCCGGCGACGAACTCACTACCAAGTTCGCAAAGGGCTCAGTCAGGTCGAAGGTCGAGTCGTGAGCGTTTTACGTTTTAAGTGATTAGGTTTTAGGATCCAGCCCCGGCAGACACGAGGCTTTCCTAAAACATAAAACCTAACACCCTAACACTTTACGCAAAAACACCCGGCCGGAAAAATCCGACCGGGTGCCTTTACCCAGCTCCCCGAGACACCCGTGTTCTGGGAGGAGAGCGATGTTCGCGATTGCGATGATTAGTTCGGCTGTGGGTTGACCATCAGGTCGCCGTAAGCAGGAGCGCCGTGTTCTTCGACGTCCAGGCCTTCCATCTCCATTTCCTCCGGCACGCGAATGCCGATGGTCTTCTTGAGGATGAAGAAGGTGACAAACGAGAAGACAAATCCGAAGGCGCAGACGAGCAAGGTTCCGCCGAGCTGCACGAGGAAATCAGCACCACCGAGCACACAGGCCAGGGTTCCGAAAATCCCGCAGACACCGTGGACCGAAATCGCACCCACGGGATCGTCGATCTTGAGTTTGTCGAGAATCAGGATGGAGAATACCACAATGATACCGGCAAGAGCACCGACGACCAGCGCCTGCCACGACGACAGGATGTCCGCACCTGCGGTGATGCCGACGAGACCTGCAAGGAAGCCGTTCAAAGACATCGAGAGGTCAGGTTTCTTGATCACGATCCACGAGGTGAAGATCGAAGTAATCGCGCCACCGATGGCCGCGAGGGTGGTGGTCACAAAGACGTGCGCAACAGTTGAAGGCTCGGCACTGAGCACCGATCCGCCGTTGAAGCCGAACCATCCGAGGAAGAGAAGAAACACACCGATGGTAGCCAATGGAAGGCTGTGACCCAGGATCGGCTTGGTTCCATTCTTGGTGTACTTGCCCTTACGCGGACCAAGCACGAGCACCGCTGCAAGAGCAGCAAAGCCCCCGAAGGCGTGCACCACGGTCGATCCCGCGAAGTCAGCAAATCCCCAGCTATTGAGGATGCCGCCACCCCAGTGCCAGGCACCGGCAAGCGGGTAACCGATCATCACCAGAATCACCGCATAAATCATGAACGCACCCAGCTTGATACGCTCTGCCACAGCACCGGACACGATGGTCGCGGCGGTCGCAGCAAACATGGCCTGGAAGATGAAATCGGTCCAGTAGACGTATGCCGGGTTGTAGAGGTTGGTGTTGCTCAACAGAATGTCGGACCCGTTGGCAGGAGATCCAAAAGCGAGCCAGCCGTCGATCACCCAGCCACCTGGGTAGTGCGCGTTGAAGCCCCACACGAAGTAGGTCAGCACGCCGATGCTGATGATCCAACAGTTCTTGAACAACACGTTCACCGTGTTTTTGCGCTGGCAAAGGCCTGACTCCAAGCTCGCAAACCCGAGGTGCATCAGGAACACCAAAGCTGCCGAAACCAAGATCCACAGGTTGTTCACGATGAACCCTGTGAATCCGGATGAAGCCGCCCACACATTGTCATAGATCGCCTTCTGGGCATCATCAGACGCTGCGCTGATCGCTTCTTTGGCGGCGTCGCCGGTCTCGTCGCTGCCGACGAGCTCTTGAATGTCCGACCACAAAGCATCCGGCTCGGCGGCGACGTAGTCAGCCCAGTCAGGCATCACCACGTTCTCGTCGCCAGCCTTCTCTGCGGCCTCGGCTTCCGCTTTGGCATCGGCGTACGCCTGGGCCTGGGTCAGAGTGGTTTTCAGTTCGTCCACTGTGGCGGCGTGCGCGCCAGAGAGGAATCCGCCGGTTGCTGCGACCACGCTACCAATGATGGCAATCGTTAGAAGTCGGAAGAATCGGTGTTTCATCGGTCTTGGTTGATTAGGTTGGGCAAACGAGCGGCTGGAGCGAAGTCTCACTGCCGAGTCCCCAACGAGTTAAGCAACCCGCGTGCCAATTTTCCGCGCACCTGAATCGCAACACTCTCGATTTCTTCAAAATCCGCCAAATACGAATCCTTCATTGCCCTCGCCAAGCCCCCCGCGTACCCGCCATGATGGAGACCTGCTCATGAGCGACCAACCCGATACCCAGCGCCCATCATCGGGCGCAGACGAACTCTCGTCCATCCTGCGTGACGACCCGGCACTGGAGGCGATCGAAATCTCCCCAGGAGACCACCGTCTGCGAGTCGCCACCCTCGGCCCCATCAACGAAGCAGAACTCCGCGACCGACTCGGCGCCCAACTCAACGAGATCCAACAACGCTTCGGAGCTCTGGAATCACTCACCCTCACCAGCGACGGAATCCTCGAGTCCGAGTCCACGGGCAACGGCACCCGCCTGAGCAAACCCACCTGCCCCACATCTCCAAAGCTCTGGACGTGGCGCGAAATCCCATGGCCCGAGCCAGACCAATCCGAGGAGTCCGCCGACGAATGGCGCGAAATGGCCTGGTTCGCCGCGGTGTGCGGAGTCTTCGGGCTCATCGGCTTCGGGCTTTCGATGGTTGCAGGCATTCCATCGTGGATCCCCATCGTCTGTTACAGTGTCGCCATGATCGCCGGCGGATGGGACGCCGCTATCGACACCTTCGGCCTTCTCAAGCGAGGCAAAATCGATATCCACTTTCTGATGCTCGCCGTTGCTCTTGGTGCCTCGCTGGTCGGAGCGTGGGGCGAAGGAGCGCTGCTGCTCTTTCTTTTCTCGTTCTCCGGCGCGCTCGAGCACTTTGCCTTCTATCGCACGAAACGTGAGATCAACGCGCTATTCAAAGCGGCTCCAAAAGTTGCCACGGTCATCGATCCAGATGGCACCGAACACATCCGGGCCGTCAGTCACATCGAACCGGGAGACACTTTACTGATCCGCCCGGGCGACACCTTCCCTCTTGATGCCACCATCACCCGCGGAGAAACCGCAGCGGACGAGTCCACTCTGACCGGCGAAGCCATCCCCGTGCAAAAGAACATCGGCGACCCTGTGTTCAGCGGCACGCTCAACTTGTGGGGCGTCACCCGTGCCGAAGTCACCAAGCGTGCCGACGAAAGCTCGCTGCAGCAGATCATCCGCCTGATCCAAAACGCCCAGGAACAAAAGGCACCTGCCCAAAACTTCACCGATAAATTCGGCAGCGGCTACACCTGGCTCGCGCTTTCCCTCACCACCGTCATGTTCTTCATCTGGTGGCTGGGCTTCGGGCTCTCGCCATTCGAATCCTCCCCCGAGAGCTACTCTGCGTTCTACCGCGCGATGGCGCTGCTGGTCGTGATCAGCCCGTGTGCGCTTGTCTTGTCCATCCCATCCGCCATTCTCGCGGCTATCGCGTGGGGTGCCCGCCACGGGATCTTATTCCGCGGTGGTGCGGCAGTGGAAAAGCTGGCTCAGATCAACGTCGTGGCGATGGACAAAACCGGAACGCTCACCACCGGCGACCTGCAGGTTCACCACGTCGAAGCCTTCCCCGCATCCGCCGAGGAATCCCTGCTCTCGCTCGCCCACGGACTGGAGAAAAACTCCACCCACCCAGTGGCTCACGCCTTGGTCAAATTCATCGAATCCCGCGGCATCGAACCCGCATCCATCGAGCGCTTCCAGTCCCTCACCGGCATGGGCCTGCGCGGCACCACCGACGACGGCGACGTCCTCATCGGCCGCCGCACATTGCTCGCCGACGGACCACTCTCCGACCTTTTGGACAATGTGCCCGAGCCCCCAACCGGCTTCTCGGAAGTCTGGATCATCACGCCGCATTCCGCCGGACGCTTCCTCCTCCAGGACCAGGTCCGCCACGGCGCAGGTGCAGTGCTCGACCATCTCAAACAATCCGGCATCACACCAATCATGCTCACCGGCGACCGTCCGGAAGCCGCCGCCAAAGTCGCTCAGGAGCTCGACCTCAACCCGGACTTCATCCGAGCCGGACTAATGCCAGACGAAAAAGTCGACGCCATCCGCCAACTCGGCGCCGATGGTAAAAAAGTCGCCATGGTTGGCGACGGCGTGAACGACGCCCCAAGCCTCGCGGCTGCCTATGTCTCGGTCGCCATGGGCGGACGCGCCAGCGACGCCGCGCTGGAGCAAAGCGAAGTCGTACTCATGAACGACCGCATTGAAGGGTTCGTCGAAGCACTTGACCTTAGCCGCAAGGCCCGCCGCATCATTCGCCAAAACCTCATCATCAGCCTGGGCACCGTGCTGCTCATGTTCCTCGTCGCGATGGGCGGAGACCTCCCCCTCAGCATCGGCGTCTTCGCCCACGAAGGCAGCACCGCGCTAGTCTGCCTCAACAGCCTGCGCCTCCTCTTATCAAAGTCTTAGAAACTGCCTAACCGAGCACTGCACGCTTTCCCGAAAGTAACATCCATGTGCTATCCAGGTATCAACGCATGCGCACCGCCAACATCCAGCTGAACATCGGCAAGCTAAACACAAAAAAACCGCCCGTCCTCATTGCGAGAACGGGCGGAAATGGTTTGAGGGCTCTGCCTACCACGAAAAACTGAAGTAGGCGCGGTTATCGCGATTACGGTAATACCCCGATCGGCAGCCGTCATAGCGACGGTTCCAGTCGTGATGACGATATCGTTGATGATGAGCAGGCTTGCAGCGGTGGCTCACCACCACCCAGCGGTAGATCGGGCAGCCGCCGCAATCGTAGCCCACCAACTGACGGACTTTACGCACCTTGTGCCCACAGTGACCACAGTCGTGTGAATAGTGATGATTGTGGTGCTTGTGATGGTGCCGTGAATGACGGTCCTTCTTCCCTGCCTCAGCGGTCATGGGAGCGAACGCCACCATACCGGCGGCAACAGCGAGAAGAGCAACAAATGGTTTCATAGCTTCAGTCGTTATGGGTTCAATTTTTCATCCACCGGATCCGGTGGCCGATCCCTCCGACGCGAGCCCTCGATTCTTCATTCACTCTCTTCAAAAAAAAAATCTCCCATCTCCCGCGCCTGAAAGGAGCTCGGACCAAAGCACAGGCCTCCAGCCCTGTGACCACACAGCACGTACTTTTTTTCCCACACGCTGAAAAGGTGCTGGCACCGCAGAATCACGCCCGCGGGTGCGCATCATCATACGCGTCCTTAAGCCGCTCAAACGACACATGCGTGTAAATCTGAGTCGTCGACAAATCCGCATGCCCAAGCAACTCCTGCACCGCCCGTAGGTCCGCCCCGGCATCCAGCAAATGCGTCGCAAAGCTATGCCGCAACTTGTGGGGCGTCACCCGCAGTGGGATCGACGACATCTTCAAATACTTGTCGAGCAGGTTACTCACCGCCCGCCTGGAGATCCGCTTCCTTTGTTTGCTGATGATCAACGGCCCATTCCGCACCCCGGCGGCCGACTGGTATTTCTGCAGCGCCTTCACCGCCATTCCGCCAACGGGCACCATCCTTTCCTTCGCCCCCTTCCCCATCACACGCATCGTCTCCGAGTACACGTCCACATCCTCCACATTGAGATCCACCAACTCCTGCAATCGAATCCCCGTGCCGTAAAACAACTCAAGTACCGCAGCATCCCGCAGCGGCAGCCACGACGGCTTCACCTTTTCGTCGGCCGATTTAAGCGGCAGCTCGAGCAACTCATCCAGATGCTTTGCCGTCAATACCACCGGCAGCTTCCTTTCAGGCTTAGGCAACTGGACATCCGCCAATGGATTCTCCTTCATCCCCCGCCGGTCACGTAGCCATTTGTAGAACGACCGCAGAGCCGCAAAATGCTGGCGCACCGTCGCTCGCGACCGCCCCAGCTTCATCATCTCAAAAAGATACTTCCGAAACGTCGTGGTCGAACACGCACCCCATTCACTGAACTTTGGATCCCACTCACGGAACACGCGCAACGCCCGTGCATAGCCGTCTAGGGTATGCTTCGACGCCGACTTCTCCACCCGCATAAACTCAAGAAAGGCATCCACCAGTTCGTCTTCCGCTGATGCCTCAGGTGCTTGCTTGTCGTCCGAATCCGCCACGCCGCCACCGTACGTGGAATCAGTGAATGAGACAAAGCAGAATCGGCCACAGATGAGCGCGGATCGTCACAGATGTGCAACCTCGCCACGGCGCAGTTCCCCCTTCCTACCCCGTACTTGCTACCCGCTGCTTCAATCTTGCAATTACACTCGATCCGCGCCCTATTACCGCATGCTCACAAAACGCGTGATCCCATGCCTCGACGTGACCGATGGTCGCGTGGTCAAAGGAACCAACTTCGTCGGTCTGCGCGACGCCGGCGACCCCGTGGAATGTGCCATTGAGTACAACCGCCAGGGAGCTGACGAGTTGGTGTTTCTCGATATCACCGCCTCATCCGACGGACGCGACACTATGGTCGATGTCGTCCGCCGCACTGCCGAGCATTGCTTCATGCCCGTCACCGTCGG
Organism: Sulfuriroseicoccus oceanibius; assembly: GCF_010681825.2. Classification (NCBI taxonomy): domain Bacteria; kingdom Pseudomonadati; phylum Verrucomicrobiota; class Verrucomicrobiia; order Verrucomicrobiales; family Verrucomicrobiaceae; genus Sulfuriroseicoccus; species Sulfuriroseicoccus oceanibius. Next base: position 1,292,862 of record NZ_CP066776.1, on the reverse strand, counting down.
TGGTGGCATCCGCTCGGTCGAAGACATGCGCCGCATGCTCACCTCCGGTGCCGACAAAGTGAGCATCAACAGCTCGGCCGTCGCCGATCCAGATTTGATCAACCGCGGGTCGAAAGCCTTCGGCCGTCAATGCATCGTGGTGGCCATCGATGCCAAGAAGAACGACCAGGGAGGCTGGACGGTTTACACCCATGGTGGCCGCACCCCAACCGAGCTCGACGCGATCGAGTGGGCCAAAGAAGTCGAATCCCGCGGCGCCGGTGAAATCCTGCTCACCAGCATGGACGCCGACGGCACCAAAGACGGCTACGACTTGGAACTGACCGGCACCCTCAGCCGCGCAGTGAACATTCCCGTCATCGCCTCCGGCGGCGCCGGCAACGTCGACCACATGATCGACGTGCTCGACCAGGGCAGCGCCGACGCCGTCCTCGCCGCATCCATCTTCCACTTCGGAGAGACCACCGTCGGTGAAGTAAAAGAAGGCCTCAAGGAGCGCGGCGTTCCGGTACGGATTGTACCGGTGGAAGAGAAGTAAAAGGCCCACACAGCCCCCTTCCCTCCCAAAGGTCCTATAAGTCTTATAGGGCCTATTTTTGTGCCCGGAGCGCACTGGTAGAACCACATCAGCGCCCCAGCACCTATAACCGCCAGCCACAAAAAAACCGCCACCGGAGAACCAGTGGCGGTTTTTTGTAAAGCGTTCGATCGGCTTATCGGGAGTAGAGTTCCACGACGAGCTGCTCGTTGACCTGTGGGTCGATCTCGCTGCGCTCAGGGACGCGGTTGACCGAGCCTGCGAGGGTCTCTTGGTCGAAGCTCACCCAGTCAGGGGCGGTAGCGTACTGAGTCTTCTCGATGTTGCGGAGAGCGAGCTGCTTCGAGCCTGCTGCATCGCGCACCGAGATCTTGTCACCTGGCTTGCAGGAGTACGATGCGATGTTGGTGCGGACGCCGTTGACGAGAACGTGACCGTGTCCGACGAACTGGCGGGCACCACGGCGGGTGTTGGCCAAGCCCATGCGGTAAACGACGTTGTCGAGGCGGAGTTCGAGGAGCTGGAGAAGGATCTCACCAGTCACGCCGCGGCGGCGGACTGCTTCCGCGAAAAGCTTGCGGAATGGCTTCTCAAGCATGCCGTACTGCATACGGAGCTTCTGCTTTTCTTCAAGCATCAGCGCGTAGTCCGACTTCTTCTTACGGGTGTTCTTCGCACCGTGCTGCCCCGGAGGGAACGGCTTGCGCTCAAGCGTCTTGCTTGCGCCGAAGAGAGCAACGCCGAAACGGCGGCTGATTTTGTCAGTTGGTCCGGTGTAACGTGCCATGATTCTGATTCGGTAAGTGGTTGATAGCGGCGGGTGCTCATCCAGAGCTGCGGCCCGCCATTAGGATGGGTGAATTAGACGCGACGTGCTTTTGGCGGACGGCATCCGTTGTGTGGGATCGGGGTGACATCCTTGATCAAGGAGATGTCGATACCGATTGCCTGCACAGCACGAACCGCGGACTCACGACCGGAACCAGGGCCCTTGACGCGAACTTCAGCTTCGCGAAGACCGTGACCCATCGCCTGACGGCAAGCATCCTGACACACGAGCTGGGCTGCGTATGCGGTGCTCTTACGGGAACCTTTGAATCCAAGCTTACCAGCGGAAGACCAGCCGATGACGTTGCCGCCGCGGTCGGTGATGGTCACCTTGGTGTTGTTGAAGGTGGCGAGAACGTGGACGATGCCGGTGGAGATGTTCTTGCTGCCCTTGGCCTTGAAGACTTTCTTCTTCTCTTCAGGCTGCTCACCGTCGAGCTCTGCAAAGATGTCGCGCTTGCGGTCATCTTTCTTAGGGGCGGCCTGCTCAGCAGCAGCTGGAGCAGCGGTCTCTTCTTTCTTCTCCTCTACTGGAGCTGCCTCGGCAGCCGGGGTAGCGGCGACTTCTTCGTTCTTTTCTTCGTTTTCAGCCATATTCAGCTTGGTTGTTGGGCGCCTACACCACCGACGTGTTCGGTGAGTTCTCCGGCAGCCCGAATAGATTTCAAATTACTTCGATGCACCCACGGTACGACGCTTGCCCTTACGGGTACGTGCGTTGGTCTTGGTGCGCTGTCCGCGGACAGGAAGACCCTTGCGGTGGCGGAGACCGCGAACCGACTGGATCTGCTGGAGACGCTTCAGGTTGCTCTGAATGTCACGGCGGAGGTCACCTTCGATGACCAGGTTGTTGGCACTGATCACCTGAACGATAGCGGAAAGCTGGTCGTCGGTGAGTTCACCTGCGCGGATATCTGGGTCGATATTTGCTTCGCGAAGGATGCGTGATGCGGTTGGGCGGCCGATTCCGTACACGTACGGGAGTGCTGCCTCAATGCGCTTTTCGTTTGGGATGTCGATTCCGAGTAGCCTTGGCATATCGTGGGATGGTTGAAGTCTAGGGATTGCTCACCGCGTACGGTGGGCGAAAAAGTTGACCGCTTAGCCCTGGCGCTGCTTGTGGCGTGGGTTTGAGCAGATAATGCGCACCACACCCTCCCGGCGGATCACGCGGCAGGATTCGCAAAGGCGTTTTACTGAAGGTCGGACTTTCATCGGTTCAATAGGTTAAAGTTCCCGCGTTGTTGCGGTGATTGTTCAGACTTGCGAAGCGCTTGGCACTGAGTCAGTTGAAAAACAAGCCAAAACCCGCGCAAAATCGGGAGGAAATCACTACCACACAAAAAAGTGACCGCAACTAGGGATTACAAAAAAGTTCACCCACCTCGCCTCCTCGAAATCAACGCACAAGCCCATATCGCCCGAATACGAGCTCACTTCACCCGGTCAAACACCGCGGCATGTGCCGCATGGCGCGCCCATTGATCCGCCTCAACCACCGCATCCAGAGAGGTATCCCCTTGATTACTATGAGCTTCCATCACAGACGCCACCAGCTCCCAAATTGCAGGAAATCCAATCTTCCCCTCGAGGAATGCGTCAACGGCCACCTCGTTGGCTGCGTTCATCACCGACGGCATGGTACCGCCCGAAGTACCCGCGGCACGGGCCAATTTCAGCGCAGGGAAGACATCTTCTCGCGGCGCTTCGAACTCCAGCTTCGCCAGTTCACTAAAGTTCAGCGGGCGCAATGAGTTCGGCACGCGGTCCGGGTACGTCACTGCATACTGGATCGGAAAACACATGTCAGAGTGGCTCAACTGTGCCAACACAGACCCGTCCACCGTCTCGATCATCGAATGGACAATGCTCTGCGGGTGCACGATCACATCGACCCGGTCCATCGGCACGTCGAAGAGCCAACGCGCTTCGATCATCTCCAGGCCTTTGTTGAACAAAGTCGCGGAATCGATCGAAATCTTGCGCCCCATATCCCAGGTCGGATGCTTGAGCGCGTCCTTTGGCTTCGCCTTCTTGATCGCCCCCACGGATGCCGTGCGAAATGGTCCGCCCGATGCCGTCAGGATCAGACGCGAGACATGATCGGAAGGCACACCCTCCAGACACTGGAAAATCGCATTGTGCTCGCTGTCCACCGGCAGGATCCGCACACCCTTGCGGCGCGCCGCCTCCATCACCACCTCACCGGCCATCACGAGAATCTCTTTACTGGCAATCGCCAAGTCCTTCCCCGCTTCGATTGCTGCGAGCGCCGGCCGCAAGCCAGCCACTCCCACAATCGCCACCAGCACCATGTCAGCCTCATCAAGCGTGGCTAGATCAATCAACCCAGCCTCACCCTCACCAACCTCACAGTCGCTGCCCACGCGCTCACGCAGACGCTGCGCCGCCGCTGGGTCGCTCATCGCCGCATACTTGACGCCAGTCTCTTTGATCTGGTCGGCCAACACCTCATCGCGCACACCCGCAGCCATGCCCACAATCTGGACCCGCTCCGGGATATCCCGCGCCACTTTCAGTGCACTGCAACCGATCGACCCAGTCGACCCCAATACGACAATTTTCCGCTGGTCAGACATTCCGATGACTCAAATTCTCTCCTCTTCTCCAGGCCGAAATCAGGCAAGGAAGCTCAAATACAAATAAAGGGCAGGTGCAGTGAAGCAAATGCTGTCGATCAAGTCGAGCACACCTCCAATCCCCGGCAATGCCTGACCCGAATCCTTGATCGTCAGACTGCGCTTAATAACAGACTCCGCCAAATCCCCTACCACCGAAAGCAGGGAGATCACCAAGCCAATCAAAATCACACTGCCGAGACCACCGAGTGCAGCCAATTGCTGAGGCATCAGCAAATACATTCCAACCCCGGCAATCTGAGCAATCACCAGCGCACCGTAGAACCCTTCCCACGTCTTGCCCGGGCTGACACTTGGAATCAGCTTGTTCTTTCCAATGCACGACCCCACGAGATACGCGCCCATGTCCGTGAACTTGGTCACAGCCACCAACCACAGTGCGTACCACGCACCTGGCGTCACCGGCAGCTCCACTTCGGTGTCGCCATACTCGTAGAAAAGGATGCGGGTGACAAAGTGGAAGAGCACCGCAGGATAGAAGATTCCGAAAACGGTGTAGAGCACCGGCTGCAAGGCGTCGTTGCCCTTTTCCTTGCGCAGCAACATTAGGCAAAATGCGCCAATGATGGCAGCAAAGGTCAAACCGCCATCCAGCCAACCCACGGCGTCGTGACCATCCCCACCGCTGCGCAACACCCACCAGATCCCGATGGAATAGAGCACCGACAAGGCAATCCCGAACTTGCCGAATACCAGCATCCCTGCCGACTTCGCCATCCGGAAGTACTCCACGCAGCCCAAAACTGCCAGCGCGCCAACCACCACGAAGTAGCCGGTCGGGTGTCCCCAGATAAACGTTCCGGCAACCAGCCCCCACAAGATCACCGTGCTCAGCAGACGGTCTCGAAATACCGCCGCTTTACTCTTGGATGCGGGCGGAGCAGACGGTGATTCGGGCATGACAACTGGTGACGGAGGAAGTGAAAAATCAACCGGAGAGCACGCATTGCCCCACCGGATTACGGATCGCATTTCACCCGCTGACGGCCTGTAGTCAAGCAGCGAATCAACAAAGGATCCCAATTCGCCGCCGTCGCCCCCAGCTCAACCCATTGTCCACCAACCCGCGATCCAGCGCTAAGGCTCTTGAGTCAGCAACTGGGAAACGGTAACGAAAGTATACCCTTTGGAAAGCAATCCATCGAGAGCCGCGGGCATCGCATCGATCGTGCTGGAATGAATATCGTGGGCCAGCACGATCGATCCATTGCGAGTCTTGGAAACGATCCGGTTGGCGACCACCGCAGGGCCCGGACGACGCCAGTCCTGTGGGTCCACATCCCACAAAATCGTCGGGTAGTCGTATTGGCTCTTGATCATCGCACGCTGACTCTGGCGCAGCGCACCGTACGGCGGGCGCATCGTGCGCGGGCGCACACCACAAGCAGCCACGATCGCATCCTCGGTGGTGCGCAATTCCTTGTGAACCGCAGCGTCCGAGAGCTTCGTCAAGTTCGGATGGTTCCACGTGTGGTTGCCGACCTCATGCCCCTCGGCCACCATCCGCTGGATCAAATGCGGGTAGAGCTTGGCATTGCGCCCCACCACATAGAAAGTCGCCCGGATGTTGCGCTCCCGCAGAATATCAAGCAAACGGGGCGTCAGGCGCGGGTGCGGACCATCATCGAAGGTCATGGCAATGTACGGAGCGGGTGTGTTCACCCGACTGTAGCTGATGCCCCGTCCCCCTCCGGTCGACGTCAGCGAAACATTCGGATTACTCCCTTTCGGGTAGTTTGGCATCATCGTTCCACCGCCGGCAGCGCCGCCATTGTTTTGACTGATTACTGCCCCCGGCCCCTGATCATCCCCCTTCTTCTGAGAACTGCAGGACACCCCCGCAAACACCAACATGAAGGCGAGCGTTGCGGAAAAAAGGATTCGGAAACGTGAGTAACTCATGACAAAGACGGCCGACGAGAAGGCGCACTAGTTTGTGCCTTGAATTAGGCTGAAAATCAAGTTCCATTCGCAGAACTCTCAGGGGGTCAAGCAACTCCGCAGCAGCTCAAGGATTGGCCATTTGTGACCAACCGGCGCATCCCCAGACGTCATCTCACTTGCTATTGCGGAAATGTGAGCCATGCTACAGCCGTCCCGCACCAACCGTGCCGGACACAAGCGGACGCGAAGGAAGCTCCGCTGCTTAACGGGTCTTTTTCGATGAGAGAACGTTCGGTTCACTCAAAATCATCGATACCGCGGACGCTAGAACGCGCCGCCACTTAACGGGTCTTTTCGATGAGAGAACGTTCAGTTCACTCAAAATCATCGACACCCAGGCGATCGATGAAACGCACCACTCACAGTGGAGTTGTATCCTCGGCGCCCCCCACAACCCTATCTATGCAATCATCTGATATCAGCTTTTCGGAGCTCAAGCTCAGCGCCCCGATCCAAGAGGCCCTGAAAGCAAAAAACTACACCCACCCGTCGCCGATCCAAGCGCGTGCCATCCCGCACATACTCGACGGCAGGGACCTCATCGGCTGCGCCCAAACCGGCACTGGCAAGACCGCGGCATTCGCACTTCCGATTCTCCAACTCCTCACCGAGTCGAAATCGCGCCGCACGCCACGCCGCCCACGCGCTCTGATCCTTACCCCGACCCGCGAGCTGGCTGCCCAGATCATGGACAACTTCGAGGCATACGGCAGCAACCTCCCACTGACCTCCCAGGTCGTCTTCGGAGGCGTCGGGATCAACCCGCAAATCAACCGCCTGAGCAAGGGCACCGACATCCTTGTCGCCACACCGGGCCGCCTCCTCGACCTCGCACAACAAGGCAAAGTCTTCTTCGATTCCGTGGAAATCTTCGTCCTCGACGAAGCCGACCGCATGCTCGACATGGGCTTCATCCACGATGTGAAGAAGGTCATCCAGCACCTCCCCCCACGCCGTCAGTCGTTGCTCTTCTCAGCAACCATGCCTGATGCCATCATCAAGATTGCGGACACACTTTTGCACAACCCCGAAAAAGTCGAGGTCACACCCGTTTCCTCCACTGCCGAGCGCATCGACCAGCGCATCTGCCACGTCCAACGTGAGAACAAGATCCCACTGCTGCTCGACATTCTGGACGAAAACCCAGAGGGCCTCGCTCTCGTTTTCTCACGCACCAAACACGGAGCCAATAGAATCGCCGAGCGCCTGACCAAGAAGGGCGTCGAGTCCGCAGCCATCCACGGCAACAAATCCCAGGGTGCCCGGGAGCGCGCACTTTCTCAGTTCAAGTCCGGCAAGATCCGCGTTCTGGTCGCCACAGACATCGCCGCCCGCGGCATCGACGTCAAAGGCGTGACCCTCGTGATCAACTACGACATGCCGGTGGACTCCGAAGCCTACGTCCACCGCATTGGCCGCACCGCGCGCGCCGGAGCAGACGGCCTCGCGTTCTCTCTGTGCGAACCTGCCGAGCATGAAAACCTCATCAAGGTCGAACGACTGATCAAGAAGACCATCCCGGTCCACAGCGATCACGCCTACGCTATCGACCCACCGAAAGGCCCGGCACCGACCAACAAATCCAACTCCGGTGGTGGACGCGGCAATTCTGGCAATGGACGCCCGAACCGCAGACGCCGCGGCGGCCGCAGACCGCTCGGCAACGGCTCACGCAATGCCCAGCCCGCAACCAGCGGAGCTGCCTAATAGCGGCTCGCCATCACCTTGAAAAACGCACAATCGCCCCGTGGAACCAATCTTGGATCCACGGGGCGATTTGTCCACTTGCCCAGCAGATAGCAAGCTGTGTATGTTCCCGCCTATGAAATCCCACGAGGCGATCCAAGGGGCACTGAAGCAGTCCAGCCCGAAACAAGTTGCTGCCGACCTCGGCATCTCACTCTCCCTAATTTATAAGTGGGCCCAGCCCCAGGACGCACTCGGCAGCGGCAGCCGCAACCCGCTCGACCGAATCGCCACCATGTACGACAGCACCGGAGACACCGGCATTATCCAGTGGCTGTGCCACCACGCCGGCGGCTACTTCGTGCGCAACCCGGATCGCAGCGCCGAACCACCAGAGCATGTGATGCCCGCCACCAATGAGATGGTGAGCCAGTTCGCCACACTGCTGACCTCAATCTCCCAAGCGGCCGACGACAACGCAATCACGGAAGAAGAAGCGGAAACCATCCGCCACGCGTGGAACGAGCTCAAATCCTTCGCCGAAGAATTCGTCACTTGTTGTGAGGAAGGCGATTTCGACCCGATCCGCCGCGCCAACGCCCGCTCCCAGTCCTCTCCTGCGACCTCATGAAATCCTTCCCCACCTTCGCCATCGACGACTGCGCCCCCGGATGGATCCGCCGCAAAACAGAATCACTCTACAACGGCCAGTACATCCAGTTGGAAAACATCCACTACCGCACCCCCGGCAGACCCGATGAGGACATCATCTGGACGGTCGCCCGACGCAAAAATGCGGTAATTGTTGCCCCTCAGACCAGCGACGGAAAATTCCTCATGGTGCGTCAGGAGCGGCTTCCCATCCAACGCACACTGTGGGAGTTCCCCGCCGGCCAGATCGACGACACCGAAAACAAGGACTCGCCCGCGGTGATCATTGAAACCGCACATCGGGAACTGCACGAAGAAACCCACCATCACATCGACTCCGAATCCGGCGAACTGATCCCCTGTGGCTTCTATTTCTCGTCACAAGGCTTCACCGACGAACACGCTTACCTCTTCCTGGCCCGCAACGTGGTCAAGGACGACACCGTCGAAGGCGGGCTCGGCGAGGAGTCCGAGTGCATTCACGAAGCCCGCGCATTCAGCCTCGAAGAAATCCGCCAAATGATCGCCGACAACGTGATCATCGACGCCAACACATTGGCTCTCTTTGCCCGCATGACCGCAATGCGCCTGATCGACCCGTGATTTTCGTTACCGCAACGACGATTTCGCCAAGACCCGGCGCTTCATAAACGTCCTCAATATACCCCCAAACCCGCCCGCTCACAGATATGCGCCGAATTCTACCCGCCCTGATCGCCCTCACCCTGAGCTCCGCTGTCGCCAACACCACCTGGCACACGATCACTCAGGAAAAAACCGGCAAGTCGCTTTCGGTCAAACTGGTCAAACTCGCCGAGGGCAAGGTCACGTTCGAATCCCAAAACGGCCGCTCATACACTCTGCCGGTCGACACCCTGACCACAGAGTCACGCGCAACCATCGACACCTGGTGGAAAGAGCGCGCCGCCGGTGCCCAAAAGATCACCGACTCCATCAACGAGGCGATCGGCCACACGTTCATCTCCGATGGCAATGCCATCTGGAACGACCCAGCGGAAGACGTCGCCCGCCGACTGCGCTGGCCACGCGAGTCGAAAACCGATGACTCCAGCAGCTTCCGAGCCTACCCTCGCGCCGATTACCGCTTCCTCGGCGCCCGCCCGTACTCGGCCACTCTCTACGGCAACGAAAAGGGCAACACCGATCTGATCTCCATCGTCTTCGCCAACAAGGGCGACTTCGGCAGCACCGTCGGCCGTGGCGAAGATCACTTCAACAACACCGGCGGCGAGAAGCCTGCGGGATCACTCGAAGAAGCCATGGAGCGAGATGCCAATCGCATCACCTCCGCATTGACCAAGCTCTTCGGAGAACCTGCCCGCCAGCGCTTTGGCGAGAAAAGCGACCGCCGCTACGTTGATCGGTGGGACTGGAACGGCATGGCATTCCTGCTCTCGGTCGCCGATGACGAATACTGCAGCCTGCTCATCACCCGCACCGAGATCGCGGACGCCGAGGGCAAAACCGACTTCGTCAAAGACTCGGACCTCCGCGCCATGCTCGCCGAGAACGTAAAGCGCGAAGACAATGGCGACGTCCTCATCACCAACATCCCGATGGTCGACCAGGGACCAAAGGGGTATTGCGCACCAGCCACCTTCGAGCGCGCCATGCGCTACATGCACGTCCCTGCCGACATGTACCTCCTGGCTACTGTGGCGACGAGCCCCAACGGCGGCACCAACACCATGCTGCTAGCAGATGAAGCCGAGCGCATCATTCGCAGCAAGGCCCGCTCACTCAAGATCGTCAAAGGCTTCGACCAAAAGTTCAAAATCCGCGACATCCAAAAGTACATCGACAAAGGCGTACCCGTCATGTGGATGATGCGCAGCCTCGATCCGTACAACAAGATCGCCAACAGCCGCACCCCGAAGCGCGAAAAAGTCACCGACTTCACCGCCTGGGCCACCGAGATCGCCAACGAAGCAGAGCAAGTCGCTCCTTCGCTGATGAATGTTCAGGACAACCACCACATCTGCCTCATCATCGGCTACAACGAAAAGACCAACGAAGTAGCAGTGAGTGATTCGTGGGGCCCACGCTACGAACTGCGATGGGTTCACCTGGACCTGGCACGCGCCGTGACCTCCCACCAAATCGGTGCTTACGTGATCAGTTACTAATCCCACAAAGCCATTAGCTTTAGAGAATCCGACGAGCTCCGCGCAACGTATCCCGCGGCATGCTCCGTCGGATTTTTCTCTGATAACACTCGCCCTGCAGTTTTAGTCCGCAACTTCACGCAACTGGAGCACGGCTCGCAACGGCCGGTGATCGGATCCCGCAGCATCACCGACTGAGAAGGCATCCACATGCCAATGATCGGAGATCAGAATGTGGTCGATCGGCATCCCCAGAAACGGAACGTCTATGTACGGTTTCCACGTCAGTTCCAGCCCGTGCCCGTAGGCCGCGTTGCGCACGCCCATCCCAGCACAGAGGTCGTCAAACCAGTACGACCATGGGGCACAGTTGAAATCCCCCGCCACCACGAGCGGCACCTCTTCAGCCTCTGCCGGAGCCAACTTCATCATCGCGCGAAAGTAATCCGCCCGCATCCCGGACATCTGCTCGTTCATCGGCGGCACCGGATGCACGCCCATCACCCGGATCTCACCGAGCTGCTTGTGCTTGAGATCCACATCCACCAGCGGCACGTCTTCGACCAATTTCAGCATTTGTTTGGAGCGCGTACGATCTTCGGCAATAGGCCACCGGCTCATCAGCCACACCCCGAAGTTGTCCGACCGAGGGTCCGCCACTTGGTACGGAAACACCCGGCGCAATGCATTGAAGTGCTCGCGATAGGTTGCCGGCCTTACCTCCATCAAAAACACACAGTCAGGCAGATCCTCCTTGGGCAAACGGACCATCCGCTCCACCCAACCATCCATCGGCGCATTGTCCGGCCCGAGATTGAAACTCACCACCGAAAACCCGGGCACCCCCTCGTTCACCGCCCCACGCTCCTCACCAGATAGTGCCTCAAGCGAGCCAAGCCCGTAGTAATCGAGCACAGGCCATGCCATCCATGTCGCCACCAGCACACCGGAGATGGCCCGCATGGGAGCAAACACAACCAACGACATCAACGCCCCGATCAGCGCACCACCCGAAGCCAATACCCGCAGGTTGCTGAGCAACTCCAGCCCCCACCAACGATCGGCAAAAAAGAGCGCCACGCCGTAGGCCACCGTCCCCCAGACCAGCAGTCGAGCCCACCGCAGCACCGCCTTTCGTGTCAGTATCTTCATCGTTTCCGCCTCCGTCGATTTGTGTGCAGAGACTAGCCAATGCCCGCACCGAATGAAGCAATAATTCACCAAAAAAGCGGGCTCCCGAATCCTGCCGGGAGCCCGCTGATGATGATCTTCATCGCACACGAGTCGCCTGATGGCAGCCTAGTGTTGATCGTGGGTTAAAGGTAGTAGTAGTCATTGAAGATCCAACATCAGTGAGGTCAGGTGGTCGGGTACTGCAGCTTGTCCTGTATCTTTTCACTTAATGTCTTTCTTCGCGCTGTAGGCATCTTGGTTATCTCTCCACCATTGCTTTAGCTCTTCCAATTCTTCTCTTGAATGATTCTTCAAACCCTCTTTAGGCATGCCTTCTTCCATCAGGACCTTCCACGTTGAATCATGTAAAGCCATGATGACTGTGTGAACTTGGTTATTGTACCTCACTATAACCACGGCCCATTGCTTGCCTTGTTTCGAGGTTATAACTTCTACTCTTAAATCACCTTTGGCAGCCTTGGCCAAATCTTCTTTTAATTGCATTTTGACAAGCTCATTATGCCTCTTGTCGGCGAATGGGACTATATAAGCATAAGCTTTCTCAAGATCAGAATTCGCAATGTGAACCCACATCTTTTTGTATGCATCTGCCGCTTTTTCTTCAGCGAGAAGAAAGGAGGGCGATAACACAACCATTAAAATCAATAAGTATGAGAATTTCACATCTCCAGCAGAACAGATTAATGAGAGAGCACTCTTAGAAGCGCCACTCTCCGGATACCACGAAGTTACGCCCGGCACCGTTCACTCCGGATCCGTGCACGCGGTATTCTTCGTCGGTGAAGTTTTCCACCGCAGCCACTAGCGTGACATTCTCGGTCACATGCCAGCCGCCGCGGACGGTTCCAAGCACGTAGCCAGGAGTTCCCCCCGGTGGGATGCGCTGGGTATCTTTTTGGTCACCGAAACTCAAGCGGTCCTGCTTGTCGGCACCTTGTCCCAGAAGCTCCACCCAAATCCGACGCTCGGGACTATCCCAACGCACGCCGAGCTGGCCGCTCAACGGCAGCATCCGCGTGATCGTTTGGCTGGTGATCGGCTGACCGGCCACCGCCGCATCCTCGGTCTCACCTTCCTGCCATGCCACCCAGCCGAAGACCGAAAACGCATCGCACAGCTGGTAGCGCGAACTCAACTCCACCCCATGCACAAAGCCGTCGCGGGCATTCTGCTTGGTCACTTCATTGAATCCATCCACCACGCGCCCGGTACGCTGACCTGTGATCAGGTCGTCCATGAACGTGTAGTAGTACACCAATCCACCATTGAAGCGCTCACCCGAGTGGCGAACTCCCAACTCGGTCGAGACGAACTTCTCCGGATCCAGCCCCAGCGACGGCGTTGCGATCTCATCGGTACGCGCACTGGCAAACTGACTCAAATCCGCCAGGCTCGGAGCGCGGAACCCTTGCGAGACACCACCATACAGGCGCCAGGTCTCCTCGCCATCCAGAGCATAGGCAAAGCGCACACTCCCAGAGACATCCCACCAATCTTTGCTGAACCCAATCGGGTCGCCTGTGTTCGGGTCCGCCACCCGCCCGATGTCTGCCTGGGCGTAACTCACACGACCACCAATCCAGACATCCAACCGCTCGGCTGGCTCCAGATGCGTCTGCACATACGCCCCCGCCAAGTGATACTTCGAATTGTCACCGACCGGCCCCTGCACGGCATTGCCCTTGAAGCTGCCGTCCGCATTGAAGTCCTTACGGAACGAGTCGATCCAATCGAGGTAGTAACTCGCACCGTAAGCCAGATCGCCAATGGCTGTGCCTTCTTTGTTGAACTGCCCAAACACCCCCATGGTGTCGACTGTGAAGCCTTGCTCGTCACGACGCCCGTCGGAACGCACCCGATCCTGGAACTCCTCGTGGCGCTGGTGGCTCAGCGAGAGCAAATAACCATCCGCCCAGCTTCCATCCACCGAACCCTCAGCCTGAACGTAGGTAAGATAGCGGTCTTGATCGAGGATGCGGGACAACTCATCGCCGACGCTCGTCCCTCGCCATGACTCGCCGCGCACCGTCTTATGAGTGCGCCAAGCATTGTCCTGATGCACCTGCTGGTGGGCGAATGTCAGCCGGGCACCGGATGCGAGGAATTTCTCCAACTTCACATCGCCGTCGATCTCGCTGTAGCCGGTCTTCTCCTGACGCCCAAGCCCAGCCACCTCGAGGTCGCCGAACTCCTTCACACTTACGCCTGCCACCACGCCAAAGTCACCACCACGGCTGACACCACCCTCCACGCGCCCGACGACACTGCGCTCAGCAGAGGCATAACGCCCGAGGATCCGACCAAAGCTTTGTGTCGTTCCATCCTCCGCATACTCCGGACGAATGGTGAGCGCATTGACCGTCCCGCCAATCGCATCCGACCCATAAAGCACCGAACCTTGACCCTTCACGATCTCGATCGAGCTCAGACTGAGTGGGTCAATTGTGTTCCAATACTGGTTCGGGCCGCTGCGGAAGGTCGAGTTGTTCAAACGAATCCCATCGATCAACGCCAATGTCTGATAGCCGGTAAACCCGCGGATATAAGGACTGCCCTGACCGTGAGCGGTCTTCTGCATCAGCACGCCAGGGGTCTCAAAGAATGCCTCGGGGAAGGTTCGCGTCTGCCGTTCCTTGAGTTGCTTCACCCCGAGCACCTCCACCGAGTTCGGCAGCTCGCTCAGGTTCCGGCTTTCGCGGGTCGCGGTCACCACCAGCGGGTCGAGCGCGCCTTCAGTGGCCGCCAGATCTTCTACCGTCACAGCAGGTGGCACCGGAGCACTGGTCACCTCCGGCTGTTCGGCGGCCAGTCCATTCAAAAGGCACAAGGCGGGGACCAACGCAGCCAGGACCTTCGCAGGTTTAGGGGATCTCACACACATAAGGCGCACTAAAAACCAAGTATCAAACATGTTGCCAAGACTTTTTGAACGACCTGACAGTTCGCTTCGTAATTAACCGTCCCCACTCAGGAGATCCTTGATCGGATCGCCTACAAACCCTTATGACAGGGGGCTCACAAGCCAATTTCGCGAGAAATTGGACAGACGCCACAATCCCATCTAAGTTTCCCAGCTCGAGCCTCCGTACCCACGGAGACTATCAGTGAGAACATGGCGACACCACGTCCTCACAGCGGAAAGCCGGTACTCCACCGGACCATCACATTTGATTTGATCATGGAAGTAAAAAATCAACCGAACGAATTCCTGACCATCCCTGCGGCTGCCGCAGGATCGATGCACCGTGCCGACAACGAAGGCGACGCCTGCGGCATGGGTGCCATCGCCCACATCAAGGGCGAACGCAGCCACCAGGTCCTCCAGCACGCCATCACCTCCGTCTGCAACATGACCCACCGCGGCGCGGTGGATGCCGACATGAAAACCGGTGACGGCTCGGGAATTCTCTCGCAGCTTCCATACAAGATCCTCCAAAAGGCTGCCGCAGACCTCGGCCACACCTCCGTCAAAGACGAAGACCTCGGCGTCGGTGTCTTCTTTGTCCCACGCGACAACAGCGAGGCAGCAGCCAAAGTAAAGACCATCGCCGAAGCCACCATCATCAAGCGTGGCATCAAGATCCTCGGCTGGCGTGACGTTCCTGTGAACCCAGACGAGCTCGGCAAAATCGCCCAGCAGTCGCGCCCTGATATTTTCCACCTTCTATTTGAGCGGCCTGAAGGGCTCAGCGCAGACGACTACGAGCGCCAGCTCTACCTCTGCCGCCGCCTGATCGAGAAGGAGATCAAAGCGGAGCAGATCTCGGGGGTCTACATCCCAACGCTCTCGCACCGCCTCATCGGCTACAAAGCTCTGGCGATGCCAGCCGCCTTGCGTGCGTTCTACTCCGACCTCAGCAACCCTGAGTTCGAGACCGCTATTGCTCTCTACCACCAGCGCTTCTCCACCAACACCTTCCCTGCTTGGCCTCTTGGTCAGCCGTTCCGCATGATGTGCCACAACGGTGAGATCAACACCGTGCGCGGAAACCGCAACTGGATGAAGTCGCGTGAAGAGTTCTACGAGTCGGAAATCTGGGGCGACGACGTCGAAATCGTCAAAGACCTGATCCAGGAAGGCGAGTCGGACTCCGCATCGCTCGACCACGCTCTCGAACTTCTCGTACTCTCCGGCCGTTCACTTGAGCACGCCATGTGCATGCTCGTGCCACCTGCCTTCCGCAACCAACGCGAGATCTCCGAGGAACTGCGAGCGTTCTACCAGTACCACCGCTCGTTCTGCGAGCCATGGGACGGCCCGGCCGGACTCGTCTACACCGACGGCGTCAAGGTCTGCGCATCGCTCGACCGTAACGGCCTGCGCCCATCCCGCTTCGCCCTCGACGAAGACGGACTCCTCTACATCGGCTCGGAAATCGGCACCATCCCAATGGACGACGCCAAGATCGTCCAAAAAGGTCGCCTCGGACCTGGCCAGATGATCTCCGCCGACACCACCACCGGTGAGCTCCGCTTCGACAACGAAATCAAGGAAGAACTCGCCCGCCGCGCGCCATACCACAAGTGGGTCAACAACCACCGCGTGGACCTCACCGAGTTCGTCCCAAGCGAGCCTCAGGCTGATCCGATCCAGCACTTCGATGCGCTCAAGTTGAGCCAGTTCCAAGTTGCCAACGGAGTCACCAAGGAAGAGCTCCAAATGGCCTTCCGCGCGATGATCAACGGTGGTCAGGAAGCGGTTTACTCGATGGGTGACGACACCGCGCTTTCGGTGCTGAGCCTTTTCCCACGCAACCTCTCGACCTACTTCAAGCAGCTCTTCGCACAGGTCACCAACCCACCGATCGACCCGATCCGTGAGCGCGCGGTGATGACCCTCGCTGCAGGCTTGGGCTCTGAGCGCAACCTGCTCGGCGAGACCCCGGAACACGCCCGCATCCTCAACCTGGAGTCGGCAATTCTCTTCGACCACGAGCTCGCCCAGATCCGCGAGATGGACGGCCACGGCTTCAAACACGCCGACATCGACATCACCTGGGACATCAAAGAAGGCGCAGCCGGATTGGAAAAAGCAATCGACCGCGTTTGCGCCGAGGCGGAAGCCGCTGTTGATGCGGGTCAGGAAATCCTGATCCTCACCGACGTCGCCACCAGCCCTGAGCGCGTGGCAATCCCAGCCATGATGGCTACCGGTGCTGTTCACCACCACCTCAACCGCGTCGGCAAGCGCATGCGCGGATCGTTGGTTCTGGAGACAGCCGAAGTGCGTGACTCGCACCAGCTCGCCTGCGTCATCGGTTACGGTGGCACCGCAGTTTGCCCATACCTTGGCTACGCCACCGTGCGTGACATGGTCGCCAACGCGGACGCCCACAAGGTCAGCGGAGTCGAGCTTGACAAGGCACTCACCAACTACCGCTACGCTCTCGAAAAAGGCGTGCTCAAGATCATGTCCAAGATGGGCATCAGCGTTCTCAACTCATACCAGGGCGCACAGATCTTCGAAGCAGTCGGCGTGGCCTCCGAGGTCATCGACAAGTGCTTCACCGGCACCCACTCGAAAATCGGCGGTGTCGGCTTTGAGCAGATCGCAGCCGAATCGCTCACCCGTCACTCGGAAGCATACGGCACGTCGGAGCCTGCAGGCGGCGCACCACTTCCGCTTCAGGACCACGGCGTCAACCGCTACCAGCGCGGCGGAGAAAAGCACGTCGTCACCCCGACCGTCGTCAAGAGCTTCCACAGCTTCGTCGAAAGCGGCAAGGAAGACGAATACGAAGAGTACGTGAAAGCGACTCTCGAAACCCGTCCGACCGCGATCAAGGACTTGCTCGAATACGTGCCAGCAGCCTCCGGCCCAGTGCCACTCGAGGAAGTGGAGCCTATCGAAAACATCCGCAAGCGCTTCACCACCGCGGCCATGTCGCTCGGCGCTCTCTCGCCGGAAGCTCACGAAGTGCTCGCCATCGCCATGAACATGATCGGCGGTAAGTCGGACTCCGGTGAAGGCGGCGAGGAAGTCTCCCGCTTCACTCCATACGAAAACGGCGAATGGGCAAACTCGAAGATCAAGCAGGTCGCATCCGGCCGTTTCGGTGTCACAGCCCACTACCTCTCGAGCGCCGAGGAAATCGAAATCAAGATGGCTCAGGGCGCCAAGCCTGGTGAGGGTGGTCAGTTGCCAGCCCACAAGGTCAACGGCATCGTCGCCAAACTGCGCCGCACCCAGCCGGGTGTGCAGTTGATCTCGCCTCCACCGCACCACGACATCTACTCGATTGAGGACTTGGCTCAGCTGATCCACGACCTCAAGGAAGTGAACCCACGCGCCCGCATCACCGTGAAGCTCGTGGCTGGAACCGGTGTCGGCACCATCGCTGCCGGTGTGGCCAAGGCCAACGCCGACATCATCCTGGTCTCGGGCGCCGACGGCGGAACCGCCGCCTCGCCACTGACCTCGATCAAGCACGCAGGTCTGCCATGGGAAATGGGCCTTTCTGAGACCAACCAGACGCTCTTGCTCAACGGTCTGCGTGACCGCATCACCCTCCGTACCGACGGCGGCATGCGCAATGGTCACGACATCGTGAAAGCGGCGATCCTCGGTGCGGAAGAGTTCAACTTCGGCACCATCGCCCTGATCGCAATGGGTTGTGTTTACGTCCGCCGTTGCCACCTCAACGACTGCCCTGTGGGTGTTGCCACCACCGATCCTAAGTTCCGCTCGAAGTTCCGCGGCACTCCGGAGAAAGTGGTCAACTTCTTCAACGCTGTGGCAGAGGAAGTCCGCACCATCATGGCTCAGCTCGGCGTGCGTAAGCTCGACGACCTCATCGGCCGTCCGCAGTTCCTCCAACAGCGCGAAGTCAAGGACAACGCCAAGGCCAACAGCGTCGACCTTTCCGCTATCCTCAAGGACACAGCAGACAAGGACGCTTCCCGCATCTGGAACGGCAAGCCAAACCTCGGCATCCACGAGCCATCACTCGACGACAAGATCATCGTCGACGCAAAAGCCGCTCTGGATAACCGCGAGAAAGTCGAACTCAGCTACGACGTCATCAGCACCAACCGTAACCTCGGCACCAAGCTCTCGGGCGAAGTCGCCGTGCGCTACGGCGACACCGGTCTCGAAGACGGCACCATCAAGATCAACTTCAAAGGCTCGGCGGGTCAGTCGTTCGGCACATTCCTGGCAGGCGGTATCGACCTCCACCTCACCGGTGAGGCAAACGACTACGTCGGTAAGGGCATGACCGCCGGCAGCATCGTCATCCGCCCTGCGGATGAGCGCGGGTTCATCCCTGAAGACAACTCGATCGTCGGCAACACCTGCCTCTACGGAGCTACCGGTGGCGCTCTCTACGCAAACGGCCGCGCCGGCGAACGCTTCTGCGTCCGTAACTCCGGCAGCACCGGCATCGTCGAAGGTTGTGGCGACCACGGATGTGAGTACATGACCAACGGTCTGACCGTCATCCTCGGCACCACCGGCACCAACTTCGGCGCTGGTATGTCCGGCGGTGAAGCCTACATCTACGATGAGGACGGTCACTTCCGCGACCGCGTGAACCGGGAAATGATCGTGGTCCAGCCAGTCGACCGCATCAAGTTCGCCGACAAACTCCGCGGCCTCGTTGAAGATCACTTCAACGCCACCGGCAGCCCGAAAGCCAAGCGCCTGCTCGATGACTGGGAAACCTCGCTCAAGCAGATGGTTCGCGTGATTCCAAAGACCACCGCTGCTGCGGAGGAAGCCGAGGAACAACACGAGTCCGCTGGCGAGCCTGTCGGCGCCGCGAAGTAATTCGCCGGACACTCAACGGATCAATAAAGAGGCGGCAGTCGCACCACGCGACTGCCGCCTTTTTTGTGCACACTCTCAACCAGCTCCGGCAAGCCCAGGAAAGATCCCCCTTCCAGCTAGGCCTCGTCCTCATCGTCCGGCTCGACCGGATCTTCGACGGTAATATTCGTCGCCAAGTGCGTGCGCAGCTGGCTCTCCAACGCCTCGTCATCCATCGTATCGACGCTCTTCTCCAGCGACCTGAACTGCTTGCTGGTATCAGGCTTCGCCACATGGATGATCGGATCCCCGGGCGACACCGCTGGCATTGTCGTCATTCCGAGCACGATGCCGTCGTGCGGGCTCACGACCACTTCATTCTCCTCACCGAGCAGCCCTGTGTTGGTCGCCACCGCAGCACCCGCTTTCACCGTATCTCCGGGAGCCACGTGGAACTTCAAAAAGCCACCGCACCCGGCTCGCACCCAACTTGTACCCTGCACGATCATCTGATGCGGAGCGGTTTCCTGACGATCATCCTCATCGACATCGATCATTTCCAACTCGGACAAAATGTGGGTCAGCCCGCGCATCGTCAGATCCTGGACCGATGGCTCAACCTTCAAAGTCTCCCCCGCTTCCAAAATGATCGTCGGGCACCCCGCCTTGCACGCCTCACGCCGCAACGACCCATCAGGTCCCGCGTTGTGCACAATCACTTCCGCACCAAAGGCATTCGCCAACAACTCACACCCGGGGTCATCCATGTCCGCACGCACATTCGGAAAGTTCGTCCGCCGCACTGCGGCCGTGTGCAGGTCCACCATGTAATCGCAACGAGAGATCACCTCTTTCATCACCAAATGCGCCAGGCGTCCGGTCAGACTCCCCTTCTTGCTACCAGGGAAGGAGCGGTTCAAATCCCGACGGTCCGGCGTATAGCGGCTGTGCCGTTCAAAGCCCATCACATTGACTACGGGGACCAACACCAGCGACCCTCGCTTCAAAACGAATGGAGGCTCCTCAATCAGCTTCCGAATCACTCCGGTACCATTGATCTCGTCTCCATGCACCGCTGCAGTGATCCCCAACACCGGCCCATCCTCGTAGCCACGCCACACCATCAATGGCAGATGCACACCCACCCCGGTGAAGCTCTCACCCGCCTTCAGACGGATGCGCTTGCGTTCGCCTGGATGAACTTTCTTTCCACCCCATTTTCCAATGGAGCGCTTCTTCTTTCGCGGTGACGGGCTCATGAGCTGTGGTTCTGGTCTAGGGTTGTGCCCTCCGTCACAGGTGTCGCAGGCAATGCCTTGAGCTTGCGCCTGCGCTTGGGCCGGTGAGGAATCATGGACTTCATATTCTCCACCCTGCCGTAACAAAGCAGAGTATCATTCGCTTCCAGCACTCGGGAGGACTTCGGGTTCGAAATCACCGAATCCGCGCGCTTCAAGGTCAACACCACGACGTCGCTGTCACGCAGCCCGGTCTGTTCGATAGTCTGCCCGACAAAGACACTCCCCGGTGGAATGCTGATGTCCGTCACCCCGTACCCACGGCTGACGGTCAGACGTTGTCTCAAATCGATCTCCGGCATGTTCGCCTGATCCGAGATAAAATCGATTACCTCCCCCGCAATGTCCAAGCCCGTGGCTCCCTCAATCCCCTCGAGCCCGGGAGAAGAATTGATCTCCATGATCTGCGGTCCGCTCTTGCCCTCGAGCATATCCACCCCGCACACCTTCAACCCCATGATCTGCGCCGCCCGCACCGCCGCCTCAGCGTAGGCCGGGTCGAGCTCAATCGCCGTCGCCACACCACCACGGTGCACATTGCTCCGGAATTCCTGACCCTGCGCGGTACGCCGGATCGCCCCGACCACGCGGTCGTTGATCACAAACGCCCGCACATCCTTGCCTTTGCTCTCCGCCACAAACTTCTGAATCAACACATTCTGGTTGGCACTGTGCAAGGTCTCGATGATCGCTTTGGCAATCTCCGGCTTGTCCGCCAAAATCACCCCAACGCCCTGTGTTCCTTCGATCAATTTGATGATCACCGGCGTCCCCCCGACCCGCTCAATCGCATCCGACACGTCGTTCTTGTCGCTAACGTAGGCGGTGCGCGGGATCCCGATGTCGTGACGCGACAGGATCTGCAAGCTGCGCAACTTGTCACGCGAGTTACTGATGCCATTTGCCGTGTTCGGCGTGTAGACATCCATTTGTTCGAACTGCCGAACCACCGTGGTGCCATAACGGGTGATCGACGTTCCAATCCGCGGAAGAATCGCGTCCGGGACATGAATTGCCTTCCCGCGGTAGTAAAGATCCGGCTCCCCCTCCTCCATATCAATGGCGAAGCGCAGTGGGTCTTGAATCCGCACTTTATGCCCGCGGATCTTCGCTGCCTCGACCAATCGTCGGGTGGAGTAGCATTTCGGTGCTCTGGAGAGAATCGTTAAGTTCATCGTGAAATTGAGAGAGAGTAAGCGCAGCCCGATCCACCAAGCACCTGCTTGATGTTACAACCTGCATGAGTATGCCAGAGCATCCTCTGCTAACCACCCATCAGCAACTTCATCGTGAAGCAATCATCGCGTGGAGACACACCCGTCGTGACACGTCCAGCATTACGTCCCAGCCGCGCGCCGGTATGCACCCAACTACCGGAGAATCCCCCACCCCACTCACTCGGCCGACTGCCTCATCGCCTGCCGCTTGCGCGCCACAGGATAACACCAGTTGGCCAGCACGATGATCACCACTCCCAGATAGAACCACGGCGAGAACATCTTGTGCTCACCAAAAAACAAAGCAGCCAACACCATCGCGTAAACCGGCTCGAAGCTCAAAGCCAGCGCCGCCGTGTACGCACTCATCCGACGCAATAACCACGTGTGCATCCAAAACGCGAAGACCGTACACAGCACCACCAACACCCCGAGCCACAACCAATCACTCGCCGTCGGCATGTGCACCGGCTCGCCCCTCCCCAACACCACAGCGGCACAGACCACGAATGCACCTACCATTTCATGGAAGGTAATCACCAATGGGTTCCCGCCCTGATCGACAAAGCGCTTGTTCATCGATGGGAAAATCGCGGCCAACAACGCGGACGTCACCCCGAGCACCAATCCAAGCCCAAACTCGGACGCAAACCCGACAATCAACCCGAGCCCGATCATCACCACGCCGCCAATCGCCACCTCCAACTTGCTGTGACGCCTTCCGGTAATCACCGGCTCGACCAACGCTGTGAACAATGCCGCCGAAGAAAGCCCGGCCACCGCAACCGTCACATTGGAAACCTTGATCGCCCCGTACAACGCAAGCCAGTGTAATCCGAGCACTCCGCCGGCTCCCAAATAACTCAGAATCACCTTCCGCGGCTGGCGGAAGAAACGTACCCGATAAAAGACCAAGCCCATTACTACGGCCGCGGCCAACGTCCGCCACGCCACCAACTGATCCGCCGGCAACTCGATCAGCTTGCCCAGAATCGCAGTCAACCCGACCACGATGACAAAGAAATGAAGTAAAAGATGATCGACGCGGTTGGCTTCCATGACATCGTCACCGTCGCAGTCAATGCTCTCCGTGCAACGGAAACATCCCCCCCACGAATTAATCCCGCCCGCAACTCAGTCTGCCATATCCCCTGATACTTGTGCTCCATTCCCAGCGGCACACGCGCAAGTCGCGCGTAGAATCACTTGATCTGGAGCTTAAAGTCGCCAACTTGCGCAAGTTTGAGCTCAAAGTACACATCACCTGATCCGCCAGTCACCGCAGTGGCAGGAAAACCGTTCCCAATCGGCGCCACGCCGTGTGAGGACGGGGTGAACTTTGCGATTTTCTCGGAAAACTCCACCGCGATGGACGTCTGTCTGTTTGATCCGGAGAACCCGAAACGGGAGATCGCCCGTGTACGATGCCCACGCCGCACCCAGGGAGTCTGGCACGTTTTTGTCCCCGGCCTCAAACCCGGAGCCCTCTATGCCTTCCGCGCCCACGGCCGCTACGAACCAGAGCACGGCTTCCGTTTCAACCCGCACAAGCTGCTGGTCGATCCATACGCGAAGCTCATCACCGGCACTCTGAAGGGACGCCCGGAACTCAGCGGCAGCCGCGCCGATGATTCCATCGAGACCACAGACACCGCGCGCTTTATGCCGCGATGCATGGTGATCGACAACGACTTCAACTGGGAAGGCGACGAAGCCCCTCAGATCCCGTACAACGACACCATCATCTACGAGGCCCACGTCAAAGGGTTCACCAAGCTGCACCCGCAGATCCCCGATCACCTGCGCGGCACGTACGCTGGCCTGGCCTCGGACGAAGCTCGGGCCCACCTGCGCGAGCTCGGTGTCACCACCGTTCAGCTGATGCCGGTCCACTACCACCTCGACGACGAATTCCTCGTCTCGCGTGGACTGACCAACTACTGGGGCTACCAGACGCTGGGCTATTTTGCGCCGCACTTGGAGTACGCCGCGGACCAGACCGGCGACGGCGCCATCCGTGAGTTCAAAGGGATGGTCAAAGCTCTCCACCGCGACGGCATCGAGGTCATCCTCGACGTGGTCTACAACCACACCTGCGAAGGCAACCACCTCGGGCCGACCCTCTCATTCCGCGGACTGGACAACCACTGCTACTACCGCCTCGAACGCGGCCACCCGGAATTCTACTCGGACATGACCGGAACCGGCAACACCGTCGACCTGCGCCACCCGAAGGTGCTCCAGATGGTGCTCGATTCCCTGCGCTACTGGGTGACGGAAATGCACGTCGATGGCTTCCGCTTCGACCTGGCCGCCACGCTGGGCCGCGAGTCCGATGGATTCGCCCGCAATGGCGCATTCTTCCGCGCCATCCAGCAAGACCCGGTGCTTTCCAAAGTAAAGCTTATCGCCGAACCGTGGGACACCGGATACGGAGGCTACCAAGTCGGTAATTTCCCCGAGCCCTTCTCCGAACTCAACGGCAAATACCGCGACCACGTCCGCTCGTTCTGGAAGGGCGACGCCGGCAGCCTGCCTAACCTGGCATCGCGCCTCACCGGATCCGAAGACGTCTACGGATCATTCGTGCAGCCACTGCACAGCATCAACTTCGTCACCTGCCACGACGGCTTCACCTTGCGCGACTTGGTGTCGTACAACGACAAGCACAATCTGGCCAACAACGAGGGCAACCGCGACGGCGAAGGCCACAATATTTCATGGAACCACGGTGAAGAAGGCCCGACGCAGGATGAGGAAATCCGCAAACTGCGCCGCCGCCAATCGCGCAACTTCCTTGCCACGCTCTTCCTTTCCCAGGGCGTTCCATTCCTCCTCGCTGGCGATGAGTTCGGCCGCACCCAGAAGGGCAACAACAATGCCTACTGCCAGGATAATGAAATCTCATGGCTGAACTGGGAGCTCGACGAGGACGGCCGTGACCTCCTCAACTTCACGCGCAAGATCATCGAACTGCGCAAGAACCACCACATTTTCTCGAAGAGCCGCTTCCTCCACGGCAACTCACTGCGCGGAACGTCCGCACGCGACGTGATCTGGCTGCGCCCTGAAGGCACCGCCATGAACGCACACGACTGGCACGACGGCTCGCTGCGCTCGATGGGCATGCTGCTTTCCGGCACCGCCCACAGCCAGAAACGCGACTGGCGCATCAGCCGTCAGGACAAATGCTTCCTCGTGCTGGCCCACGCCGGATCCGAGTTCCAATCGTTCCGCCTGCCCGGCAGCCGTGGCGTCCGCTGGGAGACAATCGTCCATACGGCCGATCACCACGGATTCGTGGACTCATCGAAAAACCCGGAACTCAACTCCGGTGACCCATTCTCAATGCCCCCTTACTCACTCGCGGTATTCAAACTTACCGCGGGATCGGAACACGAAGCCCAGTCCCCGCCGAGCGATGCGGACGACACAAGCTCGTCTCCAAAACACTAACCACTGATCAGATCAAGATCACACCATGACCGAACCATCGACAACCACCATCATCCCGAAGAAGACGAAATTCACCGTCACTCTCGGACCTGCTACTGATTCCGAGGAAATGCTCGGTAAGCTGCTCGACGCAGGTGCCAACGTTTTCCGCCTCAACATGAGCCACGGCCGTCACGAATGGGTCCGCACCGTCGTTGAGCGCATCCGCAACGTGGCCTCCAAGAAGAATCTCCACCCTGCGATCCTGATGGACCTTCAGGGCCCATCCATCCGCACCGGTGACCTCGCAGAGCCAATCCAGCTCGCCGTTGGTGATCAAATTGAGATCCGCACCAAGGACGCAGCACCAACACTCGAGAAGAGCACCACAGTCAACTACGACGACCTGCCAAAGGACGTGGAAGCAGGCAGCACCATCGTCGTCGACAACGGCATGCTCCTCTTCAAGATCCTCTCGAAGACCGAGACCAACATCATCTGCGAAGTTCTCACCCAGGGTGAAATCACCTCGCGCCGTCACATCAACCTGCCAGGCACCGTGCTCAACCTGCCTGCCATGACCGACAAGGACCGCGACGACGCCACCCTCGCAGCCACCCTCAACCTCGACTTCATCGCGATCTCGTTCGTCCGCGGCGCGGAACACGTCCGCGAAGTGCGCGCATTCATGGCCGAGCGCAGCTCGTCCCCACGCATCGTCGCCAAAATCGAAGACCAGGAAGCCGTCCGTAACATCAATGCCATCATCGAAGAAACCGACGCCGTCATGGTGGCCCGTGGTGACCTCGGTATCGAAGTCGATTACGAAGAGCTCCCAATCATCCAGCGAAGCATCGTCAAAAAGTGCCACGCAGCTGGTAAGCGCGTCATCGTCGCCACCCACATGCTCGAGAGCATGATCGAAAACCCAAGCCCAACCCGCGCAGAAGTCACCGACGTCGCAAACGCCGTCTTCGAACAGGCCGACGCCGTGATGCTCTCGGGTGAAAGCTCGGTCGGACGCTACCCACTCAAGTGCCTCGAGGTGCTCGACCGCATCTCCCGCCGAATCGAGCGCTCCGGTGGCGCAGGGTTCGAGGAGTTCGTCCGCCCAACCGGCAGCACCAAGCAACTCACCTGCAAGTCTGCGGTCGCCATGGCCAACGACATCGACAACAGCAGCCTCATCGTCTTCACCCGCCGCGGTGTGATGGCCCAGCACCTGTCCTCGTTCCGCCCTCACAAGGCGCCGATCTACGCATTCTCGGAAGACGACCAGGTCTGCCGTAGCCTCGCTCTCTCGCGCGGCGTGAAAGCATTCAACATCGAGTTCCCTAGCAACGCGAAGGACCTCATCCGCCACGCCATCACCTACCTCAAGGCCAAGGGCCTCGTGAAAGCCGGCGAGCCTCTGGTGATCGTTTCCGACATCCTCCAAGAGGAGTACGTCACCGACTCGATCCGCCTCTACGAAGCGTAAGCGCTCGTCACAGAGAAAGCTCACCAGCCGCCCGCGTCATCACCCGATGGCGCGGGCGGCTTTGTTTTTGGGAGTATGCTAGTTTTCTAGTTTTCAGTGAGGACCGTGGCGGATTCGCTTCTGGCTTGGATGCCCCGCCCCTCCGACGTAGCCGCCCAGACGGCAAGACTGCCGTCCCTCCAGCGCTCCGCATCGCCATACGAGCGTCGATGGAGCAACCTCACTCTTGAGGTTGAACGCAAGACTCCGCTCCCCCCCCTCCCTATTGTCGACGAGGACGTCGAACCTCCATGCACCCTCCGCATCACGCAACGCCCCTCGGACCGCCGGTTTCCAATCCGGCCTCCATCCCCACGGAGCGTAGCGACCACTGCCCATCACCAACCTCACAGACGGCAAGACTGCCGTCCCACCAGCGCTCCTCATCATCATACGAGCGTCGATGGAGCAACCTCACTCTTGAGGTTGAACGCGAGACTCCGCTCCCCCTCTCCTCCCTATTGTCGACGAGGACGTCGAACCTCCACGCCCCCGCCGCATCACGCAACGCCCCTCGGACCGCCGGTTTCCAATCCGGCCACCAATCCCCACGGAGCATAGCGACCACTGCCCATCACCAACCTCACAGACGGCAAGACTGCCGTTCCTCCAGCGCTCCGCATCATCATACGAGCGTCGATGGAGCAACCTCACTCTTGAGGTTGAACGCGAGACTCCGCCCCCCTCCCCGCCCTATTGTCGACGAGGACGTCGAACCTCCATGCACCCTCCGCATCACGCAACGCCCCTCGGACCGCCGCTTTCCAATCCGCCCTCCATCCCCACGGAGCGTAGCGACCACTGCCCATCACCAACCTCACAGACGGCAAGACTGCCGTCCCAACAGCACTCCGCACCGCCATACGAGCGTCGATGGAGCAACCTCACTCTTGAGGTTGAACGCGAGACTCCGATCACCCTCTCCCTATTGTCGACGAGGACGTCGAACCTCCATGCACCCTCCGCATCACGCAACGCCCCTCGGACCGCCGGTTTCCAATCCAGCCACCATCCCCACGGAGCGTAGCGACCACTGCCCATCACCAACCTCACAGACGGCAAGACTGCCGTTCCTCCAGCGCTCCGCATCGCCATACGAGCGTCGATGGAGCAACCTCACTCTTGAGGTTGAACGCGAGACTCCGCTCACCCTCTCCGCCCTATTGTCGACGAGGACGTCGAACCTCCATGCCTCCCTCCCATTCAAAAATCCCGTCAATCATGTCAATCCTGTCCAAAAACGCTCACAAGGGAGCTCAGCGGGCACGCTCCGTCTCCCCCCATCCACAAAAAAGCCGCCGCGCCGGATCAAATCCAACGCGGCGGCCCTGACAAACTAAACGTCAGCTCCAATCAACAAATTGGGCACTGGTTGATCTGCTCGAAGAAGTCGTTGCCCTTGTCATCCACCAGGATGAACGCAGGGAAGTCCTCGACTTCGATCTTCCACACAGCTTCCATGCCGAGCTCCGGCCACTCCACCACTTCCACACTCTTGATGTGGTTCTGGGCGAGCAACGCAGCCGGGCCACCGATCGACCCAAGATAGAACCCACCGTGCTTCTTACACGCGTCGGTCACCTGCTGGGAGCGGTTGCCCTTGGCGAGCATCACCATCGATCCACCAGCAGCCTGGAACTCATCAACGTATCCGTCCATACGGCCGGCTGTCGTCGGCCCGAACGATCCCGACGGCAGACCTTCCGGTGTCTTGGCAGGACCGGCATAGTAAACCGGATAGTCCTTGATGTATTGCGGCAGCTCACCGGTCTCCTGCAACACCTCACGCAGCTTGGCGTGGGCAATGTCACGCGCCACGATGATCGTGCCATTCAGCGCCACCGGAGTGGTCACCGGGTACTTACTCAAGGTCTCGAGCGTCTTCGCCATGCCCTCGTTGAGGTCAATCTTAACGCCCTTGAACTTCCAATCCTTGTACTTCTCAGGGATGTACTGGCCTGGGTTCTTCTCCAGCTTCTCCAGGAAGATCCCGTCTTTGGTGATCTTCGCCTTCGCCTGACGGTCGGCCGAGCACGAAACGCCAAGACCCACCGGACAAGAAGCACCGTGACGCGGCAATCGGATCACCCGAATATCCAACGCGAAGTACTTGCCGCCAAACTGCGCACCAATTCCGATCTCGCGCGCCGCCTGCAGCAACTCTTTCTCCATCTCCACGTCGCGGAATGCCTGACCGTGCTCGTTGCCCTCGGTTGGCAGTTCATCGTAGTAACGGGTCGATGCCAACTTCACGGTCTTCATCGTGGTCTCGGCGGACGTGCCACCGATCACCAACGCAATGTGGTAAGGCGGGCAGGCCGACGTGCCCAGTGTACGGAACTTCTCAATCGCAAACTCACGCAGGCGCTTCGGATTGAGCAGCGCCTTGGTCTCTTGATAGAGGAATGTCTTGTTAGCGGATCCACCGCCCTTGTTCACGAACAGGAAAGAATACTCGTCGCTATTGGTCGCGTAGAGATCGATCTGGGCCGGCAGGTTCGTGCGCGAGTTCGTCTCTTCGAACATGGTCAACGGCACGGTCTGCGAGTAGCGCAGGTTCTCCTCGGTGTAGGTCTTGTAGATCCCTTTCGAGAGAAACTCAGCATCGTCGGCTCCGGTCCACACAGACTGGCCTTTTTTGCCCATCACGATTGCGGTGCCGGTGTCTTGGCAGGCAGGGAGGATACCGCGTGCGGCGATCTCGGCATTGCGCAGCAAATTGAGAGCCACCATGCGGTCGTTATCGGTCGCCTCTTCATCGTCGAGGATGGCGGCGACCTGCTTGAGGTGCGACGGACGCAGAGTGAACGAAATTGCCTTCGATGCGGCGTTGGCCAGAAGCGTCAGTGCCTCCGGCTCAACTTTCAACATCTCGCGACCACAGCAGTCGATGGTCGAGACATAATCAGTCGAGATGCATTCGTACTCGGTCTTGTCCGGACCGAGAGGAAACGGAGCTTGGTAATGAAAGGGTTTGTCAGCCATGGGAGAAAAACTAGGCATTCTCCCATGGCGATCAACGCAAATCCGCCCCGCCGGGCGAAACTATGCCGAAACGAAATTGGCAACCGCCCGCGATGTCCGATTGATGCCCTCGGCAAGCTCTTCACCACTAATTGTCAGCGGCGGAGCCAGTCGCAATGTGTTCGGTCCGGCGACCAACGCCAGCACGCCGTGCTTGGCCAGCAATCCAACCAATGCACCCGCCTTGCCCTCGAACTCAGCGCTGAGCTCACAGCCGATAAGCAACCCTTGCCCCCGCACTTCGCGGAAGCACAGGCACTCGCGGTTGATGTTTTCCAACGCGGTCTTCAGGATCTCGCCACGTTCTTTCACTCCTGCCAGCACGTCTTCGCTGCTGATGATGTCAAACACAGCCTCGGCCACCGCGCACGCCAATGGGTTGCCGCCATAGGTCGTGCCGTGCGTGCCCGGCGTCATGTGCGAAGCCGGCTCTTCTTTGGCCAACACGGCACCGATCGGGAAGCCATTGCCCATCCCTTTGGCGGTCGACAAAATATCAGGCACCACTCCGGTCTGCTCGTAGGCGAAAAGCGATCCGGTACGGCCGTTGCCAGTCTGCACTTCATCGAAAACCAACAACGCATCGAACTGATCGCACAACTCACGCGCGGCTTTGAGGAACTCAGGCGTCGCTGGGTTCACTCCGCCCTCGCCTTGCAGCGGCTCGACCACGATCGCGCAGGTCTTGTCACTCACCGCAGCTTTCAGCGCGTCGATGTCGTTGAAAGGCAAATGCGTGACCGCACCAGGACGCGGACCAAAACCCTCGGAGTACTTCGGCTGGCCACCAGTAGTCACGGTGAAGAACGTCCGTCCGTGGAATGAGTTGGTGAATGCAATGATCTCGTCCTTGCCTTCTCCATGCACATTCACCGCACGACGCCGCGCCATCTTGAGCGCACCCTCGTTGGCCTCGGCTCCCGAGTTGCAGAAAAACACCCGGTCGGCAAAGGTCGCATCGACAAGTTTCTTCGCCAATCGCAACGCCGGCTCGGTCATGTGCAAGTTGGACACATGCCACAACGTCGATGCCTGGTCAGTCAGCGCTTTCACCACCGCTGGATGACAGTGGCCGACACTCGTCACCGCGATCCCGCCAGCCAAGTCGATGTACTCCTTGTCCGCGGTATCCCACACGCGGGCACCCTCGCCTCGAGCTGGAATGAACTCGGTCGGTGCGTAGGTCGGGACAAAGTAGCGGTCGAAATCCGCCCGTGTAACATCAGATGGCTTGGACATAGGATCGGGAACATTCACCACAGCTCCCGCCAACGCAAGCCGCTGATCTGGCGAACAAGTGGTGTCCTCCAGAGCGCTCAAGACGTACCCCATGAGAACCTGATCGCTCGTCTATGAAAACCCTCGCCACCTCGCTCGCCACTGCCACCGCCCTTCTTTGTTTCTGCGCCTGCTCGGACGCCCCAAACAAGCCAGCGGCTCCCGAAGCTCCAACTGAAGAGCCCACCGACCTCGCAACTCCTGCTGAAGAAACCGAGGCACCCCAGCCCACAGCCCCCCCTGCTCCCGCCCCGGATGAACCTGAGACCGACGCAACACCCGACGCGACCGTGGATTCCACAGAGCCTAGCGCCGACACGACCGACACCGCGAGTGCTGCCGTTCCCGCCGAGGGCGAAACACGGCTCCTCTCGTCCCACGACACCATAGCCACATTCCGCGAGCTCAAACCCCACCGCTGCATGGGGCGCACCGCCCTCTGCCCCGACAACTGCGGCCACTCCGGCTCGCTCGCCATCTTCGACATCATCCGCTACAACGACTACCAAAAGCCTGGCCAGTACGGTGACCCGCAAGCCGAAACCTTCCAGATCCTCGTGATGGACAACCACGGCAACGCCAAGATCGACAAGGCCATCCTCAAAACCATCAACGATCTCAGCGAGGGCGACACTGTCACCCTCAAGTGGCGCCATGACTACGTCACCCGCAACCAGTCGTCGTTCCCCGTGCGCACCATCACCGAGCTGACACCCCAGCCATAGCCTGCGAACTGCGCCACGCTCACATCCGCTGCAACGTGCCGCTCGTCACCTCGAAGCGCGTCATCCGCTCGAGCAACGCGTCATCCGCCCAATCGAGCGTCGTCGTCGTCAGCCAGATCTTGCTCTCCTTTGGCAGCCCCGCCATCAACTGCTGCCTGCGCGATGTATCGAGCTCGCCAAACACATCGTCCACCAGGATCATCGGAGCCCGACCACGCACCTGATGCAACACCCGTGCCTGGGCAATTTTCATCGCCAGCACGGCGGTGCGTTGTTGCCCCTCGGAGCCGAACTGCGCCAACGGCATCCCATTGAGCTGCAGTGCCAGATCATCACGGTGCGGGCCGACCACGGTCGACTTGCGCCGCCGCTCGTCGCCTCGTGAGTTCGCAATCGCTGCCGCCAGCCCGCCTGGCTCCGCGCTCGGTTGATAAACCATCTCAAACGACTCGTCGCGACCGCTGATCTCGCGATGTGCCTCAGCAGCCACCGGTGACAGCTGCGCCACCATCTGCTCGCGCCACCCGCTCAAGCGGTCGCCATGCTCAGCCAGCACCGCCGCATAGGCAGCCAACTGAGCCTCGGTCACGTCGGGCTTCTTGAGCAAGAAATTGCGCGACCTCAGCGCACGCTCGTAAGCACGCAGACTCCCCCGGTACTCGGGAAACATCTGACTCCCGACAAAGTCCAAAAATCGCCGCCGTCCATCGCCGCCTGCCCGCACCAGCAAAATGTCATCGTTCCCCATCCAGACCACCAGCCCGCTGTGCGCCAAATAGTTCGCAGCTTTCCCAGCTCGTTCGCCGTCCACTGACAACCGCCGCCCGGACGCCGACTGCACCCAACGCAACGTCGTGCCATCCAACTCACCCTCAACCGCCGCCTTGTCATCCCCGAAGCGCACGAGGTCACCCATCGCCTGGGCACGCGGCGATTGCAGCCGCAACAACACACAAACCGCTTCCAAAATCGACGTCTTGCCCGCCGCATTCTCGCCCACAAAACCGACCACCGGCGCCGCATCGTCCACCGCCAGCTCAACATTGCCAAAGCAACGGAACTGAAAAAGACGGAGACGGGACAGCGACATGCGTCACTCATGCGACGATGCCCCCAACGGATCAAGCACGAATCCACCGCCACATCGCACCGCCCATACAATGAAGTGCATGCCAGTCAACGGCAGAGGGGGACACAAGCTTCCTCCACACCACGAATCTTTTACTCCCCACGCACCATCGCCGCCCGCACCCCTTCCCCGACAGGGAAGCGCAAACCAGCCCAACGGTGAAAGGAGCCTCAGGCGACTTCACCTTGGGAAAAATACACCGCACCAAGCCGACCGAGCCCACAGCCCCGCCAAGCCACTACAGACTCCCGACGGTCGCTCGGAAACCCTCCGTCAATCCACACCTCAATCCCCCAATGCATTCCACAACGGGCAGGTCTTCGGATTGATATCCTCGCCCCTCCGGTAATTCTCCAACACCGCTCGCGACCGCTGGGCAAGCATTCGCCGCACCTCGCGCCGTGCTCCCTTCTCACGCGGAATCTTCATGTGATCGTACGCCGTAGTCTGGTGCCGCATCCAAGCAATCACCGCCGCCTCGGCACGCTTCTCCACCGGGATGCGCTTCGTCCGCGCCACTGTACCACTCCCCACCGGCACGGCGTGCTCCGTCACCAGGTTCGCCAAATACTTGGCCACCACATCGTAGCGCTGGTCGAAATCCAAAAACGCATAAACCGCCGCAGCAAACTCTTCCGAATACTCCGCCTGTTCCTTTTCACGCCGACGCCGCCCCGCATCCAGCTTGCGCTGGTACGATGGATCCTCACGCTCCGCCTCCACCTCCGCTCGCAACGCTTCAATCCGATGCGCCGGTGCCAAAATCCCCTGCGAGAACATCTTGCGCCCTTTCGGCTTCTTCACCGTCCAACTCGGCCCGTCCTTCTTAATCCGACGACTCAACGCCGCATCACCCGGAGGCAGCAACGCCCAGCCCTCGGGAATCTTCAAATACTCGCCCTCCAGGCTCATCACATACCCAGCCCTATCCCCCGGCCGCACTTCGATCGATTCTCCAGACATCGCGCGCACTTTGCGTGATCGGCAGGTTTGCTCAAGAAGATTTTCCGATCACCCCGCCCGCCGATAGCGATGGATTCCCGTTGGCGATCTATGTTTTACTGCCTGCCGATGCAGATCATCGTCCACCACCTCTACATCTCGCCGGACCACAACTTCTACGGCCACCACGGCAAACCCGCCGGCGAGCACCCGGTCATCGAGTGCGATGCCATCGATCTCGTCGCCGGCAGCGGCATCGTCGGAGATCGCTTCTTCGACTACAAACCCGACTACAAGGGGCAAATCACATTCTTTGACCACGCGGTCTACCAACAAGTGCGCGACGAAATCGTGCGCGGCGAACTGGCCCCTTCCGCCTTCCGCCGCAATGTAGTTGTCTCAGGTGGGGACCTCAATTCGCTGATCGGCCAACGCTTTCGCATCGGCGAGCTCGAGTTCACCGGCAGCTCGGAGTGTTCGCCATGTTACTGGATGGACCAGGCATGCGCCCCGGGAACGGAAGCATTCCTCAAAGGACGCGGCGGATTGCGCGCACGGATCACCGCGGGAGGAACGCTCACTACCGGCAAATTCGAACTCGAACTCGTCTAATCCCCGCCGCAGGCCAAACCATTCGCGAAACATCCGCGCCAACTCCTCCGTAACAAGCGACCCAAACAAACCAACCCCATGAAAAAGCTCGCACTTGTTTTACTCGCAGCAGCCTCCGTCGCAGCAGCCCACGCCGGAGTCAAAATCGAACCAATCGCCCAAGGGTTTGATAAACCGCTGTGGGTCGGATGCCCAGAGGGCGAAAACGACCACCTGTGGGTGCTCGAGCAGGCTGGCATGATCCACATCTTCGACAAAGCCACCGGCAAGCGACGCGAGCAGCCATTCCTCGATCTCACATCGATGACCAAGATCAGCGCCAACGAACGAGGTCTACTCGGGCTGGCGTTCGCTCCGGATTTCCAAACCAGCGGCCGCTTCTACATCAACCTCACCAACAACCGCGGCAACACGGAGATCATCCGATTCACAACCAAGGACGACAACCGCTACCTCGGCGACATCGAGTCGGCCGAAGTCCTCATGCGGGTCAATCAGGACTTCGGCAACCACAATGGTGGGTTCGTCGGATTCGGCCCGGACGGCATGCTCTACGTCGGCATGGGCGACGGCGGATCGGCCAACGACCCGAAAAACCGCGCCCAGGACATGGGCTCCCAACTCGGGAAAATGCTACGCATCGACGTCAGCCACCCGAAATCCTACTCCATCCCCGCCGACAACCCATTCGGCGACACCATCTGGATGACCGGCCTGCGCAACCCATGGCGCTGCAGCTGGGACCGCGAAACCAAGGACCTCTACATCGGTGACGTCGGCCAAAACAAACTCGAAGAGATCAATTTCGTCCCAGCCGGCAAAGGCCGCGGTGCCAACTTCGGCTGGCGCCTGCGCGAAGGCACCATCGCCACACCAAAACGCGGTGTCGGCGGCCCGCTAGAAGGAGCGATGGATCCCATCTACGAATACCCACACAACCGCAGCGAGACCGGCGGCTTCTCCGTCACCGGTGGCGAAGTCTACCGCGGACCAGACCAAAAACTCAACGGCCGCTATTTCTTCGCCGACTACCAGTTCCCCCGTCTTTGGTCGTTTGTGGCAAAGGGCCAAAAAGCCACCGACTTCCAAATCCATAACGAAGCTCTCAAGTCGGCCGAACCAAGGGTCAAAATGATCTCGTCCTTCGGTAGCGACAACACCGGCCGCTTGTTCTTCACCGACCACGCAACCGGTGCCGTCCACGAGATCGTTGCGGAATGAGTAAGCTCCGCGCCACCTGCGTTTGTGCCGATTCCCCACCGTGACATCGACCCATCCCAGCGTATCGTAGCCGCGTGATTCTGGAAATTTCCACACCTGCTTTGTTGTTCCCCGCGGTGAGCTTGCTCTTCCTCTCGTTCACCAACCGCTTCCTCCATCTGGCAGCGCTCATCCGCAAGCTGCACGATGACTGGCTGAGGAACGGCGAACCCATGCTCCGCGCACAGATCGAAAACCTGCGCCGCCGCATGAAACTGATCCGCTCAATGCAGCTCTATGGCGCGCTCAGCCTGCTCTGCTGCGTGATCTCAATGGTCACCGTAATGCTAGGCTTCAACTTGGCCGGCTGGATCACCTTCGGCCTCGCACTCTTCCTCATGGGCATTTCACTCACCTGCCTGGCTCTGGAAGTCTTCATCTCAGGCGGGGCACTCGCCATCCTGCTCAACGAAATGGACCGCCAGGACGACCAATAGACAACCAATAAACGATAGCCACCACCCGTTAGGACCTATGCGACCCATAGGTCCTATTTTTATGTCCTCCCCTACTCTGGATGGATCTCAGCAAACACAGCCCCCACCACGAGTGCCTGATCCTCCAAGTCATAGATAGCGCAGATCTGGCCCGGCGTGAGCGCGCGCTGGGGGTCGTCAAAGACCAACTCGGCTGACTTCCCGTCCTCTGAGATCACCAAGGTCGCCGGCTCGGCGCTGGTGCGGTACCGAGGCTGCGCCAACACACGCACCTCTCCGCTGAGCTCCCCATTCGGGAAGCTCAGCTCCATCAACGTGCACGACTTGGTGTAAAGCCCTGGCGTCTCCGGCTCGTCGTAGCCGACCACCAGCTCATTGCGCTCCGGGTTCTTGGCAACAACCACATACGCCACCCCATGACGCGGCGACGCGACTCCGTGACCCTTGCGTTGGCCGAGTGTGTACAAGTGCAAGCCCTCGTGCCTCCCGACCACTTTGCCGTCGACAGTCACAATGTTGCCCGGACTATCCGGCACGAAATTCTTCAGGAAGTCGCTCATCTTGATCTCGCCGATGAAGCAAATCCCCTGGCTGTCCTTCTTGGTTGCGTTTGGCAAATCGAGCTCCTGCGCCAGCTCACGCACCTCGGGCTTGGTCAGCTCGCCCACTGGGAAGCGCGCATGCTCCAGCTGATACTGGTTCACCAGCGCCAAAAAGTAGCTTTGGTCTTTGTTGCCATCGACTCCGCGCAGCAGGTCAAACGTCCCATCCGCGTTCTCCCGGCGGCGGCAGTAATGCCCGGTCGCCACCGCTTCGAAGCCGTGCTCCAACGCATAATCAAGGAACACACCAAACTTCATCTCGCGGTTGCACATCACATCCGGGTTCGGAGTCACTCCCGACTCGTAGCCGCTGAGCAAATACTTCACCACCCGGTCGCGGTAGTCCTTCATCAAGTTCACCACGCGGAACTCGATCCCGAGTTTCTCCGCCACGGCGCGGGCATCCTCGATGTCTTCCATCCACGGGCAATTGCCGACGATGTTCTCTTCGTTGATCCAGTTCTTCATGTACGCCCCGACCACATCGTGGCCCTGCCGCTGCAGCAATGCTGCGGCGACCGCGCTGTCCACGCCTCCGGACAATCCAACGAGAATTCTAGCCATGCGCCACTGTACTCGTTCCGCTCATCCAATCAACTGGCGCTCGATGTCCGCATTCCCCTCATCGAATCCACAGGTGACAGCGGCTCGAATCTCGCTATGCGTAAACACATTACCATGGCCAACCAACCGACCACCCAACCATCGAACGAACCACGGCACAGCATCGTCCCGAGCTGCCTCATCGTCGCCTGTGCCGCCGTCTTCTTTGTCGCATTGATCGTCTACGCCATCTGGCAAGGTGTGGAACGCAGCAACCAGATCGATGCCTTCACCGATCCTGAGCCGACAGCCATCTCCATCGACCGCCTCGCCGACGACTCCGCCTTCGAAGAACGCATCGGCAGCTTCAGCCAGGCCGTCCACGAAGGCACCGCCTACGAACTGCGCGTCACCGCCGCGGACTTGAACCACCTCATCGCCACGCGCAAAACACTCGAGGAACTCAAAGGCCAACTCAAAGTTCTCTCCATCGGAGACGGCAAAATCACCGCCCGCATCGCCTACCCCATCAACCGCCTCCCATGGGAAAGCGGCCAACGCTACATGAACGGCGAAATCGACGTGGTCCCGGAAACCCCGAAAGGCTACCCGATCTTCCGCGTCAAAGCCCTCCGCGTCGACGGCGACCGCGAAATCCCCGACTGGTTCCAAGAGCACTTCTCGGTTTACAACGTGACCGAACGCTTCACCCTGCCAGTGGAAAACAAGCCTATGCTGCAACAGATCACCGCCCTCACCATCGAAGGCAACGAGCTCGTTGTGAAGACCCTCTCCTGGAAGTTCGGCGAAAAGGAGTAGCGCTCCCTCATCTGCTTTTTAGACAGGATTCACATGATTAACATGACTCTTCGCTAACGCGCTTGCTCCTAACTTCCCCGAAGGGGATACGCAAACCAGCCCAAGGTGAAAGGAGCCTCAGGCGACGTCACCTTGGGTGATCCGAAAAAAGCCAATCGGCCGAGCGTGAAACACCGCCAAGGAAAAAAAACTCGCCCGATGGCCGGTCGGAATACGGCGCCACGGCAACAAGCAACTCACAACGCTTGCGATTAGGGATATCGTCAATCTAAAGGCCCACCACCTATGACCACCGAGCTCATCAACCGATTCCGAACACTCCAAAAGTCCGAGCGCTTCTGGCTTTGGTGCGTGCTCGGTGCGTTGACTGTGTTTTTCCTCTGGCTCCAAGGCGTGCCTGAGGATCCGGCCAAATCCCTCACAGCCATTCAGGAGAAATGGAACGCCGGCGAATGGGCAAAAACCCGTGACTACGCCCGCTGGGGGACTCATCTCTTCGCCTGGATCAACGCCGGCATCTGCGCCCTCCTCGCGCTCACTCTCCCGCTGTGGCATCGCCGAGGCACAGCACCCGCCACCGCATCCACCAAAACAACCCCGCGTTGGATCTGGATCGCGCTCGCTCTGGTCGTCGCTCTCGGCGGTGCGCTCCGCTACCAAACCGCCACCGGCGGACTTTGGCACGACGAGCTCCACAACGCCCAACGAGTCAACGGCTACCACCGCTTTGACAAAAAGGATCCGCTCTTCGGTGAAGCCAAATTCCGCCCCGCCAAGTGGGAGGAGACCGCATTCTACTACCGCAAGCCGACCAACCACGTCGCCTTCTCGGTGCCATCGCGCCTGACCCACAGCGCATGGCAAGCCATCACCGGCGCCGACCGCTCGCAGCTCTCCCCATTCTTCCTGCGCCTGCCATCGTTCCTGGCCGCGCTCGCATCCATCTTCCTCATCGGCTGGCTGCTGGTGCGTTGGAACCTACCACTCGCCGGTCTGCTCGCCGCCATCTTCCTCGCCATCCACCCGTGGGCCATCCGCTGGTCGGTCGACGCCCGCTCCTACGGCCTCACCATGTGCTTCATCCTCGTCGCACTGCACGCCGTCACCGGCATCGTGCGCTCCGGCAAGTGGCGATGGTGGGCTCTCTTCGGCTTTGCCCAAAGCTACCTGATGTGGCTCTCGGTGCAGAACGCCCTGCTCATCCTACCGATGCTGGCTGTCGTCATCGGCCAAGGAATTGCCGCCAAACGTCGCGACCACACACCTCTTTGGCCTCTGTTCTCCAAAATCATCCTCACCAGCGGAGTCGCTGCCTGCCTCTTCCTCCAGGTCATGGGGCCAAACCTGATCCAACTCAAACAATACACCGACCTCAAGCCCCCTTCGGAGTCCGACTACCTCCGCGTCGGCGAGGCAACCCTCTCCGACACCGCGTCCAACTGGCTCATCGGCATCCCATTCGACGTTCCTGTCGTAAGTGGCGACCTCCCGATCACCACGTTCAAATCCCGCTACACCAACCCAACCATCGGCTGGGTCTGGGCCTCGCTTTCCGCGTTGTTCACCCTCGCAGGTATCGGGGTGATGCTGAAAAAGCCAGCCACCCGCACCGCAGGTTGGCTGGCTTTAGGATTGATCGTTAGCGCCGCATTGGTCGTCGGCCTCAGCGCTGCGGCCGACATGTTCTTCTACCCGCGCTTTGTCGCCTACCTGCCGTTGCCGCTTGCACTTGGCATGGGCGTCTTCTGGACCACGCGACCATCCGCCGGACGCCGCATCCTCGGTGCTGCCACCGGTGTGCTGTTCTTCGCCCTGCTCGCCTCCCCCCAGATCAGCAACCTGTTCCAACACGTCCACGAACCCCTGCCGCAAATCAGCTCCAAGCTGGACCAGATCGAAACCGACTCCGGCGTGGCTCCGCTCGCAGCCACCTATGGACTCGCCGGAGAAGTCATGGAAGAAATGGTCGATCCTGATGTTCGAGGTATCAGCTCCCGCGATGAAATCGAACAGCTGATCGCCAAATCCCGCGAAACCGGTCGTCCGCTCTTCATCTGCTACGGCAACCAAAGTTTCAACCGTGTCGTCATCCCGGACGGATTTGATCTGCTCGATAATCCGGCTTACTTCACCCTCGTCCAACGCTTCGTCTCGAACGACCCACGACACACATTTTTCCTGATGAAATATGTCGGCGAATGACCGACGTTTTCCGCGAACCATACACATCCAATCATGCACTCTTTCGACTACGAAAACGGCAGCCTTCACTGCGAGGGCGTTGACATCGCCTCGATCGCCAAGCAGTTCGGCACCCCGACCTACGTCTACAGCAAAGCCACACTCAGCGACCACTACACCCGCCTCGACCAGGCCATGGCTCCGGTCGACCACATGGTCTGCTACGCGGTCAAAGCCAACTCAAACTTGGCAGTGATCAACACATTGGCCAAGCTCGGCAGTGGCTTCGACATCGTCTCAGCGGGTGAGCTTTTCCGCGTCATCAAGGCCGGCGGCGACCCACGCCGCTGCACATTCGCCGGCGTCGGCAAGACCGTCGACGAACTGCGCTACGCCTTGGAAAACGACATCTACTCGATCAATGTCGAGAGCCTCGCCGAGCTCGAAACCATCAACCAGGTCGCCGGTGATATGGGCAAAGTCGCGCCAGTCGCTCTGCGCGTGAACCCAAACGTCGACGCCAAGACCCACAAGTACATCTCCACCGGCAAGTCGGAGAATAAGTTTGGCATCGACTTCAGCCGCATCGAAGCCGCCTACGCAGACGCCGCGGAGCGCCTGCCAAATGTGAAGCTCCATGGTTTGCAGATGCACATCGGCTCGCAGCTCACCTCGGTCGATCCATTCATCGAAGCGGTGAAGAAAGTCGCCCCGCTCGCCGCCAAGCTCAAGGAAACCTACGGCATCGAGTTCTTCTCGATCGGTGGCGGCGTCGGCATCGTCTACCACGAAACCCTCCCATCCGGCCACCCGGACTGGTGGACCAATGACTCGCCTAGCGCCAGCCCATTGACCATCGACCGCTACGCTGCAGCCATCCTGCCTGAACTCAAAAACCTCGGCCTGCGCATCCTGCTCGAACCCGGCCGACTCATCGCGGGCAACGCCGGCGCTCTCGTCACCAAGGTGCTCTACACCAAGAAAGGCGACGCCAAAACCTTCCAAATCGTCGACTCCGGCATGGGCGACCTCATCCGCCCGGCCCTCTACGAAGGCCATCACGACATCGTCCCTGTCGCCGAGCCGACCACCGACGAAAAGGAAACCATCGACGTGGTTGGCCCAATCTGCGAAACCGGCGACTTCTTCGTCCAAAACGCAGACCTGCCAAAACTCGAGCAAGGTAACCTCATCGCGCTACTCAGCGCCGGTGCTTACGGGTTCACCATGGCATCGAACTACAACTCGCGCCCACTCCCGGCCGAGGTCATGGTCGATGGCGAGCAAGTCCACCTCATCCGCAAGCGCCAGACTCTCGATGATCTGATTGCAGGTGAATCTCTGCTTCCATAATCGCCCACATCCGTCCATTCTGTGGCCGTCATGCCTAGATTCCTCCCGCTTCTAACCGCGGTTGCCGCTCTGGCGGCAGCCGTCCCGGTCACCAACGCATACGCCGCCCCGCAGACCGAAGCCCGCGCTGTCGACACCAGTGACGCCGCCGGCGCCCGCCTGCAGGGAGAAACCATCATCCTCTGTGGTGGCCCGGCGTTGCGGAAGTGGGAAGATCTGCGCGTCGAAGCACACCGCCATGACCGCTGGTGGGCTAACTTCGTCGCCGCTACCAACGTGCGGACGATTGAGCTCATAAACAAAGGCGTGCAACCATCCACCATCACGTGGCTGGTCTACCGCCCCGGCTACGTCCTCCGCGCCGCCGCAGATGGCAAACCCTACACCGACTGGATCAACCGCCTGGCTGAGAAAAACAACGTCAACATCCGCTGGTTCAGCCACGCCAAAGAAGTCGTAGACTACATCAACCGTGGCAATAACCGCAGCTCGAACCGCATCGTTCAGTTCGAGTTCTTCGGCCACTCAAACAAACACGCATTCCTCATCGACTACAGCTCCCTCTACTCCGGAGCCAGCGGTCAGTTCATCCACTCATCGGATCTGGCATACCTCAACAAGCGTGCGTTCCACCGCAAAGGCTTCGCCAAAAGCTGGGGCTGCCACAGCGCCGAAGCATTCACCAAGGCCTGGCGCCGCGCCACCGGCATGAAAATGTGGGGAGCCGTCGGTAAAACAGACTACTCAGGAGTCGGCAACCGCATCCTCCCCACCCTCAGCTCGCCCAACGGCAAGTGGGCGCAGTAGATGATTTCACACCCAGTCCCCAACCACAGAGCCCCCAGCCGAAACCAAGCGAATCTTTTTAACAAGCAGTGCGCGACGGACCACCGGTCTCCAGTCCGGCCGCCAGCCCCATCCGGCGCAGCCGCTCATCCATTTCCAAAACCAAACCGATCAACCAAGAAAACACAGCCGAAAGCCTCTCTGTGCACTCTTTGATCCATCTTGCTTTAACCAATCACCTATGAAATTCGACGATCTCAAAGCCATCTACGAGCAGCCGTTCTTTGACCTGCTCAAGCAAGCCCGCGAAGTCCACGAAGCCAACTGGCCGAAGAACGAAGTGCAGCTCTGCACCTTGCTCTCGATCAAAACCGGCGGCTGCTCGGAAGACTGCGGATACTGCGCCCAAAGCTCGCGCTACAAAAACGACGTCACCGCCGAGCGCTTGATGGAAAAAGACGCCGTCATGGAGCGCGCCGAAGCCGCACGCAACAACGGCTCGACCCGCTTCTGCATGGGCGCCGCCTGGAAAGGCGTCCGCGCCGGCACCAAACGCTTCGACCAGGTGATCGATATCATCCAGTCGGTCTCCAGCCTCGGCATGGAAGTCTGCGTCACCCTCGGTGAAGTCGGCCCTGAAGAAGCCAAGCTCCTGCGCGATGCCGGTGTCACCGCATACAACCACAACATCGACACCTCGCCGGAACACTACCCGAACATCGTCACCACCCACACCTACGAAGACCGCCTCAATACGATCAAAAACGTGCAGGACGCCGGTATGTCGGTCTGCTCGGGCGGCATCCTCGGTCTCGGTGAAACCACAGACGACCGCCTCCGCATGCTTGAGGTGCTTTCGTCGTTCAACCCGGCTCCCGAGTCGGTGCCGATCAACTCGCTGATGCCAATGCCAGGCACCCCGCTCGAAGGCGCTCCACCAGTCGAGACCTTCGACCTGGTGCGCATGATCGCCACCGCCCGCATCGCCATCCCGAAAGCCAAAGTCCGCCTCTCGGCAGGCCGCACCCAACTTTCCCGCGAAGCCCAGACACTCTGCTTCTACGCCGGTGCCAACTCGATCTTCTACGGCGAGAAACTCCTCACCGCGAAGAACCCACAGGTTGAACAAGACCTCGCACTGATGGCAGACCTCAACCTTACCCCGCAAAAGCCTGACCGCTCGCTGATGCCACCGGAAAAGGACGCCGACCGCGAGAACATGCCAGCCGACGTCGTCGCCAGCAGCTCGGAAGCCTGCTCGACCAACGAAAGCTGCTGCTCGCACTAATACCATTTGAACGGTCAACTCTGACCGACCACCGATCTCCATGCCCACCGCGCACCCCGCGGTGGGCATTTTTCGTCTCCTACCAGCACCGCCCCATCACCACCGACCAGAAACTCGGACAAATTCACCTCCCACCGACGTAATGTGCTGCGCAATGATGACAAGTTGCAGCTAATCATCACACACCCATGATCAAACTCGCATCTCTCGCTCTGGGCGCGCTCGCGCTGGCCGCATCCGTGGTCACCAGCTCCGCCATTTCTCCAGAAGAACTGGTCAAACGCCAGTGCCGCTCAATCC
This sequence comes from Sulfuriroseicoccus oceanibius, assembly GCF_010681825.2. Lineage (NCBI taxonomy): Bacteria > Pseudomonadati > Verrucomicrobiota > Verrucomicrobiia > Verrucomicrobiales > Verrucomicrobiaceae > Sulfuriroseicoccus > Sulfuriroseicoccus oceanibius. Next base: position 1,248,740 of record NZ_CP066776.1, on the reverse strand, counting down.
ACCTCGGCTACCAGGCCCCTCCCGGCGAATGGGCAATGGTCGACGTCACCGCCACCAAGTCCGCTCCAGGCACGTACTTCTGCGCCATGGGCTTCAACAAGGGCTACTTCGGCATGCAAGAGCTCCACAACGGCAAAAAGGTCATCATCTTCTCGGTCTGGGACTCGAAAAGCGACCCACGCGCCCACATCCGCGCCGATGACACCCCGGAAGAGGACCGCGTCGGCGTGATCGAAATCGGTGAAGGCGTCCGCCCGGATCGCTTCGGCGGCGAAGGCACCGGCAGCAAGAGCTTCTTCGCCTACGACTGGAAAATCGACGAACCCGTGCGCTTCGCCGTCCACGCCAAACCTGAAGGTAAGTTCACCACCTTCTCCGGCTACTTCTTCGACTCAAAGCGCAAGGTCTGGCAGTTGATGGCAAAGTTCCGTACCGAACACGGCGAACCTCTCGGCGGCTATTACTCGTTCATTGAGGACTTTCGCCGCAACTACGAGTCGGCCAAAATCTCCCGCACCGCCAACTTCACCAACGGTTGGGTGAAATCTACCGATGGCAAATGGGTGCCAATGGTCGAAGCCCGCTTCACTGGCGACAGCACACCATCCACCAACATCGACGCCGGCCCAATCGAAGACGGGTTCTTCCTCGCCACAGGTGGCGACACCGAGCCCAAGACCACCAAGCTCTGGGACGTGATGAAGCGCAACGCACCAAAAGCAGAAGCACCAGAACTCAACGGCCTCCCAGGCGCTGAGTAAGCCATTCTCTCTCCCCTAAAACGGCCGAGCCCCTCACCGGAGCCCGGCCGTTTTTCGTGTCCACGCTATCGCTATCGGGATCGGGATCGGGATCGAAAACCAACTCAGCTTCGAGGAGTTCCCGCCCCCTCCGGCATCCCCCCTCATCTCCCCGCCGCACAGACGGCAGGAATACCGTCCTCCTCCCCCATCTCCACCGCCCCACGCGAGACGATGGACCAACCTCACTCTTGAGGTTGCGCAATCAGCTCCGTCCTCACCTTTTCTCGTGGCTTTTTGAGCTCTTCGTGGCCATCCCCTAATGCCCAGCCGCTGGTGGGTCGACATTCCTGTCGACAATCCTCCCCACCCGAGCGCAAAGAGCACTCCCCCTTCCAACCGACGGCAGGAATACCGTCCTCCTCCCCCTTCCCCACCGCCCCACGCGAGACGATGGACCAACCTCACTCCTGAGGTTGCGCAATCAGCTCCGTCCTCAACTTTTCTCGTGGCTTTTTGAGCTCTTCGTGGCCATCCCCTAATGCCCAGCCGATGGTGGGTCGACATTCCTGTCGACAATCCTCCCCACCCCGAGCGCAGCGAACACTTCCTGCAAATAACAAAAACGGCCGCGACTCAAGAGGGAGCCGCGGCCGTCTTTCGTTTTCAGTGAAAATCAATCTACACCAAGCCTGCACCCTTGGTGACCCCAAGCACAGCAGCCACCGCGCCAAGCACAATCACCACCGCCCAGATCGCCGGACGCGGCAGCGCATCGCGCTTGGCCATCACCAACATGCCGCCCAACACCATCCAGATCACCAGCTTCGCGATCAACCACACAGGAAACCCAAGGTCACCCTTGGCCTGCATGCCGAAGCCTGCCACCACCATCACAAACAACCCGGCGCCATGAAGAATTGCATACGGCTTGAACGCATCTTTCGCCGCCGCGATCGCACCGCCAAGTCCAAGAAGAAACACGATCAGGCCGACCATGTGCAGAATTTGGTAAAACTGGTAGCTCATAATGCCGAATGATCTACGATATCCCAGCGCATCAAGCAACGAACAATCTTCGAATCCCACACCGCGATGACACACGACAAGCTTCTCTTCCTCGACTGCGATTCCACCCTTTCCGCCATCGAAGGCGTCGATGAACTCGCCCGCTATAAAGGCGAGTCCACCTTCGCCGAAGTGAAGTCACTCACCGACCAAGCAATGGACGGCACCATCGCCATCGACGAAATCTTCGCCCGCCGTCTCGACGTCATCCGCCCGACCCGCAGCGACTGCGCGGCCGTCGGCCAACTCTACGTCCGCGACGTTGAAGCCACCGCCTTAGAAACGGTCAAAGCAGCACAGACCGACGGGTGGAAAGTCATCATCCTCTCCGGTGGATTCACCGATCCCATCCTCCCGCTGGCACACCACCTCGGCATCGACACCGTAGAGGCCGTCCCACTCATTTTCGACGACAATGGCAACTACGTCGACTTCGACCACGATGCACCGACCACCCGCAATGGAGGCAAGCCTGAGGTCATCGCGCGCTACAAAGCAGCCAACCCGGACGCCAAAGTCGTCATGGTCGGCGACGGCGTCTCAGACCTCGAGGCCCAGGACGTCGCCGATATCTTCATCGGGTTTGGCGGCTTCGCCAAACGCCCGGCAGTGGTCAAAGGATCCAAGCACTTCGTTGACACCCTCAGCGACATTCTGGCGCTGCTTCCCTAGTACTAATACAAAATTGGCCAGCCGGGGATGTACCACCGGCTGGCCAAATCATTGAGCCGTCGCCCTTCATTTCGGGGCAACGCCTGGCTACTAAAACGAGTAGCCGATATTCACGTTGAAACGCGACTGCCAGGTCTGGTTCAAGTTCGCGCCGAAGTCGGTAACCGGGTCGTTACCTACAACGTAGTTGCCGTTGGAGTAAACCCAGTCGCAGAAGATGAACCAGTCACCAATCGCCAACGAGGCACCGACCGTGTTCATCGCAGAGTTCCGCAACGCGTTGCCGAATTCATCCGAGCCACTCTTCATCATGACCGAGAAGTCATTGTAGAAGGTGATCTCGTCGAGCCAGTCGATGTTCTTCGGCTCCACGATGTAGGCAAAGCTAACCGATGGCAAGAATGCACGGGATGCCACAGGGTCCTCGAAATCGTAGGCACCCATACCGATCAAATCGTTGCTCAACCCAGTGCTGCTGTGATAGTCCGCAGCGTAGTCCCAGGCAGTCGCCTGACCGACAATCTCCCACGGCCCACGCTTCCACTTGGCGTGCAATGCCGTGGCAAGCTGGTACGAATCCTCGGCAAAACGATCGTCGGCGATCAGCATGCCAGCTTGGAACGATCCACCCAGATCCAGGGTCGTCTCCTTGCCCAGATCCAGCTTCCGCACCACGCGCAGGTTCACCTGATTGCGCTCCTCATAGTGCGCATACGGCGATCCATTGTCCACGATGTCCGCTCCAAAACGCGCACTGTCGGTCGAGTCACCAAAGCCACTCGGCTCAGCCATCAAGAAATAACCCAGGTCAATCGTCCATGGCCCGCGGGCAAACTGATACGCGACTCCGATGTCCGCGTCGTCCGCCAAGCCCACGTAGTACGAGCCGTCGTAGAACCAGTTCTTTGATGGACCCCACTCTCCCTCACCAAATGGCACCAGGGTGTGACCCACACGCAGCAACGATTCGTCGGCACCGCGCCAGCCGAACCAGAACTTGCGCGGGAAATGGTAACCATCCATGAAGCGGTACTCACCAGATCCGGTGAACCCGGCTCCTTCGGCGTTGTAGTCAAAATTCAAGCGGAAGGTGGAAAACTCGAAATTACCACCATTACCGCCGCGCTCCGGTCCGCGGCCACCATCGCGGGTGTAAGACCCCAGGATATAGTTCACAGCGATCCCGCCACCAAGGTCCAACTTGCTGCGCCACGAGTCATCCTCCTGAGCATCCGCCACGGTTACATCCTTTGCAGGCTCCGCAGCAGGAACAACCGGAGCCGCATCTCCCCCTTCCATCTGCGCCAACTGACCCTGTGCAGCTGCCAACTCGGCCTGCAAGCGATCGATCTTCTCTCTTAATGCATCCGCCTCCAGATCTGCATGGCTAATACATGGCAACGAGAGTGCGGCAATAGTCAACGGAACAATACTTTTCATAATACATGAACATCAATTTCTCGGGGATAGAGGACGATCCACAAAACACCACATACCCATGACGCTCAAGCAGTTTTGAAAGACGCAAAAATATAACTCCACCACAAAAATACCGAACAACGTTCGACCAAAGCCCACAAAATCGGCACTATAACAAACCCGCAAACACCAATAAAACAGAACAACAAAAACAAGAAACCAATTAACAATAGTATAAATACATCAACTATCAAAAACCAGTTCCGCGACCACCCGCTCGGCGGCAATCACAGCCCCCTCCATAAACCCACCATGAGGGTGCGCTGTCTCAGTCCCCGCAAAATAAAGCCTCCCGCCCCAATACCCCCGCTGCAATTCCGGGTGCCCATTGAACTGATGCGGCACCAAGCCCTCGTTAACTCCAAGTTCACCCTGCCACGCTTTGAGCTCGATCCCGACGTAATCCAGCGCGTCGCTACCAAACGCTTGTTTAAGTTGTGCGTCGATCAGCGCGATCTGCTGCTCGCGCTCCAATCCATCAATCAGCCCGCGGTTGACGAACCCACACAGCGCGAATTTTTGGTTCTCAAAATCACACTGGTCCATGAATTCGATCAAGGGCCCCTGCTGGCTGAACAACGCACCACTCAATCCACGCTCGCGCCACCACGGCCGCTCGTACTCCACCGCACACTTCATCGAATCCGCCATCCACGTGTGAGTCGCCGTCGCCACCTCTATCAGCGCGTCGGACAGCGGCGGTGAGAAGCGCACGTCCCCCGCCCAGCGCTGCGGCGGCAAGGTCACCACTACCTGCGATGCCTTGAGCACGTGGTCGCCCCCGCTCAGCTGAAGCTCAACATCACCATCAGCCCCCGTGCGTAGCTCCGACACCCGAGCCCCATAGTGCACACACCCTTCGGGCAGACGCTCAAGCAACGCATCGGTGATCCGCTGTGTCCCGCCGACCACGCGGAAGAACGGCTCATCGCCCGGCATCTCGAAGGTCTGCGGCGGATGGTTCATCGCCGCCTGATACAACGCCGCCCCAGCCATGTACTGCGGAAACAACTCAAGCCCGAGTTCATCAACCAGCGAGCGCAAACGCAGATGCGGCGGGTGAATCCAGGTGGCACCGAGCTCCATCGGAGTGTCCCGTTTTCCCCGCAGCGTCTGGATCCGCCCGCCGGCACGGTCGCGCGCTTCCAATATCCGAACCTCACGCCCCTGCTGGTGCAAACGATACGCCGCGACCAACCCGCTGAGTCCGGCTCCAATGATGAGAATGGGTGCTGCCATAGGTTTTCTGGACTTTCCGGACGCTTCTGGGAGAACACGACACCGTGCCCGATCCGGAGCCGAATATAGAATCGCCTACGGCGAGAGCCCAGCGGCTGCCAATGGTTAGTCCCTCACGCGCTTGATCATCCTTACCTCTAACCATGATCCTGGAACCCGTAACCCAGCACCTCGGACGCGTCCGTGATCACTGTAAACGCAGCCGGATCCACCCGTTTGATATTACGCCGCAAGCGCGCGACCTTGGCTCGAGGCACCACGCTCACGATGAACGCACGGTCGTCGCCGCTGTGGGCTCCGGTAGCCTTTAGCACCGTGGCTCCGCTGTCCAAACGCTGCAGCAACATTTCGCGCATTGCCTCTTCGTTCTCGGTGATGATGGTCACCGACTTCGCACCGCCCACACCGGTCTGCACGATGTCGATCGCCTTGCTCAATGAAAACACACTGAGCAATGCCAGCATCGCAGCCTCCGCGCCAAAGAACGATCCCGCCGCCAGTACGATCACTCCATCAATGGCCAGCATGCAGTGACTGATCGGCACGCCCAGCCAGCGCGAAAAAATCCGGGCGATGATCGAAAAGCCGCCGACCGTCGCGTTCGCGCGAAAAATCAGCCCCAGTCCAAGACCGCAGGTCAACCCACCAAAAACGGCTGCCAACACCTGGTTGCCCACCTGCAGCGGGAACACATCGCGCATTAGCCAAATCACCAACGGCAACACCAGCGCCCCGCCCAATGAGTTGATAATCTCCCGCCGTCCTAGGAATGCCCACCCTATAAAGAAAATAGGAATCCCCAACGCCCACTGCGTGACCGACGGGTCCATCCCAAACTGCTTCAGCACAAGAATCGAAAAACCGGGCAAGCCCCCAATCAACACCTCGTTCGCCAGTAGCAAGGAGTTGAACCCCCACGAAAGAATGACAATGCCGAGCAATAACATCGGCACACGGATCACGGGTGGTGTGGGTGAACGTTCCATATCAAATCAAGCAATCTACGCAGTAACCTCAGTGAAATACCACACCGTGCCAGTCGGCGCGATCCCATAGACCAGCCAATCACCCGACCCTCGTCATCTCACAACTGTGAGCGGAGAACCCGGCACCAAAGCCACACACCCAAAGATGGTCCGCATCAGGCTCCCGCTGCACCAGGTTCTCCAATGCCACCATCACCGATGGGCTGCTCAGATTGCCATAATCACGCATCACCTCACGCGCCAATGACAACTCACCCACCGGCAGCACTGACTCGAGCGCATCAATCACATCGCGCCCCCCGCCATGCGTAACAAAGTGCCGCGGCTTCTGGCGCACGCGCTTTTGATACAAGGCGTCCACCGCTCTACCTGCAAGTTCAGGCACCCGACGATCCAACTGATTGCGCAGCTTCCCTTGAGCATTGGTAAAGCGGATCCGCTCGCGTTCCTGCGGCAGGTGCAACGATCGAAAATCCGTCACCTGCAACCCGCTTCCCCGCCCCGACCAGACCGCTGCCGACGCGCCGTCGCCAAACAAACACGTGCTGATCAACACCCCGAAATCATCCTCCACGTAAAACGCAGCCGAACAAACCTCGACCGCCACAGTCACGATCACCGCATCCGGGTTCTGGGAAATATAACCCGACGCCGCCCTCCACATCGGCACTGAGGCCCCACAACCAAAACCCGTCATATCCTGTAAAAAGACATCGTCCCGAAGCCCCAACCGCTCAGCCAAATGCGAGCTCACGCCAGGACACAGAAAACCCGTACAGGAACACACAAACAACGCATCCACATCCGCCACATCCACATTGGCCTTCTGCAGTGCCTTCACGACAGCCTCTGCAGACAACTCGGGAGCCCGCTGCTCGTAAGCTTCGTTGAGTTGTTGCGCATCGCGGGTCCACGCATCCTCAAGTCTCTCAAGCGCAAAATGTCGCTTCTCAATTCCACTGGTGCCTTCCAACACCTTGGTTAAAACCTCTCTGGACCGAGGGTTCAATTGCGGCCAAAACGACGCACTCTTCATCGCATTCAGGCAGTCGCCCTGACTAAAACTGGCCGACGGAAACGAACTGGCAATACCTTGAAGAATCATGGGGTGCGTAAACGGTTGAACAAATAATCAAGAGGTAGCACACCGCCACGGGCTAACCGAGACAGAACACCCCTTCCAAGAGGGTGAAATAACATCGGGTGCAAAACCTTCGCAGTCGTCATCCGACGCGAAAACTGCCCACGCCCAGCCTCAGCGTACTTCCTTGCCACGGCATCCCAGGTGAGCTCGCCCTTCGAGTACCGAACCAGCAGAGGCATCAACAAAGCACTGCTCTCAAGGGCCATGCTCATGCCGTTACCTGTGAAGGGGGGAATCAAATTAAGCCGGTCTCCGATACACACCTGACCGCCTGAGGGCTGCGATCCCAGGGAAAATCCAGCGGTGGCTGAGAACGAGGTGGCATCCATTTCCCCCTCCGCCAGGCGCCGGGCCAATGAGCCAAGTCCATTGGCCTCCAAATAACGCAATAACAAATCCCCACCGCGCCCTTTCAGCCCCTGATCCATCCTGAAAAGCCCACAAGCATTGACCCGGTCTCCGGCCACCCGGCACAAACCAAGATAGCCCCGCTCACCGACATGCATTTCCAATCCGTCGACCGAAGCAAGGTCGATATGCACTTTGAGCCCGATCCACGTGCGCCCTCCGGCCTTGCGCTTACCCGCCGCCCAGACCACACCCTCCGACCGTTCTTCGGTCCCCCGCCGCCCGACCATCAAATCACCACCGAACTCGCAAAACCGATCGGCCAGCCTTTGGTCCAGAACATAACGGGAAATCCCCCGCGCGGATTGCGGCATTGGACGCGTCATCACCAACTCATCCCCCACCCACCAAGCCATCCGGCTGTGCTCAACCGCATCACTCAACAAATCGATCACCCCGAGTGAATCGAGCACATCATCACTCACGCCACAAATAAACTCACCGCAGACCCGATGCTGCGGATAACGCCCGGCTTCCAACACCCTCACCGGCACACCTCGTTCCCGAAGCGCGATCCCGAGCGAAAGCCCAGCCAAGCCGCCACCTACGATCCGCACATCCTTCATACGCACACCACCTTGCTACGCAGCCCGCCGAACGTCGATACCGCTTCAGACCAATCACCGCTCGTCCCGATCACCTTCCGCAATTCGTCAGGAACAAACCCCGCCCGGATACTCACCATCATGTCGTGCCGCGTCACACTACCAACAAAAGGCAACAACAAGCGCCCCCAAAACAGAGCCCCGGCGGACCGATGCGGCTCATGGCACAACCAGCCTCCGACGTCCGAAAACCGCTGCCCAAGTTGCTCCAACTGTGATTCTCCAAAGTGATGAAGGAACAAGTTGGCAACCACGATCGCATCCCTGCCAAAATGAAGGTTTCCATCAAGAGCATCGCCCTGAAGCCAGCGGATACCTGTGTCCAATCCCGGCGGCCGCGCGTGCAAATCCACTGCCACCACATCCAGCTGCGGATACGCTCGCTTGATACGGTTTGCCAGCCTCCCTTCTCCAGCACCCAAATCCACCACCGTGGTCGCCTGCGAGAACTGCGACACGGCACGCACAATCCATCGTTCCCCGCCCATCATCAGATTGATGAAACGCAAGTCGCCACGACTTCTCACTGCCCGAGGATCATCCTCCGCCAGCCCATCGAGTATCTCGGGTTCCACTATCCGCTTCATCAAGTTGCTGCCACCACCAGCGAACCCGCCCCGACCTCTCGTCTACATCACTGCCCCATTACAACATCAGGACCAGTCGACAAAGTTGCTCTTCCGCATCCGCGCCTGCCAAAGACGCCTCAAAAATGCCCGTGCCGAGAGGATCTCAGTACGGGCCGGTTTCACAAACGAAAGCGGTGTGGATCAACCATCTCCATTCAAAAACGGATAATCGGTATAGCCCTCCGATCCGCCGCCGTAGAATGTGTTCGGATCCGCCTCATTGAGCGGCGCATCCTGGGCAAAGCGCTGCGGCAGATCCGGGTTGGCAATGAACCAGCGGCCGAACGACACCGCGTCGGCCACTCCGCTCTCAACCAAGGTTTCCGCCTGCTCTTTATTCAACTCCTGGTTGGCAATCACGCCATTGCCGAACGTCTCTTTGATGACTGGCGTAAGTCGTTTCTCCGCTTTGATATCCTCGCGCAGGAAGATGAACGCAATCCCGCGCTGTTTGCTCTGCTCCGCCAGGTAGACGTTCGTTTCCAGAGGCGTCGCATCGCCGGCATCATGGGCGTCGCCTTGCGGGGAAAGGTGGAGCCCTACGCGCTCCGCACCCCACACCGAGATCAACGCATCCAGTGCCTCTAGCAAAAAGCGCGCACGGTTCTCAATCGACCCGCCATATTCATCCGTCCGATGGTTGGTCGAGCTGTGCAGGAACTGCTCAGGCAAATAGCCATTCGCTCCGTGCAACTCCACCCCGTCGAACCCAGCCGCCTTCGCGTGCTCTGCAGCCACCCGATAGTCCTCAATCGTCGCTTTGATCTCGTCGACCGTCAGCGCCCGCGGCGTCACGAATGGCTTCTGCGGACGGATCAGCGACACATGTCCATCCGGAGCGATCGGCGACGGTGCCACCGGCAGTTCGCCATTGAGATAACTCGGATCGGATATCCGCCCGACATGCCACAACTGGGCCAGAATCAGCCCCCCCTTCTTATGCACGGCGGACGTTACCATCTTCCAGCCCTCGACCTGGTCGGCGCTCCACAAACCCGGTGTATCCGGATACCCCACCCCCATCGGGTTCACCGACGTCGCTTCCGATAAAATCAACCCGGCCGACGCCCGCTGGGCATAATACTCGGCCATTAACTCATTGGGCACACGCCCTTCACTCGCACGGCAGCGGGTAAGCGGTGCCATTACCAGACGGTTCTTGAGCTCGAAAGCTCCCAATTGGATCGGTTTCTGAAGAATAGACATCTCGCTCTCAGCGTCAGCACTTCCAGTTTCCGTGCAACCGAGCGCAAGCGCAGCTTACGCCCCCCCCGGCTGCCCTCTCTCAAATCACTAGCGACTCGCTACAAAACAATCACCAGCACCGACATCACCAACATCGTGAATGCCGGCAGCGACTTCTGCGGAGCGTCCTTCACTTTGACGTGCATCATCACAGCCCCCGTCATCAACACCGCCATCCCGGCTGCCGCAGGAAGAACCAAAACCGGCACCCAAATTCCAACCAACAACATCAACGCGAACAGAATCTTCAAACCACCCACCACCTTCATCACCGATTCCGACAGCCCGTAAACCGCAAATTCCTCTTTCATATTCGTGGCACCGCCACCCCGCCAAGGCGTCGCCTTCCCCGCTCGAACCAGCCACACATTGAGAACTCCTAGGGCGATCACAACTTGTAGAATAACTTGAAGCGTAAGCATGGCGGCGTGGGGTTGATTTCAACAGACCTACAATGCAAAACGATCACCACAGCCGCAGCGCTACATAAATGTTCATCACGCAGTACAGAAACGCCGGCAGCGATCGCCAAAACCCGTCGCGGATCATCAAGCGCACCCCAAAGCCCAACAGCATCAACACCCCCAACCCGGAGGCCGCCAGCGCGCCGATCCAAACCACTTTCAATCCGACCAATAGCCCAGTCGCTCCCAGCAACTGCAACACACCGGTCAACGCCCGGAAACGTGGGATCCCATAGCGCTCGAACTCCGCCACCATGCGCTGGGAAACGAGACAAGCCACGCCAAACCCCAAAAAGGAGACCGCGGAGAAAAGCTGCAGCCAGGTTGTTGCTGAAAATTCCATGCGTCTATCGAGTTCCAACCAAAGAGCCCTTGCCGCCATCCCCCGAGCACCGCTCATGAGCGCCTGCCAACCGCTTCGCTCAATTGGCCCGGCAAGCAGCCTCACACACCCGCTTCCCAAAGGCGATCCTATTCCACCCCGTACACCATGCTACGCTGAGGGACATGCGATGACAGTAGAGCACACCCCACTCAACCAGCAGCATTCCAATAAACCGGTTATGTACGTCAAGTTCTGCAAAAAGGGTTTGATGGATGATGATCAGGCTGCGGACGTTTGATTTGAAGTAAGGCTGAGCTTTTGGGCTTCTTTGAGGTGATCCATGTTCAGGTAGCGGTGTTGATCGATCCACTGCTCATGGACTTGATGCGTGACAGCCCGGATTAAACGTTGGGCTGCAGCCTGGTTGGGGAAGGTTCGGATAATGTGCGTACGACGCTTAATCTCCTCATTGAGTCGCTCGAGCATATTCGTGCTTTTGAGATGCTTGTGATGCTCTCTGGGAAGTCGATAAAAGGTGAGCGTTTCTTCGATCTCACTTTCGACCCAGTCACAGAGCTTGTGGTATTTGCCTCCCCACTTCGCCAACCATGCCCGCAGATCCTGACGCGCTTCATTGATGTCTCGACGGTCATAGATCCAGCGCAGCTCGGTGCAGCAGTCGTCGTCATGCTTGCGAGGTAGATGATCAAGAGCGTTGCGAAGGAAGTGGACGTAGCAGCGTTGCCACAGCGCCTCGGGAAGCACTTCGCTGATAGCTCGTCGCAGGCCGGCATGGTTATCAGTCACGCAGAACTCAACACCCGTCAGTCCGCGTTGCTTGAGTTGAAGTAGGAAGTTCTTCCAGCTGCTTCCGCTTTCCCTTTGATCGAGCTCGGTAGCAAGGACCTCCCGTCGGCCATCCCAACTGATGCCAATGGCGATCAACACAGCCTGGCTGCGCACCACGCCGTTCTCTCGAACCTTTTCGTAGCGGGCATCCAGGATGAGGTAAGGATAAGCGTGGTTGAGCTTGCGTCGGGCAAAGTTCTCAAGCTCTTCGTCCAACGTTTTGTTCAGCCTGCTTACCACACTGGCGCTGACCCGGTGACCGCAGAGCTCCTCGGTGATCTGCGCGACTTTACGTGTCGAGACGCCCTGCACGTACATTTCGATCAGGGTGCTTACCAAAGCCTTCTCGCTGCGTTGATAGCGATCGAAGATCTCGGTGCTGAAGAGTCCGTCGCGATCTTGAGGGACGCGCAGCTCGATCCTTCCTACCCGTGTCAGGAGACTGCGTTGATAACTGCCGCTGCGATAACCTCGGCGTCTGTCGCTGCGTTCTGATTTTACCGCCTGGAGTGTCTCGTTCATTTCTTCTTCGAGCATCTCCTGCATCAATTTCTGAACCAAGGGCCTCAGAAAATCTTCCTGCTCGGCAAGAATACTTTTCAACTGCGGCGTTGTGGTCTTATCTGGTCGTGGGGTCATGGTGTGACGATTAGGGGTTCTTGTTTTGTTAAAAACCTAATCAATCATCATGACCCTTTTTGCAGAAGCTTTGGCACACTACCAATAAACCGTCCCTTCGGGACGAACTCTTCCCGGCTACTACCCCGGAGGTTGAAACCTCCGGCTAACCGGTAACCCGTCGCTCCGCGACACCACGCTCCCACGCTCCCACGCTCCCACGCTCCCACGCTCCCACGCTCCCACGCTCCCACGCTCCCACGCTCCCACGCTCCCACGCTCCCACGCTCCCACGCTCCCACGCTCCCACGCTCCCACGCTCCCACGCTCTCACGCTCTCACGCTCTCACCCGATCAACGCAACCTACCATCAGGTTGCCCCCCATCGCGGAGCGATGACTTACCGGCTAGCCAGCGGATTCATCCGCTGGTATGCGCCCCCATTCTCCCTCGCGCCGCAGGTGCGGTTTACCCGGACAAGCCCCGCTCCAGAGCCAACCTAACCACACCTTCGTCCAAGCGAAACACCACACTCCGGTGCGGAACGCACCTCTCATACCGGCCCGGGACGGAATCCCGGGATTGGCATGACCTCAGCATCCACGTCCGGAAGGGACGTCTCATCCCGCCCTTCTCATACATTCACCAACATCCCCGGCCCGCCGTGCTGGTCACCGGTGTTGAGGATGATCTTACCCTCGCTCTTGAGGGTCGCCTGAAGATCTAGCAGATCAAAAAGCACCTCGGCGACTTCCGGATTCTCGCGAATCTCGGACAATGCTTCACCCACAATCTGCGGACGCACCGCCTGCGCTTTACCCAAACGACGCGACGCTTCTTTCTCCGCGTTCGATCGGATGATCGCCACGCGGTTCTCACCGTCCTGGCGCATCGACGCCGTGACCTGACGCAAGCGGTTGACCACCTTGCGCTCGATCTCCTTGATCATCCCCTGGTCGCGGAATGCCACTTTACGGATGTACGTCGACCCCAAGGTAAAGCCCCACTGCTGCGACTTCGGCGAAACCTCCGACCTCACCATGCGAGACAACGCATCGCGGTCCTCCAACAACACATCCAGCTTCAAATTGGACAACTGCTTGATCACCGCTGTGGAAACGTTCGCCGACAACGAACGCACCGGCTCCGAGTTCTCAAACAAATACGCCTTCGGGTTGCTGACATAGCATTCGTACCAAATCCCCACACCCATTGGCGCGCCCTCTTCCGAGTTCACCAACTGGTTGCGCAAATAGTACTGATGAATGTTCGTCGAGACCTTGTACACCTTGCCGAAAAACGGAACGAGGAACGCCTTCGGCCCGAAACGGGTGAACGGAAAGTTGATCCCGGCCTCGTCGAGTTCGCCGATCACTTTGCCAAAAAGCGTGTACACCAGGACGGTCTTCTCCGGGATCACGCGCCACAACTGCAGCATCCCTCCGAAACGATACACGAGCGGAATCCCGATCAATGCGAGCAGAAAGCCAATGATAAAATATGCCATGATCTAGGTTCGGTTAGGCGTTGTTCGGGTTGGTGGAAATGAGTGTCTGGCTGGCCTTCTCGCGCAATGGCACCGCCGCATTGCGCAAATAGGAATCGAGCGCCGGGCGCCCGCCGTTTTGATACATCTGGGTCAAGGTCTCGGAGAGCTCGAGCAACGGAGCCGCTTCGGCGTTGGCGCGGTTCTCGGCGATCTGCACCGCCTGCTCGGCCATCTTCAAGGTCTGGTCGGCCTCGGCCTTGGCCTGCGAAATCTCAGCAGCCACGTTGTTACTCGTCGTGTTGATCGATGCCAATGCCTCATCCACTTCGGACGGCGGATCGATGGTCGTGATCAATGCGGCGTCGAGCTCGATGCCATAGCGCGCTGCGGTCTTCACACAGCTTTCCTCCATGTACTGGTTGATCGTCGACAAGTTCTTACGCAGGTCGTTGATAGAAATCCCCTCGACCACTTCCCCATTCGGGAGCTCGGCATCGGAGTTGCTGAATGTCGCAATACGATCCCGCAGCACGGAAACGAAGTACCCCATGATGTGCGCCGGTGGGTTCTTCACGCCATAGACATAGGCGTACAAGTTGCGTTCGCACGGACGCCACCGGATCTGGCCGGAAATCTGCACCGTCAGGTTGTCCTTTGTCACCGACTCGATCGATCCCTGGACAATGTCCGGATCCCACGTGATGTCGGTGGTCTTGATGGTCATGTCCACCTTGGTCAGCTTCTGCCAAGGCCATTTGAAATACGGCCCGCCCGGCTTGATCACGCGGATCACCGGATAGTCGTAGCGTGCTTTTTCCTCGTCGCTGAGCAACGCACCAAGCTCCGGATCATCGCCAATCCTTTGGTTCCCCACCCGCTGCGCACGACCAAACGAAGCCAACACACCACGCTGGGTCGGCCCGATCGTGTACACCCCAAACGCCAACACAATCCCGGCAGCAACCAACATGCCGAGCACTATCAATACGATTTCCATAAGACGGTTCAATAGGAGACACCCGCACCCGGCAGGCGTCGATTTCGGCGCGAGTGTAGAACCGCCCAGCCCAACGCCAAGAAGAATCTAGCGAATACCGCAATCTTGTAACAAAAAGAGACGGTCATAGAGCGCACCGCCCTTCCATCCCCTCCCGAGAATCTGTGAATTCCTCGATATTCTGGGTTCCACGATGGGGCAGGTGCGGGTAGTCTCGACAGAGCAACCGAGCCCACGCACCTATGTCCGACTACCATCCCAACACCGGCCGCTACGAGACCATGGAATACCGCCGCTGCGGCAACAGTGGCCTCCAACTTCCCGCTCTGTCCCTCGGGCTTTGGCACAACTTCGGCGCCAACGACGACCATCTCGACGCCCGCCAGATGCTGCGCGATGCCTTTGACGCAGGGATCACCCACTTTGATTTGGCCAACAACTACGGCCCGCCTCCGGGCAGTGCGGAAACGGTTTTTGGTCGTCTCTTCCGTCAGGACTTCGGCGACTTGCGCGATGAACTGGTGATTTCCACCAAGGCCGGGCACTTGATGTGGCCCGGGCCGTATGGCGACGGCGGCAGCCGCAAGCACCTGCTCGCCAGCCTCGAGCAGAGCCTCAAGCGGATGAAGCTCGATTACGTCGACATTTTCTACACCCACCGCCCGGATCCTGACACCCCGCTCGAGGAAACCATCGGCGCGGTCGCTACTGCGGTGGAACAAGGAAAGGCGCTCTACGCCGGCATCTCAAAGTACGAAGGCCAAGCCACCGCCGAAGCCGTGCGCATCCTGCGGGAGCGCCATATCCCGGTGGTCATCCACCAGCACATCTACAACCTGCTCAACCGCTGGCCGGAACAAACCCAACTCTCCCAAACCATCGACGACACACGTCTCGGCTGCATCTGCTTCTCGCCATTGGCGCAGGGCATGCTGACCGAAAAGTACCTCGACCGAATCCCGAGCGAATCCCGTGCCGCACGTGATGACGGGTTCCTCACCACCGACCAGGTGATGAACAACGTGGAGAAAATCCGCGCGCTGGCAGAGATTGCCAAAGAACGGGGCGAACCACTCAACACCATGGCGCTCGCCTGGGTGCTGCAGCGCCCGCAGGTCACGTCCGCATTGATCGGAGCACGCACACCGCAACAACTCGCCGGAAACCTGGAGGCTCTGAACTCCCCGGCCTTCAGCGACGAT
This sequence comes from Sulfuriroseicoccus oceanibius, assembly GCF_010681825.2. Lineage (NCBI taxonomy): Bacteria > Pseudomonadati > Verrucomicrobiota > Verrucomicrobiia > Verrucomicrobiales > Verrucomicrobiaceae > Sulfuriroseicoccus > Sulfuriroseicoccus oceanibius. Next base: position 1,232,581 of record NZ_CP066776.1, on the reverse strand, counting down.
CAGTTGCAGCGTATCGACGCCATCACCGGCGCGTCCGGTGGCCAGGCCCAGGCAGGATAGAACCAATTCATCCGTTCAATTGGTTTCACCCCGATCCGCTCGTTTGTGATCCGCAGTCCATTCTTCCGCCCCCCCGTTTACGCCCCGGCGACCTCCGACGATTTGTTCGGCGGTAGCGCGGGTGATGCCGCGCCCCCTGCCATCGACGGCAAGGTGGTGTCAGTCATGTTAGACAACGCCAACGACCAGGCCTACGACTACCTGGCGCCCGGCGCAATGGCGGACCTCGCGCACCTCGGCAGCCGCGTGATGGTGCCGCTACGCAACCGCAACCTGCGCGGTACGATTGTGGAAGTACGAGAGGGTGGCGTGGCGGCGCTCGACGACAAGGTCCGGCGCGCGTTGAAACCCATCACCCGCGTCATCGACGAACGCCCGAGCCTGCCACCCGACCTGCTCAAACTCGCGTCGTGGATGGCGGACTACTACATCGCGTCGATGGCATCGGTGATGCAGACGATGCTGCCGTCGAACATTCGCGACGAAAAGACCAAGGAAAAGACACGCCTGACCGCGGTGATGAAAAAGCCGTGGAAAGCCGACAGCGACGAGGGCCTGGCCCTGCGCAAACGTGCGCCCAAACAAGTCGCCGTGCTGACCAAACTCGCCAAGGCACCGGGCCACAAGATCGCGCTGGCGGATCTTGCGAGCGACCTCGGCAACGACGTGCGTACATCGGTTCGGTCGCTGGAATCCAAGGGCTGGCTCGAAGTCGTGACCGAACAAGTGGAGCGCGATCCCTTTGCCAATGCGGACATCGTCGGCGACTCGGCGCTTGAACTCACCGGCGACCAACAAACCGCCGTCACCGCAATCCACACCGCCATTGATGCCGACGCCCCGAAGCCGATTTTGCTGCTCGGTGTGACAGGGTCCGGAAAAACGGAAGTCTACCTGCAGAGCATCCAGCACGCGATCGACCAAGGCAAAGGCGCGATCGTGCTGGTACCCGAAATTGCCCTCACCCCACAAACCGTCGAGCGCTTCAAAAGCCGCTTCAGCCAGCAGGCCGGTGGCGTTGCCGTGTTGCACAGCCACCTCTCCGACGGCGAACGCTTCGACGAATGGCAACGCATCCGCAGCGGCCGGGCACGCATCGTGGTCGGCGCTCGCTCGGCGGTCTTCGCTCCGGTGCCGGACCTCGGCATCATCGTCGTCGATGAAGAGCACGAGAACTCCTACAAACAAGACAACCCACCACGTTACCAAGCCCGTGACGTGGCGGTCGTGCGGGCAAAAATCTGCGGCTGTGCCGTGGTGCTCGGCAGCGCCACCCCGTCGCTGGAAAGCTGGGAGAACGTGCGCAAAGGAAAGTACGAGGGCTTGCGCATGATGACACGCATCGACGACCGCCAGCTCCCGCTGATCCGGGTGGTCGACATGAAGATCGAAGCGACCAAACGCAAGGACGTCACGATTTTGTCGGAGCCGCTGCGACAGGCGATGGAAAAGCGCCTCGAGCGCGGCGAGCAGACCATTCTCTTCCTCAACCGCCGTGGGTTCTCACCGTCGCTACAGTGCCTGGCCTGCGGCGCGACCTGCGAATGCAAGCACTGCAGCATCGCGCTCACGTTCCACAAATCAGCCGACCGCTTGATCTGCCACATGTGCGGGTACGAACAAGTCGCGCCCACCCGCTGCCCTGAGTGCCGCGAACCCGGGATCAAGTTCAACGGCTTCGGAACCCAACGCGTCGAGGAAGTGATCAGCAAGGTTTTCCCGAAAGCCAGCGTCGAGCGCATCGACGCCGATGCCATGCGCCGCAAGGAGCGCCTGGTCGAAGCACTCAACCGCTTCAAAACCGGCAAGACACAGATTGTCATTGGCACCCAGATGATCGCCAAAGGGCTGCACTTCCCAAACGTGACGCTGGTCGGGATCCTCAACGCGGACATCGGCCTGCACATCCCCGACTTCCGTGCGGGCGAGCGTGTGTTCCAACTACTGACCCAGGTGGCTGGCCGCGCGGGGCGTGGTGATTTGTCCGGTGAGGTGATTGTCCAGACCTTCAGCCCGCACAGTCCGTCGATTCAGTTCGCGCGCCAGCACGACTTCGACGGCTATTCGTCGCAGGAGCTCGAGTTCCGCCAGGCCTTCGGCTACCCGCCCTACGCCCGGATGGTCGGCATCATGACCCGCTCGACCAAGGAGAACATGGCCGAGTTCACGCTGCAGAACCTGATCGCCACACTGAAACCGAAGCTGCCGCAAAACGTCATGATCGGCGAACCTCTGCCCGCCGCCATCGCCCGCGTGAAGGGACAATTCCGCTACCACGTCTTCCTCCGCGCCACCAACCCGAACCACATCCTCAAACCACTGCGCGAAACCCTCGCCTCCTTCACCGTCCCCGATGACGTCTACCTCGGCGTCGACGTGGATTGCTATCAGGTGACGTAGAAGAGAGTTTGCTAGTTTTCAGCTGGTAGTTTTCAGTTCCTGACGGCGAAAGTGTTGGGAAGGAATAGAGGCATAAGAACATCGGCGCGCCATCCGCTATCGCTATCGGTATCCTCATCGCGATCGACACCAATCCTCCGGCGGCGGTAATCGGCTCATCTCGATGCCGTCCCGCACCACACCGCCATCCCGACGGCAGGAACGCCGTCCCTCCAGCGCTTCGCTCAATCATACGAGCGTCGATGGAGCAACCTCACTCTTGAGGTTGAACGCACGACTCCGCCACCCCTCGACGTCCACGCAAAACCAAACACCCCCGTCCCTCCTGTCGACGAGGACGTCGAACCTCCATGCCCCCCCTCGCATCACGCAGCGCCCCATGGACCGACTGTTTCCAATCCTGCCACCAATCCCTACGTAGCGCAGCGACCACTACCATCACCGCACCGACGGCAGGAATGCCGTCCCTCCAGCGCTTCGCTCAATCATACGAGCGTCGATGGAGCAACCTCACTCTTGAGGTTGAACGCGCGACTCCGCCACACCTCGGCGTCCACGCAGCCCCCCGCCCCTCCTGTCGACGAGGACGTCGAACCTCCATGCCCCCCTCCGCATCACGCAGCGCCCCACGGACCGCCGGTTTCCAATCCGGCCACCAATCCCTACGTAGCGCAGCGACCACTACCATCACCGCACCGCCATCCCGACGGCAGGAACGCCGTCCCTCCAGCGCTTCGCATGGTCATACGAGCGTCGATGGAGCAACCTCACTCTTGAGGTTGAACGCGAGACTCCGCCACACCTCGGCGTCCACGCAGCCCCCCGTCCCTCCTGTCGACGAGGACGTCGAACCTCCATGCCCCCCCTCGCATCACGCAGCGCCCCACGGACCGCCGGTTTCCAATCCGGCCACCATTCCCTACGGAGCGCAGCGACCACTACCATCACCCCACCTCACCGACGGCAGGAACGCCATCCCTCCAGCGCTTCGCATCGTCATGCTTGCGTCGATGGAGCAACCTCACTCTTGAGGTTGAACGCGCGACTCCGCCACCCCTCGACGTCCACGGAAAGCCAGCCGCCTGTCGACGAGGACGTCGAACCTCCATGCCCCCCTCCGCATCACGCAGCGCCCCACGGACCGCCGGTTTCCAATCCGGCCACCAATCCCTACGGAGCGCAGCGACCACATCCCCACCCCCATTCCCGACCGAGCCTGCGATTCCACCAAAGCCACAGCCGTCACCCGATGGCCGCGCAAACTCCGCCGCCACGCCCCCACTGAAAACTGAACACTAGCAAACTAGCAATCTCCCTTCCGCCTCTTCCGCACCGATGCCGCGGCCGCCACGCCAAACATCACCCCGAGATACCCCCCAACGATGATATCGGTCGGGTGATGCTGGTATTGGTACATGCGCGCCCAGCCCATCGATCCGGCGTAAGCCAACACGGGAACACCGACCACCGGCGAAGTAATCGCCACTGGCACCGCCGTTCCAAATGCCGTGGCGGTATGCCCCGATGGGAAGCCATGGAAATGCGACTTCGGCTTCGGGCCATAGAAGCGATCGTCCAGCTCCTGCTTGATCTGCGCGCTCGGACGCGGACGCCCCAGTGTTGCGCGGAAAACATTGCACGTCAGACCGGCGAGCAGACAGGCAATGAAGGTGGCAATCGCGATCCTCTGCCAATTGCGCTTTTTCGCCCAACGCCCGACAAACCAGAACCCGGCGGTAACGATGATATTGTACTGCGCGAGGTCACCGGAATCGCCGATGAAGTTGGCCCAGTCCATCGTCGCGCTCTTCTTGCCGCCACCGATCGCGCGGTAGAACGCGAGCCAATCTTTGTCGTACGGCCAAACGGCATAGAAGCACCACACCAGCACGGCAATGGTCGCCAACGCCCAGAAGATCCAATAACGACGGAGGAACGACCACGTATCGCGCCACGTTTCGCCCCACAGTTGCTTGAATGCAGCCCAGCCGTAGCCCAGGTCGTCCGATGATTTGGTTGGTTGCTCGTCTGCCATCGCCGCCAACCTAGCCACAATCGATCATCCCTCAACCACAGATCCACAGCGCATCCGGACACCATCAGTCAGCCACCGATGCTGGGAGAGAATCGCTCCGCGGCCACAGATCGACGCAGATGATCACAGATAGTGATTAGGTTACAATCCTCAGGAGCTCACACCGCGCCTTCCTCCATTTCTGCGTGAGGATTCTCCCCCATCCCGCACCACCTCGCATATCAAGGACAGGAGTGTCCTTGCTCCATCCAGCCACCGCCGCAGACCACAAACCGATGGAGCTACGACACTCCTGTCGTAGAGAGAACGCGCCGCCCTCTGTGCGGGCATTCGCCACCTCAATCACCGAGACACCTCACCCTGCCTAAAACGGGTAATCGTCGTCGTCATCCTCATCGTCGTACCACATGTTCGGAGCGCTGGAGCCGATCTGCCAGGTGTCGAACAAGTCGGGATCCAGCTCCTGAATAAAGCGCGACGGCAGCACCGGCATCGATCCCTGATGCGGCGTGCTCCAGAGCTGCGGATAGGTCAGGTACAGCTGTGTCTTGGCGCGGGTCAGGGTGACGTAGAACAATCGGCGTTCTTCCTCCTCCGTGTCCGGGTCATCGGCATCGAGCGCACGTTCGTTGGGGAACTTACCGTCCGCCAGACCGACTGCGAACACGACATCCCATTCCAGTCCCTTCGCCTGGTGAACGGTGGAAAGCGTCACCACATCGTGATCCTCGTTCTCCGCCGGCCGATCGTTGGAAACATCCACTCCGCCCATCAGAGCCAGCTGGGTCAGCAACTCCTCGACATCGGTCATGCCTTCGGCAAACGCTTGCAACTGCTGCAGGTCCTGACGCCGTTGGTCGTAGTTGGTAAAGGCATTGCGCGCATACTCGTCGTAGCAGCCCTCGACCACTGAGAAAATCATCTGAGTCGGAGTGGCGGGTTCGCCGCCGGGTGCGAGTTCGTCCACGGTATCGGCGAACTGTTGCCACGCCGATGCCGCCTTCTTCGGGGGCTTGAGTGCTTTGAGCGCGTTGCCAAACGATTCCAACTTTTCGCCGTCAAGCGCCGGCAACTGGGCCGCCCACTCGCGCCACAATTTATCCGCCGATCGTTCACCAATCCCAGGCAGCATCAGCACCAGACGTTTGAACGAAACCGCGTCCCGTGGGTTCACCGCCAGACGCATAAACGCCGCCACGTCCTTGATGTGCGCTTGCTCGAAAAAGCGCAAACCGCTGGTCACCCGGAACGGAATCCCGCGTCGCGTGAACTCCATCTGGATCTCCATCGAATGGAAGTGCGCACGGTAAAGAATTGCGATCTCTTCAAATGGCACGCCCTCCTCTTCATTGAGCTCCTGCACCCGCTGTGCGACAAACTGCGACTGAGTGCGCAGGTCGAGCACCGGCGCCAGCACCGGCTTGGCTTCCTGGCTCTTGCGGGCCGGCTGCAGCACTTTGGCGAACTGTTTCCGGTTGTTGGAAATACAGGCATTGGCGGCCTGCAGCACCTCCGGTACCGAGCGGTAATTCGTCTCGATCTTGTAGGTCTTCGCCTTCGGGTAGCGCTCGGTGAACTTAATGATGTTCTCAAAGTTGGCACCGCGCCACGAGTAGATCGACTGCGCGTCGTCACCCACCACCATCAGACTCTTGTGCTTTCCGGCGAGCTGGTCGATCAGCGCGGCCTGCAGCAGGTTGGTGTCCTGGTACTCGTCCACCAGGATAAAGCGAAAGCGCTCCTGATACCGTGCCAGCACGTCCGGGTTCTTCTTGAACATGCGGTAGCACAAGTAGAGCAAATCGTCGAAGTCCGCGGCATTCGACTCGCGCTTCAGCTGCTCATACGCCATCCCGACTTTGAGGATGTCTTCATGCAACGAGGCATCGAACGAATAGCGCCACTGCAGCACCTCGCGAGGGTCCTGCATTGTGTTGGTGCTGTAGCTGAAAAGATCGATCAGCGGATCCGTCTTGGGAAAACGCACCGCTTTGGTGTCGATCCCGGCCTTCTGGATCGCCGCTTTCATCAGCGACTTCTGGTCATCGCGATCGAGGATGGAAAAGTTGCGTCCGAGGCCGATGAGGTCGGCGTGTTTGCGCAGGATGCGGTTGCCGATCGAGTGGAAGGTGCCGCCCCACAGGTTGGAGAGGTCGAAAGGAACGAGTTCCTTCACCCGCTCGAGCATTTCCTTCGAGGCTTTGTTGGTGAAGGTGAGCAGCAGGATGCTGCGCGGGTCCATGTGGTTGTCGAGCAGGTAGGCGACGCGGTAGGTGAGCGTGCGCGTCTTGCCTGAGCCGGCACCGGCGATGACCAACGACGGCCCGGGACGCGAGGTCACCGCGGCATATTGGTCGTCGTTGAGTTCGGCACGGAAGTCGATGCCTGTGCGGTTTGCCGGTGCGCTGGATTTGATCTCGTATTTCCGTGCCATGGGACGCCAAGGATGGATGCCATCTGCACGACAATCAAGAACGGACCGGCTTTGTCACGGATCTCCCTCTGCCTCTACCCATAGCCGAAAACACAACGAAGGCCCGGGATTGGATACCAACCCCGGGCCTCGTGAAAATCATCGCCTCAAGGGCGATCCGCACGTTACGCGTCGCCGCGGTCGATGCGCGCCGCGTGGTCGCGGAACTTCTTGAGCTCTTCTTTGACCACTGGCAGCAGCAAGTACACTCCGATCAGGTTCGGCACCACCATCGCGAAGAACAGCGCATCGGAAATCGCCAGCACGTTGCCCAGCGACGCGGTGGCGCCCACCACCACAAATCCGCAGAAGATCACCTTGTAGATGTTAATCACCACGCGGTTCTCACCGAAGATGTAGCCAATCGCCTGACCACCGTAGTACGACCACGAAATCATGGTCGAGAAGGCGAACAAGAACACGGCAATCGCGAGGACATATGGGAACCAGCCGATCACGCCTTCGAATGCCTTCGACGTCATCCAGATGCCGCCGGCTGTGTCGGATCGATCGAGATAATCCTTTGTGGCGACGTAGCCGGTTTGTTCGGTGTCACGCACTTTGACCTTGGCCCAAGCAGGAGCCCAGTCCTTCGCCGCACCGTCCGGCTTTTCTTCTTTTTCCAGCACCTTGAGCTGTGTGCCCGGAGCAAGAGTAATGCCGGTGGTCTGTTCGAGAGCCGGCGACTGCATCAGAGCGACTTCCTTGTCGATGTCGGCATCCACTTTCCACATGCCGGTGACCACAATCACCAAGGCGGTCATGGTGCAAACGATCACCGTATCCATCAGAGGCTCGAGCAATGCCACCACGCCCTCACTGGCTGGACGTCGCGTCTTCACCGCGGCGTGGGCAATCGCAGCCGATCCCACCCCCGCTTCGTTGGAGAATACACCGCGCTGCACCCCTTGGATCAAGCCACCAATGAATCCACCCACCGCGGCACTCGGGCTGAAGGCCTCACTCACGATCGTCGCAAACGCCGCCGGCACGTCCCCCGCATGGGTAAACAACACCACGAAACAAGCCAACACGTAGGTCAGGCACATGAACGGAACCAAGACCTCGGTCACCCGGGCAATGGCTTTGATGCCACCGATAATCACCATCCCGACCAGCACTGCGATAATCGCACCGAACTGCCACGCACCTCCAGGACCGTCAAAAATCCCAAACGTCTCGGAGACCTGCTGATGCGCCTGGTTGATCTGGAACATATTACCCGCGCCAATCGCGCCACCAATACATCCCAACGCGAAGACAATCGCCAAAATCTTGCCGAGCCAGCCAAGGCCGCGTTCTTTCAAACCGTCACGAAGGTAAAACATCCCCCCACCGTGGGCACGGCCGTCCTCGCCAATCTGGCGGTAACGCACACCCAGCGTACATTCGGTGAACTTCGAGGTCATCCCGAGCACCCCCATCACAATCATCCACAACACCGCACCAGGACCACCAAGACCAATCGCCAGCGCCACGCCTGCAATGTTGCCCAAGCCCACCGTCGCCGAAAGCGCGGTCGTCAACGCCTGGAAATGCGTGATCTGACCCGGATCATCCGCTTCAGAGTACTTCCCTTTCACCGTCTTGAACGCCAATCCCAGCGCCCGCACGTTGAGGAACTTGAAGTACACCGTCAAAAACATCGCCGTGCCCGCCAACAAAATCAGCACCGCAGGCACATTGCTTTCCCCAATCGGCACCGTGACAAAGATCACCGCATTGAGGATCTCTTTCACCGGCTCAAGCAAGGTGTCCATCTTGGCCGCGATCTCATCAGATCGTTCAGACGCGGATGCGGAGCCGACAAAGCAAACTGACAGCAAGCCGGCAATCAATAGGCGGAGCGAGGATCGAAGATTAATCATAGTAAAGTAGTTTCTGCAAATCAGGCGTATTTCCCAGAGCAAGCAAGAATCGATCCAGAACCTGTCAGAACGGTACGCATCTCTCAAGGATAAGGTTGGAGAAGCTCATCAGCACACCGAAGAACCACCCGCCCCCAAGAACCAACAACTTACGCGTAAATCACAACTGTGCTCAGCGTTTCTTGAGCCCTTGGGCGCCGGTTCCTTAGCCCCCCCCGCCCCCGAATCCAACAGGTCACCCCATGACCGGATTTGCCCGTCATTCCGAAATCCGCATCATTTCCGCCAGCGACGCATAAATACCATTTGATACTGAGTCGCATTACGATAAAATTCGCTTAGGTATGCGCTTCTCCCTTATCCGTCGATCCCACGTCAAAGCCGGCAAGTCTGTCGGTGAACAGACGCTTTTTGGTGCGTCGGTGGGCTGCGACTTCCAAGTAGTGGCACTCAAGGGCTGCGAAGCCACCTGCCACCGCCTGCGCGAGATGGGCTTCTGCGAGCAAGCCCGGGTGCGGAAAATCACCAATGGCGGCAACACGGTCTGCACCGTATGCGGGTCGCGGGTGGCGCTAAGTAAGAAGCTCGCCGAAAGCATCGTCGTTGCTTAATTCTCCGGCCGGATCGTTCATCCGGCCTCTTTTTTTGATCTACCTGACTGATTCGACCATGTCTGATTCGCCCGTTTCGTTGTCTGAGATTATGCCGGGGGGATCTGCCTCGGTAGTTGCGATGGATCCGTCCATTGCTGGGATGCAGCGTTTGCAAGAGATGGGGCTTTTGCCTGGCACCGCTGTGAAAGTGGTACGCCGTGCCCCGCTGGGCGACCCCATCGAGCTGGAAGTCCGGGGCTACAAGCTGAGCATCCGCAAAGCCGAAGCAGCCGGTGTCACCGTGCGCCCCACCTAATTTCATCGAATCCCCTACCGGCCATCGCCATGTCCTCACCAGCACGTAAGATCGCCCTCGTCGGCAACCCGAACTGCGGCAAGACCACGCTCTTCAACGCTCTCACCGGCTTACGCCAAAAGGTAGGCAACTACCCTGGCGTCACGGTTGAAAAGAAGGTCGGTGAAATGCGCTCGCTTCATGGCGAGAAAATCGAGCTTCTCGACCTCCCCGGCACCTACAGCCTCTCCGCCCGCTCGGACGACGAACGCGTCGCACGTGACGTTCTGCTCGGAGACCTCAAAGGCACCGACCGACCGGACGCTGTCCTCTGCGTGGTCGACGCCTCCAACCTGGAGCGCAACCTCTACCTCGTCCTCCAGGTCATCGACCTCAAACTCCCGGTCATCGTCGCACTCAACATGGTCGACGTACTGGAAGAAAAGGGCCAACGCATCGACCCCGACGCGCTCAGCCAGCAACTCGGCGGCACACCCGTCATCCCATGCCAGGCCAACCAGGAGATCGGCATAGTCGACATCAAAGGCGCCCTCTCGCGCACTCCTCATCGCTCACACCGCCGCTGGAACGCCGGCGAAGACGTGGAACGCATCCTCGAGAAGTCCGCGGAAGTTCTCATCGCGCGCGGCGTCCCCAACGCAGCCGCCCACGCACTCACCATCATCAGCGACCGCGCGATGCGCGACCGCACCCACGATCACTGCATCGACCACTCACTGCTCGACGAACTCGAACCCATCATCAACGGCGAAGCCGCGGACAGCGACTTGCCGATCGAGAGCCGCATCGTAGCCGCCCGCTACGAGACCATTGGTCAAATTTCCGCAGCCTCGGTGCGCGGAGGCGACGCGCCGATGGAGCTGAGCTTCAGCGACAAGCTTGACGCCACCTTGATCCACCCGATCAAGGGCTGGCTGATCTTCATCGCGGTGATGGTCACCATGTTCTACTCCATGTTCACTCTGGCCTCGGTGCCGATGGACTGGATCGACGCAGGCTTCAGCAAGCTCGGCGAATGGGCAGGCGCCAGCCTCGGCGAAGGCGACCTCAAGGATTTGATCGTCAATGGCATCATCGGAGGTGTCGGCGGCGTGGTCATCTTCCTCCCGCAGATCCTCATTTTGTTCTTCTTCATCGGGGTGCTCGAAAGCTCCGGCTACATGGCACGCGCCGCGTTCATCATGGACCGCTTGATGTCGAAAGTGGGCCTGAACGGAAAATCCTTCATTCCACTGCTCTCCTCCTACGCCTGCGCCATCCCAGGCATCATGGGTACCCGCACCATCGAAGACGACAAAGACCGACTGGTCACGATCCTCGTCGCCCCATTGATGAGCTGCACCGCACGCCTGCCGGTCTACGTGATCCTCATCGGCGTGATGACCCCGAACGCCGACGCAGCAACCCGCACGTCCTTGATGTTCGGGCTCTACGCATTGGGCACGCTGGGCGCGTTCTTCTTCGCATGGATCTTCAAGCGCGCCTTCTCCAAGAACGCCGCATCACCATTCTTGATCGAACTTCCTCCGTACCGCATGCCGGGTTGGAAGCTCGTTTTCCAACAACTGCTCGACCGCGGACTCGTCTTCCTCAAGCGCGCCGGCACCATCATCCTGGGCCTCTCCATCCTGATCTGGGCCGCATCGACCTATCCGAAACCTGCGGATCCGGACACCCCGCGTGAAATCGCTCTGGAGCAGTCCTACATGGGCCAGGCTGGCAAAATCATCGAGCCTGTCGTCGAACCACTCGGCTACGACTGGAAAATCGGTTCAGCCATCGTTTGGTCGTTCGCTGCCCGTGAAGTCTTCAACAGCGCCATCGGCATCATTTACAAAGTGGGCGAGGAAGCCGAGGAGGAGGAACTTAAGACAGCGCTCGCCAACGCCAAACATCCTGACGGCCGCCCGATCTTCTCGTTCTGGGTCTGCGCAGGGCTCTTGGTCTTCTACGTTTTCGCCCAGCAGTGCATCGCCACCTTCGCGGTGGTGAAACGCGAGACAGCCTCGTGGAAGTGGCCGATCTTCCAAGTCGTTTACATGACGACTTTCGCCTACTTCGCAGCGATGGCGGTTTACCAGATCGGCAGCCGATTCTTCGGCTAAGCGGTCGACCGACCTCCCGCAGGAGATTCTATGCCTGAAGACCTCCAATCGTGGATCGCACTCGGCGTGGTGGCCGTCACCATCGCCGCCTTCGCCGCGCGCTGGATCATCCGCCGCAAAAAGCGTAAATCCGGCGGCTGCGGATCGGGCGGTTGTTCCTGCCCTGCCCCCAAGCCGCCACGCCCCGGCCAACCGGATTGACCACCCGAAACTTCCGCTTTGCGCGAAGCGGGGATTCCCCCTAACGTCGCCGCTGTGGCAGCAACATCCGACACGCCCCCATCCGCGACCGAATCCACCGACCAGACACCAGCCAGCGCACCACCGCGCAAAGTCTGGCCGCTGCCAAAATCAGCGTGGCTGCGCCTACTCATCACGCTCGTAGCGCTCGCCTTGATGGCCTGCGCCTACATCCCGCTCGGCGACGCCCTGGCCACCCAAACCAACCTCAAACCTCACAAGTCCGACCAATCCCACAACATGAAACTCGCCCGCATCGCCAAGGAGCGGGCCGAGTGGTCGATCGAGGAAAGTGTCGGCGAGGCGCTGTGGCAGTGGATGCCCCATTACTCCGAGGGCGTCGTCCAGCCGCTCTGGCCGCGCATCGCCAGCAACATCGCAGACGACGATGACCACGTGTTCCTCGCCAAAGGGAAAAGCTGGAACCTCTGGTTCAGCGGCATCTTTCTGGCGCTCCTGGCGGTATTGCTCTCACTGCGCTGGTCTCCTCTCGCAGTGATCAATTTCACTCTGATCGCCGGATTCGGCGCATTCCTTCCGCGATCGGTCTATTTCCAACCCGAGCCGATCTACTACGCGCTCTTCCTGCTCTCATTCCTCTGCGCGCTCGGGTTGATCAAGCGCAACCCACTCTGGCTTTACGCTGTGTTTGGCATCGTCAGCTCGCTGGCTTACCTCGCCAAAGGCTCGATGGGGCCTGCGGTGATGGCATTCTTTCTCCTCACCACCTACCGCTTCCTGGCGGCGGTGCTGCCACGCCTCATCGGCAAAGCAGGACTCCGCCCCAAGAGCCGCTGGAGCTGGCAAAACCACATCCTGGGCACTCTCCTCTTTGCCATCGCATTCCTCTTCATCAACGGCCCAAGCATGAGCCACCGCTACGAACGTTTCGGCTCACCAACCCACAGCTTCCCTAGCTACTGGATGTGGATGGACAGCTTCGAAGAAGGCTACGTCTGGATGGGCAACCACAATACCCGCGAAAAGCTCGCCGCCATGAAGCCCGAGGACAAACCCTCACTCGGCAACTACCTCGAGCGCCACACGCCGGAAACCGCCGGCCGCCGTCTCGCCGACGGGTCATGGCACCAGGTCGCCCGCTTCTTCAACCCAAAGGAAACGAAACAACCAGACAAGAAGGACGCCGCGCTCAAACCTTGGCGCGAAATCCTCCCCGACCGCGGCTTACACTTTCTTCTCCTCGCCCTCCCGATGCTCGCACTGACCGCCGCGGGCTGGTGGCAGAAGGCGCACATCCGCCGCGCCAGCAAAGGCACGGTGAACTTGAAACCTTGGTTTGAAATCGGCCCGCAAGCCATTTTCCTCGTCGGTATCTTCGCGCTCTACGCCATGCTCCACGGCTGGTACACCCAGGTCGGCGACGGCGAACGCTTCATGATGGCACTGGTCGCGCCGATGGCTCTCGGGCTCATCGCTTTCTCGGAAAAAGCCCTGCGCCGCCTCCGCCAAAGCGCCGACACCGCGGAAGAAGCCCCGACTCCACGCCTCGCGCGTACCATGACATGGGTCTACCTTGGCTGCCATCTCACGCTCACCGCATTGATCGTCCACCGCCTGTGGCAGCTTCTGCAGCATCCGGTTTTCGCATCGTGAAGCCACCAGTTTCCACCCCATCATGACCAAACCCATCGTCCAGCCCCCCGCCCTGCTCTCGTTCGATTTCGACGGTACGCTGATCGACTACGTCACCCGCGGTCCGGTGCACCGGGACTTGGTCGCCATGCTCGCCCGCCTCGCCGCCCATGGCTCACTCTGGGCAGTCAACACCGGCCGCTCCATTGACTACTCGTTGGAAGGGTTCTCCGACCACAACCTCGACGAGCTGCCCCACTTTTTGATCGCCCGGGAACGCGAGATCTACCGCCGACATGAGGGCGACTGGCACGACCATGGCGACTGGAACGCACGCGGCATCCGGGCTCACGATGATCTCTTCAGCGAAGCCCATCACGTACTCGAAAAAATCCGCGCATTCGTCGCCTCGGAAACCCGCGCACAGTTCGGCGCCCAAACCGGAGAACACGCCGGCATTGTCTCGTCCACCGAGGATGAAATGGCTGTGATCTGCGAGTTTATCGACCAGCATATCGACGCCGTCCCTGACCTCCACTACGAGCGCAATGCCATCTACCTGCGCTTCAGCCATCGTGGGTTCACCAAGGGAACGTCGCTCGCCGAGCTGGCACGCTCGCTCGACCTCCCCAGCGAAAACGTCTTCGCCATCGGCGACAGCTTCAACGACATGACCAAGCTCAACCGCAACATCGCCGGCATGATCGCCTGCCCGTCCAATGCGGTGGAGGAAGTCAAAGACCACGTGCGCGACCAGAGAGGCTTCGTCGCCACCCGGCCGGCGGGCGAAGGCGTGCTCGAAGCCATCGAACACTTCGCCGCCGAAGGACGACTGATCATCTAACCCGGTGAGCCCACTCTAGAAGGAACTGCCCCGATGCCCGAGTTGCCCGAAGTCGAAACCACCGCCCGTGGCGTGCGCCCTCACCTCGTTGGCCGCAAGATCACCCGTGTCGACGTCCACCAGCCGCGCCTGCGCGTCCACGTGCCCGAGGAAGTGGAAGCTCTCGCCGGATCCACGATCCGCTCAGTTTCCCGCCGCGCCAAATACCTGCTCATCGACTGCGGCCACGGACACCTTATTATTCATCTCGGCATGTCCGGCAGTCTGCGCATGGCGGATCCGTCCACCCCGCTCAAAAAACACGACCACGTCGTGATCCACCTCGATGACGGATCCGAGCTGCGCTACCACGACCCACGCCGCTTCGGCATCGTCACGTGGACCGCCCAAGATCCCCTGCAGCACGAGCTACTCGCACACCTCGGGCCGGAACCACTCACCGATGCGTTTGACGGCAACACTCTGGTTCAAGCCGCAACCAACCGCCGTTGCGCCGTGAAACTGCTCATCATGAACAACGAGGTGGTGGTAGGAGTCGGTAACATCTACGCCTGTGAGGCGCTCTTCCTCGCCGGCATCCACCCGAAGCGCCAAGCCAACCGCATATCGACGGAACGTTACCAACGTCTGGTAACGGCCATCAAAGACCGCCTCGCCGCCGCGATCGAACAAGGCGGCACCACGCTACGCGACTTCGTCAACAGCGACGGTCAACCTGGCTACTTCGCCCAACAACTCCACGTCTACGGCCGTGAGGGCGAAAGCTGCAACACATGCGGCAGCACCATCAAGCGCATCGTCCTCGGCCAGCGCTCGACATTCTTCTGCCCGAAATGCCAACGGTGAGTATCCAAGCTCGCCGGGATCAGGACAAAAAAAATCACCGGAGAGTCATGTTTGACTCGATCCGGTGATCTTGAAAGTGGTGCTCGCGAGAGGACTCGAACCTCCACGGGTCTCCCCACATGAACCTGAATCATGCGCGTCTACCAATTCCGCCACGCGAGCACGTGAATCGGGACGGCAAAATGCAACGAATCGGATAATCTGCAACTGAAATTACTAAAAAACCTCAAATAAAACTTACGCCTGTAAGATGAAATCAGCATCATCCGTTGATGCGCACGCACGCAACAACAAACCGCCCGAATCCCTGCCTCAAGAGCATCAGGCAGGCAACATTAGCCAACCTCTGAAAGAACATGATATTAGACCCTAAGCGCCCACTCGCATGGACGATTTCCGCTCTGCTCGGACTCGCTCCATCCGCCGTCGCGGCACTGGAACTCACCGATGCGGAGCGTGCGAAACTCGACACCATCGAGCCCGCCAACACCATCGTCTTTGAACCGGGGGACAGCGCCAACATGCGCGTTGCCAAAGCTTCGAAAACCAGACCTACCAAACAACAACTCGATTGGCAAAAACTCGAGTTCACCTGTTTCATCCACTTCGGCCCGAACACATTCACCGGCGTCGAATGGGGCAACGGCAAGGAAGACCCGAAAGTCTTCAACCCGACCGATGTCGACACCGACCAATGGTGCCGTATCGCCAAAGCTGCCGGTATGAAGTTGATGGTGATCACCGTGAAGCACCACGACGGCTTCTGCACGTGGCAGACCCGCTACAACGACAAGTTCTCTGTGCTCGCATCACCATGGGAAAATGGCAAAGGAGACGTGCTGCGCCGCCTCGCCGAATCATGCAAAAAGCACGGCCTGAAGCTCGGCGTCTATCTTTCCCCTGCCGACCTCTATCAGATCGAGAACGAAGACGGACTCTACGGTAACTTGAGCAAGTACCAAAAGACCGTCATCCCAACCGATCCGAAGCACTTCAGCACCAATCCGACCAAAGGTCGCCCGGCTCCTGAAGGCAAGCCGACCTTCACCTACGAAGTCGACGACTACAACCGACTGATGCTCAACCAGCTCTACGAGCTCCTCACAGAGTACGGCCCGATCCACGAGGTTTGGTTCGACGGCGCCCACCCGAAACGCAAGGGCGGCCAGCAGTACACCGAGGAGATCTGGTTTGAAATGATCCGCGAGCTCGCTCCAGATGCCGCTATCTTCGGCGGACCGGACATCCGCTGGTGCGGCAACGAAGCCGGCCACACCCGCCAGTCCGAGTGGTCACCTATGCCAATCAAGGGCGACCCGAAAGTGCGAAAAACCTGGGGCATCGGCAGCTGGCGCGCAGAAGACCTCGGAAGCCGCCAACGCGTCGCTGATTTCGGTGACTTCGTCCACTGGTTCCCATCGGAAGTCGACACATCCATCCGTCACGGATGGTTCTGGCGCGACGAAAACCAACACGTGCGCAGCGCCGAGGAGTTGTTCTCGATTTACGAAAACTCGATCGGCGGCAATGCAGTGTTGCTCTTGAACGTCCCACCGAACCGCAACGGACGCTTCTCCCCGCGCGACGAAAAAGCTCTGCTCGCCTTGGGCAAACGCATTGAGTCCACCTACGGCACCACCGCAGCCACTCTGACAGCCGAGGGCAATGTCTACACCTTTGATCAACCAGCGACCATCAACCGCTGCATGATCATGGAAGACGTGGCCACTCACGGCCAGCAGGTCGACGCCCACGCGCTGGACGCCTGGATCGACGGCGAATGGCAGGAAGTCGCTACCGCCACAACCATTGGCTACAAGCGCATTCTCAGCTTCCGTGATGTCGAAACCAGCAAGATCCGCCTGCGCATCGAGGACCACCGCCTCGAGCCTAAGATCAGCCACGTTTCGGTCCACTACGACCGCGCGCCACTGAAGGCACCGGCTATCACCCGCGACCGCGAAGGCACCGTCACCATCGACGGTAATGGCGTCATCCGCTTCACCACCGACGGCAGCACCCCAACCGCGAACTCACCGCAGTACACCGGCAGTTTCCCATTGCCTAAAGGCGGTGTGGTCACCGCGATGGCAACCCGCGAAGACGAACGCAGTGAGCCGACCACCGCGCGCTTCGACATCGCCAAAACGAAGTGGAGCATTCATGCGGTGAGCAGCGAAAACCCAGGCTCGAACGAGGGCGCCGCCATGGCAATCGACGGCGATCCAAAAACCATCTGGCACTCGAAGTGGAGCGGCGGTACCGACCCAATGCCCCACAGCATCACCATCAATCTGGGCGAGGAACTCGACCTTACCGGGTTCACCTACCTGCCACGCCACGGCGGCGCCAAGGGCGGCATCCTCAACCAATACAAGGTAGAGCTCAGCCGCGACGGCGAAAACTGGGTGGCAGCCGGAGAGGGACGCTTCGATAACATCGAAAACGACCCGACCGAGCGCGAGATCCGCTTTAAGCGCACGTTCCCACGTGTCCGCTATCTGCGCTTCATCGGCGTCCAGTCGATCGAAGGCAAGCCGCACAGCTCGGCCGCCGAGATCGGTGTGCTGACCCGCTAAGCCAGCGATCACCCATTATCAAAAAAGCCACCGCCCGCATCGGGTGGTGGCTTTTTCGTGCCGTCATTCGGACTGCTCCGCAGCGGAATCGGCATCCGCTGCCTCTTCGGACTGGTCGGCAACCTCGTCAGGATCGACGAAGGCCGCCTCGTCACGCGCAGGATCATAGAGCGCGGCTCCTTTGATCAACTTGCAAAATTCCTTCTTGGTCACGCGATGATGAGTCCCTTCCCCATCAATCAGGTCGGTCAGTTGCTTGTATTCAATCGCCAACCGCTCCCATTTCACGATGCGCAGAAAGTCCGCCTCGCGCTTCCAAACCTGTCCTTGTTCCAGCTTCATTGGCACTCATACAGCCGGACGGCCCATACCGCCACAGCGAATCACAATCCGAGGCAATCAGTGCTCGGGCGCCACATCGGTGCGCTCCGGCAGCCGCCCGCCGATTTTGTTCACCCGGTCGTAGGCGACCACGCTCCCGGCCACCGCCACGTTCAAGCTGAAGTTGCCCGGCAGCGAAACCACCGAATGACAACGGTCCAGCACCTTGCGCGGCAAGCCGACATTCTCGCACCCTAGCAAATACACGGCTCGCGGAGGGTGCACGAACTCAGAAATAGGCACCGAGTCATCCGTCAGCTCCAAGCCGACCAACTGGCAGCCACGCGGCAGGTTGTCGTAAAACGCATCAAAGTCGTCGTAATGGAAAAGCGGGATCCGGCTCCACGTTTGCGTGATGTCCGTCGACTGTTTCTGATATTTGCGGTCGATGGTGAAAATGTACGACGCCCCGAGAATATAGGCCGTACGCCACAGCGTGCCGATGTTGGTCCCATTACGGGCGTGGAGGATACCGATCCCGAAATAGCCATCGGTCTCATATTGTTGCTTGAGCTTTCCCATTGCCCGCACCCTAGCACATCCCACCAGTTCTTCCCGACCGAGCTCAGGAAATCCTGACTGCTCCGAGCTCGCGTCTCATGCGACGAACCCTGCGCACCACCAGCACCACTCCAAGCAACCCACCAAGGTACAACCCGAAGTGAGCTCCTTGCACCGCCAGCAGCCTGCCGCCTTGGATGATCTCAGCAGCATCCAAACCGGATTTCAGTCCAAAAACATCCATCGCCCCGACGACTCCGCACCCCGCGGCTCCGAGCGCCGCCGCAGCCATCGGCCACCACAGCAAACCGCCCAATCTCCGCCACGACAGCCTCTCCAATTCCGGCCTTGGGTTGTTGGCCATGAGAGCAGCCACACCTACCAAGAGCCCACCAAAGAATCCAGCGCGGAACCCCAACGCCATTACCGAGGACCAGTACCCCGGACCTGGCGAAATCCCTTTACCGAACTCAAAGTACTCCGGTGATATCCGCCCGGTGATCTGATCCACTGCCATCCCGAACAGGCCGCCCACCAACCCAGCCACACAGAGAAAAGCATACTCTCGCCACTTCGTCGCACGCTCGCGTTTGACCCCATAGTCCACCCCCGCAACCGCGAGCATCACCACGCCAAGAACGACGAGTCGCACTGAAAACGAGAGGTCCCACATAACGCGTACTTGAGCGCATCGTTCCTACTGCGACAGATCGCTCAAGCGGCGGCGGCACCAAACCAGGGCATCGCTGATCATCGGATCCTCACCGTACTGCGACGCGATATGACTCCACTGCTTCTCCGCCTTGCGGAAGAACCCGACGGCGTCCTCACGTTCCTTCGCAACCTCGGAGATGTGCGCCAAGTCACCGAAGAGATAAGCCAGCGAAATCTCAATCTGCCGCTTTTGATCCTCGGCAAGCCCGCCTTCATCCAGCAAGCGCCGCAATTCGACCACAGCTTTCTCGTTAATCTTCCGGGCCTCCGAGTGCTGCCCCTGGCCGGAGATCATCTCGGCGGATTGCCACATCGCCAGTGCCCGGCGGTAGCGATAGAGCGACTTTTCCGGATGCGCATCCACCAGCTCGTCGAACAACTTCATCGCTTCGTCCAACTCGCGGCGGGCATTGCTCGACTGGCCACTGTCCCGCAGCGCCCGAGCCAATCCCGACAGATGCTTGGCAAGTTCAAACCGCAGCTCCTCCCCATTCTGATCTGGAGCCTCCTTCAGCGCGTCCCGCAACAGATCCACCGCTTTGGTCTTCATCTTGCGCGCCTCCTCGATCTCACCGAGCTCCAATTGAATCTCAGCAATCTCACCGAACGCGCGCGCTTGCTCAAACTTCGAGTGCACCAACTCCGGGCGTTCCTCGTTCATCTCGACCAAAGTCGCCAACGCGTCCTTCTGGATCATCAAAGCCGCCTCAAAATTATCCGTTCCCCGCACCAGCTTACCCAGCTCGATATAGCTGTGCGCCAAGTCCGAGCGGAAGTTGAAGTCACCGGTGCGGTCACCCAGTGTGCGGTACAGTTCAACCGCCCGCCGGTACTCGGCAATCGCCGCTTCCACGTCTCCCTGCTGCCGCATCACCAATCCCTTCTGGACATGCGACTCAGCGAGCCATTTCCCGTACTCGACGTCGCCTCCATTGGTCTTGGTCAACAGCTCGAGCATGTTTTGCGCCACATCGACACTCATGCGTGCCGCATCAATATCATCGGCCTGAAACTCCAATCGCGACAACTTCAACAACACCACAGCCAACCGACCGCGCGAGTCCTCGTCCTCTGGATGAGCCCCGACAATCGGACGCCACTGCCCAGCCGCCGCACTGAACCGCTCGCGGGCCTGCTCGTTGCGCCCCGCCGCCAGAGACAACTCCGCCAACTTGGTCATGGCGCGAGCCCGCTCGACCTCCATCCCCTCGTCACTCTCAAACTGGCTCAAATACTCGGTGTAGAACTTTTCCAACTCCCCCACGGTATCCGAGTACTCGCGGAACCCAGGTGACTGCACCGGCCGCTTGTCCATTACCAAATCGAAGAGCAAATCCGCCTGTTCCTGAGATTTGACCAAAGTTCCCAACAAAGCCTGCTGCCCCGCAACCGCTCCCGCCGCAGTTCGGCGAGCCTCTGAAATCTTGCGCTCCACCTCTGCCTCGCGGATGGCAATCTCGGCATCTTTCGCCGCCAGCGCCTTGGCTTTGTCGTCCTCCGCCTGCACCAGCGCGTCGCTCTTGTCCTTGTATAGATGGCGGTAAACCAGAGTCGACCCCGCGGTGAGCACGAACAACCCGGCGAATCCGGCAGCTGCCAGACGGAAGGTTTTGAGCTTCCCATTCATCGAGTGCTTGTAGTCGATCACGCGCTGACGCTCACGGCGCAGGTCGACTTCGCTTTCCACTTGGAGGAACTCACGCTCGACCTCTCGCAGATCGATCCAGCGCTCATCAGGATCCAAGCGCAGGCAGTATTCGATCACTCGGCGGCGTTGTTGTTCGGCCCACGACTGCGCCTCACTCGGCCACGAGATATTCGTCTCCTCATTCAAGGCATTGGCGACCTGAGCGGGCGTCAAGGATTGCACACTCGGATCCCGCGCCAGCAGCTTCTTCTCCAAGTGCGAGAAGGCTCCATGACCACGGGGAAAATGACCGGTCAACAGCCGGTACGCCAAGACTCCGAACGCGTACACGTCCCAGCGTCCACCGCCCCCGCTGTCCACTCCATCGGGATGCAGCAATTGCTCAGGCGGTGCATGCAGATACGAGCTGCTCGGGTCCATTTGGTAAATCCCGTGCACCCATCCCTGGCCGTAGTCACTGACGAACAATGCGCCACCGCCGGCCTCGTCCACCAGCACATTCCCCGGCTTCAAATTGCAATGCGCCAAGCCCAACCGGTGCAACCCAGCCACGCCCCGACACAACTGCAACACCCATTCCCACGCGGTGTCGGATGCGATTTCACTACCGATGTAATCGTAGAGCGAGCGACTGGCGCAGACGTCCCCCTCCACTTTGCCAATCAACGGCTCGATCAAATACGGCGGCCGCTGGTCGAGATCGTAATCGATCACCGGAAGCACGCCCTCCATCTCACCGGCGGAAGCAATCCGCTCAAGCGTCTCACCCAGCAGGCGGCGGTTGATCGACATCGTCTTGAACACCTTGACCACACATGCCTCACCCGACGGACCCGTCGCCAGATGCGAATCACCACACGCACCATGAGCCATCAATGAGTGAATCGTGTATCCGGGAATTTGGGGCAGATCCATGAGCAACGAGAAGAATTACAAAGGGAGAAATTCGGGAGACGATCTTCGTCTAGAAAGGAAAGGTTACGGTGACAAGCGTCCGACGGAAACCAAAATCTGAATCGGTGATTCACGGTCCGAACGCCAATTCACGCCCACGCTCAACCGCTGCAACCCACCGCATTTGCTCAAGAATCGACAGAGATCGACGGACAACACCCGTCCGATCAGATGTCGAACAGAACGACTACTCGGTCACACTCACCGGCTTCTTCCGCTTTGAGCCGGCAGGAGCACTTTGATCTTCGGCTTCCTGATCCTGTTCCTCGATCACCGAATTGGCGAGCACCTTGGCGATCCGCGGCGTCGTGCTCTCTTTCTCCAGCAGGTAGGACAGCCACTTCAGGTCCTTGCTGTTATCGAGCACCACTTTGACCATCATCGTCAGCGGCACCGCCAGGAACATCCCGACAGGCCCGAAAATAAAGCCCCAGAACATCACCGAAAGCAGCACCACCAGAGTCGATATTCCAAACCGCTGCCCCATCAGAGTCGGCTCGATCAGGTTCCCCCAGACCATGTTGATCAAAAGGTAGCCCGCCAGCACCACCATTGCTTCGGGGAACCCATGCTGAATCACAGCCAGCAATGCCGGAGGAATCGCTGCGATGATCGATCCAATCGCCGGGATGTAGTTGAACGCAAACGCCACGATCCCCCACAGCAACGGAAAGTCCAAATCGAGGAAGAAGCACAGCAACCAAGCGAAGAAACCAGTCGCCATGCTGACACCAGTCTTGATCGCCAGGTACTTCTGAATGTCCTTGGCAGACCGCCCAAGCTGGCTGAAATCCGGTCCGTTCATGCCTTTGAGCTTGGGCATCTTGCGCGAGAACGCCCGCCCCTCAGTCAACATGAAGACCATCAGCAACAACACGATGAAGGTCACCTGCAGGAACCCAGCAAGCTTGCCAGCCACCAGGCCCACGTTGGACTTGGCCAGCGACATCACGTTGTCCACGTTGAAAATCTCCGTCACCCGCTGGCTCGCATCTTCAACCCCGGCCTTGACCAGCATGTCCTCGGCCCACGCCACGGAGTCATTGCCCATTGTGCGCAGACGTTCTTCGTAGAAGAGCTCCCATCGCACTTGGAAGTCCTGCGCCAGACTGCTGAACAAAAATCCAATCCCCACCAGCACCGCGAAGTCCACCAACAAGGTGGCAATCACCGCCAACCAACGCGGGCAGCGATGAACCCGCAAAAAACGCACCATCGGGAAACTCAGCACCGCGATGAAAAACGCCAGCAAGATCGGAATCAAAAAGTCCGCCGCCAGCTTCACCCCAGTCAATACCACCACCAGCGCGGCAACACCAACCAAGGCGCGCACTGCGGAGTGGGAGTGATTTTCAGATTCGGTCGTCACAGTCTACTTTGTCCGGGGAAGCTACCTCGCTATCTTCCTCTCATCGCGCCATTCGGCAATCATTATCTCCCTCAATCTTCAACCCACCGCACGCCACACCATGCCCGAAGCCCCCGACTCCCCCTGGACCATCCACTCCGCCGAGACCAAGTACGACAACCCATGGATCAAGGTGGTGGAACACCAAGTCACCAACCCTGCCGGCAATCCCGGCATCTACGGCGTCGTCGAGTTCAAGAACACCGCGGTCGCCGTGATCCCAGTCGATGACGAGGGGCACACCTGGCTCGTAGGTCAGTACCGGTTTCCCACCAAAACCTACGAGTGGGAGGTGCCCGAAGGCGGCGCACCCATCGGCGAGTCCACTATCGCCTGTGCCGCACGTGAGCTGAAGGAAGAGGTCGGCCTCAGCGCCATCCACTACCAACCCATCCTCGAAATGCAGCTCTCCAACTGCGTCAGCACCGAGCTCACCGCCAGCTTCGTCGCCACCGGCATCACCCACGGCGAAGCTGAACCCGAAGAGACTGAACAACTCGCCGTACGCCGGCTGCCGCTGCGCGACGCATTCGAAATGGTCCATCGCGGCGACATCTGCGACGCAATGTCAGTCGCGTCTCTGCTACGCCTGGAACTGATGCTCGCCCGCGGTGAGATCGAGCTTGCCGGGGTTTGATCCCGCTTGCCCGCCCACGCCGGTCCGTGGCACTCTCGCCGGATGAAATGGATCCTTCCGCTCGTCGCCCTGATGGCAGCCACCCCGACTCTGGTCAGTGCCGGGGACGCCGCAGCAGCCCCAACCAGTTGGTCCGGCCAACACTCCGGAGTCAGTAAAAGCGATCAAGTCGTGGTGCGCTCGGCCGAGTCCTTTGCCCCCCTTTGGCAGCGCATCCATCGCACCGTCGAACCAAAACCAGCTGTGCCCAATGTCGACTTCGACAAGTCGATCGTCGTCGCTGTCTTCATGGGATCCAGAAGCTCAGGTGGCTACTCGGTACAAATCGGAGACCCCGAAGTCAAAAACGGCAAACTGATTGTGCCCGTACATCAGAAGCTTCCGGGAGGCGGCCCACAAACACAGGTCATGACATCTCCTTGGACAGTGCGCGTACTCCCGGTGGAAGACCCGAACATCGAAGTGACCTTCAAATCGAAAATCGCGTTACCGCGCCGATAATACCATTTGGACGGTCAAATTGGCGGAATGGCGGAGAGCTTTTTCGAGTGAGGCAAGGCGCGAACTGCGATGCTAGCGGGCTACCTGAGCTGTGAGCAACGCAGCATCACTCAAAAAGATCCCGCCAAGATCACTTTCTTCATCCCTTGTCCTACTCATTCACCCCCCATCGGTTCCGACAAGGTGAGCGTTTAAATGGGATAAGCCCCCCCCGCGGCACAAGCGAACTGAAAAATCAGCACAGTCACTCCGCACTGATAAGATTGCCATTGACGCCCACTCGGCTAGGTTGGGCGCCATGGATCCAATCTCCCAAGTGTGCTTCGGTGCGGCTGCAGCAGGAATCGCCAGTCGCAAATCCTCAGTTCGTCGCGCATTGCTCATCGGCGGTCTCGCCGGCGCCCTGCCCGATCTGGACGTACTCATCAAATCGTCCACCGATCCACTGCTGACGCTGCAGTACCATCGCCACTTCACCCACGCCATTCTGTTCGCACCCATCATCGGAGTGCTGGTGGCGGCCCTCTCGCTAGGGCTCGGCAAACTGCTCAAACGCGAATGGAGCTTCCGCGAGCTGTTTCTGTTCGCCACCTTGGGCGCTCTTTCCCACGGACTACTCGATGCCTGTACCAGCTACGGCACCCATTTGCTGCTACCGTTTTCCAATGCCCGCATCTCGTGGGACATCATCTCGATTATCGATCCGATTTTCACCCTGCCATTGCTGGTGCTGTTGATCATCGGCGCCGCCCGCAAGAGCCCGACCATCGTCCGCACCTCGCTGGCAATCTGCCTGGTATATTTCGGGCTCGGGATTGTCCAACGCGAGCGCGCCGAAGCCCGTGCCTTGGAACTCGCAGAGTCCCGCGGCCACGTGGCAGAAGAGGTCAATGCCCGCCCGTCGTTCGCCAACCTCGTTCTCTGGCGCACCATCTACCGCTACCAAGGCACCTATTACGTCGATGCCGTGTGGCAGCCCCCATTCGCCACCCCACGCCTCTATGAAGGAGAATCGGTCGACGTCGTAGACGACGCCACACTCGCATCGCTGGTCCCTGCGGATTCCACCCACGCCTACGACATCCAACGCTACAAGCACTTCGCCCAGGGCGCGCTGTGCTTCGTCGACGGAGACCGCAACGTCCTCGGAGACCTCCGCTACGCCATGCTCCCCAACTCGATCCAACCACTCTGGGCCATCGAACTCACCCCGGACCAACCCGACCAACACGTCACCCAAAAACACTTCCGCCGCACCGATACCGACGCCGACTCACCATTCGCCTCGCTCTGGCAGATGATCCGAGGTCAGGATATCGCAGAGTAAGAACACTTAACAAAATAAGCCCTATAGGACGCATCCTATAGGGCTTATTAGTTCATCGCTGGAATCCCCGCTTAGTAGCGGTAGTGCTCTGGCTTGAACGGACCTTCGACTTCAACGCCGATGTACGCAGCCTGCTCAGGGCTCAGCTTGGTCAGCTTGCAGCCGATCTTCTCCAAGTGGAGACGTGCCACCTCTTCGTCGAGGTACTTCGGCAGCACCATCACTTCGCCGGCCTGGTACTTGTCCTTGTTCTTCCACAAGTCGATCTGAGCCAGCGTCTGGTTGGTGAAGCTGTTGCTCATCACGAAGCTTGGGTGACCGGTAGCGCAGCCGAGGTTCACCAAGCGACCTTCAGCCAGCATGTAGAGGCTGTTACCCGTTGGGAACGTGTACTTGTCCACCTGCGGCTTGATGTTGGTTTTCACCACGCCTTCCGCCTTGTTGAGCTTCTCGATCTGGATCTCGTTGTCGAAGTGGCCGATGTTACAAACAATCGCCTGATCCTTCATCTTCTCCATGTGCTCAAGACGGATGATGTCGTAGTTACCGGTGGTGGTCACGTAGATGTCACCCCAGCCGAGTGTGTCTTCCACAGTCAGCACGCGGTAGCCTTCCATCGCAGCCTGCAGGGCGCAGATCGGGTCGACCTCGGTCACCACGACCTGGGCACCCTGGCCACGCAGCGCCTGGGCACAGCCCTTGCCAACGTCACCGTATCCACAAACCACGGCCACCTTGCCGGAAATCATCACGTCGGTCGCACGCTTGATGCCGTCGACCAACGACTCACGGCAACCGTACAGGTTGTCGAACTTCGACTTGGTCACCGAGTCGTTCACGTTGATCGCAGGAACGAGCAAGGTTCCCTCTTTGGCCATCTGGTACAAACGGTGGACACCGGTGGTGGTCTCTTCCGACACACCCTTCCAGTCGGCAACGATCTTGGCGAAGATGCCTGGCTGCTCTGCGCCGATCTTCTTGAGTAGGTTCTTGATCACCTGCTCTTCCTCGCTCGAGGCCGGCTGGTTCACCCAGTCCGAGCCATTCTCCATCTCGTAACCTTTGTGGATGAGCAATGTCGCGTCACCACCATCGTCGACGATCAACTGAGGACCGAGGCCATCGCGGTTAACGAGCGCCTGCCACGTGCACCACCAGTATTCCTCAAGCGTCTCGCCCTTCCAGGCGAACACAGGCACACCTGCTTTGGCAATGGCAGCCGCCGCGTGATCCTGAGTCGAGAAGATGTTGCACGAAACCCAGCGCACCTCGGCACCCAGCTCGACCAGTGTTTCGATCAACACAGCGGTCTGGATGGTCATGTGCAGCGAGCCCATGATGCGCACACCGGCCAGCGGCTTCTCAGGTCCGTACTTGGCGCGTGTCGCCATCAAGCCCGGCATCTCGTGCTCGGCAATTTCAATTTCCTTGCGACCAAAGTCAGCAAGCGTGATGTCCGCGACCTTGTAGTCGTCGGTTGGGATAGTTGTAGTAGACATGGGTATTTTGTAGTTTGTGAGGTTTCGAACTAGCGGGGAAAGGTTGCTAGTTTTCAGTGTTCAGTTTTCAGAATGATTGCTGCGGCGATCGATGCTGCTGATCAAGCCTTGGAGCATGGCGGCGATTTCTCTGGTTTCGCTGATGAAACTAGAAAGTGCCTCTGGAACCGGGAGTCCCAGTGATTCCCGGGTGCGCTGGTCGATGTAAAGTTGCGTTCTCAGTTCTCCGCACGAGCCCTTTGCGATACGAAGAAATCGTTTGAAATCCCCATCAGCATCGCGCTCCGCGCCTTCCGCTATATTGGAAGGGATCGAAAGCGACGAGCGAATGAGCTGGTCCTTGAGCGCGTAATTCTTGGACTCGTGGTAAGCAACGCAGACGTCCACCGCCAATCGGGACGCGCGTCTCCAAACCTCCAGATCCTCGAACGTACTCAAAGACATGATGTGCGATTTGTTCAGCCCCAAGAAGCAGCACCGGATCCCCCATTACGAGCGACTCCCGCAACACGCCCCTGAAAACTGAACACTGAAAACTAGCAAACTTTTAACGCAGCCCTAACCAACAACCGCCCGCAACTCGTCGACTTTGTTCGCCTGCTCCCATGGCAAATCCGCGCTGGAGGCACCGAAGTGGCCGTAGTTGGTGGTCGCTCCGTAAATCGGGCGCAACAGATCGAGCGAGCTGACGATGTCGGCAGGCTTGAACGAGAACACCTCGTTCACCGCTTTCTTGATCTTGGCCGGATCCACATGGGCGGTGCCAAAAGTGTCCACCTGCAAGCTCACCGGATGCGGGTGGCCGATCGCATACGCAACCTGCAACTCAACGCGGTCCGCAAGCTCTGCGGCGACGATGTTCTTCGCCACCCAGCGGCACATGTAAGCAGCCGAGCGGTCCACCTTCGATGGATCTTTACCAGAGAAAGCACCACCACCGTGACGGCCGGCACCACCGTAGGTGTCCACAATGATCTTGCGCCCGGTCAGACCAGCGTCCCCCTCAGGGCCACCGACCACGAATCGTCCGGTCGGGTTGATCAGGAACTCCGTGCGGTCATCGATCAGGTTCTCCGGCAAGGTCGGCAAAATCAAATCGCGCTTGAGGATCTCGCGGATCTCCGGCGTATCGATCTCACGTGCGTGCATCGTCGAAACCACCACCGCAGCGATACGGGTCGGCGTGTTGCCATTGTACTCCACGCTAAGCTGGGTCTTGGCATCCGGACGCAGCCACCCGTGGTTGCCACCCCGGCGCAGTTCGCGCAAGTTGGTCCCCAGACGGTGGGCGTAGGCGATTGGAATCGGCAACAACTCGTCGGTCTCACGCACCGCGTATCCGTACATGATGCCCTGGTCACCAGCACCCTGCTCGGCGGTGCCTTTGTGATCCGCGCCTTCCGCGTCCACGCCCTGGGCGATATCACGCGACTGCTTGCCCAGCAGGTTGAGGAAGAAGAGATGATCCGCGTCGAACTTACAGGTGTAGCTGTACTTGTCCGGCTCGGAGCCCACCGCGTCCTCGCAATAACCAATCTCACGCACGGTGTCGCGCACGAGATCTTCGTAGGAGACATCGGCATTTGTGGTGATCTCACCAGCCACTCCGACCATGTTGTCCTTCACGAACGTTTCACAGGCCACACGGCTTTTCGGATCGTCCGCCAGGCAGGCGTCGAGGATGGCGTCGGAGATGGTATCGCAGACTTTGTCCGGATGCCCCTCGCCGACCGACTCAGAGGAGAAGATGTAGTGCTCAGACATATTGAAAATTTCTCGTATCGTTAAATCTTGATTTGTTGATGGGTACACATAACACTACACCCCATGGCGTCAATCCTAAAAGTCATCAAAGCACTGAGCGACCCGACCCGCGTCCGATTGTGCTTACTCGTTGAAAATCACTCACTCACAGTGGCCGAGATCCAGACAATCCTCGGCATGGGACAGAGCCGGATTTCCACCCAACTCGCCCAACTCAAGCAGGCGCATTTGGTCGATGACCGCCGCAGCGGCAAGAATAACTTCTACACGCTCCACCCTGACGTCGATGACATGCCCACCGTGCGCCAACTGCTCGAGCAATCGCGCGATGAACTCGAGGAATGGCCTAACGACGCCGCAGCGCTCGACCTCGTCCTCGCCAAACGCCGTGATAAAATGCGCGCGCACTTCGACCAACTCGCCGGCAGGTTCGGCCGCGATTACGTCCCCGGCCGCTCGTGGAAGGGTCTGGCGGAAACCTTGATCAAACTGATGCCGCCAATGGTCATTGCTGACCTCGGCGCAGGAGAAGGCACGCTCAGCCAACTGCTCGCCCAGCGTGCTGAAAGGGTCATCGCAATCGACAACTCGGAAGCCATGGTCGAGTACGGAGACCGACTCGCCAAAGAACACGACCTCAAAAACCTCGAGTACCGCCACGGCGATATCGAGCACATCCCGGTAGAAGACAACTCCGTGGACCTGGCGCTTTTCAGCCAGGCGCTCCACCACGCCGAGTCCCCACAGCGCGCACTACGCGAAGCCTTCCGCATCGTCAAACCCGGCGGCCGCGTCGTCGTACTCGATCTGCTCCAGCATCAGTTCGAAGAAGCCCGCGAACTCCACGCGGACCTATGGCTCGGCTTTTCCGAAGTCGAACTCCGCGCCATGCTGCAAAAGGCCGGCTTCACGCAGATCGAATCCTCGGTCGTCGACCGCGAAGACGAACCTCCGCACTACCAGACGCTGCTGGCAATCGGCAACAAGGCGTAGCCCGGTCTCCTCCGGCAAAACCTTACTCGTCGTCCACCTGCGGCACTGGGTTCGGATCGAGCCCGGCCACGTCAGTGATATGGCGCAACGTTTCCGGAACGGAGTCACCGATCAAGACACGACGATCGTCTCCCTCCATCACCGAAATCCGGTAACCGGTGTCGGTTTCCTCGATCATGTAGTTTTTCTCCATGTCGCCGGCACCAAACAACGCATCGCCTCCCTTGATCGCGACGAATGCCTTCCCCCGCTCATCGCCGAGAATCTCGGACGCCCTGGAAGCAAATTCAGCCCGCAGACGATTGCGTGCCGCCGGGGTTGGCGAAACTGTCAGCATGGTGACTCCGCCGTCCTCGGGGATGAAATTGGTCGCGCCTGCTTCAGCGGCCTTCACTTCGGCCAGCGCCTTGCGGAAGGCCTGCTGCAGCTCAGCCTTCTCCTGATCCACAATTCCCAAAGCTGCCTCAGCCGGATCGTTGTTTTCGAACAACCGCCCCTGCGGCACGCGCACTTGGACCGAGCTCAACAAAGACAAGGCATCCGATGGCAATACGACGGCGCGTTCTTTGGCCTCAACGACCGGAATCACCGTATTTCGTGGGGCGTCTACCACCGCAGGAGCCACACTTGGGCCAGACTCAACGATCACTTTGGTAACCGCTTCCACCTCGCGCGCCAGCACTGGGGCCGGTGCTCCGCCAGCGCTCCCGCCGTCCGCCGTCATCCGTCCCGCCACAAATCCGCCGGCTCCCAGCGCAATCGCGCCAACCACTTGCATCATCATCTTGCCATTCATGGCTGATCGTCGTAGCTCATTTGCCCGACCTGTGGCAAATCATTTTCCACCCAAACGCAGCCGACCCCACAACGCATGAGATTGCCCAAAATCACCCGCCGCAATGCCCGTCAGGCACTGAGCGAAGATCTTGCCGAGATGCCCGGAGGCCTGACCGCACGCCTCAAAGGCTGCACCACCGATCACCTGCGCCGACGCAAAGCGCTGAAACAACTGGTCAATGACCACCGATTCTGGGAAGAAATCGAACACGAACCAGCCCCCTACGGCGACTCTGGCATCTGGTTCTTCAAGGACTGCGAGTTCGACATCACCGCCGTTGAAGACTTCGACGACGAAGACATCGCGCTCACGATCCGCGAAGCATTCGACCGTGAGCGTAAAGCCATGGAACGCCTGCGCACCAAGTTCAGCGGCATGGCCAGCGAATCCCGTCAACGCGAACCCATCCCGGAAAAAGTCCGTATCTTTGTCTGGCAACGCGACGGCGGACGCTGCGTCTCGTGCGGCGACAACGAAAACCTCGAGTTCGACCACATCATCCCATTCTCCAAAGGCGGCAGCGCCACCGAACGCAACATCCAACTGCTCTGCCGCACGTGCAACGCCAGCAAGGGCAACACCATCTAGCACATCACGCCAATCTCATGATCGATAAACAATCGCTCGTCGACCAAGTCATCGCACGCCTCGAAGCCGACTTGGAAAAACTCACCAACGCCGCCAAAGAAGCGCGCGACTACGCCACCGACTCCGAGTGCAAGTCGGAAGGCAAGTACGACACCCGCGGCCTCGAAGCCTCGTACCTCGCCGGTGCCCAGGCCGAAAAATCCGAGGAACTCGCCGAAGCCATATCGGTGCTCTCGCGCATCAAACTCCCGGAGCACCCACCCCACGTCGCCAATGGCACACTCGTCGTCGTAAGCGACGTCACCAGTGGTGAGGACGACGCCTACTTCATCCTCCCGGCCGGCGGAGGCATCGAACTGGAAACCGAACTCTCGGAACACCCGACCACGGTCATCACTCCGCAATCCCCGCGTGGCGAAGAACTCGTCAACCACAGCCCCGGCGACTTCCTCGACGGCGGCGACCGCTTCATCTCCGAGGTGATCTAACCGTACCCAATGCGGCGCCCCCGCCCTCTGAGTGAGGACGGGATCTCGCCGCCTCTTCCCTCAGATCCGCAATTTATCCGACGTGCGGCAGTACCAATCCGGGCTCGCCATCCGCCCAATCGGTGCATAGCCAGCGCCGTCATCCACCAGCTTGCACGTCTCAGGATCCATGATCCCCTCGCGCACATGCACGCGGTGCACGATCCCGATTACCAACCGGTTGTCGCCAATCCGCTGGGTGCTGTGCTCGACACACTCCAACGCCACCGGAGCCTCGGCAATCCGCGGTGGCGCCACGACCGATGACTCCACCGTCGTGAACCCAACGTGATCAATTTCACTCTCACCCGGTCCCAAAGGATCCGCACAAGCCGCCATCTGAGCCCCAATCGCCTCGTCGACCAAATTCACCACGAACTCACGGTTCGCCCGAATATTTCGCGCCGTATCCTTGGGCTCACCGGACGGACGGTTGCCCGGAGCCACAACCACCATCGGCGGACGGCTGCCAAATACATTGAAAAACGAAAACGGCGCCGCATTCACCGCGCCGTCACTCGAAACCGATGTGATCAAGGCGATCGGCCGTGGGGTCACCAACGATGCCAAAATTCCGTACGCCTCGGATGCATGTTCGCCTAGCAGATCAAATTCACACGTGTTCATGGATCCCAACATAGGGCGTCTCACCAGAATGCAACCACGAGCAGGGAGCCCTTCCGCAGTTGGTTCCAATTAAGAACCAACAGGTCGGCGACATATCCCGACCGCGAATACGTATCATAGCCACTCCCCTAATTCGCCATGATCCGCTTACTCCTGCCTCTCCTCACCCTACTGGTCGCTTTCACCTCTTCCGCCTCATCCGGCACATGGTCTCTGGACAAAGCTATCGTTGGGGCCACCTCCAACCAGCAACTCCCGGTCGAGCTCGAAGACGGACCGTTTCACATTAAAGCCACTCTCAATCTTCACCGCCTCGGAGGTACGGCCGCCGGCATCCGCATAGGAGATTCATTGTTATTCGGCTTCGACGCCAGAAACGGAAGCTTGTTCGTAGAGGGCCGCGCCGTCGGACGCACCAAGCTACTGGACGCTCCAAACCCTCTTGAGGCAAACAAAGCATTCGCCTTCAACGTCCGCCGCGACGCGGACAACCGCACCTCGTTCTCGCTAGATGGTCGGGAGGTATTCACCACCGACAAGCTCACCGGCCCCGTCGACCACCTCACCATCCGCCCGCTGCGCAACCGCATGGATGTGATGGCACTGACCGTCAGCGGATCACTGCGCCACCCCAGCAATGAAGTCATTGTCGACCAATCCATCATCCCATTGCTCAACGACGGCTCGGACCTGGCGCTGCTCGACTTGAACATTCGGGTCAAAGAAGCCACCACGCTGAAAAGCGTGCGGCTCTCGTTCGCCGGCACCACGGACACCAAAGACATCCGCAAGCTCACACTCTTCCGCAACACCAGCGCCAACCAACGCAGAACCGACCAACCGACTACCGTCTCATCCGACATTCAATCGACAACCACGCTCGCTGCCAATCTACCCTTGAAGCAAGGATCCAACCACTTCTGGCTCGCCGTTCAGATCACCCCGGGCGCCGACCTCATGCACCAGGTTACAGTCACCGTGGAATCCGTCGCGCTGGAAGATGGCCGCACCATGAGCCCGCCGTCCACCTCCCCATCCCCGATGCGCCTGGCCTACGCCATTCACAAACAAGGCCAGCACAACTGTCACACCTTCCGCATCCCCGCCCTCACCAAAGCGAACGACGGCTCACTGCTCGCCGTCTATGACATGCGCTACAACAGCGCACGCGACCTGCAGGAACACATGGACATCGGACTGTCTCGCTCGACCGACGGCGGCCAGACCTGGGCACCTCCCGTTCCGATCATGGACATGGGCGAGTACGGCGGCAAACCGCAGAAGGAGAACGGCTGCTCGGATCCCGGTATCCTCGTCGACACCCAGACCGGCGAGATCATCGTCACCGCCTGCTGGACCCACGGCAAGCCCAACACCCACCAGTGGGTCGGCAAGGGCTCGGAACCCGGCCACGAAATTGGTGTCTCCACTCAGTTCATGGCCGTCCGCTCGTCCGATCACGGCCGCACATGGTCGCAACCCGAAAACTGGACCCAGTCCATCAAAGACCCGGCTTGGTACCTCTTCGCCCCCGCCCCGGGCAATGGCATCACCATGAGCAACGGCACGTTGGTCATCCCCACTCAGGGTCGCGACGCCAATGGCCACCCATTCTCCAACATCACCTGGAGCAAAGATCGGGGTAAAACCTGGCACGTCTCTTCCCCCGCACGCACAAACACGACCGAGTGCGCCGTAGCCCAACTCTCAGACGGCAGCCTGATGCTCAGTATGCGCGACAACCGCAACCGACACCTCAAAGACCACACCAATGGCCGCGCCGTCGCCACCACACGCGACCTTGGGGAAACCTGGCAAAAGCACTCCGCCGATCACGGCCTGCTCCCCGAACCCGTCTGCATGGCCAGCCTCATCAGCACCACTCTCCCCGACGGCCGCCACGTCCTCCTCTTCTCCAACCCACGGGATAAGCACCACCGCCGGAACATGACCATCCAGCTCAGCTTAGACGACGGCAAAAGCTGGCCCCAGCAACGTCACATCCTACTCGACGAAGGACGCGGCTACGGCTACTCCAGCCTCGTCATGATCGACGCCCAAACCATCGGCATCGTCTACGAATCATCGGTCGCGGACATGACCTTCCAAAAGATCCCATTGGCTGACTTCGCAATTCCGCAACCCGCCCAGAGCGCGGATTGACATAGCAGCATCAAAAGACGCATCATTGATGCACCATGAGAACCACAGTCACCATTGATGACGAGCTGTTCGCTGAAGCCGCCAAGATCACGGGGGAATCGTCCGCATCGCCTGTCATCAACGCTGCCCTAAAAGCTCTGGTCGCAGCAGAGAGCCGCAAGCGTCTGCAAGCGCTCGCCGGATCCGCGCCCGGATTTACCGTCCCCCCAAGGGACCAGCGCTCCATGCCAATCTGCGTCGCTGATGATCCCCAGAACTACCCGTCTGAGAACCCATGAACCGCGTCCTCGCCGACACCAACATCTGGTGTGACTTCTTCTCAGGCGGCGACTCCACGCTCGCGCACTTGCTGGAGTATGATCTCTTGCTCACTCACACTCTGGTCATCGGTGAGCTGGCGGTTGGCAACCTCCCCAAACGGAGACAAACTCTGGCAGATCTCCAACAACTGCCCCAAATGCGCTCGGCAAGTTTTCACGAAACGCTGACATTCATCAACCACCACCAGCTCTATGGTCGTGGTCTACAATGGAATGATCTGCTGATTCTAGCGTCGGTCATTGCCGCCCCCGGAGTCCTGCTCTGGACGCGTGACCGTCGCCTTGGCGCGGCTGCCGCCGAGTTCAACGTCGCATTCGACACACCGCAGCATCACAGCAAATAACCAGCCGCGAGTTCACGGAAGGCCTCGACCTGCGCGTCCTGCCACTCTTGGTCTTTTTCCAACTCATGCGCCAGCACCCGCGCCACCACCACGGCGGATTCGCGGGCTGACTTCGCATCGAGCAACAATGCCCGATGTCGCCGCGCCAACACATCCTCCACCGTGCGCGCCATTTCATGTCGCGCATGCCAACGCACCTCACCAAGCGTCAGGCTCAACTTCGGATGCACCCGACCGCCGGCACGCATGCGACGAATCGCCTCAGCATCCGCCCCATAAACCGCTAAATGTCCGTCATCTATCCGCTGGTGCGTCCAGCCGTGAATCTGCAAATGCACCGTCTCACACGGCCGCTCATCCACACCAGCCACTAGCATTGCCTGATCAATCACATCTTCCGCCATCTTACGGTAGGTCGTCCATTTCCCACCACACACCGTAACCAAACCACCCTCGCTCACGACAATCGTATGATCGCGGGAAATCTCCGCTGTGTTCGACGCATCGCCACTCGGCCGCACCAACGGACGCAACCCGGCAAACACACTAAGCACATCCTCCGGTTGCGGGTCCTTGGTAAGATACTTCGCCGCGTGAGTCATGATGAACTCCACCTCCTCCGGTAGCGCCCGCGGTTCCAAGCTCACATCACGCATCGGAGTATCCGTCGTCCCCACCACCACGCAATCGTGCCAAGGCACGGCAAACAAAACGCGGCCATCATCCGTCTTGGGGATCATGATTGCCGAGTCCCCCGGCAGAAAATCGCGAGGCAACACGATGTGGATCCCTTGGCTGGCAGCGACCATCGGTGTCACCTCCTCCTTTTCCATCCGGCGCACCGAATCGGTAAACACACCCGTCGCGTTGATCACACAACGCGCCGCAATTTCAAACGACTCGCCGTTCTCCAAATCCGTAGCCCTCGCTCCGATCACAAGGCCCCGCTCATCCTTCATCAACCCGTCACAGCGTACATAATTCACCACCTTCGCCCCGAGCTGGGTCGCCGTCTGCGCCAGGTTCACCGCCAGCCGCGCATCGTCAAACTGCCCGTCGTGATAGATCACCCCACCGTCGAGTCCATCCGTCTCAATCGTAGGGATCCGCTCAAGAGTCTCTTCCTTGCTCAACCACTTGCTCGGACCAAGCCCCAACTTGCCAGCCATCCCATCGTAAACCTTCATCCCCACGCCGTAAAACGGCCCCTCCCACCACTTGTAGTTCGGAATCACAAACGCCTGATCCGTGACCAAGTGCGGCGCGTTCTTCGCCAAACGTCCCCGCTCGCGCAGTGCCTCAAGCACCAAGCCCACATTCCCCTGTTGCAAGTAACGCACCCCGCCATGCACCAGCTTGGTAGAACGCGATGACGTCCCCTTGGCAAAATCCGACTGCTCGACCAACACCACAGAGTAGCCACGCGCAGCGGCATCCACAGCCGCCCCCAGCCCCGTGGCACCGCCTCCAATGATACAAAAGTCCACCGGCGCGGTGGCTCCCCGAATCCCATGTAATGCGTCGTCCCGGTTCATAAGTTGTTAGTCCTTTTCTTCCTCCCAGTGTTTGGCTCGCTCCACCGCCCGCCGCCATCCACGCACCTTCCCATCCACCTCCTCCTT
This sequence comes from Sulfuriroseicoccus oceanibius, assembly GCF_010681825.2. Taxonomy (NCBI): domain Bacteria; kingdom Pseudomonadati; phylum Verrucomicrobiota; class Verrucomicrobiia; order Verrucomicrobiales; family Verrucomicrobiaceae; genus Sulfuriroseicoccus; species Sulfuriroseicoccus oceanibius. The sequence continues at coordinate 1,195,273 of NZ_CP066776.1, read as the reverse complement.
ATCTCCAGCAGGATCAAAAACGCGTTCCTTCGCCCAGCGGCGTCCAATTTCCTCGCGGCCGTCCCAGAATCCGACCGCCAACCCAGCCAGGTACGCAGCCCCCAACGCGGTGGTTTCCACCACCTCCGGCCGCACCACATCCACTTGCGCCAGATCCGCCTGAAACTGCAGCAACACATCACTTCGCGCCGCACCGCCGTCCACCCGCAACTCCTCCAATGCCACCCCGCTGTCCGCCACCATGCACTCCGCCAGATCGTTCACCTGATAGGCAATTGCCTCAATCGCCGCACGACAGAACTGCGTCCGCCCCGTCCCCCGCGTCATCCCCACCGCCACACCGCGCGCGTACGGATCCCAATGAGGTGCCCCCAGCCCGGCAAACGCCGGCACCAAGAACAGCCCGCCCGCATCGTCCACCGATGCCGCCAACTCACTGCATTCCGCCGCAGTCTCCACCATCTTCATTTCATCGCGCAACCACTGCACCACCGCGCCCCCCATGAAAACCGATCCCTCCAACGCATACTCAGTCACGCCCCGAATCCGCCACGCCACCGTGGTCAGCAAATCGTTCTCCGAGCGCACCGCGTCCGTCCCCGTGTGCATCAGCAAGAAGCATCCCGTGCCGTAGGTGTTCTTTGCCATCCCCTTCTCAAAGCACGCCTGACCAAACAACGCGGCCTGCTGGTCCCCCGCCATCCCCGCAATAGGCACACCGTCCGATGTCTCGCCGCAAATCCCGCTCGAATCGCAAACCTTGGGTAGCATCGACCGCGGAATACCAAACAACTCCAGCATTTCATCATCCCAGCAATGCTCGTGAATGTTGTACAGCAGACTGCGCGAGGCATTGCTCTCGTCGGTGACATGTAGCTTGCCGCCGGTGAGCTTCCACACCAACCAGCTATCAACAGTCCCCATCGCAAGCTCACCCCGCTCCGCCTTCTCCCGAGCCCCCTCCACATGGTTCAAAATCCACGCCGCCTTGGTCGCTGAAAAATACGGATCCAGACGCAGCCCAGTTCTGTCCCCCACCATTGCCACCACGCCGTCTTCCGCCGCCATCTTGCGGCACGTATCGGCCGTCCGGCGGTCCTGCCAAACAATCGCGTTATACACGGGCGCCCCTGTGTTCCGATCCCAAACCACCACCGTCTCGCGTTGATTAGCAATCCCGATCGCCCGCACATTCACCTCGCCCGCCTCAGCCAATGCCTCGTCCAAGGTTTGCTTCTGCGTCTGCCAAATCTCCTCAGGATCATGCTCCACCCAGCCAGGCACCGGGTAATGCTGAGTGAACTCCTTCTGCGCCACCGCCACGATCCGCGAATCGCGGTCAAACACGAGCGCGCGCGAACTCGTCGTCCCCTGGTCCAAAGCAACAATCACATCGGCAGACATCGCCGAGAAGCATGCCCAAATTTACCCACCCATTGCAACCAGATTGCCCATCGGATCTCGGAAATCAGGCATCCGAACACCGGAGGTGCGGCCCAACGCAGCCCATGCCAACTGCATGGGACCCACCTTCAGTCTAACCAAAGCCCCGCAAGGGCGGCACAACCTCCCCCCCCGAAACCACCGCAGCATCAATCGCGAAGCGCTGGTCGGACGGCATTCCTGCCGTCACGCGCGACACCGTCCCCACGCCGCGCTCACAAACCAATGCCCACCGGCACCGCCCAACACACCCCGATTGGAATGGCCTCCGCGCCGCTCACACTACCCACGGCGGTTCGCCTCGTCCACCTGACCATTCAACGTGAAGTAATCATAAACATATCCCACGCCGAACAACCCGCCGGTACAAAGCCACAACAAACCGGTCCAGATCTTGCCGAGATAAAACCGATGGATCCCAAAAATCCCGAGAAACGTCTGTAAGATCCACGCGATCGAATAATCATACCGCCCGGCCGTGTACTTGAAGTCGGCATCGCGGTCCATCCATGGGATCAAAAACAGATCAATGATCCAACCAATCCCCAACAATCCCAGCGTGAAAAACCAAATCACGCCGGTGATCTGGCGCCCATAGTAAAAGCGGTGGGCACCGAGAAAGCCGAAGATCCAAAGCAGGTAGCCAATGGTTTTGGAATGCGTGTCGTTCATGGCACCATTATGGCACGCATCTCAAGCCAACCCACTTACCAATTCGCCAGCGGATTGTAATCCACCGGCATCTCGATCCTACCCATCGTAATCAGACACCCACTCGATCACCTGTCCGGCCCATTCTTCGTAGTCATCATCGAAGAACACATCGCAGTCGATCCGCTCGACCACTGACTCCGCCCCGTGACGCTGCAGCTCCTTCTCCAGGTTCTTCCCAAAACCGCAGAAGTTCTCGTAGCTCTTGTCTCCCAGGGCCAGCACGCCAAAGCTCATATTCTCCAAGCCCATTGGCTCGCGTGCTTTCACGTCTTCGAAGAAGTCCTGCACATCCTGCGGAGGATCGCCCTCGCCCCACGTACTCACGATGAAGAACGCGACCTCAATCCCCTCGAGCAACGAGGCATCGTGATCGTCACCGAGGTCGATCACTTCCACTTCATGCCCGGCCTGCTCGATCCGTTCGCTCAACTCGGTGGCCAGATCTTCAGAGTTGCCGCTGTGTGTGCCAAAAAGTACGTGAATCATAACTGCGCATGGAAATGCACCGGATTCACCGCGCCATCAAGAGGAAATCCCGAAAGGTTTTCAGATCAGGCCTAACGCTTCGCCGTCTTACGGAAAAGATGCACCCCCAACCCCAGGAACAAGACATTAGGCATCCACATCAGGATGTGCGGAAGCGGCCCTGATTTCGACGAAAACGTATCGCCGATAATGATGAAGAAGAAGTAGATACACGCCACCACGAGACTCAGCACAAAGCCAATCGACGTCTCACGCCGCTGCGCCGTAATCCCCAGCGGGATCCCGATCAAGCCCAGCGTGATGCACGCCAGCGAGAACGACCAGCGCTTGCTGATCTCGGAGCGGAACTTATTGCGTTGTTCTTTATTGAGCTCCACATCGCGTTCGCCATTGAGATATGCCCGCAGTTCCCCGTTGGTCTGCATCCCCGACTTCAAGCGTCGGTTGTCGAGCTTGCTCAGATCGATTGCCGGCAGCGTCGAATCGCGGATCCACTTGTGCGACCACTCCCTCACGCCCTGTGAGTCGGAGCCCTTTTCGCGCATCGCAATATAAGCATCGCTCAGATGCATGTATGAAGCCATCGCCTCGGAATCCTGCTCGTACTCCGCCTCCTTGGCATGGACGAAATTATCCACGCGTCGGTCTTTGTGCATCTTGAAAAGCGTCAGATCCTGCAGCTTCCCATCCACCTCGTCGCGGAAGAAGATAATGTTGCCAGGGAACGCAGTGATCATCTGATCCGGCACCAACACCGCCTGCGCGTTGTTCGTCGCCATATCCACAAACATCTGCTCAATCGCCGTCTTCGCCTTCGGTGCCACCGACACATTGATCCACCAGCACATCGAAGAAAGCGCGATCCCCAACACAAACACAGGCATGCACAAACGCGTCGTACTCACGCCCGCCATCCGCATCGTAACCAATTCGTTGTCCGCCGAAAGCCGGCCAAACACCAACAACACCGCCGTCAAAAAGCCCCACGGAATCGTGAACACCAACGAAAACGGCATCACGTACAGGATGAAGCGTAAAAAGTATTCGCTCGAAACCTGACCATCCACCAAGCGCGGCAGCATCTCCTTGAAGATGTTGCCCAGCACCAAAACAAAGCACAACACCACCACACCAAACACCGTGGCAAAAAGCACCTGCCCACCGATATACCGGTCAAGCACGCCAAATTTCAGTCGTCCTCCCATGTGTGCTCACTCAACCGCAGCCCACCGCCCCCCGCAACGAAAATCTGGAGCCGAACCCACGCCCCGCATCCACTCTGAAATATCCCGCAATTTCGTGTTAGACCCCCGCAGTCGGATGTGTATAGATACCCCCGCCGGTGACCAGCCCCCAGCAATGGGCGCGCACATTCCACCGGCGGCTCCGCCAAAAATCGGAGAGTGATGGGTGCCTGGTGGCCTCCGCGGTCTTCAAAACCGTTGTGACTTCTAACCGGAGTCAGGTTGGTTCGATTCCTTCCCTCTCCGCCAATTTTCGTCTTGGCGTCGAGCTCACATCCCGCCCGCAGCTGCGGTTGATTCAGGTTAAACGAATCCGACAACGGAGCGTCGCTCACGGCCGCAACCGAATTGCTGCTAGCTCTGAACCACGGGCTATGCGTAATTGATGCCGAATCCCAATTCCCATTTCCATGACCCGCGAAGACATTACCCGCCTGACCCAACTCTCGTCGTGCGCTGGATGAGCATCCAAGCTCGGCCAAGCCGAACTCACGCAGGTTCTGCGTGGACTCAACCAACACCACGACCCAGCCGTCATCGTCGGCTCCGCCACCTCGGACGACGCAGCGGTCTACCAAATGACGCCTGACACCGCGCTGGTGCAGACGCTGGACTTCTTCACACCCATCGTCGACGACCCGTACCTCTTCGGTCAGATCGCCGCGACCAACTCGCTCTCGGATGTCTACGCCATGGGCGGCAAGCCCATCACCGCCATGAACATCATGGGCGTCCCCACCGACCAGCTCACGCTGGAACAGATCAACCTGATCCTCAAAGGAGGTGCCGACAAAGTAGTGGAAGCCGAGTGCGCTATGGTCGGCGGCCACACCGTGCAAAACCCGGAGCCTCTCTACGGCCTCTCGGTCACCGGCGTCGTCCACCCGGACCGCATGATGTCGAACGAAGGCGCCAAGCCCGGCGACGTCCTGGTGCTGAGCAAACCTATCGGGACCGGCATCATCTCAACCGCCATCAAACGAGGCATCGCCACCGGCGCCATGATCGACGCCAGCGTCGATGTCATGCGCACACTCAACACACCGGGCGCCACCATCGCCGGTGAAGGGTTGTGCCAGGCAGCCACCGACGTCACGGGCTTCGGCCTGCTCGGACATTTGGCCAACATCTGCAAGAGCAGCCAGGTCTCGGCCCAACTCAACACGGCCGACATCCCATTGGTCGATCCCGACGTCCTTGAGCTGATCCAACAAGGCTGCGTGCCCGGCGGGTCAAAGAAGAACCGGGAAATGGCCGAGCCCATGACCCGCATCGAAGCAGGCGTCGAGGATCACTTCATGACTCTCGTCACCGACGCCCAGACCAGCGGCGGCCTGCTGCTCTGCGTGCCACCAGCACATGTCGACCGCGTGCTCGAAATCCTGCGCGAGGAAAACGCGCTCTGCGCCGCCATCGTCGGCGAAGTGCTGCCCGCGGAGGCGGACGGCACCCGCGTGGTGCTCGCCTGATCCCGAGTGCTCGCAACAAGCCCGACCCACTCACAAAAAATCCCGCTGCAGACGACCCTGCAGCGGGATTTCTTTTTTGATCAAAAAAACCAACCCATCGGTTAGAACGGATCATCGAAGAGCGACTCGTCCAATCCGGAATCGCCTTCGAGTGGATCCGGTGCGTCGTTCCCCGAGTCATCGAACAAACTATCGGAGCCTCCACGGGACGACGACGCGCCCTCCATAAGTTCGGCCTGCTCGGCCGCTTTGGCATTCGCTTTGTCCACCCGGCGGCGCAGGCTCTTCCACGCATTGGTGAACTCACGGTCAAGCATGCTCACCTCCGATGCCGCAGAATCGCCACGTTCAAGATCTCCGGTAAACACACAGAACGCCGCCAGTGCCTTGAAGCGAGCCTGGCGTGCATCCGCACCTTTGGTCTGCTCCAACGCCCACTCGGCCAGCTTCACCAATGTCTCTTGCGGCATCTCCTCCACCTTTTGAGTGAACACAGCGCCGCCCCGGCGCACCGCCAGGCTCGCGCTGGTAGCCTTCACCACGGTCACGCCACGCATTTCCGCACTGCGCTCGGTCAGCTTGAGCGAGCCTCGGAACGAATGTTCATTCAGATCCTGAATCAACAAATCGATGAACTGCTCACACCCCTGATACAGGAAGCTCGTGTTCTTCATCTCACTCTTGGCTTCCGACGTCTCGAGCTTGGTGCTGCGCGCCAACGCGGCCGCCTCACGGAACTGATAGCTCTCACCCAGCTTCTTCAACTGCGGACGCAACTTCGCAACCTTGATCATCTCGTTGCGGATCAACTCGCGTTGTTCGCGTTCGACCTCACGGCGCTCGGCCTCTTCGAGCTCCACCTTCAATGAGCGCAGTCGCTCCAGGCGTGCGGCGACCATGTCTTTCGCACGGCCCTCCATCTTCAGCTCGTCGTGCGCACGCTGCAACACACCGATGGTGACGTCCACGTCGGAGCTCACCGTACCGGTCTCATCCAACGGCAAATTGAGCATGGTCTTGGCATCGTAGATGTAATTGTTCAGCAATCCACGGTAGTCGCGCAGCCACTCGTAGCGCTGCTCCACGTTGTCCAAATCCACCTTCCCAATCATCTCGGAAGCCAACTGGAAACGGCCATGTTCCCAGTTCTTCAAGCCGTAGAGCATCACCGCAAACCCCCATTCGCCATTGGTTGGCAAATCAGCCACCACATTCTCGGCGACAGGCCACTTCGTTAGCACCGTGCTGCTCACTCGTTCAAAGTAGGTGCGCAAATCCTCGTCCATCAGCAAGTCGTCGAACTTCGGATGCGCGCGCATCTCCGCCAGCACAATCCGCGCCTTGCCTGGCTGACCCAGCAGGTAGTGAGCGAATGCCGCATTGAGGCCTGCCCAGTTCGCCATCGGCTGCGAAGTGGCGGAGTCATTCATCAGACTCTGAAACTCATCGGCCGCCTTGTCATAGTCGCCCGCAAGCAAGCTCGCCCGCGCCTCGATGAAGCGCGTTCCCGCGTCTGCGTTGGCACGCTCTTCAAACCCGCTGGACGCCGCTTCGATCTCCTCATTCACAGCCTCAACCACCTCGTTACCAGCCTCCACAAGGGCAGCTTTTCCGTCATCAATCGCGGTCTGCAGCATCTGCCAGGCAACCACACCACCAACCGCTCCCAAAACCGCCAGCCCACCCACGACTTTCAGCGCCGTGTTCTTCTTCTGCACCTTGCCTTTGGCCACGCCCTTGGTAGCCACAGCGGCTTCAGCGGAGGAACGCAATGAATCACGCGCAGCACACAACTCGTCGTACAACGCATCGTAATCCGCATAACGCTGATCAGGATCTGGCATCACCAACCGATCTACCACCTGCTGAGTGGCACTGGAAACCATCGGAGCCACCGCCCCGAGCTTCACCGATTGTTGTTTCACCTGCAGCAGCTCTTCGATGCTGTTGCTGCTGGTGTTGTACATCGGCTGCCCGGCGAGCAAGTGGAACAACGTCGCACCAAAACTGTACAGATCGCTCCGGATATCCTCGGTCGCGCCTGCGAGTTTCTCCGGCGGCACGTAATATGGAGTCGCCCACATTTCTTCGTCCGCCTCGGTTTCGCCGCCTTCGAAAATCAGAGCCAATCCGAAGTCCACGATCTTGGCATGGCCGTCGTTGGTCACCAGAATATTACCCGGCTTGATGTCCCTGTGGATGAGTCCCACGCGCGATGCCGCCCGCAGACCGTCTACCGATTCGATCGCGAGGTCCAGCACACGCTGTTCTTCGATCTTGCCCTTCTCGTGCAACCGCTCCTCCAGCGAATAGCCCTCCACCAGCTCCATCGCGATATAGAAGTTACCGTTGGCGATCCCCACGCCAAAGACACGCACCACGTTCGGGTTGGAAACCGATGCCGTGAGTGTGGCCTCACGCTCGAATTGCTTGATCCGGCTCTCGTCCGCACTGTTTTCGCGGTTGAGGATCTTCAGCGCCACGCGGCGGTCCAGTGTGGTATCCAACGCCTCAAAGACATGGCTCATTCCGCCAACGCCGAGCTGCTTCTTGATCACATAATGATCAAACTGAACCCGCACACGCATCGCGCCACCACATTCAGGGCAGGCAATTTTCTCAAATGGGGCACACGCCGAAACCTCAACCTCCGCCTGACAATGCGGACAAGCATTGAAGTCGGCGTCCAGTTCGGCATTGATTTCATCAGGAGGCGGGCAGGTCATCATGTATGCAAAAAATGTTACAAGGTAGGCTTGGGGGACCATTTTCCATCTACACCATGAAACAATGATCGAAAGTAAAACTTTGGGATGTGACGGAAATCGCTCAAATACACAGTAAGCGGCACCACACTTTCTCATCTCAGTGCAAATTTCCTCGAATTGGCAGGCGCTCGGCTTGACACGCCCGAAATCCCTGCTTTCTTCCCTCCCTGCCCCGCCATCAACACGATACGAGGGCGACCCAACCACAATCCGAATTTCAAGGAGAGAATTTATGGCTACGACTGACGTCATCCTGAAAGAGAAAATCGAAGGCCTCGGCGCTGAAGCTGACGTTGTGAGCGTCAAGTCCGGATACGCCCGCAACTTCCTCATCCCACAAGGCAAGGCATACGAAGCGACCAACGCTAACCGCCGCCACGTGGAAGCACTCAAAGCTGCCCGCGCTGCTCGCGAAGCTGAAGAGATCAAAGTTGCCCAAGAGGTCGCAGCACAAATCAAGAAGGCCAAAGTTGCCCTCGAACTCGAAACCGGTCAGGGCGGCAAGTCCTTCGGATCGATCACCAGCAGCGACATCGCAGACGCACTCAAGGCTCAGGCCGGCATCGAAATCGACCGCCACGCCATCGTCCTCGAGAAGCCGATCAAAACCACCGGCAGCCAGACCCTCGAAGTCAAAGTGCACAGCGAAATCCACGCCAAGCTCACCGTCGACGTCACCGCTAAGGGTGGCGAAGAGGAAGCAGCTGACGCGTAATTACGCCAGCCGATTTCCGGCGCTTACCGCGCCGACTACAGATCGCACCTTCCCTCTCGGAAGGTGCGATTTTTTTGTTCCCGCCCAGCCTTCGGTTCCTCAAGCGTTCCACGCGGACGTCGGCTGTCCATCGGCTCAATCGGCCCATTCCCCACTTGTGCGCGCCCCCACTGATGGACTAGATTGTGCGCCCTTCACCCCACCGCGATCCCACCGACCATGCCATCCTTTCCCTCCGCTCCGGAAGTCACCGACAACGACAACGGCCCAGCCCTTCAGTCAGGACCACGCAAAAAGGACCGCAAAGCCAAAAGCATCGAGCAAATCGAAGCCCTGCGCTCCGTGCCAAGCAGCCACGACGCTGAACGAGGACTGCTCTCGTCGATGCTTCAGGATCCAGGCCGCATCATCGACGAAGTCATCCCACTTCTCAGCCCGGCCGCATTTCACCATCCGGCCCACGAGCTCATTTACACCATCCTGCTCGAACTGCAGAACAAACGGACGCCGATCGATATCGTCACGCTCACGCAGACGCTCATCGACCGCAACCAGCTCGAGGAGATCGGCGGCGCAAGCTACATCGCCGAGCTCGGTGAGTTCGCCCCAACCTCGGCCAACTTTGCGACCTACGCACACATCATCCGCGACAAGTACATCCTGCGCCGCGTGATCTCGTCGTGCACCGAGTGCATCACCTCCGCCTACGAGGAACAGGAAGATGTCCAACCTCTACTCGACACCGTGGAGCAACGGATTCTCCAGATCCGCGAAATGGGCGCCAAGGATCAGAAGAAGAACACCAAAGAGGAAGTCATCGAAGCGGTGAAGGTCTTCGAGGAAATGGTGAAAAACAAAGGGGGCACCCACGGCACCACCACCGGCCTCAAAGACCTCGACGCCATGACCGACGGCCTCCACGGCGGTGAGATGTTCATTATCGCAGCCCGTCCGGCCATGGGTAAGACCTCGTTGGTCATGAACGTGGTCGAGCACATTGCCTGTGACCTCAACCAGCCGGCGCTTGTGTTCTCGTTGGAGATGTCCACCCAGCAGCTCATCCAACGTCTGCTTTGCGCCCGCGCAGGAGTGCCGCTCAACCGCTTCCGTGACGGCTTTGCAACCAAGGAAGACTTCCGCAAGCTCACCAAGGCGGCGAGCCAGATCGCCGCGTCCAAGCTTTTCGTCGATGACACCCCGGGTGTCTCGATTCTCGAACTGCGAGCCAAAGCCCGCCGTATTCACAACCAGCACCCGCTCAAGATCATCGCGGTGGACTACCTCCAGCTGATGAAGTCGAACACGAAGCGAGCTCAGGAAAACCGTCAGATCGAGGTGGCTGAGATCTCCGCAGGTCTCAAGGCAATCGCCAAGGAACTCAACGTCCCGGTCATGGTGCTGGCCCAGCTTAACCGTAACCCGGAAGGCCGAGCCGACAACAAACCCAAGCTCTCCGACCTGCGTGAATCCGGATCGATCGAGCAGGACGCCGACGTCGTCGGCCTCCTCGTCCGCTCCGCTTACTACGCTACCAACGAGGACGAACGAGACGAACGCCAAGGGGAAGCCGAACTCATCATCGCGAAACAACGTAACGGCCCGACCGGTGAGATCCCACTCACGTTCATCAACGAGATCATGCGTTTCCGCGACCGCGCACGCACCGACGACGACGAGTAAGCCCCTCGTCAGCCCCGGCTCGCCAGCGGGCTGAGATCTACCTACGAATCCAAATCCCAGCACTGCCCGAGCTCACAACGGGCAGTGCTGATTCATTTTCAGGGCGAGGCTATCGGCCGACGGGCTCCAGCGCATCGGCGAGCGTCAGCTCAGCCAGCGAGCCCACTCTACGCCAGGCTTTGGAAAAATCCTGGTGTGCCGTTACCCGGTTGGGCACCGCGACCACCCGCATCCCCGCGGCATGCGCGGCGGCTGTGCCATTGGCGGAATCCTCGATCACCAGCGCGGCCGCCGGATCGACCTCCAATTGAGCCGCCGCGTGCAGAAACAAATCCGGTGCCGGTTTGATCCGCTCGACATGGTCGCGACAACTCAGAGAAACGAAGCGCTCACGCAGCTCCAACTTGGTCAGCCATCCATGGACCCACTCGTGCGACGAACTGGACGCCACGGCCACCGGCAAGCCCGCACATTGAGCCGCATCCAACCACTCCACCACTCCGTCCATCACCCCCTGCCCCGCCATCAACCGGCGCGATGCCGCATGCTTCTCCGGCAACACAGCGTCCCAGTCGAGCGCGTAGCCACACAACTCTTCCAGATGCGCCTTCGGGTCCCACGCGTCATGGTCACTCCCCACACATTGAGCGTACGTTTCGAGCTTCAGTTCAACGTCATGACGAGCAAAGAGCTCGCTCCACGTCTGGAAGATCGCCCATTCGGTGTCGACGATGACGCCATCGAAATCAAAGATCAGCGCACGCACGGAGCGGAGAGATTCTGGTAAATCCATCATGCCCACCCGTCCCACCGGATCGCCTTGAATTCAAGCCCGCTCCACCGCTGCTTCACAGCCGCTCAAGCACCTGCGCCGATCAAGGACAGCCCCCGACACGGGGGAACATTTGCTAAAATTTCCCTCGAATCCTGCGGGTTTATTAGCTTGCATCAGACGCGAATCTGTCGAGTTTGACAGATGCTTCTCTACGCGTCTGAAAGCATTCACGCGCAGCCAGCTATTATCCGAATTTTACCCAATCGCACTGACCATGGACCTCACCGCCGAACGTCTCGCCAACATTGCTCCGTCAATGACCCTTTCCGTCACCAACCGTGCCGCCGAAATGAAGGCCGCTGGTGAAGACGTCTGCAGCTTCGGAGCCGGAGAACCGGATACCGATACCCCGGATCACATCAAAGCCGCCTGCATCGCCGCTCTCGAGCAAGGTGCCACCAAGTACACCGCGGCCGCCGGTCTCCCTGCACTTCGCGAAGCCATCGCCAACAAACTCATGGTCGACAACGGCCTTGAGTACGACGTTTCCCAGATCTCGGTCAACTGCGGCGCCAAGCACTCGCTCTTCAACGCAATCCTCGCCGTTTGCGACCCAGGCGACGAAGTCATCATCCCATCCCCTTACTGGACCAGCTATCCGGAAATGGTCCGCCTCGCGGGTGCCGTCCCTGTGATCGTCGAAACCGACGAAAAGAACGGCTGGAAGCTCACCGCTGAGCAGTTCGAGGACAACATGAGCATCAAAACCAAGATGGTCATCCTCAACAGCCCAAGCAACCCGACCGGCGCCATGTACAGCCGCTCGGAGCTCGAAGCCATCGCTGAAGTGGCCCTCTCCGAGGACATCGTCATCCTCTCCGACGAGATCTACGAAAAGCTCGTCTACGGTGACACCGAGCACATCTCGATCGCCTCGCTCAGCCAGGAAGTGAAGGACCTCACCATCACCGTCAACGGCTTCTCGAAAGCCTACTCGATGACCGGATGGCGCCTCGGATACACCGCAGCCCCTGAAAAGATCGCTGCGGCCATCGCCAAGGCCCAGAGCCACTCGACCAGCGCTCCTACCACCTTCGCCCAGTACGGCGCCATCGCTGCTCTCATGGGCGACCAGGCACCACTCAACGACATGCGCGAAGAGCTCGACATGCGCCGCAAGTACATGCTCAGCCGCCTCAACCGCATCCACAACGTCACCACCATCGAACCAAAGGGTGCGTTCTACTTCCTCGTCAACATCCGTAAGATCGGCCTCAAGTCGGTCAACTTCGCGGACAAGCTGCTCAGCCGCTACAAGGTGGCCGTTGTCCCAGGCATCGCCTTCGGCAACGACTACACCGTGCGCCTGTCGTACGCGACCTCGCTCGACGTGATCAAAGAAGGCCTCGACCGCTTCGAAGACTTCTGCCGCTCGTACTAAGCTAGCCGCGATCTCTATTCTCACGCGCCCCGCCGGACCACCATCCGACGGGGCGCGTTTTTTTTGTAATTGAGGAGCACCAACTTCAGAAGCTACGGAGATTCACCCCATAGGTCCGATAGGACTCATAGGACCTATGCCCCCCTTCCGAAGTCCATCGTCCACACTTGCCAACAGGCACCTGCAGCCGCACGATACCTCTTGCATGCCTGACTCGTCCGCAGCCACTCCCCCGCCATCACCGCTCGAATCCATCGTTGCTGATTCCCAGTGGCCCGATGACGGCACCACCCTCAACCTTCAGCAAGCCCTCACCAAGGCGGGCCAGACCGAGCTCAGCAACGAAATCCATCGCGCCCAGAGCAACCTGGAAACCGCTCGCGCCATGCTCGACCGCCCGATCATCGCGGTCACCGGACAACTCAACGCCGGCAAGTCCAGCGTCGTTGCCAGTTTCCTCAGCAAAGAAGGCCAAGCCCGCATCCCACGCGGCGAAGGCAGCGCTACGGCCACCCACAGGTTCGTCTACTGGGTGCCCCAATCATGGCTCGACCAGCCGGACAAAAAAGCCACGCTGCTCGACTTGATGACCCAGGCGCACGGTGGCCAGGTCGAGTTCCTCGACCCTGACCCCGAAAAATCCGCAGCACAGTACCGCAGCGGCCGCGACCACCTCGACCAACTCGCCACTCCACTCGTCGCCGGTGATCCCGCTCTCGAACCGCTGGGCGCCGCCATCCTCGATTGCCCGGACGTTCAAACCCACGACCACGACGCTGGTGACACCCAAAACCCACGGCTGGAATTCCTGGCCGCCGCGTCACGCGTCTGCTCTGCATTCCTCATGGTCTGGAAACGCGACGCCATCCGCGACCGCATCTGCCACGATATGCTTTCCGCGATCCGCAGCCGCATGGGGAGCGCCCCGCTCTTCCTGCTGGTGAACATGATCCGCCCCGAGCCGGGCCAACCCGCCACCACTCTCGATGACCCGGACCTCACGCGACTGTTGGAGTCCTTCCACATCGCACGCGACCACGTGTTCGGGGCATTCGACTTCATGATCGAATCCCGCAATGGCCGCCCAGGCTGGCGCGAACTCACACCTCCCGCCATGGTCGAGGGCTTCGACCACCGCGTCAGCGCAACCGGCGATGAGTTTCCCACCTTTTTCCGCCTCAGCGAAGGAACCGCAAGCACCACGGATCTGGCCGCACTGACCACGACGTTCCAAGCCGCAGAGCTGCAAAAGGTGAAAATCGCCAGCCACGAGGACGAGCTCACCCACCTCCAACGCACCGCACGATCGTCCACCGAAGAATGGATTAAAGAGAGCCGGGCGTCCATCGCAGCCACCCGCGACGGATTACTCAAGTTCTGTACCGGCATGATGACCGACCGATCGACCGGAGAGCCCCTACAGATTCCGTCGATCAAGTTTGCCAACGCGCTCAACGACAGCTTCATCCGCACCGCGCCGCTCGCCCTGAAATTCACTCTGAAACTTGCGAAGCCCTTCGACAGCGCCCTAGCCAACGGCAAGCGATGGCTCAAAAAGCTCAACCCATTCAACACCAAGCTCAGCGACCTCGAGAGCGACGTCAAAGACCGGCTCAACCTCGGCAGCGTCCGCCTCGCAAACGCCCAGTCACTCGCCACGGAAATGCACTCGCAACGCTGGTGCCCCGCGTACATCCCCATCGAAGATCTCGCCTCCGCCTGGTCCTCTGTGGTCACCGAGTTCAACGCACACCCGATCGAAAACTTCGATCCCACGTCCCTCGATGCCATCACCAAAAGCTCGTGGGAATCCATGACCGCAAAACAACGATTCTCCATCGGCGGCCGCTCCGTACTCGGCGCACTGGGCGGCGTCGCGGCTCTGGGTGGACTGGTCACGGCCGCCGTCGACGGTGGTGCCACCCTTTACGCAGCCACCGCCATCTCCAGCGCCATCCCAGGAGTCACCGCGCTGGCCATCGGCATCGGCGGCATGAGCGTCGGAGCCGTTGCATTCCAAAACGAGTTGATCAAAAAGAACACACTGCCCTATTTGTCGCGGTTGTTCGCTCTCGCTTGCGACGCCTTCGCCCTGCCCCGAAAGATTGCCGACTCTCCGATCAACGTCGAATTCACAGACCCTTCGGGCAAGCAAACCACGCACAACCTGCCCGAGCCCACCGACCTTCCCTCCACGCCGCGCGTCACACCACTCACTGAAGACCGCCTGTGGAAAGCCCGCGATTAACATCCCTGATGAGCCAAGACCAACCGAACAACCCACTCCACGGAGTCACCCTGGAGCAAATCGTCACCACCCTCGTCGACGCCTACGGCTGGGAGGACCTCGGGTACCGTATCCGCATCAATTGCTTCAACGACAACCCATCGATCAAATCCAGCCTCAAGTTCCTGCGCAAGACTCCATGGGCTCGGAAAAAAGTGGAGCAACTCTACCTCCGCACATTGGAGATGCTTTGAGCGATCTCCGCCTCATTAAGAAATAGTCCGAATCCGCTGTTCACGTTCGAGCACGTCCTTTCATCAACCATGAACGGACGCCCATCCTGCTATGAACTTGAACCGCAACCTTCCCTCCGCCCCCAAACGTATCCCCCGGACTCTCGGACTCTTTGCCGCACTGACCCTTTCAGCCGCAACAGCCCGAGCCAGTGCCCCCAACATCGTGGTCTTCTTCTCGGACGACCACACCCAGCAGGGCATCAGCGCCTATCACAACGTCACGAACGCCACCGTTCAGGACCTTGTGTTCAAAGACTCCCCGCTGGCACAGACCCCGAACATCGACCGTCTAGCAGACCAAGGAGCTGTGTTCACGCACAGCTACGTCAGCAACTCG
Organism: Sulfuriroseicoccus oceanibius; assembly: GCF_010681825.2. Lineage (NCBI taxonomy): Bacteria > Pseudomonadati > Verrucomicrobiota > Verrucomicrobiia > Verrucomicrobiales > Verrucomicrobiaceae > Sulfuriroseicoccus > Sulfuriroseicoccus oceanibius. The sequence continues at coordinate 1,179,678 of NZ_CP066776.1, read as the reverse complement.
ATCTGCCAGCCGTCGCGCGCCAACCTCATCACCGGCCTCCACTCCCACGCCAACGGCCATCTAGCCAACACCGGCGGCTTCAACGGAGCACAACAAACGCTGCCCAAATTGCTCCAATCCGCCGGCTACAGCACCGCACTGATCGGGAAATGGCACCTCGGCACCACACCCACCGGCTTCGACCACTTCGAATACCTCGTAGGCCAGGGCGAATACTACTCCCCCCGACTGATCACCTCACTACCCAGCGGCGGCTCCACAACAATCACCCACAGCGGCGAATACATTGCCGACGTGCTGACCAACCGCACCCAGGCGTGGCTCCAGAACCGATTGGACACCAACCAAACCAATCCGTTCTTCATTATGGTCAACCACAAGGGCACCCACCGCGTGTGGAACCCAGCCCCGGCGGAAATCGACCCTGCAGCTTTCCGTCAGGTCGAATGGGACTACTCGGTCACCCCGAACCCAACAACCGCTCCCGAAGACCCCGCCTCGTGGACACCAGCGCTGGTACCGGTTCCTTCCAACTTTTCCGACTACCGCAACGGCTACCCAACCCGCGCCACCAGCGCCGCCGCCCAAGAGATGGAGATCTCCGCCATCATGCGCTTGAACGAAGACCTCAAACTCGATGGCAGCACATTCGGCGGCACGGCCTACGACGAAGTCCGCACGTGGTGGAACGCCAACCGCAACAGCCTCACTCAGGACGAAAAGGACGCCTACTTCCACCAACGCTACATCAAGGACTACCTGCTCACCGCGAAATCAGTCGACCGCAGCGTGGGCGACATCCTCGACTTCCTCGAAGCCAACCAACTCGACCGCAACACCATCGTGATCTACGCCTCCGACCAGGGTTTCTACCTCGGCGAGCACGGATGGTTCGACAAGCGCTGGATGTATGAAGAGTCACTCCGCACCCCGCTTTTGATGCAGTGGAAGGACGCCTCGGGGAACTCACTCATCACACCGGGCACCGAGGTCAACGAGATGGTCCAGGTCATCGACTACGCACCAACGCTACTCGAAGCCGCGGGCGTGACCCAGTACGACGCCATGCACGGCGAAAGCTTCCTCGGCTGGGCAACCGCCGCAACCAACGACCAACCCGCCGCTTGGCGCGACTCGATCTATTACCACTACTATGAGGGCTACACCGCCGAGCACCGCGTCGGCCGCCACTACGGCATCCGCACGGACCGCTACAAGCTGATCTTCCAATACGAACGCGCCAACCAATGGGAGTTGTTCGACCTATTGCTGGATCCATATGAAATGAACAACCTGCTCTACAACGCGGAGACAGGCACCATTGATAACCCAACCGACGGCGTGGACGGCACGCCTCAGTTCCAAGCGCTAGTTATCGACCTCATGACCAAACTGCGCAGTCTCCGCACACTCTATGGCGACACCTCCGGCACTGGGTTCTCCATCCCCGGAGTCGACCTACCGGACCCAGACCTCCTCACCAGCCTCCAGCCTGACAGCGCGGCATATGAAGGCGACACCACAGACCGAACCACCGCGCAACCAGTCCTAGAAAATGGCGTCACCTTAGAAATCAACTGCACCCCGGCATCCTCCGACCTCACGGGCATGGCGCTCTTGATCGAGATCGGAGGCAACTCAAATGGCTCGGCGTTGTACCTGGTCGATGGCGTGCCAACCTTCATCCAAAAGCAAAACTCATCAGACCCCGCCACGCCAACATCACTCGCCGACACCACATTGCCCGAGATCGCCGTCCAGTCATCGTACGGCACGCTGACCAGCGGCATCACCTATCAGATCGCCGCGATCTACACACCTCCCGCACAAGGTTCCACCACCGGCACTCTCCGGCTCGCGGTAAAAACCGAGGGCGGCAACACATCACTGGATGTGTTCTCCATTACCAATGCCTCACCATCCGGCAACTGGTCAGGCAACGAAACACTCAGCGTAGGCACTACCAACAGCGAACTCACCAACCGCGCCGGCCTCTCAACCACGCCCGGCACATTCTACAACGCCAGCCAAAAGAGCTTCAGCGGCACCATTGAGCGCGCGCTCTACTGGAACGCCACCGGCTCGATCACCAGCAAAATGAAGGTCAATGGCTCCGGCCACAGCGGCACATCCTTCTCCGTCGATGTCTCCGACCTCGTCAAAGGCGCAACCTACACGCTCTACCGCTGCACAGACCTCAGCTTCGATGAATCCACCGTCGCCGTCGACTCGGCGGTCGCTGGCGATGGCCCATTGGTTCTCACCGACCCCGGCACCCCGTCCCCCATCCCAACGACCCGCGCCTTCTACAAAATCGAAGAGAACTAACACCACGATCCGCCCGATCCGCCCGATCCGCCCGATCCGCCCGATCCTCGCGGGCCTGAGCCTAAAGCGCAGCGACATCCCTCCCAGCAAGGGAGGCGCAAACCAGCCCAGGGTGAAGGGAGCCTCAGGCGACCTCACCCTGGGTCCCCCCCCACAACAACCCGGCAAAGCCAGTGACAGCACCGTAGCGGAAATCTTGCCCGCCGGCCGCCATTCTTCCGCCGCCTCTGGTCTGTGCTCGCCCCCGTCAGATCAAGCTCACCGCTCCGTGAGCTCACCTTTTCATTTGGCGTAACTCTTGCATTGCGCAGGCCATCGACACTCCGAGTTGCCATTGCCCATCCGCATTGTAGTGCACCGTGTCGGCATGTAACCCAAATCCATCGGTCGATACCATCCTGGCTCGCTTGATCGATTCAGGAGCCCCGGATCCTTGATCCGCCGCTGCCATCTGGGCCCGGATCACATCGCGCGCCACAAACCGTGGCTTTGCTTCGGAATACGGCAGGACCTGCCCGAACACCAACGGCAATTCCTGCAGTCCGAGGTCACTCACAACCCGGTCACGCAGATACTTCAAGTTCGCGGCATAGCTGGCCGCGGATTCCTGGCGCTTGCTGTCCTGCTCCCCCTGCATCCACAACAATCCCCGCACCACAGGCGTATGCCCGCCCAACTCAAGCGCCTTCAGCGCAATTTGGAAACGCGCCATCATCGCCCTGTAGAGCTGCCCTTGGTTCGGATCTCCCGCCCCAAGCCCGGGGTGGTTATGTACGTCAAGTTCTGCAAAAAGGGCTTTGAAGGATGATGATCAGGCTGCGGACGTTTGATTTGAAGTAAGGCTGAGCTTTTGGGCTTCTTTGAGGTGATCCATGTTCAGGTAGCGGTGTTGATCGATCCACTGCTCATGGACTTGATGCGTGACAGCCCGGATTAAACGTTGGGCTGCAGCCTTGTTGGGGAAGGTTCGGATAATGTGCGTACGACGCTTAATCTCCTCATTGAGTCGCTCGAGCATATTCGTACTTTTGAGATGCTTGTGATGCTCTCTGGGAAGTCGATAAAAGGTAAGCGTTTCTTCGATCTCACTTTCGACCCAGTCACAGAGCTTGTGGTATTTGCCTCCCCACTTCGCCAACCATGCCCGCAGATCCTGACGCGCTTCATTGATGTCTCGACGGTCATAGATCCAGCGCAGCTCAGTGCAGCAGTCGTCGTCATGCTTGCGAGGTAGATGATCAAGAGCGTTGCGAAGGAAGTGGACGTAGCAGCGTTGCCATAGCGCCTCGGGAAGCACTTCGCTGATAGCTCGTCGCAGGCCGGCATGGTTATCAGTCACGCAGAACTCAACACCCGTCAGTCCGCGTTGCTTGAGTTGAAGTAGGAAGTTCTTCCAGCTGCTTCCGCTTTCCCTTTGATCGAGCTCGGTCGCAAGGACCTCCCGTCGCCCATCCCAACTGATGCCAATGGCGATCAACACAGCCTGGCTGCGCACCACGCCGTTCTCCCGAACCTTTTCGTACCGGGCATCCAGGATGAGATAGGGATAGGCATGGCTGAGCTTGCGTCGGGCGAAGTTCTCAAGCTCTTCATCCAACGTTTTGTTCAGCCTGCTTACCACACTGGCGCTAACTCGGTGACCACAGAGCTCCTCGGTGATCTGCGCGACTTTACGTGTCGAGACGCCCTGCACGTACATTTCGATCAGGGTGCTTACCAAAGCCTTCTCGCTGCGTTGATAGCGATCGAAGATCTCGGTGCTGAAGAGTCCGTCGCGATCTTGAGGAACGCGCAGCTCGATCCTTCCTACCCGTGTCAGGAGACTGCGTTGATAACTGCCGCTGCGATAACCTCGGCGTCTGTCGCTGCGTTCTGATTTTACCGCCTGGAGTGTCTCGTTCATTTCTTCTTCGAGCATCTCCTGCATCAATTTCTGAACCAAGGGCCTCAGAAAATCTTCCTGCTCGGCAAGAATACTTTTCAACTGCGGCGTTGTGGTCTTATCTGGTCGTGGGGTCATGGTGTGACGATTAGGGGTTCTTGTTTTGTTAAAAACCTAATCAATCATCATGACCCTTTTTGCAGAAGCTTTGGCACACTACCCCCGGGGTAGAAATTTGTCCTGCCGGGCACAGCTGGTCCCCCAAGCCACGTCCCTCCGTGCCATCCATGGTGCAATGGCATTCCACTGGCAAAATACTTCACAAGGTAGACCGGACGTTCGCTGGTAGCCATCACGCTGGCAAAGCCCAACTCCGGTCCGAACTCTGCCACCGATCGCGAGGTCTTCGTCTCACCGGGGATCAGCACTTCGAATGCGCTTCCGTTCCAATAGTAACAGTGCTGTACCCGATCGATCCGCTGTGGTGAAAGTTGGTCCACCTTTCCCAATCCCTGCATGTTCGACTGCCCCGCCATCAAATACACGTCCACCTCCGCAGCCCATAGCGAAGCACACTGCAACCAAACCAAAATCAGAAACGATATCACCTTCATAAGCAGCGCGTACTACGCACCGCCGTCCCGCCCGCCTTCCACAAACATGCACAAATAAATGCACACCTTGCCAAAAATGGTTCTGGCGGAGGCATACGCCCCCGCCAGAATAGTTCACTTGAGGGATCTCTCCCTCAGTCTATGAGATCGCTTACTTCTTGCGGCGCAAAATCAATGCTGCACCACCGATGCCAAGCAACACAGCCGACGACGGCTCTGGCACAGCCTGAGCGACACCCTCAAGAGCGAGGGAGTTAAGAGCGATGTTGTTACCTCCGCCATTGTCGGAACCAACGGTGAGATCGAATGTGTACTGAGTACCAGCATTCAAGGAGAAACCACTAAGATCGAAGTTGAAGCTCCCAGGAAGATTCCCGGTACCTGCAGGCTCAATGAAGTCTTCGCGACCACTGAAGATCTCAGTGCTGCCATCTTTAATCGACAGCAGCCAGAAAACAGGCTTGTCATCAGCGTTCTGATGCGCACCACCTGCCGTGATGGAGTAAGAGCTGATGGCAAAGTTACTCAGATCGTAAGTATCGCCTGCGGTGAATGTGAAGCTTGTGCTCCAGTCTCCTTGGTTCCCGACGTTACCAGCGATACCAATTGGTTCGCCGACCTCGGTACCTGCAGCACCTGGCTGTTCTGCAATGAAGCTGCTGATGGTGTAGCCGTCACCTACGAATGTAAGGCTGGTGGACGCGTTACCGCCCTCACCGAAATCGGAATCCCAGGTAAATCCGGAAGCAACAACCCCAGAACTGGTGTCTTCCACCACACCGGCGAAGCCAGTGCTAATGATGTTAGCAGCGTGGCTGCTTGCCGTCAGAGCCGCGCAGATAGCAGCGCAGCTGATCAGTTTGTTTTTCATGTTTTGTGTATTCGTGTTTTTTGCACAAGGTGAACCCGGCTCATTCCGGATCCACCAGATTGGTTTCCTTCAGGCGTTGGATTGCCTGCTGATCGAGGGCACCCTCGATCACGAAAAGTTCGTCCATGGCGCCGCGCAGCGGTGCGAACCAGACATTGTCCGGGTCCATCGTGGCGCCGATCACCAATGGCGACGCATCAGAGCCGGTGTAGGTGAACGGCGCCTCATCCTCGCCCTCATGGAGCAAGGGCTCGTGCTCCCCGTCGATGTAAGCTCTCAAGACTCTTGCGGTCCGATCCCACACCACAGCCACATGGTACCAACGCCCGACTTCCAGTGCGGTGGTTCCCCGATGCTCGCCCGCTCCGATGATACAAAGTTCTGCTGCGTCTCCTTCCCCGCGGGTCAGCGCCACCTGCCAGCGCTCAAGATTGCGAAACCCTCGCCCCCGATCCCCCCAGCCGACAATCGTCTGACGCGCCAGCCTCGACTCCGGTAGCCGGTCAATCCTCAGCCAGCATGCAATCGTCCGCGCCTGACGCTCCCCAATCCCCGGATGCTCGGTTACCAACTCCTCGTTGAACCCCTTGATCTCGACCGCACGCCCTCGCACGCCATCAACCATCAAACCTGACGCCTCTTTTTCCCGCGGCACCGCATGCGCCAGATCCACGTTGGCAGCAGTGCCGCCAGCCGCGAAGCCTCCATCCTCAACCCGGTCAAACGACCAGTGCAGATACGGCAATGAGGCAGGCAGCTGCTTAAGGAACGCTGCGGCACGCGCAGGGATCGGCTCGAAACCTCCATCTTTCGTCAACCGGCAACCATCCCCCGCACGCAACAACTGATCGTCATCCTCACCTACAGCCCGAGCAACAACCTCACCCTCGAACACGTGCACCTCATGAAACCGATCGAATGGAGCAGCCACACCGAACTCCGTTCCCAGATCCACTGCTTCGAGGCTGTCTGTGCGCACCACAAACCCCTCGCCAGCTTCCTCCACCCGGAACCTGCCGGAACCCTTCAGCAAATCCACCCGCCCGAGCGACTTCACATCAAGCACTGCTGGAGCAGCAAGCACCCCAGACACCCCATTGGGAAACTGTAGCTCCACACTCCCCGCATTCACTTCCAATCGCGAGCCAACCCGCATGACATCCGAGCGTCGGCCAGACTCCCCGATAATCCGAATCTCCGTCCCAGGCGCCTGCCTCAGGACGATCCCTTGCTCATCCGCAGACTCACGTCCATCCCCTCCCCCAAAAACAAAGATCCAGACAAACGACAAAACAACCACAGCAGCAGCTGCCACGACCCCACGCATCCACCCCGATCGCCCTCGTGCCGCAGCCGGGCTTCGTTTCGCTAAAGCAAAGTTCTGAGCCACTGGCTGCCCACAGCCTTGATCTAACATATTATGCAACTCCACCAGATCCAGATAATGCTGGCGCGCTTCCTCGCTCTCCAACAACGCCTGGCGCACCCGCATCAGATCTTGCGGCGCGATCACACCTTCCAGCATCTGCTGGAGCAATCGATCCAATTCCCCCTGTCTCACGCGTCACCTCCCGCCATCTTCACACGCTGGTCCACACACTTGCGCAGCTTGGCCCGGATCCGGTAAAGCGCCGTGCGCAGTGACTCCGCACTACGCCCCTTCGCCACCGCATGCTTGGTCAAACTCGTTCCCGTCTGATAGCGGGCCTGCACGATCTCGCGGTCGGCAGGACGCAATGCCGCCAAACAAAGGTCCAAGGCATGGCGCTTCAACGGATCGTTCACCTGTTCCCGCTGATGCCAGCTCTCGCTCACCGCGTGGATCACTTGTTCGTCCAACATTGGGGCGGCATTGCGTTTGTTCTTGCGCAACACGGCCATCGTCACGTTGCGAGCAATCACAAATGCCCATGCCCGGAAATTGGTCCCCAGCTCAAAGCTTTCCCGCTTCTCCCACAGCACCACGTTGGTGTCCTGCAGGATGTCTTCCACGTCAGGAGAGCCAGGCACCAATGAGATCACAAACGCGCGTAATGGCGTTTGATGACTCGTCAGCAACTGGACGAATTCCTGGTCTTTTTCTTCTTCGGGGGGCATGGGGTCATGCAGTGATGAAAGTCGCCCCGAAAACGTGATCAGATTTTCTTAGAAAATTTTCACATTTCTCACATCCTCCGCCTCACATGCTCACATCCCAGGGCGCTCAAAGCATTACGCCCCGCCACCAACGCCGGACGTTTCCACCCGAATTATACGCCCGCACCGCAGAGCCGACGCATCCCATCACCATGCCCGCCAGCCGACGAGATCCTACCGATCCACCGTCACAACCACATCGGATCCGCCGCTTTCCAAATCCGCACGGTACAGGTGCTCACTCACTTCACGCATCGCTCTGCCCTCCAGCTTGGGCACCCCGCGCTCGGACCAAATCAAAAGCGGCCCTCCCTCCCGGACCTCAAGCTTGAGCCGTTCGGTGCTCTGCTCGACCACTCGGCACGCCGCCGGCGCGAGATACTTGTCAGGCCGCCCGAGCACAGCCCATCCGTGGCGCACCGGAACCAAATGCACGATACTCGACTCCCAACGGGCAAGTGAAACCTTGTACTCACCTTGCATCTTCCACGCCTTGCCGGTCTTCCACTCATACGCCACCAGCCCCTCTTCCGGTTGTTGCCACAGCCCCTCATAAGGCTGCATCATCATCCCGCCAAACCCGTAATCTGCAGGGCTAAGCTCCACCTGCATCGGATCATCACGCCACACATTGGCGAGCCAGAATGTAGCAACCTCCCCAGGCAGCGGAGCCACCGCACGCAATGGCATCCGGTCCAGGCAACCAAAGAACCCATCCGGAGTCAATGTCGCCGGCGCCAATGGTCGCAACACTTCCCCATCGCTCCAAACCGCCGGCAGCAAAACATCCGCCTTCACCGCATCAATCGCCTCAGAAACATACAACGGACTCCCCGCGATCGCCCGGATCTCGGCCATCAACCTCCCCGAGCGGTTGGACGTCAGAAACATGTCGTAGTCCCCCCAATGCACATGCCCGAGATAAAGCGAATTGCGCAGACTTTGGACGGTGATCAACGCATTGTGCTCCTCGTCATGCTTGTTGAAATCCATGCTGAAGCGGATCGTTGAACTCATCCGATGCTTCATCACATGCAGGTGATGTTGGGCTATGCAGTTGATCAGGGCTGAAAAGTTCTCCTCAAACGCCTTTTCAAGTCCCCGGTGATAGTAACTGAACGCCTGCACCGGGTTCGCCCCCCCAAGGTGATCGCGGAAGTACTTCGTCTGGAAGTCCACCTTGATGAAATCAATCCCATCCCGCGCCATCGCAAGGGCCCGGGCACCATAAAACTCATCTGCCGCCTCCTGATTCATCCGCGGCACCAACCCACCAACCGCATCCCGGCCCTCCTCCAAGATCCCATGGTACTCCGCGATTCCGTGGCTAGGCGACACTCCTGCAAAATAACCACCCATATACCACCACGCTCCCAGCCAGCGGATGCCAGTCTCCTCCTTGAGCTTTTGCAGCGGCGCAAACCCATGCGGAAACTTTTCCGGATCCGGAGCAAAACCCAACAACCCCTCGTCCCGGTGGTGTTCATACCCGTCATCGACCAACAACCACCGAAACGCCACGGGGTGATCCGCCATCTTCTTCATCGTTCCGGCCAACCTCCCGTCACTGAGGTCACGGCGCAGGTGTTCCCACGTGCAATACCCAGGATACCGGAATGGCTCGGGAAACCGCTTCTCCCCCCGCATCCGCGCCGAATGGTTCACACTCTGCGACGCAAGAGCCGCCTTCCACACCGCAAGGCTCGCCTCGTGCGGCGTGCTCCCATGCGCATAAGCCAGCTTTGGCAGCCAGCCAGAGTATTCCGCCGTGCCAAACGTGCCCGCATCCACCCACAGCGATTGGTCACGGAACGTAAACGACGAGAACGCCCCCTCACCCGCTAGTGCCAGCAGCGCGAGATAACGCCTATCCTCTAACTTCAAACAAAGAAACGAACCAAGATCTGCATCGGCGATCGCCCGTCCGGTCTTGAGCTCAGCGCGCCGCTGCGCGAGATGGTCCATATCCGTGAATGCCACTCCGAGAAAGCGGTTGCCAATCGCCGCACGGCCGTCGGTGTAAGGTGCATAGAAAATCCCGGCCTCGTAGTCCGGCAAGAGCAGTACATCTCGCTCGATCAGCCCTCTCCCATCAGGCTTGGCTGATACCACCTGAGCCTCCAGCACCCCTGCCCCATCAAACTGGCGCACATCAATCTCGCCTGCCAGGCAGACATTGGCCGCCAGCCCCAACAGAAAGCAAACCCACCTGAATCGCATCACTCAAATCTAACAGAACTCACAGAAACACATCCTATCGCACTCTAGTTAAGTTCGACCTGAAAAAACCTCCGACCTGACTCGCCCGCGGCGAACACATACGAAGTCTCAACCGCACCCGCGCCAGCCGCAGGCACCGCATCCGCCACCACGGTAGACCAGTCGCTCAGATCGTGACTGCTGCGAATGGTAAAGGTTGCTCCGGGCGCAGACGGCCATCGAAGCTCGATGCTTCCATCCGCATGTCGTATCGGCAGCACATCGAAGCGACTGGCCGCATCCAGCGGGTCGGTTCCCAAGCGGGCTTCATCTCCATCCGGCACATTGTCGCCGTCGGTATTATCGTTATCAGGATCTGTCTCCCCCGGATCGACCAACCCATTCTGGTTGGCGTCCTCGGTCAGGTCGGCCACTCCATCCTCATCCACATCCACCGCCGGCAGGTTGGGTAACTTCGGAGGTATTTCACCCCCTGTATCCACATTCCTTGAGTATTGGGCGCCATACCGCTCCAACTCCTGGATCAAGTGACGAGTCATGGACATCACCAACTCCGGGTGCTGGTCCGCCACATCAGTAGCCTCGCCAACATCATCGGCCAGGTTGAAAAGCTGGGTCGTCCCATTGGAATACTCGTGGATAATCTTCCAATCCCCTTGCCGCATCACCACAAAATGATCCGATCCATGCCCGTGGGGGAAATGCTGGATGAATTGCTGGGGACGCAGCTCTCCTTCCACCCCGCGGAAATACGGGCTCAAATCATATCCGTCCACATCATGGTCATAGGCGACTCCTGCCACCGCAGCCACCGTGGAAAACATATCCTCACAATTAATAACGCGCTCGTCCCTTGTGTTGGCGGGGATGGGCAATGCCTGCTGGAAAGAATTGGTCCCATCCAGTTTCGCCCATCCCACGATAAACGGCACACGGAACGCACCTTCCCACTTGGTTCCCTTGTACCCGCGAAGCACAGATTCCTCCCGTCCATCCCGCAGGTCACTACCATTGTCAGAGTAGAAGATCACCAAGGTATCATCCGCGACCCCTAGCTGCTCCAGCCTGGCCATGATATCGCCCAACGACTTGTCCACCCCTTCCACAATGGTAGCGAAGGCCAACTCCTGCCCGCCCAGGTTCGGCTCGCCGGGCTCACTGCCATCGTAGTTGGCGGTAAAACGTTCGTCATTGGTCCACGGCACGTGCACCGCATAGTGACTCATGTAGGCGAAGAACGGCACCCCGTCTGCGACCGCCCGTTCGATTTCACGGTTCATCTCCAGAGTCAGCGCCTCGGTGAGGAATACCTCCTGCCCATAATTGCCTATGTGATACTGATCGAGTCCGGGGACATCCCAGAACGCCGGAGCTCCGCGCCATGTGCCCGAGAAGTTTTGCGATCCGAGATACGATCCCGGCCCGCCGGCTCCGTGACCTGCAATGTTCACATCAAAACCAAGAAAACGAGGGTCCCCGGACGGTTCGCTATTGGGTCCGAAATGCGCCTTCCCCGCGTGAATCGTGCGGTATCCAGCCTGTTTCAGCATTTTGGGCAACGGAATATCCGCCGCATCCATTCCCGCCATCCGCCAGTCAGCCGGGGAGTCGAGATGCGCCACCGAATTGCCCCCCGTGTGCTGTGGCGTCTCAGGATGCGTCCACGTCGTCACATGATGCCGCGCCGCATGCATCCCTGTCATGATAGACACCCGCGTCGGCGAACAGATGGAGTAAGCATACGCATTGGTAAACTTCCGCCCCTGGGCTGCCAGCGTTTCCATGGACGGCGTACGGTAACGATCGTTGTAAACCCCTCGCACCGGGTTGCCCGAGCCATCGTAATGAAACGGCACCGACGTGTCCTGCCACCCCATATCATCCACCAAAAAGAACAAAATGTTCGGCCGTGGGTCCCCTACCACCACGCGCACACTCTCAGTCACCGCCCCCTCGTCGTTGGCCGCCGTGAGCGTGTACGTCGTGGTCTGCTCCACGTTCACCGTAAAGCTACCGCTCCCATCCACGCCAACGCCCGTCACATCCCCCACCCCTTGGTCGATCACCAGTGACGTCGCCTTGTCACTCCGCCACTCCAGCGTCACCGCGTCACCCGCTGCGACATAATAATCATCTGCCAAAAACTCCCCGATCGTCGGGAGTAAGTTCGGCACTTCCTCAATACTCATTGCCGCCAGGGTCGCATTCGCCCCCGACGAGACATTGCTCCCATCGTCCACAAAGTTCAGCCGAATCCCCCCAGAGGAATCCGAAGTGACCACAAAGGAACACGCCGCGCGGTGCGTCACTTTCCCTCCATCTCCCGAGCCTACCACTACGGTAACATCCGCGTCACTCCAGTTACCATCATTGCGCCCACCGTAGAAAGTGATGGTGTATGATGTGTTCGGAGCCAGTTCGCTCAAAGTAATATCAATACCAGCCTCGGTGTGGTTGTTGCTATACAAGCCGTCGGCATAAGCATTCTTCACATTGAATGGCTCGGGAGCTCCGGGATCCTCGCTATTGAAGGCCCCACCGCCATAGCCCGCCCCCGATCCATGAAAACGCAGCGTTAGATCGATCGTGGTCGCCGTCCCCGAGCTGTCCACCAGATCGGCCAACGAGGTCCCCGCTCCCAAATGGTTCCAATTCCCACCGGCAGCTCCCTGCACGGTGCCAAAATCCATCAACACGGAAGAACCAGCAAGCACACCACCTTGCGCGAGCAGCCACAAGGCCGCGGAAACAACATATCTCATCATCTTGTGATCCTAGTTTTGAGCCCCGGAGAGTTCTCGCATGCGCGCCACCTCCTCAGCGGTGACATGCCCCGCATGGATGAACAACTCGTCGATCTCGCCTTTAAAGAAGAAGCGATCTTCAATGCGTGACTGCAGGCTGGAACCAAACATCAGCGGCTGCGCGGCCTGGGTTCGCGATCCCGTGCGCATCTCATGCACCGGACCGCTCTCTTCTGTCCCCTCGAACCGATGCGCGTCACGCACCCCGTCGACATACACTGCGATATCCAAGTGCCCGGCCGCATCCACTTGGCCCGTCGTGGTCACCACGACATGATGCCACTCACCATCATTTACATCGATGCTGCCATCCGCCCAGTGAGCCCCCCACGAAACCCGCACCACCTGGGAATCAGCCTCCTCTCCATCACATACCAACACCTTCCACTTCCCACCGTACAACTCGGGATCCCCCCAGCCTACGATGCCATTAAGCCCCGATTGCCCGACACCCGCCGGCAATCGCATCCAAAAGCTCACCGTCCGCGCCCGCTTCCCGGTGAACCCGGGCCAGTTGGTCACCAACGCCTGACGTTCTCCGTTGAATACCACGGCATTGCCCACCACCCCCGGCACCAACTCCGGATTACTGAGCCCAGCGACATCGCCCGTCTTGATCCGCGATACCGCATTGTAGGTGCCACGCACTTGGAACGGATCCGCCCCGTCGAACGACCAGTGCAAATACGGCAGTCCATCCGGCAAGACCGAGGTAAAACGACTTCTATCCGTGGCCTGTGCTTCTAGCTCCTCCTCATCGGTTGCCCTCACCGCCTCACCGGCAACCAGCTCACGCCGCGTGGAATCGCCTCCCCAGAGGTGGGTCACAGCCACCCGCCCATCGAACACATGCACCTCATCCGCGACCATCCCGCTGGAAACCACGCCAAATTCCGTCCCCAGATCCACGATTCTCACCTCCCGCGCAACCACCTCAAACCCGACAGCATCCGCCGGTACATGGAACCAGGCCACCCCTTCGTCCAAACTCACCACACCTTCGGCATCCAATGTCAGGTCAGCCGGAGCCTGCACCACCGAACGAACGCCAGACTCGAATTTCAACTCCACCGCCCCCTGCGAAATCACCATCCGGGATCCCGCATGCAATGCGCCACCCGTCGGGTTCGCCCGATCCACCGCATGCGTCACCTCAAAACGTGTCCCACGCGCCACCTCAAACCCAGCAAGCTCGGCCGCGTGCGGCACGTGGATCATGCGCATCACCACCGCCCCAAGGACAATCACCGCAGCAGCAGCCATGACCGCAATTCGCATAATCTTGCGCCGCTGACGCCTCATCACACGTTCTACAGGAATCACAGCACGCCCCCATTTCGCAGAAGGAAGTCCTTCAGTATGAATCTCCATCGCGTTGTGCAATTGAAGCAATTCACTGAATCGCTCACGCGCCTCAGGGCTCGCCATCAATGCAGCCTCCAACTCCGCTCGCTTCTCGCCCGACAGGCTGCCGTCCAGCAGATCACCCACCAACAATTCTAATTCTTCAAGGTTCATACGCGACTCTCAGCAACCACCAATTTCGACTCCACGCACTTGCGCAACGACGCACGCAACCGATGCAATGCCACCCGCAGGCCACCGGCCGAACGCCCCACCCTCGCCGCATAATCGACCAACGAGGACGCACTCATATAGCGCCCTTCGATCAACTCGCGATGCTGCGGCTGCAAGCCCTCCAGACAATGCTGCAGAGCCTCAAGTCGCCTCTCCGTAAGCTCGGGGCGCCGTTCATACTCCGCGGCCATCAGGTCAATCAGCTCAGGGTTGAGCATCTCCACACCGTCCCGCTGCAGCCTGCGGCGGTAGTTCAGGGTCTCGTAACGTGCGATCTTAAACGCCCACGCACGAAAATTACTCCCGATCTCAAACGCGGCACGTTTCTCCCAAAGGATGACGTTCACATCCTGCAGCACATCGGATGCCCCCGGAAGCCCAGGCAGAAGAGACACGATAAACCCACGAAGCGCCGACTGATGACTGGTCAGCAGACTTACGAACTCGCGGAAATGTTCAGGAGATGACGACATGATGGCTCCGTGGGCACGTCGACCCGCCTGCAAACGTTATCATATTTCCTCAGAAAAAACGCATCGTCAGGCAATCCACCGTCGCCCGTCACTCGAGCTCCGTTCTGAAAAAGGCCTGAGCCCCGTCCATCCGCCCCAAGTTGAACCGTGTAACCCGCCCCTCCGAAGCGGGCACTGCAGCAGCAACCACCGTGCTCCAATCCTTCAAATCAAAGCTCGATCGGATCGTAAACGTAGTTCCCGGCCGGGAGGGCCAAACGAGCTCCAATGTGCCGTCCGACATCAACGCAGGCACCACCTCAAAGCGACTCGACGCATCCAAAGGATCGGTCCCCAGCTTCACCTCATCCCCATCGCCAACGTTATCCCCGTCGCTATTGTCCAGATCCGGGTTGGTCTCCCCCGGGTCCACCAGCCCATTTCCATTCGCATCCTCCTCCCGGTCGTCAAGCCCGTCGGCATCCAAATCAACACCCACCACAAGAGGCATCGCAAACGGATCATCCACATCATCCGGAGATCGGTCAAAAGTCGGCCACTGCGCACCATGCTCATTGAGCATCTGCGCCATCCGCCGCGCCATCCGCACCACCCGCTCGGGCTCGGCTGCCGCCAAATTGACCGTCTCCCCCAAGTCATCGCCAAGATGGTAGAGCTCATAGCGGTCATCCACATAGTGGTAGATCAACTTGTAGTCCCCCTGCCTCAAAAACGTGTAGTAATCCGAAGCGTGGTCATGCGGAAAGTGAATTAACAACTCCTGCGGCCGGTGCTGCCCGGGCACCCCTTTGAAGTACTCCCGCAGATCATAGCCATCGACAACCTGGTCTCCACGCCCCACACCCGCCACCCCGAGTACGGTCGGATACAGGTCAAATACCGTCACAATATCATCTTCGTAGCGATCCACCGGAATACTCAACTCCGCCTGAAATGGGTTGCCCGCATCAATCTTCGCCCACCCTACGATCATCGGCACCCGTGAGCCGCCCTCCCATTTCGTCCCCTTGTACCCCCGCAGCGGAGCCGACGCCGCTTTGTTTGGGTTATCACTTCCATTATCCGACAGGAAGATGACCAATGTGTCCTCGGCAACCCCTAGCTCATTGAGCTTCGTCATTATATCCCCGAGCGACTTGTCCATCCCCTCGATCAAGGTCGCGTACGCCCGGTCAAACCCGCTCAAGCCGGGGTAGTTTCCAGCAAACCTGGAGTCCTCGTCATACGGCTGGTGCACCGCATAATGAGACATGTAGGCGAAAAACGGCACACCGTCCCGAACCGACGCCTCGATCGCCTTGTTCATCTCCACGGTCAGCGCCTCCGTCAAAAACGTGGAGGTCCCATGATACGCCTCCAAATGGGGCACCTGCATGTTTCCAGACCCATAGTTTTGATTGCCGTAATAGCTCCCCGGTTGCCCGATCTGGGTTCCACCGATGTTGATATCAAACCCACAGTCCGCCGGATCCATGTTGCTAAAGGCATTTCCGAAGTGCCCTTTGCCCACGTGAATCGTCCGATAACCGGCACCGCTAAGCAACGCCGGCAGCGTACTCTGGCTCACGTCCAGCCCCATCCTCCGCCAATCACGCGGAGAGTTATGACTGGCGGAGGAGTTGAACCCAGTCTCCCCGCCGCCCGATGGCGAGACATCCCTCCCCGTCCAGTTGGTCACATGATGCCGCACTGAGTTTTGCCCGTTCATGAGACTACAGCGCGTAGGCGAACAAACCGGCATGGCATACGCATTGGTGAATTTCATCCCCTGATCCGCCAGACTCCTCATCGCCGGAGTCCGGTACAATTGATTCATCGCGGTCGGCACATCATTTCCAGCCTCATCCACCACGAATGGCTCCGACGTATCCTGCGTTCCCATGTCGTCCACAAGGAACAAAACGATGTTCGGCCGCGCCGGCCCAACCCCGACCCGAACTCTGGATGTCACAGCACCTCCCCCGCTGGAGGCCGTCAAGATATACGTCGTCGTCTCGTCAGGCACCGTAACCCGAACCTCACCCACCCCGTCACTAGAACCAGCCAACACATCCCCAGCATCAGGCGCAATACTCAAGCTGGTCGCACCCGAGGTCTCCCAGCGCAGCGTCACCGCACCGCCCGGCTCCACGTAATAATCATCCGCCACAAACGACGTGATCGCAGGTGCCGGTTGGTAGGTATTCGCCACAATCTGAAAGCCGTTGAGAGCGGCACGCCCCGAATCCGAGTTCATTGAGATCACAAAGCCGGATGCATTCAGCCCCGAAAAAACCGCGCAGTTCGCATCTCCCGGCGACGACGCCGCATTCTTGAAAACACCTGCAAATGTCGAACTATCCGCACCACGGACACTCATGCCCGCAACTCCAATATCAAAAGTACGGTCGTTCACATCCGCATCAAAATAGACGTAAACCGAATACCCCGAATCGGTGAAATCCGATGGCAAACCCGCCACCGTCACCCCTCCCGAGTCCTCGGGAGCCACACCATCCACAGGGTCCCACGAAACATACGATGCCATCATCACACGATCCGGCGAACCTCCTCCGGAGCCAGACTCACCTACGTACGCACTGGCCAGATCCACCGCTACCGTCGCTGATGTCTCCACACCGGTTCGATCTTTCACCGCCGTTGGCGCCAACGCCACGCCATGCACACCGATCGCCCCCACATTGAGATTGTTCCACTGCGCCACGGGCACCACACCCGCTTCCACAGCGGCGCCCAACTCGTCCCCGGAGCTCTGGCCGCCTTGCTCAAAATTCACACTGATCACATCGGCGCACAGAGCCGACCTACCAAACACCAGCGCAATCACCAACGCGACCCGGCTCCAATTTGCCACTTTCATAAACCAACAACCCAAGCACTCGAATCCACAATCCAGATCCAACCTGGAGGGCGAATCAACGCCCTCCAGGCGGAATATAGAAGCTCCCCGGATATCCTAGACCAAACCGGGAAGCAACATCACCTAACGCCGACGGCGCAAGATCAACGCAAGACCACTCACACCAAGAAGAGCAGTTGAAGACGGCTCGGGCACCGCAGCCACCGCCACAGAATCAATGGTCACCGCGTTCAGGTTCCACGATCCGGACAAATCAATCACCGCATTCTCAGCTGTATCTCCGGTGGTGAATGTCCAAGTGTATTCAGTCGCATTGAGCCCCGCGCCAGAACCACCCATGTCATGCGATCCGCCACCCGCGAGGGAGTCCACGCCATAAGTCATGGAGTAGGTTCCGTCGAAGCCTGTGCCATAGGCATTCGCCCGAGCACTCAACAACTTGAATGTGTACTCTGTATTCGCCTCAAGACCAGAGAATGTCATGGTCAGAGCTTGGCCGGTGGTGAGAGGATTCGTCGCATTGACCAAGCCTTGCCAAATGTCGCCATATGCAGCCTGCTCGTTGCTGATCCAGCCATCCACAACGGAACTTCCACCATCATAGCTGCCGGATCCCGCCGGGCTGAACGAACCGCCAGCGCCCGCGCTCCAGACATCGCTGGTCGAAAAGCGGATTCCGCTGTCCACACCGGCGATCGTATTGAGTGTCAGGTTATTCACGGAGTTTGAGGCATTGCTCTCGGCGAACTGGTTAACAGTCACTGGAAACGAAGTCGTACCTGCAAGCCCGAAGTCGATCACGGTGGTTACAGCGCTTGCACCGGCCAAAGAGACAGCCAACGCAGCTCCTACGAGGAATGGAGTTTTTTTCATATATTTGTATCAGTTAGTGTTTTCGTTAATGGAATCTACCAACCGCCTCCTCCTTGCACCGCCCGACCCACGGTCGGAACGACGGCAATTTCTCACTGATACCCAGGGGAAGAGGACATGCTGGCGCAGCGTGACGTCTCCCCGGCAATAAACGTTATCACTTTTCTCGCTCCTCCCCTCCTCACAAAAAAGCGCCAGCCCTCTCATCCGAGAACCGGCGCAAAGTGATCTCTGCAACACCACGCGGCAGCAGAGGACTCCGCCTTCATTTCAAATCAATCCAGCTCAACACGGTAGAACACCCTGTCAGCCTCGCTACCAGCCACCACGTAGGTCGTCGCCGACGCCCCATCGCCCGCAGCCGGCACGGAATCTGCCACTACCGTACTCCAGTCGATCAAATCGCCGCTGGAACGGATGGTAAAACTCGCTCCCGCGGCTGATGGCCAATTCAATTCAAGCTGCCCGTCACCGCGCACTACCGGCACCACATCAAACCGACTCGAAGCATCCAATGGATCGGTCCCAATCCGGGCTTCCTCGCCATCCGGCACATTATCCCCGTCACTGTTGTCATTATCCGGATCCGTCTCACCTGGATCCACCAACCCATTCTGATTGGCATCCTCGGTATTATCGGCGATCCCATCGCGATCGACATCCACCCCGGCGATCTGCGGCATGACCAGTGGATCATCGATATCAGTTGGTGATGCTTCATAGGTCGGCCACTGCGCTCCATGTTCAGCAAGCTGTCGCGCCATCTTGCGCGCCATCTCCATTACCCTTTCAGGCTCAGCCGCCGCCAGATCCACGCTTTCACCGATATCGGACACCACATTGTAGAGCTCGAATGTATCGGTGTGGTAAGTGTAGATCAGCTTGTACTCCCCCACTCGCAGCAACGTGTAGTAGTCCGAATTGTGGTCATGCGGAAAATGGATCAACAACTCCTGCGGTCGGTGCGTTCCGGCATTCCCTTTGAAATACTCCTGCAGATCATAACCATCGACCTGCTGATCGTACTCCACCCCAGCTATGTTCAGAATGGTTGGAAACAGGTCAAACACCGCCACCAAATCGTCCTCATGCCGGTTTGCCGGGATACTCAACCGACTCTGGAATGAGCTGTTGGGATCAATCTTCGACCACGCAACAATCATTGGCACGCGCGAGCCGCCCTCCCACTTCTGACCTTTTTTGCCACGCAATGGCGCCGACGCATTGGCCATCGGGTTGTCGCTCCCGTTGTCCGAAAGAAAGATCACCAACGTCTCCTCAGCCACTCCGAGTTGCTCAAGCTTGGCCCGGATATCTCCAAGCGACTTGTCCATCCCCTCGATCAACGTGGCATACGCCCCGTTACTACCACTGAGCGATGGATAGTTGCCCGCAAAACGAGGATCCTCATGAAACGGGGCGTGTAGGGCATAGTGGCTCATGTAGGCAAAGAACGGCACCCCATCGTTCACTGCGCCCTCGATCGCACGGTTCATTTCCAGCGTGAGCGCCTCGGTGAGAAAGGTATTCGTCCCGTGATAGGCCTCCAAGTGTGGCACCTGAAAGTTGCCCGACCCGTAATTCGCCGTTCCGAAATAGCTTCCAGGCTGGCCAATTTGTTTACCTCCGATGTTCACATCAAATCCACACAGCAAAGGATCCGCATTGTGATCCGTCGCGTTGCCAAAATGCCCCTTGCCCACATGAATACTGCGGTAGCCGGCACCACTCAGCAGCGCTGGCAACGTCGGCTTCGAAGTGTCCAACCCAGCACGGCGCCATTCACGAGGTGAGTTATGGCTGGTGACATGATTCTGTCCGGTTTCCCCGCCTCCGTCCGGAGACACCCGCGGAGCCGTCCAGTTGGTCACATGATGGCGCACGGAGTTCTGCCCGTTCATCAAGCTGCATCGGGTCGGCGAACAAACTGGCATCGCATACGCACTCGTGAACTTCACCCCTTGGTTTGCTAACAGCGTCATCTGCGGCGTCCGGTACAACGCATTCTGTGCGGTAGGCACATCCTCCCCTTGGGCATTCACCTGAAACGGCTCAGACGTGTCCTGCGTGCCCATGTCATCCACCAAAAAGAGCAAGATATTCGGACGCTCCGGCCCGACGTGAACCGTCACACTCTCGGAAACCGAGCCCAGCGCATTGCCCGCCTCCAAGGTGAAAGTTGTCGATTGATTCACACTCACCGAGACGGAACCTCCTCCCCCTTCTGTCAACGAAGACACATCCCCCGGCCAGGGAGTAATCGTCACTGAGTCCGCTCCCGTCACCTGCCAACTCAAAACCACCGATTCTCCCTCACCAACGTACAGATCGTCGGCATCGAACGCTCCCACTTGAGGCTCTTGCTGCTGGCCACCCCGAATGATCTGCAAACCATTGATCGCCGATCGCCCCGGCGTGCCATCCGCATTGCCCGTGATCTCAAATGATGTCTGGCTAAGCCCGTCAAACACCACCCGATTGCCCCCATCGACAAACGTTCCTCCAAACGTGCCAGCGTCGACAATCGTCTTGGTCACCCCATTGATCGTGTATCGCATCGTTCGGGAGACCGCGTCCGAGTCGCCGTAAATCACGACGGAATAGCCATCCGCCGCCCACTCCGCGGGCACGCCGGAAACTGCCACCTTCTCACCATCTTTGAACCCATACCAGCCGTCCATCATCACGAAATCATCCCCCTTGCCACTCCAAGAAACGCCGCTGTGCCCCGTGTAACCTGAGGTTGCAGACACCGTCACGGGCGCGTCCGACCCATCGGAATACTTCATCGCCAGATCAGCAAACGTCGCCCCCTGTTCATCCTGCCGGATCTGGTTCCAATACGCCGAGCCATTGCTTCCTGCCGACACCACCTCACCGTCGGGCTCAGAGTCGAAAGCAGTCACTGTGGTGCTCGTATGATTCCAAGCCACGTTGATCACCGAGGATGCAGAGCGTGCTGAAATCGGCTGCCAAAGAACAGCAGCCACAATCAACGCCAGTAAATGTACAATTTGATGCCCCTTCATAAATGCTTTTTGGCTCCCCTGCCAAAGGCGGACTTACTGCGCCCCTGCGGATAACAACTCCCCAACCTCGCCCTGATCCATATGCCCGGCGTGGATGTAGAGTTCATCAATTTCACCAATGAAATATTCCCGATCGCGAGGATTCGGGAGAAGGCTCGCCCCCATCACAAGAGGCACCGACGTCTTGGAACGGGTCACAGTTCTCATCTCTGGAGGTGCGCCTTGCCCCCCTTTGTTGCCATATCTCAACATCGAGCGCTGACCATCGATATAGACGTCCACATCCAATTCATCAGTCGCAGTCAACTCACCGGTGGTCGTGACCACCACATGATGCCACTCGCCATCTGCCACATCGACGTCGCTATCCACCCAGTAGTCTCCCCAAGACGCGCGCACCACCTGCCCACCTTCATCCTGCCGCCCATCACCGGTTACCAGCACTTTCCACTTTCCTCCGTAACGGGAACGGTCCCCCCACCCCACGATGCCCCCCAGTCCATTCGGCGGAGATCCTTCAGGAATCCGCACCCAGAAACTCACCGTCCGCGCCCGGTTGCCCGCCAAGCCAGGCCAATCGGTCACCACCGCCTGCTGCTGTCCATTGAAAGCCAGCCCGCTTCCCACCACCCCGGGCACCACCGACGGGGCGCGAACCCCTCTCTGCTCAACCACCTTCAGTCGGGCGGCAG
Organism: Sulfuriroseicoccus oceanibius; assembly: GCF_010681825.2. Classification (NCBI taxonomy): domain Bacteria; kingdom Pseudomonadati; phylum Verrucomicrobiota; class Verrucomicrobiia; order Verrucomicrobiales; family Verrucomicrobiaceae; genus Sulfuriroseicoccus; species Sulfuriroseicoccus oceanibius. The sequence continues at coordinate 1,157,318 of NZ_CP066776.1, read as the reverse complement.
CCGCATAGGTCCCAGCCACCTGGTGCTGATCCTCACCATCAAATGACCAATGAAGGTAAGGCAGACCATCTGGCAGGCTTGTCGCAAATTCCCGCCCATCCGCGATCCCTCTCACCAGTTCATCCGCATCACCAACCCGGCATGCCTCGTTCGCCACCAGTTCGACGTCCGGAGAACCCTCAGCCCAGCGCGAGCTCGCAGCCACACGCCCTTTAAATACATGCACCTCATCCGGCACGCCTCCCCCAGTCACCACGCCGAATTCAGTCCCCAAATCGACCACCGTCACCTCACGCGCCACCACTTCGAACCCAACCGCCTCCTCGGGCACATGGAACCACGCCACCCCTTCATCCAAGCGCACCAACCCCTCCTCCACCAACGTCAGATCTGCCGGTGCCTGCACCACCGAGCGCACGCCCGAATCAAACTGCAGCTCCACCACACCTTGCGAGATCGTCATCCTTGTCCCCGCCTTGAGCCCGTCCACACGCCCGCCTCCGCTGGAATGCACCAACTCATAACGAGTCCCCACCGACACCTCAAACGCAGCGAGCTCGACGTCCACAGGAACGTGGATCATCCGCATCACCACCGCCCCGAGCACAATCACCGCAGCCGCAGCCACCGCTGCAATTCTCACAATCTTGCGCCGCTGGCGCTGCACCACCCGCTCCATAGGCACCACTGATGCGGGCCGCCCCATCTGACGACGCCCCTCACCACGCAGAGCCAACGCACTATGCATCTTAACGGCCTCACGATAGATCTCCCGAGCCTCCTCACTCGCCCCCAACTCCCACTCAAGTTCGTTCACCTGCTCCTGGTTCAACACACCATCAAGCAGATCGTAAACGGCTGACTCTAGCTTTTCCCGGTTCATACCCTCTTTTCCTCCAACGAAACTTGTGAATCCACACACTTGCGCAGCGACACCCGCAGCCGCTTCAACGTCGTGCGCAATGAACCTACGGGCCTGTTGATCCGGCGCGCATACTCCACCAGCGAACTGGCACTGAGATAGCGCTCTTCAACCAATTCCCGATGGTGTAGCTGCAACTTGTTCAAACAAAACTCCAACGCCTCGAGACGCATCTCTGTGGAATCAAGCGTCTCCTCCATCCCCTGTGCCAATTGATCGAGCATTTCATCACTCAGCGTCACATGGCCCTGCCGCTGCAGTTTGCGCCGGTGGTTGAGCACTTGGAACCGCGCGATCTTAAACGCCCAGGCTGAGAAATTCGTCCCCAATTCAAAGCTATCCTTCTTCTCCCACAGAATCACATTCACATCCTGCAGCACATCCGCAACCCCAGGCAAACCCGGCATCTGCGACACAATGAACGCACGAATACCCGCCTGATGACGGGTCAGCAGGCGCACGAATTCACTGAGATGTTCAGAACCGGGGGACATAAACGCACTGGGTCACGTCACACCATCGCCAAAACGTGAACAGCTTCCTAAAAAAAAGCGCCGGCTCCCAGGATAGGGAACCGGCGCTCTTAATTTGAGCTATTGAAGCGAGAGACTCAATCGGCTTGAGCCGGGCCTCTCGTTTCTCGCCGCTAGAACTTACTTGTTCTTAGCTTCCTTGCGCTTCTGCGCTTCGGCAATCACCTCTTCCGAGACGTTGCGTGGGCATGCTGCGTAGTGCTCGAACTCCATCGAGAACTGACCACGGCCCGAGGTCATGGTGCGAAGGTCGCCGATGTATCCGAACATTTCGGAAAGCGGAGCTTCTGCCTTGATGCGGATACCGGTCGGAGTGGTGTCCTGCGACTTGATCATACCGCGGCGGCGGTTGAGGTCACCGATCACGTCACCCACGTTGGCTTCCGGAGTGAACACGTCGAGCTTCATGATTGGCTCGAGGATCTGTGGACCAGCCTTGGCCATCGATGCACGGTATGCTGCCTTCGATGCGATTTCGAATGCCACTGCCGAGGAGTCCACTGCGTGGAAACCACCGTCGGTAAGGGTCATCTTCACATCGAGAAGCGGGTAACCTGCCAATGGACCTTCGCCAACGGAAAGGCGGAAACCTTTCTCAACGGCAGGCCAGTATTCACGAGGAACGTTACCACCGGTAACGGTCGACTCGAACTCAATGCCGGAGCCGGTCTCAAGCGGCTCGTAAATGAAGTCGATCTTTGCGAACTGACCGGAACCACCCGACTGCTTCTTGTGGGTGTAGCTGTCGGTGACTGGCTTGGTGATGGTTTCGCGGTATGCCACCTGTGGCTTACCAACTTCCACCTCAACCTTGTGAGTACGCTTGAGGATGTCCACCTTAATGTCGAGGTGAAGCTCACCCATGCCCTTGAGGATGGTCTCACCGCTCTCTTCGTCGGTCTCGACGCGGAACGATGGATCTTCTGCCACCATCTTACCGATAGCGACACCCATCTTCTCTGCGTTTGCCTTGTCCTTAGGAGCAACGGCCACCGAGATCACTGGATCCGGGAACACCATTGGCTCGAGAGTGGTTGGGTTGTCCTTGTCGCAAAGGGTGTGACCGGTCTGGGTGTTCTTGAGGCCCACGAGAGCCACAATGTCACCTGCCTGAGCCTGGTCGAGCTCGGAGCGGTCGTCAGCGTGCATTTCCACGATACGGCCGATACGCTCGGTCTTACCGGTGAAGCTGTTGAGGATGGTGTCGCCCTTGTTGAGGGTACCCGAGTAGATACGGGTGAAGGTCAGAGCACCGAACTTGTCGTCCATGATCTTGAACGCAAGCGCGCGCAGTGGACCGTCTGGATCCACAATTGCGAACTTACCGGTCTCGTTACCTTCAGCGTCAACTTCTGGCTGTGGCTCAACTTCGGTCGGGGATGGAAGGTAGTCGACGACTGCGTCGAGCACGTTCTGCACACCCTTGTTCTTGAAGGAAGATCCGCAGTAGGTTGGGAAGAATGCGAGGTTGATGGTGCCCTTACGGATGCACTTCTTGATCTCTTCCATGGTTGGCTCTTCGCCTTCCAAGTACTTCTCCATCACGTCGTCGTCCTGCTCAACAGCAGTCTCGATGAGCTGCTCGCGGTACTCCTCCACCTTGTCGACCATGTCGGCAGGGATGTCGGTGACTTCGTAGTTCTCAGGAAGACCCGAGTCATCCCAGATGTAAGCCTTGCGCTCAAGAAGGTCGCAAACACCCACGAAATCGCTCTCGATGCCAATTGGAAGAACCATCACCAGCGGGGTCGCGCCGAGGATCTCCTTCACCTGGTCAACCACGCGGTAGAAGTCCGCACCGGTACGGTCGAGCTTGTTGACGTAGATCACACGAGCAACTTCCGACTCGTTGGCGTAGCGCCAGTTGGTCTCGGACTGTGGCTCAACGCCGCCCGATCCGCAGAACACACCCACACCACCGTCGAGAACTTTCAACGAACGGTACACTTCCACGGTGAAGTCAACGTGACCGGGAGTGTCGATGATGTTGAAGCGGTGATCCTTCCAGAAGCAGGAGGTCGCTGCCGACTGAATGGTAATACCACGCTCTTTTTCCTGGTCCATGAAGTCGGTGGTCGCTTCACCGTCGTGCACCTCACCGGTCTTGTGAACTTTTCCGGTGAGCTTCAGGATACGCTCGGTTGTCGTGGTCTTACCGGCGTCCACGTGGGCGAAGATGCCGATATTACGGTATTTGGACAGATCTCTCATCTCTCGTTTGGGTCTCTTGGTTCTTATCGGCAAAAAAATGATTAGCCGGCGAATGTATCGCTACGAGCAAATCGCGATTTCGCAACTCATTTTGTGAGAAGATGCTAGAGGATTTCCCTCTCACTCAACACACTGGAACCCAATCCCTTTCACATCAATCCCGCCTCCACACCTCCCCCCGATGAGGCAATTCGCGCCCACCCCGCAAGGATCTCCCAGCCCCACGTCCAGTCAACCACCGCTCAGCACGCCCCCAACAGCCGCCACACCATCATTCGCCCCAACGCCCCACTGCGGACGCCAGACGACCGGCACCACCCAGCGAACGCACTCCCACTAAATCTCCGCAGCCAACAGCGCCCGCAGCCCGCCGAAGCGCTGATGCGCCTGGTGGCGGCTGATCCCCATCTCCAAAGCCTTGCGCTCGCCTAGCATCACGACCTGACGCCTTCCACGCGTCAGCCCGGTGTAGATCAGGTTCCGCTCGAGCAGGACAAAGTGCTGGTTGGAAAGCGGCATCACCACCACCGGAAACTCAGAGCCCTGCGACTTGTGGATGGTGATCGCGTACGCCAGCCTCAGCTCGTCGAGCTCGTTCGGCGTGTAGGTCGCTATTTCGCCGGCATCAAAGCGCACGGTCACCGAGTGCGACTCCAGCTCGATCTCCGCCACCCGCCCGAGATCGCCGTTGAACACCCCTCTGTCGTAGCTGTTGCGGATCTGGATCACCTTGTCGCCACGGCGGAATGTCATGCCGTAACGCTCGATCTCCGGCTTGAACTCACTTGGGGGGTTCAGCCGCGCCTGCAGTTCGCGGTTGAGCTCGACCGTCCCCAACGCCCCTTTGTGCATCGGGGTCAGCACTTGCACATCGGCGATCGGATCCACCTCAAGCCCCGCCGGCAGACGCTCGGCCACCAGGTGCAGCAGAGTTTCCCGCGTGGCGAGCGGCGAACTTCTCTCCAGGAAAAAGCAGTCAGAGCCCTTCTCCGGCTGCAGATCCGGCATCCGCCCATGGTTCACCTCGTGAGAAACTGTGATAATCCGGCTCCCCTCACCCTGACGAAAGACCTCGGTCAGCCGAGCCACCGGCACCGCTCCACTTTCAATCAGATCCCCCAGCACCGCCCCCGGGCCGACCGAAGGCAATTGATCCGCATCCCCCACCAAAATCACCGAAGCCCCGTCCGGCACGGCGTCGAGAAACGCGCGCATCAGCGGCAAATCCACCATCGACACCTCGTCGACCACAAACACATCCCCCTCGAGCTTGCGCCCCTGGTGGAAGTTGAACCCACCGCTCGGACGATAGCCGAGCATGCGATGCAGCGTCTGCGCCTCCATCCCCGAGCTTTCGGCCAAGCGCTGCGCCGCACGTCCGGTCGGCGCCGCCAGCTTGCACTCCAGCCCTTCCACATCCATCACGCCGAGCAACGAACGCAGTACGGTCGTCTTGCCCACACCGGGACCGCCCGTGATCACACACACCGGACTCGAAACCGCCAACCGCACCGCCTCCATCTGGCCGTCGCTCAGATCAAATTCCTTGTGGTGGCGCACCCACGCCATCGCCTTTTCCTCGTTGATCCGCACGCCATCCCCATCACGCACCAACTCTCGGATCACCTCGGCGATGTGCTCCTCCGCCCGCCGCAGCTCCGGTTGGTAAACCATCATCTGCCCGTCCACCTCGTGCTGCTCCAGTTCGCCCGCGCCGCAAACCCGAGCCAACGCGACCTCCACCTCCTGCTCACCCACGCCGATCAACTCGCACGTCTTCTCCACCAACATCGGCACCGGCACCGCCGCGTGGCCGTGGGTCGCGCCATCACTGACCACGTGCTTCAACCCCGCACCAACCCGCAACAACGAATCCCGTTCCACCCCGATCTTGGCCGCCATTTCATCCGCAGTCTTGAACCCAATCCCCGCAATGTCATCCACCAGCTTGTAGGGGTTGGTCTGCAAAACCTTGCGCGTCTCCGCCCCGTAGCGCTGGAAAATCTTCATCGCGCGCGCCGAGGATATCCCCTGCGAGAAAAGGTAAATCATCACCTGCCGCAACTCGCGCGCCGCGTCCCACCCCGCCTTGATCTCACGCCGACGCTTCTCCCCCACTCCCTCGACTTCCTCCAACCGCTTGGACTCGCGGTTGAGCACAGTCATCACGTCCTTGCCAAATTTGTCCACGATCCGCTGGGCCAGCTTGGGGCCCACGCCATCGACCAAGCCACTGCCAAGGAACGATGCCATCCCCTCAAGCGATTCCGGCTCCTGCAGCTCAATCCGCCGCGCCGAAAACTGCCGCCCGAATTGCGGGTCGTCGCGCCAATCCCCGTCGGCCTCCATCCTCTCGCCGGCACGCGGCATCGGACAACGACCAGTCACCGTCACTTGCCCGCCGCCACCATCCAACACCACCCGCAACACAGAAAACCCATTCTCCTCGTTGTGGAACGACACCCGCACCACTTCGCCGCGCACCGCCGCCACCCCTTGAAGAAACTCGTTTCCGTTAGACATAGATCACCACGACCAATCAAATCGCTACCGACCCTGCTCCAATCCCCGCCCCCATGACAACCGAAAAACCCACAGACCTCCATCGCTTCGCTCCGATACGAATAACGAAGAGGAAAAAGATAAGGACCTCCCATCCCGCCCGCCTCCGAGCCGCCGTCTGGAGCGCTGAGCTCGAGCTCGGCAGCCACACCACCGGCGCAGCCGCACTATCCCCACCACGCGCAGCGCTGGCGGGTCGACATTCCTGTCGACATCCCACTCGGAGCGCAGCGACCACTCCTCCCCTCCAACGAGATGCTCACGCAGAGACGCCAAGACGCAAAGAACTCAAGCCCCACCCTTCTTCCCGCCTAACTCGACAAAAAAAGCGCCCACTCCCCTCAACTCCCTCACAACAAGCAGCCAACCCACACACTCGCAGCACCAACAACCTCACCTACCACCATTAAGCCACTCGAACAACGAGGCACCACGCTGCTAGAACAACACGCGCCCGATTTTAAAATCCGCACAAATCCGACGGAAGTATCGGGGGCGAATCGGCGGAAATCGCCCCATACAATCCGCAATTGCATCGAATGGACAATTGCGGTTCGCGGAGAACACCGGATTAGCCGATGTGACAGTCGTCGTCGATGATGGCTCGAGGTTAAGCGAGTCCGGAGGTGGTGCTGACAAAAGCGTTGCGAGCGCTGGGTCGGTAACGGTTCCGAGCTGGTTTAAGTTTGAGCCATTACCAGACCGACACTCGTAACTGTTCGAAATCATCAACTCAGCAATCCATGCCTAGCAACCAACCTGTCGGCTCACCGGATACAAGGGCGAAAGCCAATCGTATCCTCGGTCAAATGGACCGGACGGTCCTACAATCGATCATCAAATTCACCATCGGCATCGCACTGGGTGCCGCTGTTTACCTCATCCCAAGCTTCGAAGGCCTCGATCAGGCAGCCCACGCTACCCTGGCGATCCTCGTCAGCGCAGCCTTCCTCTGGATCTCCGAAGCCATTCCAGCCTTCGCGGTCGCGGTCCTGGTGATCGCAGCGGAAATCGCCATCCTCGGTGCTCCGGACGGTGTCTGGCAGCCTGAAGGAATCGACCCAGCCAAGAAGTGGACCACCTTTGTCTCCTCGTGGTCGTCCAGCTTGATGTGGTTGTTCCTCGGCGGCTTCGTGCTCGCCCACGCAGCGACCAAGACCAAGCTTGACCAATGGATGGCAGGACACATCCTCGGAGTCTGCGGCAAGAGCCCGGCAATGCTGCTCGCCGGTGCCATGGCGGTCACCTTCGTGTTCTCCATGTTCATGTCGAACACAGCCACCGCAGCCATGATGATCACCGTGGCCGCCCCAATGATGAACCGCGTGCCAAAAGGCCACCCATTCATCAAGGCATTCCTCCTTTCCATCCCGATCGCAGCCAACCTCGGAGGCATCGGCACCATCATCGGCACCCCGCCAAACGCGATCGCCGTCAAAGCCCTGTCTGAAGATGTCCGTCCGGACTTCCTCGGCTGGATGAAGCTCGGTCTGCCGCCGGCACTTGCCCTCGCCACCATCGCCTTCTTCATGCTCCTGTTCATGTCGAAGAAAGGCAGCAACGGTGAGAAGCTCAACCTCTCCGGAGGAGTCGCCACCGACGACACCCCAATGACCGGCAAGGAAAAGGCCCAGCGTTGGTTTGTGATCGCCATCTTCACCACCACCGTCGGCATGTGGATGACCCAGAAATTGCACGGCTACTCGCCGTCCGTGGTCTCCTTCCTGCCAATTGCCGCCTTCGCGGTGACCGGTGTCCTCACCTCGAAAGACATGCGCGAACTCCCATGGGACGTGCTGTTGTTGCTCGCTGGTGGCATGTCGCTCGGTGTGGCGGTTGAAAAAACCGGCCTCGCCCAGTGGATCGGCGAACAAGTCCCAGGCTCGTGGCCGCTGCTCGGACTCATCATCGCCATGGCGCTGCTCGGCGTGATCATGAGTAACCTCATGAGCAACACCGCAACCGCATCGATCTTGCTCCCAATCACCATGGGTCTCGTTGCAGGACAAGCCGCTGAGAACCAGATCCTCGTCGGTGTGCCACTCGCCATCGCTTGCTCATGCGCCATGTGCTTGCCGATCTCGACCCCGCCAAACGCGGTCACCTTCGCTACCGGCAAGATCAAAGCCTCCGACTTCATGGTGCCTGGTCTGATCATGTCCGTCCTCGGACCTGCAATCGCCATTCTCTGGATCCAGTTGGTCGGATAACCCAGCCATCACGCGGAAAGACCTGTCGCACCACAACCGCAACACCTCTCATCCGCGTATCCTTTCTGCTGAGGCTTTACCGCCCGGCACATCGGCGGCACTCGGTTCCTTCACCGGAACGGGGTGCCGCCGATCCTCTTTTGGAACACCGCCTGTGGACAGCTGCTCTAGCCATCGTAAGATAGCTTCAAGATCATTATGACCACGTCCACTCAAGCCACCTCCTCCCTTGGACTCTCCGTTCCCGTCACCGACGTCGAGCAAGCGCTCCGCTCGTTGTGGGAAGAAGATCAGGCCAACACCAAGGCATCACTGATCAATTTCGCAATCTTCTCGGAAAACCCGAACGCGCTTGAGCGCAACTCGGAGTGGATCCGCCAGATCACCTCGGAGAACGCCTGCCGCGCCATTCTCGTCGATGCCGACTTCAACGAAGAAGAAGACCAATCCGTAGAAGCCTGGGTCACCGCTCACTGCCACCTTCAAGGCGCAAAGCAATCCGTCTGCTCGGAACAAGTCGCCTTCCGCCTCCGTGGCCGCATGCTCGGCCGCATGCGCAACATCATCCTCGCCCACCTGCTCAGCGACCTCCCACTCATTTTCTGGTGGCAGGGCCGCCTCTCCAACTCGCCGGCCTGGCGCACCAAACTCTACCAGCAGGTCGACCGCCTGATCGTCGACTCAAAAAGCTGGGGCAAAGGCAGCGCATTGGCCGACGAACTCGACATCCTCGCCGATGCCGCTGAAGAACGCGGAGACGCACTCATCATCACCGACCTCAACTGGACCCGCGTGCTACCGTTCCGCAACGCAATCATCGCGCTCTTCGACGACACACGCTTCCTCGCCCGAGTCGATCAAATCCAGGCTCTGGAGATCTCCGGCAACCTGGAGGCTCCGGGCGCCATGCTCGGCCTCGCCGCCTGGGTCGCCACGTCGCTGAAATGGACACTCACCGAGCCTCGTGCCGACGGCGCCACATTCACCGCAGCCGACGGCTCGAAGCGTACGCTCAAACTCAACCAGGCCACCAACGGAGAGCTCAACATCGAGCACTTCCGCATGGAGTTCGAAGACGGCGCCATCGAAGTCACCTACTCGGACGACTCGCACACCCATCTGCAAGTCGATGCAGCCATCGCCGACATCCGCGACCACGACCTCACGCCGATCGGTAAATCCAGCTGCGCGGACTTGGTCATGATCCAGCTCGCCCGCGCCACCCGCGACGACATCTACCGCTCGATCCTCCCTATGTTCCGCCAACTCGCGCGCGGCAAAGCCATCACCTGGGGCACCACCTCGGAAGGCGTGTCGGACAAATAGCGCACAGCTCACACCCATACCAAAAGGGCCCGTACGTCATCGTACAGGCCCTTTTTAGTATCCGGCTACTTCCGGTTGAAGCGCGCGATCTCGCGGTCGACCTCGCGCTTGTGCGCAGCCTTCTTCAAATCTTCGCGGCGGTCGGCGTGGCCCTTACCATGACCGACACCGATCTCGACCTTGGCCCGCTGGTTCTTGAAATAAATCCGCAGCGCCACCAGGGCATTCCCTTTGATCTGGGTCTGGCCAAACAACTTGGCAATCTCACGCTTGTGCATCAGCAACCGACGCGGACGCTTGGACCGGTGCTGCTCGAAACTCGCCATCTCGTACGGATGAATGTCACAACCGTGCAGGAAAATCTGACCGTTCTCAATCCGCGCATAGGCGTCGGTCAAGGTCACCCGCCCCAGGCGCAGTGACTTCACCTCGGTACCGACCAACTGAATCCCAGCCTCGTACGTCTCCTCGATGACGAAGTCGTGCTTGGCTTTCTTGTTGCGCACAACCTCCACGATCACAGCACCGCTGCTGTCAGTGGTGGTCTGCTGCTTCTTGCCTCCCTTTTTTTTCTTCGACTTACCCACGGTTTCCTAACGGCTAAAGAACGTTCCCGCCCTGATACAAAAATTTCCCTGATCCGGACATCCGCCGACCCAGGGAAAATGAAAGAATCCACTCCGGCGCCGACTAATTTCGCCGCTCGGATGAATCGTAGATTACTTGGCTTCGGCCTAGAGGTTCGGGTCGATCGACTCGTCGTAGGTCACCTTGCCGTGAATGATTTCGAGCAACGCGATATCAGCGATACCGAGGCGCTCACCTGTGGATGGAACAAGCTGCGGACGACCGCTGTTGAGCTGACGGACGCGACGCGACACAACGTTGATGAGAATCTGTGGATCAGGGATCACCTGTGCCGCTTCTTTGACCAATTCGGGTTTCATAAAATCTCTCGACGGAAAACTTACTGGAGTCCGGTAACGCGCAATTGCCCGCAAATTCTGCGGAACACGCTACCGGCGAATGATTCAGCTACCACAGATCAAGCGGAATTCAAACTCCAAATTGGGGGAATGCCACACACACGCACTGGCACCCGAAGCCCTTTCCAATTTCTCAACCGCAAAGAACACAGAGTTCACAGAGAGAGATCTCTGAAACACAAAGAACAAAATCCCCGGCGAGATGAAAAGCCACCTATCGAACCAACCAAGCACTGGCGTCCGAACTCCGCGGAAAGACTCCGTGTCCTCTGCGCCCTCTGTGGCTCTGAAAACCCCAGCGCCCCCAGCCACACGCATTCCATCATGGACAAGGGGTTGCGCCGCACCGCAGGCGCTGGTAGATTCGCCCTCCTATCCCCGGCACAATCCACGCCGGACAGCACACTACCGATCATGGCCGCCGACACGCCTACACTCGACCTCCGGGATGACATCCTGCGCCTGAAGCGCGAGAAAAACGCCGTCATCCTCGCCCACAACTACCAGATCCCAGAAATTCAGGACATCGCCGACTACGTGGGCGACTCCCTCGGACTGGCCTACAAAGCCAAGGAAACTGATGCCGACGTCATCGCATTCTGCGGCGTGCACTTCATGGCGGAGACCGCAAAAATCGTCAACCCCGGCAAGACCGTCGTCCTGCCCGACAAAGACGCAGGCTGCTCGCTCGAAGAATCCTGCCCGGCCGACGAACTCGCCGAGTTCCTCGAAACCCACAAGGAGAAGAACTACTACGTCATCGCCTACATCAACTGCTCGGCCGGCGTCAAAGCTCTCTGCGACGTCATCTGCACATCCGGCAACGCCGTGCGCATCGTCGAACAAGCCCCGCAGGACCGCCCGATTCTCTTCGTGCCTGACCAAAACCTCGGCTCATGGGTGATGGAACAAACCGGCCGCAAGATGGACCTGTGGCAGGGCGCATGCTACGTCCACGTCGAGTTCACCCGCAACTCGATCCGCACCATCCAGGAAGAATACCCGCACGCCGCCGTCGTCGCCCACCCGGAATGCCCGTACGCCGTGCGCATCCTCGCCGACGAAGTCTGCTCGACGGAAAAGATGATCGACTTCTGCCGCAACTGCGAGAAGGACGACATCATCGTCGCCACCGAGTCCGGTATGCTCCACCGCCTGCGCAAAGAGGTTCCAAACAAGAACCTGATCCCTGGCCCAACGGACAAGTGCTCGTGCGCCGATTGCCACTTCATGAAAATGAACACCCTCGAAAAGCTCCACGCCTGCTTGGAAAACCTGAGCCCAACCGTGGAAATGCCCGAGGAAGTGCGCAAGCGCGCCGAAGCTCCACTGCTCCGCATGCTTGAGCAAAGCAAGTAACCGATCACTGCGGAATCCAATGAACATCACCATCCTCCCCGGACTCGCCGGTGCCGCCAAAGCATCGGGCGTGGTGATTGTGATTGATGTGTTCCGCGCCTTTACGGTGGCGCCGATGGCAATTGCCCGCGGCGCCACCAACATCCACCCGATTGCCGACGTCGACGATGCGTTGGCACTGCGCGACCAACTCGCGCCGGTGGAATCCGTGCTCATCGGCGAACGCCACGGCAAGAAGCTCCACGGCTTCGACTTCGGCAACTCCCCCACAGAGATCGCAGCCGCCTTACTCGACGGAAAATCCGTCATCCAAACCACCCACGCCGGCACCCGCGGCTTGTGGGCGGTTGCGGAAAACGGCAACGCAGTCGACGCCATCCTGGCCACCTCGTTCGCCAACGCGGAAGCCACCGTCATCGCCGCACGCAAACTCGGCACCGACGTCACCATCGTCCCGCTCGGCTGGGCCGGAGACGCTCCGACCATGGAGGACTCACTCTGCGCTCAGTACCTGGCTGCCCGCCTGACAGAGCCCGACCTCGCCCCACGCTGGACCGCCGACGACGTCCGCTCACGCCTCACCGACGCCGACAGCTCGGCCCGCTTCTTCGACCCCGCCCAACCGTGGTCACCCGAAAGCGACTTCGTCCACTGCTGTAACATCGACAGCCACCCGACCGCCCTGCGCTTCGATGTGCAAAATGACGGCCAGCCCGCCCGCCTGGTCCCGCTCGACTGACTCGCTTCATTGCTCCCAGTCCCTGCCAACCATCGCCCACTCGCAGGCGATGGACTCACGCAGCCACCTTCCGGCCAAACGTCACCGCCCCCTCTCAGGGGCGACCGTGTGCCAACGGCACATCTCATCCGAGGCGCATCTGAGCGCACCAAAAAAATGGCGGCCAGCCTCATCGACTGACCGCCATAAGCTAAACGTTCCGTAAACTCGGATCACCCGAGGTTATGGCACGAGGCGCACCTCAACCGGCTTTTCCACGGTCACCTCCTCCTCATCGTCGAGAACTTCCTCGTCATCACCATTGATCCGCTCGACCGCATCTTCCGGCAGGTCTTTGAACGCAAGGTGGGCCGAGAAACGCACTCGTCCGTTTTCTTCAAACGTACGCATGTGCATCCCGTCAAACATCTCCATCCAGTCGAGCACTTCCTGAAGCTCATCCGCATCGAGATCCTCAAGCGCTGGAACACCAGCCATCTGCTCAGGGTACTTGCGGGCCAACTCGACCCAGTCACGCCCCATCGCACGCACGGCCTTCATGTTCATATCAAAGCGCATGCCACCAGCCACTGGCTTCACTGCACCCGACTTGAGCTTCTCCACAAGATCCACTGCCAGGTTCTTCGACGAGGCGAGGATGAAGTAGTCATCGCTCACCGCCAACGCAGGCACCAAATCATCGTTAGTGAATCCAGTCACCGGATAGGAATAGATCTTCAAACCATTGATCTCACTGGTCGATGCATCCGGCAAAGTGAAAGTCTGACCGGCCTTGGCCGCCACTTTCTCAATCACCTGACGCAAGGCTGGCTCGATCGACTCCCAGCTGCCCGCGAGCTTCTCACGGTCCACCACAGGGTAAATCATCGCCATACGTGGAATCTTCCCTTCTTCGGTGATCTCGGATGGCACGCCAGCGAAGCGCGGCATGTCACCCACACCGTCCATCAGCATGATGCCTTCAGGCGCCAGGCCTTCAACCCACTGGGTCTTCACACCATCCCAGATAACCAGCAAATCATCCGCCAACTCCTGGTCAACGAAATCAAACATCTCGCTCATCTCCGCCGGCGTGGCATCCAGTGCGGAGTAACGCTTGGTCATCGCATAAGCGAACGCACCCGCCACATCGTAGAGCTCGAACCCATTGTCGAAGGCGTCCTTGGTCATGGTGGCACCCCAGCTCATGATCACGTCCTCGCCGTCCGCGAGACCACCGAGCGTCATTGGGCTGGTAGTATCGTAGCTCTTCTGATCCATGCCGCCGACAAACTCAAACTTGAGCCCGTCCTCAACAAAGCCCACACCCGAGGTGGCACTGATATCCATCGCCGACAGCGCAATACTCAACTCGTCGATACGGTCGAGCATCGCCACCAAGTCGCGCTTGTCACCGAGGCTATCAATCCGCCCGAGCACTTCGCGCAATGGATCGGTGTAGACCTCAAGTGGGTTCTTGTAAGCCCCTTCGAATAGACCGGCGAGTGTGGCCTCATCCATCACGGTAGCGGAGACCACGTTCTTGTCCGCGTAGCCATCCACAAAGGCAGCCACCGGCTTGGCAACCACGGACTCCTCAACGGACTCCGCAAACTTGAGTTGCTCTTCGTTAGAGCCATAGAAGAAGACAAAGTGGTCGCCCTTGAAGCCGGCAGCCATGACCACAGTCTTCTCGGACAACGCCTTGTAGAACCGCTCGAACTCCGCATCCGTCAGCTCGATCTCTTCCATCGATCCACGGAAGCTCTCTTTGTCGATCATATCTCCGATCAACAATCGGAACATGGTGAACTCGCCGTCCTCGCCACGCTGGACATCCGAACGCTGCACAAACGGCGGCAACATCGACCCCATCTCCTCAATCCCCATCGCCAGATCAGCGGCGAACTCCTCACGGTAATCCCCCAGGTTCATACCCACCATCACCGGAGGCATCTGCAGCTTCTCAATGTCCTCGATGTACTCGTCAAAGTTCTCCGAGAAGCGGGCTGGGATCCCTTCCATGAAGGCACTCGGGTCGATCACCGTCATATCTTCCGGATCCATCAAGCCAGCTTCCACTGCGGCATTCTCGAGCATGGCCAAGGTCGACACCTTGTTGATCTCGTTGATCAATTTGTACCAGACCTCCAACTGCTCGCCGACACCCGCACCGGCAGCCATAAACCCGTCCTTCATCGCCCACAGCGGCATCTCCTCGTCCTGCATCCCCTCGAGCTCGGCACTCACCATCTGCTCAAGTCGTGTCCCTTTGGTAGCGGCCAAAATCTTACCAAGATCCAGCGACATGTAGACCTCGTACTCCTTGTGTACCTGCTGGGCAAACCCCATCAGCGCCGCACGATCCTCGAGCGACAACGACGCCACCAAATCAGCAGCTGGCGCCTCTTCCGCCGCACCACCACCAGCCGGGGCTTCCGCCGCTGGCTGCTTCTCCGCCGGCGGAGCCGCTGGGCTCGCCGCCTCTTTGTCGCCACAAGCGACCATCAACGAGGCGACCGATACCGCCCCGATCCCACGTGTTAACTTACTCGATAGTTTCATAGTGCGCCCACCCTTCACAGACGCCCCTACCGTGTCAAGACTGCTAACGAATTCCGCGGATTTAGCAGAATCCCGACCAGTCCAAACCATGCCCTAGCGCATCACGCGGCCGAGCACGCGACTAATATATGGGAAGAACTGCTTCTTGCGGCTCACCACACCATCGAGACGGAAACAATCCGGCCCAATCGCCGGGTAGTCGATCTCCGCACTCACGGCATCGCTACCTACCACCAGCAAAATACTAACGTGACGCGAGATATCGGTCACCAGCAAGGTCGCCAGATCGAGACCTCGGTTTGTGATCAGTTTCTGCAACGCAGACACCAGCTCCTCACGACGCGAATCGAATGCGGAAATTTCCACCTCCTCGATCTGGCTGATACTAATCTTCCACCCGCGCTCGTTGAACTCCTTGCGGTCCAACCCGACCATCTCACCAGCAGGCCAACTCTTGAGCATCGAGCCCGCAGCGAAGAAGTCGCGCGTAAACTTGTTCACGTCCACACCGGCAGCATCCGCCAACCAAGGCAGCAACTCGCGGTCCACATCGGTGGTCGTCGGGGACGTCAGGTTTAACGTATCGGAAATCAAGCCCGCCACCAGACACAGTGCGGTCGAGGACGTTGGCGTCAGCCCCTGCTGCTGGAACATACGCCCGATGATCGTCGACGTAGAGCCCACGGGCTCGTTGATGAAACGGATCGGCTCGCGGGAGACCAGGTTCCCGCCCAAGCGGTGGTGGTCCAAAACCTGGACAATATCCGCTTCACTCGCCCCATTCACCGCCTGGGAAAACTCATTGTGGTCCACCAATACCAGGCGCTGGCGTGGAGGATTGAGCAACTCCGACTTGGAGAACACCCCTACCAATGTACCGCTCCCTTCACGAACGACTGGGAACAACACCTGACGCGAGGCCTGCACCTCTTTGATGAATGTGTTCAACGCAGCCTTCTCTGGATACGTCATCACACCACGTTGTACCGCCGACTCAATCGGACGCGAACAACGGATCAACTGCGCGGAGGTCGCTGTATCAGAAGGCGAACGCAGCACTGCCACACCTCGCTCTTTTGCCAACTCTAGCAAGCCTTCCCCCAACTCAGCGGAACTCGTCAAAACAACCGCTCGCACCCCGTGCTCGATCACCAGACGCTGAACCCCGGGACGGTCACCAATCAGCACCAAAAGCTGGCCATCCGGGAAGCGGTTCAGTCGCTCTTCCACCGTATCCTCACTCGACGCCGACACCGTCAGCACAAAAGTCTGCAGTACATCGGTGTAGTCACCACACAGGAGCTCGGCATTCAAGGTCGAGCTCACGTTATCAAGAGAGGTCTCGACCAAACGCGCACTCTCGTGCGAGCCATCGCCGAGCGTCGAGTGCATCAACAACTCGAGCATGTCTTGCGCGGTCAACAATCCGGCCACCTGACCGTCGTCATCCACCACCGGAACCGCCCGCACCTGAGCTCGCTCCATGCGCGAGTAGACCTCGAGGAAAGTTTCGCTGCTGTACGCGACCACCGTATCTTTGCGGCAAATCGTCCCTGCGGTAGGCCGCACGTCCATCAACAACTTCGGCGGCTCGGCACCAGCCTGCTCCAACACCCACTGCGTTCGGGGATTGATCCCACCACAACAAGCAGCCTCCGCAGACGGATCCCCCGTGCGTTGCAAATACTCCGCATAGCCCAACGCGGCACAAATCGCGTCGGTATCCGGGTTCTTATGCCCAATCACATACGTGGACGCCGGAGACATCCCTCCTTTGGGACCGGGTGGCATTGCTGCAGCAGACATAGCAGGTAAAAATCAAACAACGATCAAGGCGCGCACCGTGACGCACACTCACTCTCGTGAAAAGTAAAAAATCCCCCACCTGCCACGGACCAAATCCGTGTAGGCGGGGGATCGTCGGAATCAACTTACAGATTCTTATCAGTCACAGCACCTTCCGATGCGGACGAGGTCAACTTGGCAAACTTGGCGAGTACACCGCGTGTGTAGTTCGGAGTCGGCTCGGACCACTCCGCTTTGCGCGCAGCCAATTCCTCATCGCTGAGGTCAACGGTCATCTCACGGTTGGCCGCGTCGATGACAATCTTGTCGCCGTCCTGAAGCAAACCGATCGCACCGCCCACTGCGGCTTCCGGCGTAACGTGGCCGACCACGAACCCGTGGGAACCACCGGAGAAGCGACCATCGGTAATCAGTGCCACCTCTTTGCCCAAGCCCAGCCCCATCACGGCGCTGGTTGGCCCAAGCATCTCACGCATACCAGGTCCGCCTTTCGGACCCTCGTAGCGGATGACGATCACGTCGCCTTTCTTGATTTCGCCGGCGAGAATCGCCTTCATGCCTGCCTCTTCGCCGTCGAAAACGCGTGCGGTTCCCTCGAAGCGCTCGCCTTCCTTACCGGAAATCTTCGCCACGGCACCACCGGATGCGAGGTTGCCGTACAGCACCACCAGGTGGCTCTCCTTTTTCACCGGGTTGTCGAATGGACGGATAATCTCCTGACCTTCCGGATAGTTCGGATCCACATTCTCCAGGTTCTCCGCCATGGTGCGACCGGTCACGGTCAGGCAGTCGCCGTGAAGCAATCCGGCATCCAGCAACTGACGCAGCAATGGCAATGTGCCGCCGATCTTGATCAGATCGTTCATGAAGTACTTACCACTTGGCTTCACGTCGGCCAAAACCGGCACGCGCTTACCAATCTCGGTAAAGTCATCAATGCTCAACTCCACTTCCGCAGCGTGGGCAATCGCCAGCAAGTGCAGCACCGCGTTGGTGGATCCACCAAGCGCGATCACCAATGTGATGGCGTTCTCAAATGCTTTGCGGGTAAGGATGTCGCGTGGCTTGATCCCCTTGTTGATCAAATTCATCACGGCCGCTCCGGCATCGAAGCAGTCCATCTTCTTCTCGTCGCTGATCGCCGCCTGGGCCGAGCTATTTGGCAAGCTCATGCCGAGTGCTTCAATCGCCGATGCCATTGTGTTGGCGGTGTACATGCCGCCGCAAGATCCCGCGCCTGGGATGGCTTTTTCTTCGATGTCCTGCAACTGGGCATCGTCGATCTCATCGTTGGCGCGCTTACCCACAGCCTCGAACACCGACACGATGTCGAGATCCTGTGCGTTGTCGTGGCTGCAGCCAGGAAGAATGGTTCCGCCGTAAACGAAAACCGATGGACGGTTCATCCGCGCCATAGCAATCAGGCAGCCCGGCATGTTTTTGTCACATCCACCGATCGCCACGTAGCCGTCCATGCCCTCGCATCCGACCACCGTCTCGATCGAGTCGGCAATCACCTCGCGGCTCACCAGCGAATACTTCATTCCCTCGGTTCCCATCGAGATACCATCGGAAATGGTGATTGTGTTGAAGATCACGCCCTTGCCGCCAGCTGCGTCCACGCCCTTGGCCGACTCACGGGCCAGACCGTCGATGTGCATATTACATGGAGTCACCATGCTCCAGGTGGAGGCCACACCGATCTTTGGTTTCTCAAAGTCGTCACGCTGGAAGCCGACCGCGTGCAACATGGCACGACTCGGGGCACGGTCGATCCCATCGACCACTTTCGACGAATAAGGACGTTTGGTTGTATCTGACATAAGCTGGATTGGCGGGTGAATTGCCAAGACGCCAACAAATCACGCAATCCCCCATCTGACAAGCCGCGCCCGGCGAATTTCAAAGGAATCATTCACCGGCTCACGCGGCCGCCGCCAAGCCCAACTCAATCCAGCCGTCCGGCCGCCGCGTTAAACGCTCTGATCAACCGCGACTTTCGCGATCACTTTGCGGATTCGCCCATCGGAAACCAACGGCAAATGCGCATCCTCAGGGAAGAAAATCGCAAACATCCCCGCCTGTACCGGAGTCCAGACATCCGGAGCATCCGCAAACATCTGCGCATCGCCTTCCGCATTGTATTCGTCCGCCGGCTGCGTGCACTGCGAGATCGGCTTCCAGCCCATCTCATCTGTCCCCTCAAGGATCAATTGCACATCGATGTATTTACGGTGCGTTTCCATCAGCGCCCCCTCTTTGCTGCGGCCTTGCGCCTCATCGACCACTGCAAAAACGCGGTCACCATCAATCTCGTGCTTGCCCAACTCCAGCTCGCCCAGGTCACCGCGCGAGAGAAATTCAAATGCCTTGGCAAAGCCACCGTTCAATCCGTAGTACATCGGCGCATTGCCGAGAACATCTAAAATCATGTTGCTAATAAAGGGGTAGGTTTTGAAAAACGGAAAAACACCTCCGCCGCGGCCCGATTCCAATCAGACCCACAGCCAGGAAGAGCCTCCTACGGGCACGCTAACTAGCTGACCGCAATGAAATCAACCACCAATTACACCCAGTGACTCCCGCCCCAACGACTTCCTCTCCCCCACTACCACAGCAAGCGAGAGTAATCCCAGCACCTGCGAATCCACCGATTTTTCAGCCAACCGTTCGAAAACCGCACTTTGACAGCCCCTCCCAGCCGCCTAAGGTTTCTCCCCTCACTGGGAGGCAGGATCTCTCGCCAGATTCCCTGTATGACAGTTTGAGCCCAACCACATCATGAGCACCACGCACCGCATCCTCGTTGCCGACCCGATCTCCGAAGCCGGAATCGAAAAACTCAAAGCCGACCCCGCCATCGACGTCGACGTCCGCATCGGGATCTCCCCGGAAGACCTCCTCGCAGACGCCGCCCTCTACCACGGCATCATCGTCCGCAGCCAAACCAAGATCACCCGCGAGGTTCTGGAAAAAGCATCCAACCTCAAGGCCATCGGCCGTGCCGGTGTCGGTGTCGATAACATCGACGTCGAAGCCGCAACCGAACATGGCGTGATCGTCATGAACACACCAGCCGGCAACACCATCTCCACTGCCGAGCACGCGTTCACCCTCATGATGAGCATGGCCCGCCACATCCCACAGGCACACGCCAGCATCGTCGCAGGCCGCTGGGACCGCAAAAAGTACGTCGGCGTGGAACTCTACCAAAAGACGTTGCTCATTCTCGGCATGGGCCGCATCGGCACCGAGTTCGCCCGCCGCGCCATGGCATTCGGCATGCGAGTCATCGCCTACGATCCATTCCTTTCCGCAAGCCGCGCACGCCTCCTCAGCGTCGAACTCGCCGACCAAATCGACGACGCACTGCCTGAAGCTGACTTCATCACAATGCACATGCCGCTCACCCCGGATACCAAGCACTTGCTCAACCGCGAGCGCCTGACCGAAAAAGTGAAGCCCGGTGTGCGCATCGTCAACTGCGCCCGCGGCGGACTCATCGATGAAGCCGCCCTTGCAGACGCCCTTGAGTCGGGCCGTGTCGCAGGCGCCGCCCTAGACGTCTACGAAGCAGAGCCTCCAGGCGACGACTTCGCGCTGCGCGGCTCGGAGAAGATGGTCTTCACCCCACACCTCGGTGCCTCCACTGTGGAAGCCCAAGAGAACGTCGGCACCGAAATCGCCGACACCGTGCGCAACCAGCTCGTCGATGGCACCGTCGTGAACTCGGTCAACATGCCGAGCATCGATCCAAAGACCCTCGAGGAAATCGGCGCTTACCTCACGTTCACCGAGTCTCTCGGACGCCTCGCCGCCACCGTGGCCCCACGCAACGCAGAGCGCTTCCGCATCGAATACTCCGGCGGCCTGAGCGAAAAAGACACCACCCTCGTCACCCGCGCCGGTCTCAAAGGACTCATCGATGCCGCCTGGGGCGACACCGAGATCAACTACCTCAATGCCCCGGCCAACGCCAAGCGCCTCGGCCTTCAGATCACCGAATCGAAGCAGGCGGATCCTGGTGAGTTCACCGACTTGATCAAAATCATCGTCACCGCTGGCGACCAAACCACCACCGTAGCTGGCACGCTCTTCGGCGGCAAACCTCGTGTCGTGCTCATCAACGATCACCACGTGGAAGGCAAAGCGGAGGGCAACGTCCTGATCGTGGAGAACAATGACCAACCAGGCATGATCGGCCAGATGGGATCCATCCTCGGCAACCACGGCGTCAACATCGCCCACATGGCCCTGAGCCGTAGCGGTGCGGGTGAAAAGGCTTTGGTCTTCATCAACCTCGACAGCACACCGAGCGACGAGGTGCTCGATGAACTGCGCGCCCAGCCGTCAATCCTGTCGGCAGTGACCGCGGAGATCTAACCAATCACTAATCAGCCCTCACGGCCCGCTGGAATCCCCTTTCCAGCGGGCCGTTTTTTGTCTCTCAAAACCAGCCCACAGAATCTCGTGCTTTGAGGGAATCCACGCCGAGGTCGGCCAGCGTTGATAGTAGTTGGAACCATGCCGTTCCACACCGCTAGCCACCACTGACCATGGATCTGGAACTCAAAGGAAAAACCGCCCTCGTTACTGCGTCATCCGGTGGCATCGGGCTGGAAATCGCACGCTCACTCGCCGCCGAGGGAGCCTCCGTCATCATCAACGGCAGAACCGAGGAAAACGTCGACCACGCCATCAAACAAATTGAGGTCCCCGACGCCACGCTCATCCCACTCGTGGCGGACAACGGAACCGCCGAAGGCTGTGACACCACCATCAAGGAACACCCATCGGTAGACATCCTCGTCAACAACCTCGGCATCTACGAAGCCGTAGGGTTCTTCGACGAAACCGACACCTCGTGGCAAAAGCTCTTCGATATCAACATCATGAGCGGCGTGCGACTGGCTCGCCACTACCTCCACGGAATGCTCGAACGCAAGCACGGCCGCGTTGTCTTCATTTCCAGCGAATCCGGCCTCAGCCCCGCCCCGAGATGGCGCACTACAGCGCCACCAAAACCATGCAACTCGGCATCTCCCGCTCGTTGGCAGAACTCACCAAGGGCACTGCTGTCACCGTCAACTCGGTCCTGCCCGGCCCCACAAGGACCGACAGCGTTGAAAAGTTCATTCAGGATGTGTTCCCTTACTCCACTCCTGAAGAAGCGGAACACCGGTTCATGGAAGAAAACCGCCCGACCTCGTTGATCAACCGCTTGATCAACCCACGGGAGATTGGCGACATCGTCACTTTCATCTGCAGCGCCCGAGCCGCAATCATCAACGGCTCATGCATCCGTGCAGAAGGCGGACTCGTCCGAACCGCCTTCTAAATCCCAACCCAACACCCAACCTCCTCCTATCATGGTTATCCGCCCAGCATCCCAACACGACAAGGCCGACATCGAAGCTCTCTATCGCAGCGCATTCCCAGAAGAAGAATGGGAAAAGGTGGCAAAACTGGCGACGGACCTGCTCGATGACGACGCACAAGGGAGCTTTTCGCTCGTCATCGACGACGAAGATGACCAGATCCTCGGCCACGTCGCATTCAGCGAAATCACCATCCCGTCCGAGCCAGAAACACACGCCGCCATTCTCGCGCCGCTCGCAGTTCACCCCGATGCCCAACGTCAGGGAGTCGGCACCGCTTTGGTCAACCACGGCCTCGACATCCTCACCGAGGAAGAAAACAACCTCGTGTTCGTCTACGGCGATCCCGAATACTACGGGCGTTTCGGGTTCACCGTCGAACCCGCTGAAAACTTCCGGCCTCCCTATGAGCTACAGTTCCCCAAGGGCTGGCAAGTCCTGGCTCTGACCGCCGAAGCCCCGCCCGAAGACCCCATCGACATCACCTGCGCCCCCGCGCTCCAAGATCCGACGCTTTGGTAGGCCCACCCTCTCACGCATCCTCCAGTGCTGCCATCTTTTCGCGGCGGCGGGCATCCCGGCTGCTGGTGGTGACTCTCCATTTGGTCGAGAGAAAGGATGCACAAAGCCCGGCGGCCCAAACTCCCAGCGGAGTCGCCGTCGGCACCAGCACCCGCTCGGCTCCAACCAAGTGCGCGTACACCATAAAGAAGACCGCGAGCACGATTAGAAACACCAACGCCGCAGCAGCTTTCGACAAGCGCAACCACAACACCAACGTCGTCAACACAGGCACAATCGCAAGCATCAGCCAATAAGCCCAGTCCGGCAGCTGGGAGAAAACCACCACCGGCGCGCGATGCTCGCCACTGTCGATCGCTCGCGCCACCGCCAACTGCAAGTCCGCAACACTTGTGACACCACCACCGGTAGTTGGGATCGTCGCCGCATCCCTGGCAATCAAGACTACCTTGCCCGTCACGTCTGGAGCCGCGTCGTCCCCAATCCCCGGGGGCGCCACAAAACGTACGGCGGAAACCCAATCCGACTCGTTGCGCACCGCATCAGCAACCGGCACATCGTAGCACCCCGCTTCGTCAATCGGCACCCTCCGGTCACGCCACCGAACCGAATCCCCGAGCACCACCGTCACCTCCGACGGCTTCACCCGGTCCGCAGCCATCGGGAGCGCCAATGGCAATCCGACTACCACCCTATCACCCCGCATAGCCAACAACGGCACCTTCACCCGCCCGTGTACCGGATCCGGCAAAGGTGTCCCGACACTGAGATTGGTAAAACCGGACCGCACACCTGGCAGCTCACCCAAGCGCTCGTCCGCTTCATCCAACACACCCGCCACCTCGATCAGCTGGCCGTCTCCACTCACCGACGTCAAAGGCAGCTCCACCAAAGCACGCTCAACAGGTGCAACCTCATCCCCGCGGGGAATTTCAGCCACATCGGTTAGCCCAAGAGACAGAACCAATGGCGACTTCGCCTGCTGGATCTGCGAACGCAACGAATGAAAATAGACCTCCGGCGCATCCCACCATTGGAGCGGACTGACCACACCAATCGCCGCACAACGCATGCTGTTGAGTTGATCGAGCACCACGGCATAGTCGACAGGTCCGGGAGGCCATTGGTTGAATGTCGACGCGTCGTCTGCGGAAAACTCCACACCGACCACACGCTCGACCTCGTCACCCGGCATCCATTCCCCATCGCGCACTGAGCCCGAATAGACGATCCGCTTGTCCGCTGCGGAGTCGTCGACACCCTCACCCATCATCCGCAGGTCGCGCTCACGCTCGAGGTCAACCCAGCGGTAGTACTCCGGAACGAGCACATCGCGGTTGGCATTCACCACCTCACGCGAAACCCAGTCGTTCCACCCATCGACGACGCCCCCACGCCCCTGCTCCCGCTCGAGCACAAAACCGAGCACGAACAACACCACCCAAACCCCGGCGATCTTTTTCCAGATCGACACACGGTTGGGCAGCTCCTGAGATCGGCCGGTGGTCATCTACTAGGTCTCAAAGGTTGAGCAAAGCCACGATGGCTCACTGACGCACCACAAACACATGAGCCACCTGCTCGGTCGGGCGCAACTCCACGTAGTTCACATGCCCCTGCCACTCGTAGACTTCGCCAGTCATCAAATCCTCCACGTGATACGGCTGCTGGTCAGACAAGCCAAGGAACTCAAGCGGCACGTGCACATTCGATGCCTGAGCATTTGCGTCGTCCATGTTCACGATCACCAAAACCCGGTTACCACAGTTGCTGGAGCGCTTCGCAAAGACGAGCAACTCACTGTTATCCGCACTTCCAAACTCGATGTTTGAATACTCGGCAAACGCAGGATGCTCACGCCGGACTCGGTTGAGATCCGCAATATGCCCGACAATTCCCGGGGCATTCCAATCGCGATCGACCAACTGATACTTCTCAGAGTTGTTATATTCTTCCTTCGGCGGGAATGGATCGTTCTCACAGAATTCGAAACCGGAGTACATTCCCCACGTCGACGACATCAACGCAGCGAGAGTGGCGCGGATCTTGAACTTTTCAGGCGATGCATTCCAGAGCTCGTAGGCAAGGATATCCGGAGTATTCGGCCAGAAGTTCCCACGGTAGTACTCCTTCATCGGCCCCTGCATCAACTCCCGAGCATACTCCGTGAGCTCCTCTTTGTTGGTCCGCCAAGTGAAATAAGTATAGCTTTGGGAGAACCCGATCTTACCCAACTCCTGCATCATCTTTGGCGCCGTGAACGCCTCGGCCAGGAACAAAATGTCAGGCGTGTTCTTACGGATCTCACCGATCACCCACTCCCAGAACGCCACCGGCTTGGTGTGTGGGTTGTCGACGCGGAAAATCCGCACCCCCTTGCTCACCCAGAACTCGAGGATGTTCTTCATCTCACTCCACAAATTGCGCCAATCACTGCAGTGGAAGTTCAGCGGGTAAATGTCCTGGTACTTCTTCGGTGGGTTCTCCGCGTACTTGATCGACCCGTCCGGACGCTGGAAGAACCAATCCGGATGCGCTTTAACATACGGATGCTCCGGCGAGCAGTTAATGGCAAAATCCATCGCAATCTCGATGCCCCGCTCCTTGGCGCGCTCGACCAACCAAACGAAGTCATCGACCGTTCCCAGAGCAGGCTCCACCGCGTAGTGACCACCGGCTTTGCCACCAATCGCCCACGGAGACCCCACATCGCCGGGTTCGGCAGTCACGCTGTTGTTTTTCCCTTTTCGGTGCGCCTCACCAATCGGATGAATCGGCGGGAAGTAGATCACATCAAAGCCCATGTTCTTGGCGTGGTCGAGCAACGGCTCGCAGTCACGCAGCCGCGCGTGGCGTGACGCGTCGCCAAAAGCAGAACGCGGGAAGAACTCGTACCACGCGGAGAAGCGAGCGCGCTCCGACTCCACAATCACCGGGTGGGCAGGCTCCGCGGTCGTCATTAGATCGCGGTCCGCCCAATGCTCCATCAACACACGCACAGCATCCGACTCCATCAACTCGCGCACCTGCGCAGGCTTCAAGGTAGCCATCAACTCCGCCATTCCATCCAACTCCTTGGCAGCCTCCTCCGCACCTGCCTCTTGCGCTCGTCGCGCCGAATCCTTCACCAACAACGCGCCCTCGGCCGTCTCGACACTCAGATCCTCCTGACCCGCGTCATGCTTTTTGCCGAACTCAGAAACCCAGGTCGAAAACTTATCAGGCCACGACGCTACGGTGTACTCGTAACGCCCGGGCTCAGAGAACCGCACGGATCCCGACCACCGGTCGTTCTCCAGTTGATCCATCTTCACCTCGGTCCACTCCGAATCGCCCACAACCCGCCACAACAACGAAGCCGCAATCAGGTCGTGGCCATCCTTGAACACATCCGCACTCACCACGAGCAGCTCGTTCACAATGCGCTTCACAGGATGGCGCCCGCGGTCCACGGCTGGCTCGATAGCCGTAATCACTACACTCGGGGCAAAACTCTGGAGGGAGGTCGTTGGGGTCTCGTTCATGGTCTCAGAACAGGGGAAAATTATTGGTTCCACATGGGAATCCCTATCAACTCGAATAGAAAGCGAAAAAACAGATCATTTACGTTCCCTACCGAATCCCCGCCCCCAGCCCCGGAATCCGACTCGACACAGACGCCTGAGATTTATACCACAGAAACATGACACCGAAGTTACTCGCCCTTGCCGGAAGCAGCCGCGATGGCTCGCTCAACTTCACCCTGCTCAAAGCCGTCGCCGAGATGGCCCGCACCGCCGGAGCCGAAGTCACTGTCGTAGACCAAAGCGCGCTCGAGTTTCCGCTCTTCAACCAGGATCTCGAGGCCCGCGACGGGTTACCTCCCGAGGTCAAAGAACTCAAAGCATTGATGCTCGCTCATGACGGCTTGATCATCGCCTCGCCCGAGTACAACAGCTCAATCACGCCATTGCTCAAAAACGCAATCGACTGGTGCAGCCGGCCCTCGTCCGACGACGAAGAATCCATGGCCGCCTACCGCGACAAAACCGCGTTGTTGGTCAGCGCCTCTCCCGGTGGGTTCGGCGGCATGCGCGCCCTGAATCACCTGCGCGATATCCTGCTCAACATCCGCGTCGCAGTCTATCCGAAGATGCACAGCGTAGGCGATGCTTACAGCGCATTCGGACAAAACGGTGAAATCACTGACCACGAAACCCAGCGCCGCCTCGTATCATTGGTTACCGGGTACGTCGAATTCGCCGGAAAGCTCGGCTGAAACCAGCCCCGCTGAGAGCTCCCAGTTCTCACATCTGCAACATTTTCCGCGCCCCACTCGACAAATACCACCTAAAAGCAACACACTGTACAAGTTATGAAAACCACCCAGATCGCATTGACAGTAGCCGCATCCGTCGCACTCGCCTCCCTCGCCGCATCGTGCTCGAAGGAAGCCGAAACCGCCCCGCCTGAAGCCAAGAAGAGCCCGGGCGAGGTCGTCACGGAAAAAGGCAAAGCCGCCGCTGAGAAAGCAGGCAAGCTCGTCGACGACGCAGACAAGGCCATCGATGAAACCGCCAAGAAAGCGGGTGAGGTAGCCGAAGACGCCAAGGAAGCAATCGAAGATACCGCCAAAAAAGCCGGTGAAATGGCCGAAGACGCCAAAGAAGGCATCTCGGAAGGAGTCGAAAAGCTCGGCGACAAAATGAAGGAGACCGCCGACAAAGCCGAGGAGATGATGCCTGAGTAATCCGCCTCCTCTAAGCTATAAAAAATCCGGCCGGCTGGGGAGCACCCCAACCGGCCGGATTTGTTTTATCTATCTGTCTCGACGTCGGACTAGAACGCGTTGCCGGTTCCGATCAGTGCCACCACACCGAGGATCACGAGCACCGCGATCACCACCCAAAGGTAGACCAGCGTGTTACCCGAAGCTGCGGTAGTCGCACCGCCGCCACCGGCTCCGCCACCCGAAACCGCGTTGCGGCCACGGATCTTACCCTTACGGAGGAAGCCTTCGTAGTTGCGCTGGATGAGGTGGGTCTCCACCTGACGCAGAATGTCGAGGAGCACACCCACAAGAATCAGCAAGCTGGTGCCACCGAAGAACTGGGCAGCCATTGGGCTGATCCCAAACGCGCTCGAAACAAGACCCGGGATGACGAACATCGCGGTCAGGAAGATCGAACCCGCAAAAGTCAGGCGGCTCATCGTGAAGTCGAAGAACTTCTCGGTCGGCTGGCCAGGACGGACGCCCGGGATGTAGCCACCATTACGCTTCAAGTCGTCGGCAATCTGAGCAGGCTGGAACATCACAGCCACCCAGAAATACGAGAAGAAGAAGATCAGCAAGCCACCCACCACGTAGTACGCTGGGTGTGTACCGTCACTCATGTAACGCGCCCAGTTCTGCATGGTCGCATTGTCCGGGAAAAGGAACCCGATGATGAACGATGGGATCGAGATGATCGCGGTTGCGAAAATGATCGGCATCACACCACTGTAGTTGATCTTCAGCGGCATGTACTGCTTCTGACCACCGAGCACCTTGCGGCCCACCACGCGCTTGGCGTACTGGATCGGGATGCGGCGTTGGCCTTCGGTAATCGCCACGGTACCGGCAATCACCAGAGCCATGAAAGCAATCAGCAACACGGCGATCGCTGGGTAGAATGGGTTCACCGACACATCTGCGGTCACGTATTTGTCCCACACCATGAAGATCGCAGACGGCAGCGCCTGGATGATGTTCACGGTAATGATCAGGGAGACACCGTTACCGATGCCACGCTCGGTCACCTGCTCACCAAGCCACATCAGCAGCATGGTTCCGGCGACGATCGTGGTCAGACCCACGGCATAGTAGCCAAAGCCGGCATCACCGAGGATCAGCGGCCCGTAGGTCTGGGAATCGTAGTTCGAGAGGAACGGGTTGGTACCGTTCGTCAGCGAGTGGATCAACAAGCCCCCCTGCACCACGGCAAGCACGATGGTGATGTAACGGGTAAGCTGGGTGATCTTCTGACGCCCGCCGTCTTCGCGGGAAAGCTTTTGCAACTGAGGGACCACAGCGGTCATCAGCTGAATCATGATCGATGCCGAAATGTACGGCATGATACCGAGCGCGAAGATTGCGCAGTTGGTCAATGCGCCACCGGAGAAGATGTTCGCCATGGCGTTGACCGCGGCAGCACCTGCGCCTTCGCCACCGGAAGCAGCGGATGCACGGGCCCACTCGGTGAGGCCGATGGAGTTCACTCCGGGAAGCGGAATAGCGGCCCCGAGACGGACGATCACAATGATCGCCAAGGTGAAGAGAATGCGCTGGCGCAGCTCGGGGATTTTCAGGGAATTCGCGAATGCCGAGATCATGGATGGAGACGTCGTGTCTGACGACGGGATGGAACCTTCAGGTGGTTTCTCTTTCCCCGGGGCGCCGCGGTTCCGTAAACGCCCCGAGTTTAACCGACAACACGGTTGGGGTAATTGCTTACCCCAACCGCGCGATGACTCAACACTTAATGCGAGTCATAAGTCGGATTGGTACAAACAAGGTGAGAGAACCTTACTTGCCCTTGCTGACGACGGTGCCGCCAGCTTTTTCGATCTTTTCCTTGGCGCTTGCGCTCACCGCGTCGACCTCAACGGTCAACTTCTTGGTGATTTCGCCGTTGCCAAGCACCTTGACGCCGTCGTACTGACCGCTGAGAAGGCCCGCTGCGATGAGCGACTCTTCGTTGACGGTAGCACCCTCTTCGAAGCGCTCCTCGAGAGTCGCGACGTTGATTGGAGCGTAGGTGGTGGTGAACTGGGCGTTGTTGAAGCCCTTCTTAGGAAGACGGCGGTGAAGTGGCATCTGACCACCTTCGAAGCCTGGGCGGATCGACGCACCGGAGCGCGACTTCTGACCCTTGTGGCCCTTACCGCAGGTCTTGCCAAGGCCGGAGCTTTCGCCCTTACCAAGGCGCTTCTTGCGATGCTTGGCGCCGTCGTTCGGTTTGAGTGTGTGAAGTTTCATCGTAATAACCTCCTGATTTCAGAGTTGAATTAGATCGCCTTTTGATCAGCGGTCTTTTTGCCACGAAGCGCCATCACCTGCTCGCGGGAGCGCAGCTGGCTGAGTGCGTCGAGGGTCGCCTTGACGACGTTGGCGTGGTTGTTCGAGCCGAGGGACTTGGCGAGGACGTCCTTGACGCCTGCTGCCTCGAGCACTGCACGCACCGAACCACCGGCGATCACACCGGTACCAGGGGATGCAGGACGGAGAAGCACCTTGCCGCCACCGTGCTCACCGAATACTTCGTGTGGAAGTGTTGGGCCTTCGAGCTGGACGGAGTTCATGCGCTTCTTCGAGTACTCGGATGCCTTGCGGATGCACTCGGCAACTTCCTTCGCTTTACCGAAGCCGAAGCCAACCTTGCCCTTGCCGTCACCGGTCACCACGAGAGCGGAGAACGAGAAACGACGGCCGCCTTTGACGACCTTGGCGCATCGGTTGATGAAAACGACCTTCTCGATCAGCTCTGGGCCGTCCGAGTCACCGTCGTTACCACGGCCGCGACGGTCGTCGCGTCCGCGTGGTCCGCGGCGGTCGTTGCGTCCGCGTGGTCCACGACCATCACGGCTGTCAGTGGTTCCCTTAGCACCCCCGGTGGTGGCTGCCTCGGCGGCTGGAGCAGTTGTCTCCTCTGCCTTTGTTGGCTCTGTTTTTTCAGCGTCTGCCATAATATTATTCCTTCCGTTGGTGTGTGGGTTAGAACTTGAGGCCGCCTTCACGTGCTGCGTCGGCGAGCGCCTTCACTTTACCGTGGAAGATGAAACCACCACGGTCGAAGACGACGTTTTCAATGTTGGACTTCTGGGCACGCTCGGCGATCAGCTTGCCGATGCGGGTGGCTGCTGCCACGTTGGCTGCGCCAGTCGCTTCGACGTCCTTCTCGGTGGTCGATGCGGCTGCCAGGGTGCGGCCTGCTTCGTCGTCGATCAGCTGTGCGTACACGTGCTGGTTGGAGAAGAAGACTGCGAGACGTGGACGTGCAGCTGTGCCGGAGATCTTCTTCCGGATACGGAAGTGAACGCGGCTGCGTTTTGCCCTGCGATTCAAAGTACTCATGATAATAAAAGTTCGAAGATGTTAACCTGTAGGTTTGCCAGTCAGTGTTACTTGGAGACACTCTTACCGGCCTTGCGGCGAACGTACTCATCGGAGTAACGGACACCCTTGCCCTTGTATGGCTCTGGTGGATAGTACGCGCGGACGTCCGATGCGAACTGGCCGACCAAGTGCTTGTCGATGCCCTCGACCTTGATCTTGGTGTTATCCGCAACGGTAACGGTAAGACCTTCTGGGATCGGGTGAAGCACCGGGTGGCTGAATCCAAGGCTGAGGTCGATCGCGCTACCTTTGACAGCAGCACGGAAACCAACACCGTGGATTTCAAGGTTCTTGGTGAATCCGGTGGAAACACCAACAACCAGGTTGTTGATCAGTGCGCGGGCGGTGCCGTGCAGTGCGCGGACCTTGCGATCTTCGCTGGTACGCTCGACGACGATCTGGCCGTCTTCTTCTTTGGCGGTGATACCTTCAGGAAGGGTGTACTCCAGCTTGCCCTTTGGTCCGTCAACGGTGACGTGCCCATTGGCATCGATATTGAAGTTCACCTTCTCAGGGATCAAAATGGATTTCTTTCCGACTCGTGACATGATGATGAATTGGTTAGTGGTTCATTCATCGTCCGCGGTTGACGCTGCGGCCTGGGCCGTCAGCAATCCGCGGAACGGATGCGGTGTGGATTACCAAACGATAGCCAGGAGCTCGCCCCCGACGTTGGTTTTGCGTGCCTTCGCACCGGTCATGATGCCACGCGAGGTGGAGAGGATCGAAATACCCAGGCCACGGCGGACGGTTGGGATTTCGCCGGCAGGGACGTAGTTACGGCGACCTGGCTTGCTCACGCGCTTAAGGTCGGTGAGAGCTGGCACTCCGTCGATGAACTTCACAGTCACCTTGATTTCAGGGAACTTGCCATCGTTGATCACTTCGTACTTCCACACGTAGCCTTCTTCCTGAAGGATGCGTGCGATTTCAGCTTTGATCTTCGAGTATGGTGCGGTGAACTCGCTGAGTCCGGCGCGGCTGGCATTCTTCAGCCGGATCAAAAAGTCGGCGATTGGATCAGTCAAAACGCTCATAGGTAGATTTCGTAAGAGTTAAGATGTTTCAGGTTGGTGGTGATGCCGGGCTTATGCAGCTTGCTCGCCACCGGACTTACGGAATGGCACACCCACGAGACGGAGAAGCTCACGTGCTTCGTCGTCGGTCTTGGCAGAGGTGGTGATGATGATATCGAATCCGATCTGACGCTTGATCTTGTCGAGTTCGATTTCAGGGAAGATCGACTGGTCGTTGATCCCGATACCGTAGTTGCCGCGTCCGTCGAAGCTCTTCGGGCTCACACCACGGAAGTCACGAATACGTGGCATTGCGGTGCGGATGAAACGCTCGAGGAATTCCCACATGGTGCGACCGCGGAGGGTCACCTTGGCGCCGATCGCGTCACCTTCACGGAGACGGAAGTTCGAAACCGACTTCTTGGCGCGGGTTGGGACTGGCTGCTGACCGGTGATCTTGGCGATCTCGGCGATCACGTCTTCCACAGCGGCCTTGCGGTCGGCTTCTTTACCGACGCAGGAGTTGATGACAACCTTCTCGATCACTGGGATCTGGTTGACGTTGGCGTAGTTGAATTTCTCCTTGAGCGCAGGGATGACGCGCTCACGGTATTCCTTTTGTAGTGTAGGTAGCGTAGTGCTCATGTTAACTCGGGGTTCCCGATGCTATGAACGGCTGCCACCATGGCGGCCGCCCGCGGATCATCGGGCCTTCGGTTCGGGGGTACCTCCCTGCTTCAGCAAATGCCTGGCAGGCAGGGGCGTGTAAAGTCGCGCCATTGCGCGGATTTACAACAAAAAGTTTTCATCCACCGCCGCAGGGAGGTTGCTCCCTGCCGCGCGGCGAATGAAAACCAAAAAGTATCGGAGATCTGGAGGTCTTACTTGTCAGAGACAAGCTTGACGTTCGAGATGTGGATCGATGCTTCCTGATCGACGATGCCACCCTCTTGGTTGGCAGCGCTTGGCTTCTGGTGCTTCTTGCGCACGTTCACGCCTTCAACGATCACACGGTCCTTCGAGGCAATCACCTGGAGAACGGTACCGGTTGCACCTTTGTTATTTCCGGCAATCACCTCGACGGTGCTGCCCTGCTTGATGGTAGCTTTCTTGCTCATGTGGCAATCAATGGCTGAAGTTAAGTGACGCGGCGGATTAGAGAACCTCCGGAGCAAGCGACACGATCTTCATGTAGTTCTTCTCACGAAGCTCACGTGCAACTGGTCCGAAGATACGGGTACCCTTAGGGTTTCCGTCCTTGTCGATGATAACGATGGCGTTGTTGTCGAAGCGGAGGGTCGATCCGTCACCGCGACGCACTGGGTAGGCGGTACGAACGACAACGGCGCGAACGACGGTGCCCTTCTTGATGCTCGCGGTAGGCGTCGCCTCGCGAACGTGTGCGGTGATGACGTCGCCGACGCGCGCCTGGCGGGTGCGCTTACCGATCACGCCGATCATTTTGGCAACCCGGGCGCCGGTGTTGTCGGCAACCTGGACTTGTGATTCCATCTGAAGCATAGTGGTATTCTCCTTCTAAAATTGGTTTTCAAGGGACCGTCGGCTGAGAGATCTGCAGCGGCGCATCCAGCGTCGCCCTCTCCTCTCCGGCATTCCCGGTTCTGGTTTAGTGGCTCAGCACTTCGACCAAACGCCAGCGCTTGAGTTTGCTCAACGGACGGGTCTCAACGATACGGACCTTGTCGCCCAACTGGGCTTCACCCTTCTCATCATGCGCGTAGAACTTCTTCGACTGCTTGATGATCTTCTTGAACTTAGGGTGTGGAACGCGGGCGGTGAACTCGACAACGATGGTCTTGTCCATCTTGGCCGAGACGACTTTGCCGACGCGGGTTTTGCGCAAGCCTCGAGCGGCTGCGGTGGTGGTGGTGGATTCTTCGCTCATGATGGCAAGTAATTGGTTAACTGACGGGCAGTAGGTTTACGGACCAGGCTTGGGATTACTCCCCAGCGGCCGGCTTCGGCTCGTTCAACAATGTCTGAACACGAGCGATCTCGCGGCGCACGGTACGGATGCGGGCGGTGTTTTCGAGCTGCTCGCTGCCCTGCTGAAGGCGCAGGTTGAGCATCTCTTCCTTCAGCTCACGGCTGCGCTTTTGCAGTTCTTCAGCGGTGAGTTCTTTGAGTTCCTTGAGTTTCATCGTTTCTCTCCCTCTTGGGTTCGATCAGCGCGCCGCCGGATCAATTCTCCGAACGGCGCGCATCAGGTTAATGATTTCGCAGCGTGGCTTACAAACCGTGGCGCTTCACGAAACGGGTGCGGATACCCAGCTTGTTCGCAGCCAGACGGAAAGCTTCCTTTGCCTGGTTCTCCGAGCAGCCGGCCACCTCGAACAACATCGTTCCAGGGCGGACAACCGCAACCCAGCGGTCCAATGGACCCTTACCTTTACCCATTCGGGTTTCAGGTGGACGGGCGGTCACTGGCTTGTGAGGGAAGATGCGGATCCAGACCTTACCTTTACGCTTGAGGTAACGGTTGATCGCAATACGGCAGGCTTCAATCTGGTTGCTGGCAATCCAGCCGCGTCCCAACGACTGAAGACCGAAGTCGCCGAAGGACACTTCCGTTCCGCGCTGTGCGTTACCCCCGCGGTTGCCGCGCTGGGTTTTGCGGAACTTGACTCGTTTTGGCATCAATGGCATGGCAATTTCCTCCTAAATGATAGACAGTTATTATTCGTTCTTCAGATCGTGTGATTAACGACGACCTGCGTCACCACGACGGCCGCCACGACGAGGGCCACCTGGGCGACGTCCGCCACCGCGGTTCTGCGGCTCGGCGTCTTCCTTCTTGTTGATCCAGCATTTGACACCAATGATGCCGTAAACTGTGCTTGCTTCAGCGAAACCGTAGTCGATCGGCACACGCAGTGTCTGGAGAGGCACTTTGCCTTCCTTGTACCACTCGGCGCGGGCGATGTCGGCACCACCAAGACGGCCGCCGCAACGGACACGGATACCTTCGGCACCGAATTCCATAGCGGTCTGCACGGCACGCTTCATCGCGCGACGGAACGAGACACGGCGCTCCAGCTGGAGAGCGATGTTCTCAGCAACCAACTGGGCGTCGGTTTCCGGCTGCTTGATTTCGATGATGTCGATCTTAACAGCCTGATCGCCTGCGATCTTCTGGAGATCCGCGGTCATACGCTCGATCTCGGATCCCTTGCGGCCGATCACGAGACCTGGACGTGCTGTGTGCAGAGTGAC
This sequence comes from Sulfuriroseicoccus oceanibius, assembly GCF_010681825.2. Classification (NCBI taxonomy): domain Bacteria; kingdom Pseudomonadati; phylum Verrucomicrobiota; class Verrucomicrobiia; order Verrucomicrobiales; family Verrucomicrobiaceae; genus Sulfuriroseicoccus; species Sulfuriroseicoccus oceanibius. The sequence goes on along the minus strand of NZ_CP066776.1, from coordinate 1,121,836 downwards.
ACGGACGCTGTTCCAGGCGCGCTCGATGGTGACACGGGCCACAGCCGCAAACGCCAACTGCTTGGCGAGGTATTTGCGGATGGCAAGGTCCATGTGAAGATTGTTGGTGTACTCCTCGCCGGTGGCGTACCACTTCGACCGCCAGTCCTTTTGGACGGCAAGACGGAATCCGATCGGATTGACTTTGGTTCCCATAACTAAAAGTGAGTTCTTGGTGAATTGATTGGTTGGTCGCGGACTCAGCGCTAATTACGCGTTGTCTTCAGCGGCTGCGGTTTCCTGCGTTGGGGCGGCCTTCGCTGCCTTTGGCTTCGATCCACCTTTGGACTTGGCCTTAGGAGCAGGAATTTCGACTTCGTCGCTGACCACGATACGGATGTGGCTGGTGCGCTTGATGATAGGAGCGGCACCACCACGAGCGCGTGGCTTGAAGCGCTTGAAGCGTGGACCTTCGTTGATCTGTGCTTCCTTCACCACGAGCGTGTCGGCATCGAGGTCGAAATTATTTTCGGCATTGGCAATTGCGGAACGCAATGTCTTACCAACGAGGACCGCGGCTTTGCGCGGGGTGAAATTGAGAATATCGAGAGCCTGGTTGACTGGCAGACCCTGGATCTCACGGGCAACATCGCGCATCTTAAGCGGCGAGATACGTGCGTATTTGTAAACAGCTTTGACTTCCATCGTGATTAACGAGCTAAAGTTAAGTGACTAAATTGTGGATTTCCTTTTGGGAGGATTGGCGGGATTTGGTTCGGGGCCTAGTGGATTGTCTATTGGCCGATCCGGGGGCGAGCCCGGTCTCCTACTTTGACCTCGGACAATCCGTTTGCCGATCCTCCGAACGCTAATCCACAGATGTGGTCGCGTGCGTCGACAACCAGGGCGGCGCCCAAGATGCGGTCATTTCGAAAAATTTCAAATGGCATTCCTATTTGAACGCCGCTTTTCTTACCAACGTTGAGCACGGCCAGGCCGAGCTCGGGGTTCAGACTGATGACAGACGAGTCTGTCAGGCTGATCGGTTCGTCGTCCGAGGCGCCCATCGATTGCCCGTTTGAGCGACCGGCGAGCAGCGAATCGGCACTGCGCATCGCCACTTCCAAAGAAGCGCGGGCTGCCAGATCTGATTCGCTGACCGTCGGCAGGAATGTGGTGATCGCCTCGCTCAGCGAGACCAACCGTTCTTCCAATGCTTGACGGTAAACGCGCTCGCTCTCGATAGCCGCCAACGCCTTCAACAGACGCTGACTGACATCTCGATCGTCGCCACCAAGAGCTGTCACCCCGAGGGCTTCGAGCTCCACCTGGATCTCTGCCAACCGTGTACGAGCCGCACGCGACTCCCGGTTGGCTCCGGCCAAACTCTCGGCCAGCGCGGCATTTGCCTGACGCTGACGATCGAGTTCGGCCTCCAGAATGGCGACTTTTTCAAGCGCGGCATTCAATGCAATGCGCTCGTCGCTGACCTGTCCCACCTTGTCTGCTGTCTGGGCCACCGCACTACCAGGCGTGCCAACACCCGCAAATGCGAGCGCCGCGGCAGTGCCGAGCAATGTGACTGGTGACTTGAACAACATAGTGACGAAGGGAATCGAGGTACAGCCACCCGCGGGGCGCGCAGTGCGCAACGCCCCGACGGATGGGAAACGGATTACCTCTTACCGAGGCCGCCGTGTGCGACAAACTTACGGGTAGGCGAGAATTCGCCGAGCTTGTGACCGACCATGTTTTCGGAAACATAGACGCTCACGAAGCTGTTGCCGTTGTGAACGAGGAACGTGTGGCCAACGAAATCAGGGATGATCATCGAGGCACGCGACCAGGTTTTAATCGGCTTCTTGGTGCCGGCTTCGTTCTGCTTGTCAACCTTGAGCAGAAGCTTCTGGCTGACGAATGGTCCTTTCTTAAGTGATCTTGCCATTGCGGTAGATTGTGATCGCTAGAATGCGGGGTTCAAATTAACGCTTCTTCGACTTACGACCTTCAACAATGAACTTGTTGCTGGTCTTGTAGCGCTTGCGGGTCTTCTGGCCCTTGGTGTGACCCCACGGGCTCTTGAGGTGCTGACGTCCACCACCGGACTTCGACTTACCCTCACCACCACCGTTCGGGTGGTCGACTGGGTTCATGCACATACCGCGAACGGTTGGGCGGATGCCCTTCCAGCGGGAGCGACCGGCCTTACCGGAAACTTCGTTCATGTGCTCACGGTTACCGACGGTACCGATGGTTGCGTAGCAGTTCTCGTGGATCTTGCGGATCTCACCGGATGGCATGCGAACGAGAGCGTAGCCGGTCTCGTAGTTGGTAAGCACACACTGCTGGCCGGCGGAACGGGCGATCTGGCCGCCACGGCCCGGGGTCAACTCCACATTATGGATCGAGCTACCGAGTGGGATTTTCTTAAGTGGAAGCGCGTTGCCAACTTTTGGCTCGACGTTTTCACCGGATGCCACGGTAGCGCCCACGGTCAGGCCTGCAGGAGCAAGGATGTAGCTCTTCTGGCCGTCTGGGTACTGGATGAGTGCGATGCGGCAAGTACGGTTTGGATCGTACTCGATTGCGGTCACGGTAGCCGCAGCGTCCTGGCGCTTGCGCTTGAAGTCGACGAGGCGATACTTCTGCTTGGCTCCACCACCGATGTGACGGCAGGTGATGCGGCCTGTGTTGTTACGTCCGCCGGAGCGCTTCTTCGGGCGAAGGAGTGACTTCTCTGGCTTGGTCTTGGTAACTTCGTCGAAGCTCGGCCACTCTTTGTAGCGGTTCGATGGAGTTACAGGTTTGAAGGTCTTCAGTGCCATAATGCTTGGTCAGGTTGAAGGGTTCCCCCGGCTGGCGCTGCCGCGCCTGGCCGGGATGTATTCGAATGCGTATCGGGAATTAGACGAGGTCGATGGTCTCGCCTTCAGCCAGCTTGACGACCGCCTTTTTCCAGTGAGCGGTGCGACCGGCGTCGGCGCGGCGTTCGCGCTTCTTCTTTCCGAGGTAGTTCGCGGTGTTGACGGAGACGACTTTCTTTCCGAGAAGCTTCTCCACGGCCTGCTTGATCTCAACCTTGTTGGCATCTGGATGGACCTTGAACGTGTACTCGTTGTTGGTCTCGGTTCCGATGGTTGCCTTTTCGCTGAGACGGATGCTTTTGATAACTTGAGTGAGATCGTTCATTACTTGGCGGTCCTTCCTGCTAGAGTTTGAAGTGCGTCGGTCGCGATGAGGATCTTGTCGGCACCGAGAAGTTGCTCGACGTTCACTTCATCCGCGGTGATCGGGAGAATGTGCGCTGCGTTGCCAGCGGCCTTGTAGGTGGTTTCGTCAAACGCCTGGGCGATGACCAACACGCTGCGTGCGTCACCAACCAACTCATTGACGAGTGCAACCCAAGCCTTGGTCTTAGGCTCGCTCACTGCGATACCTTCGGTGACCAACACGGAGCCTTCGCTGATGCGCTCGGTGAGCACTTTGCTGAGGGCGAGACGGCGGGTCGACTTGTTGACCTGCTTGGAGTAGTCGCGAGGCTTAGGTCCGAAGACCACGCCACCGCCAACCCAAATCGGCGACTTGCGGGAACCTGCACGTGCGCGGCCGGTGCCCTTCTGGCGCCATGGCTTCTTGTTGCTGCCGCGAACTTCCGAACGGGTCTTGGTGTTGGCGCTACCGGTACGGCGGTTCGCTTGGTAAGCGACCACCAAATCGTGCACGGCCTGAAGACCCTTCGACTCGTCCTCGACGAGTGCGATCGACGCTTTCTTGGCGTCTTCGATGGTGAAAACTGATGCTGCCATAATTAATTCCTCCTAGAGTGTGTGGGAATAATGGTTTGATACTTTGTGCAACGCGGGGCTTAGCCCTTTGGTGCGTCCTTCTTCTTGGCCGGGCGAACCACAACGTACGCGCCGTTGTGACCTGGAACCGATCCGCTGATCAGGATGACGTTGTCTTCCGGACGAACTGCCACCACTTTCAGGTTCTGCACGGTGCGCTGCACCACACCCTGATGACCAGGCATCGCCTGATTCTTCCAAATGCGTGCTGGTGTCGAACCGGCACCCACGGCACCCGGACGACGGTGCATCATGTGACCGTGCGACATTGGCTGACCGCTGAAGTTGTGACGGCGCATCACGCCCTGGAATCCTTTACCCTTGGTGGTTCCGATCACGTCGACCCACTGGTCGGCAGCGAAAAGCTCGGCACCTGGATGAGGTTCTTCGATGTTTGGAAGCTGGTCGTCCGACTCCACGCGGAACTCACTCACGAAGTAAGCTGGCTCGGCGCCGTGCTTCTTGAAGTGACCAAGAGCAGGTGCGTTCACACGCGACTCTTTCTTGGTGTCGTAGCCCACCTGAACCGCCGAGTAGCCGTCGGTTTCCTGGGTCTTGACCTGGATGTAGCGGTTGTCAGCGACGTCGACGACGGTGACAGGGATCATGTTGCCGCTCTCCTTGTCGAAGACACGGGTCATGCCGATTTTCTTGCCTAAAAGTCCAATGCTCATATTACTGGATCGTTGTGTGTGTTGGTGGTTCAGCAGGCTCGTACAGCGGTGCACCCTTGCACATCCCACGACCTGCTGGTCGGAAATTAGATCTTGATGGTGATGTCCACACCTGCTGGAAGGTTGAGCTTCTTGAGCTCGTCCACGGTGTGTGCGGTTGGGTCGACGATGTCGAGCAAACGCTTGTGGGTACGGATTTCAAACTGCTCGGCCGACTTCTTGTTCTGGTTCACCGAACGGTTCACGGAGAACTTCTCGATGCGGGTCGGAAGAGGAATTGGTCCTGCCACTTTGGCGCCGGTGCGCTTTGCGGTTTCGACAATGTCCTTGGCGGAGCGATCAACGGCACGGTTATCAAACGCGCGGAGACGGATACGGATGGTTTGGTTAGACATGGCTGGATTCAGTTGAAATGGTCTTGGTTTCTATAAGGGGTATTAGAGACTGGTTGGTTGGGACTCGGCTGCTCTTAGTAGCCTCGTTGTTCGACGATACCGTCGACAATCGCCTGCGGCACCTCTTCGAAGTGCGATGGTGTCATGCTGTAGCTGGCACGACCCGACGAAAGGGTTCGCACGATGGTCGAATAGCCGAACATTTCGGCCAATGGGACCTGTGCCTTGATCACGCACACATTGTGGTGACCGTCCATGGAGCCGATCTTTCCGCGGCGGCGGTTGAGATCGCCCATGATGTCGCCCTGGTACTCTTCCGGTGTGGTTACTTCCACATCCATCATAGGCTCGAGGAGACTTGGCTGCGCGTTCTTCATTGCGTCACGCATTGCGAAGATCGCCGCCATCTTGAACGCGTTCTCATTCGAGTCCACGTCGTGGTACGATCCGTCGGTGATATCCACATGGCAGTCGACCACCGGGTACCCGGCGATCACACCATTGCGGAGCGCGTCGTCCACACCCGCGAAAACCGCATTCATGAACTCCTTCGGAATCGATCCACCCACTGTCTTGTCAGCAGTGGTGCTGCCAGCACCGCGCTCGCGTGGTGCGACATTCAAAATCACATGGCCGTACTGACCGCGGCCACCGCTCTGCTTCACCAGTTTGCCTTCGCCATTGGCGGCGGCACCGATGCTCTCGCGGTACGCGATCTGCGGCTTACCGGAACGTGCGTCGACCTTGTACTCACGCTTGAGTCGGTCACTGATGATCTCCAAGTGGAGCTCACCCATTCCGGAAATAATGGTCTGCCCGGTTTCCTCATCGGTCTTCACCAGGAAGGTCGGGTCTTCTTCAGACAGGCGCTGCAAGCCCTTGGCCAACTTCTCCTGATCAGCCTGTGTGTTCGGCTCGATTGCCATCGAGATCACCGGCTCAGGGAAGGTAGGCGGCTCAAGCAGGACATTACCCTTATCGAGAGTCAAGGTATCACCGGTAACGGCGTTCTTCACACCCACCATTGCGGCGATGTCACCGGAGTAGCAGGTCTCCACATCCTTGTGCTCGTTTGCTTGGATCTGGATCAGTCGTCCCACACGCTCACGCTTGCGGGTACGCGGGTTAAACACCACGTCACCCTTCGAGATCGAACCCGAATAGACACGGAAGAAAACCAGCTTCCCAACGAACTTGTCGGACCAAAGCTTGAACGCCAACGCCACAAACTCACCGTTGTCGTCGGTCTCGACCGGGACAATCTTATCCAGATCATCCACGTCGTGACCGGTCGCGGCCGGAATGTCGATTGGGCTAGGCAGGTAGTCCACCACTGCATCGAGCAGCGCCTGAACCCCTTTGTTCTTGAACGCCGAACCACCCGCAACCGGGATGAACTGGTTGGCGATGGTTGCGCGGCGGATCGCTGCCTTGAGCTCGTTTGCGCTGATTACCTCTTCCATGAGGAACTTCTCAGCCAACTGCTCGTCGACATCGGCGACCTTTTCGGTCAGCTCAGCCAGCGCAAGTTCGGCTTGATCCTTCAACTCACCGTCCAGCTCGCGGATCTCGTAGGTCGAGCCCAGCACGTCGCTGTCGGAGTAAAAGATCGCCTTTTGATTCACCACGTCGATCTGCCCTTTGAGGTCATCCTCAGCGCCGATCGGAATCAACACTGGAGCCGCAGGTGCATTGAGCTTGGTGCGCACATCCTCCACCACTCGGGCGAAGTCTGCTCCCACGCGGTCCATTTTGTTCACAAACACAATGCGTGGCACATTGTACTTGCTCGCCTGGCGCCAGACAGTCTCGGACTGAGGCTGAACACCAGCCACCCCACAGAAAACCACAACCGCTCCGTCAAGCACTCGCAACGAGCGCTCCACTTCAGCGGTGAAGTCAACGTGACCCGGGGTGTCGATGATGTTGATGCGCTGATCAACACCAGTGAAGAGAGTATCGACTCCTTCGTTGGCAAGCTGCTTCCAAGAACAGGTGACCGCCGCGGAGGTAATGGTAATTCCACGCTCACGCTCCTGCTCCATGTGGTCGGTGGTGGCTGCACCATCGTGCACCTCACCGAGACGGTGGATCATTCCAGTGTAGAACAAAATACGCTCGGTGAGCGTTGTCTTACCGGCATCAATGTGCGCAGCGATCCCGATGTTACGGGTACGCTCAAGCGGGAACGCGCGCTTTGGCGAGCTCAATGCTTTGGATGCTGTAGCAGTAGCGGACATGATGAAAAAGAAGTCGGTCGTAAATTAGTTACCTCTTGGGGGCGGTCGGCCCGCGGCGCTGGAATATCAGCACCGCGGGCTCGCCAACAAAGTCAGTCAATCAATCGGATATCACCAACGGAAGTGAGCGAAGGCACGGTTGGCCTGCGCCATCTTGTGGACGTCGTCGCGCTTACGCACGGCCGCACCCTGGTTGGCTGCAGCGTCCTTGATCTCGTTGGAGAGAGCGACGTGCATTGGAGTACCGCGGCGCTTACGAGCGGAATCAACGATCCAGCGGATCGCCAACGAGCGCTGACGCTCAGGGCTCACTTCGAGTGGCACCTGGTAGGTAGCACCACCCACACGACGGCTCTTCACCTCAACGCGAGGCTTTGCATTTTCGATTGCACGGTTGAGGAGCTCAAGCGGATCAACGCTCTCAGATCCCTCGTTCGCACGGTCGATTGCTGCGTACACGATGCGCTCGGCAAGCGACTTCTTACCCTTGAGCATGATCTTGGCGACGATCGCCCCGACCAATGCACTGTCGTAACGTGCGTCGCGGGTTTCCGGCTTTTCGTAAACTCGTTTTCTACGGGCCATATTCTTAGCTGATTAAAGTGATGAAAATTCTTACGAGAACGGGCACTACGCCTTAGGACGCTTGGCACCGTACTTCGAACGAGCCTGACGGCGCTTATCGACACCCAGGGTGTCAAGAGCACCACGCACGATGTGGTAACGCACACCTGGCAAGTCCTTCACACGACCACCACGCACGAGCACGATCGAGTGCTCCTGCAAGTTGTGACCTTCACCACCGATGTAGGCGATCACTTCAAAGCCGTTGGTCAAACGCACCTTCGCTACTTTACGAAGTGCGGAGTTCGGCTTCTTTGGGGTACGGGTCATGACCTGGAGGCAGACACCGCGGCGCTGAGGACAATTCTTGAGAGCCGGAGACTTCGACTTCTCCACCGGCACTTTGCGCCCTTTTCGAACAAGTTGGTTAATGGTCGGCATGTGATTTCGGATTCGGGTTCCTTTGATTGACTGCGTTTCCTTGTGCTTGAGCCTCGTTTTTCTCGCTCTCCCACAAGGGAAATTTTTTCATTTCAGGTGCGCAGCCGGAACCGCGAATCGATCCGATCCGATCCATTCTGCAGCCTCTTTTCCGGAGCCGCACCCGATAGGTTGATCAGTCACGATCTCTCGTAACTGCTTGATTCATCGCTCTTTCTCAAGAGCATGAGCCTTCCCCACTCAACAGAGCGGGACGGGACTATAGTACGCCCCAAGCACGTAGCAAGATTTATTTCGTATGCTCCTGCAATTTATCGCACGCCCAAGCCCCTCATTTCCAAAGTGTTTGCAGCGATCTCTCATTACCCTCAGCCAGAATCACAATAAGCGATCAGAGTTCAACACACCGCGGCACCTATGGCGGTGCGAACCAATCGCTCCATTCCTAGCCTCCCTGACGGAGGCCAGCCCGAGCAATCCCAGATCGACAACGCGTCGCCGACCTGATAAGCCGGACACCCTCTCCCTGCACCGCCCCTCTGATGCGCACACTCGCTAGAACCATCGCCGCCCTCTGCTACGCCCTTTCGATTACCCACGGGAGCACCCAGCCCGAAGAGGAAGCACGCGTGGGAGATCCCCGATCCCCATTGGAACACAGGCCCTACGCCAGCGACCTCAGCCCCGACCACCTTCCGCTCTATAAGATCCCAGGCCACATCCGCGATCTGAACGCACGCATCACAGACCTGCGCATAGAGCTGGACAAGATGCAGCCCCTCCGTACCCCGCAACTTGCCAGCTCTTTTGGCTACCACAGCTCATACCTGCCAACTGAAGAGCCCCTGCCCAGCAAGCCCCGCTGGGTAATGGAATTCCAAACCCCATTCCTCAATGGCCCGCTCGACCTCGTACTGGTCCCCGCTCATGACCACCGCAATCTGAGCGAAGAAAAGAGCTACGGCTTCCCAAAAAGGTTCCGGATCGTCACCGGCCCCGCAAACAAAGAAACAATCATCGCTGACTGGACCCAGCAAGATTTCCCCGACCCCGGTCTGCACCCGGTGTACTTCCATTCGCCATCGTTTACTTCTCAGCAGCCACGGATGGAAGTGTACCGAGGCCAGCAGGAAGGAGATCGGGAGTTCTTCGCTCTCGCCCGCGCGCACATGATCGTCAGCAATGAGGTCCGCAAGATCAGCGCAGCAAAAGCATCATCCAGTTTCGAGGCGAAACCCTATTGGAGCACGGATTACATTAACCACGAATCCGGCGTGCTGGGTCTCCCGCTTGGCGAATTGGCAGAATGCGCGCCCGATCTCGTCCTCCCGATGGACACCTCCGTGACCGATGCCCCGCTCATCATCGAAATCGACCTCGGGCGGAACACCCACATCGGATGGATCGACCTACTCCCCGCACAGAGCCCGGAGACCATCGCAGTCCCGGGCTACGGGTTCCCCGGCTCTATCAAAATCGACATCGCCCGCTCCCTCCCAAACGGGCAACGCGGAGAAACGAGCACGGTTCTCAAGCAATCCCTCTTCGAAAACCCGGACAACAACATCGTCCACATCCCCGGCCTCCATGCGTTCGGCCGCTTTGTGCGCATCCACTGCAACCACTTCCCTATCCACCAAGAGACCGCGGTATTTTCTATGGGCGAGATCGTGGTCAGCCAGCAAGACGCTCCGCTCAGCAACCAGCGCCCGGTGACCCTCTCAATTGGAGGGCACCAGCTCGAATCAGCCGGTGCGCTGCTGGTAGACGGCCACGCACAAGGCAGACAAGTGATCGACCTCGTCGACTGGCTACAGCAACTGGCAACGGCCAAACAGATCGACGCCGAATTACGCACCCTGCAAACCCAGCTGGAAGCGACCGAAACCCGTTGGCAGAACTTCATCACATGGATCAAGGGCATAACGTCCGCGGCGGTCGCGATCGCTGTTATCGCGACCATTATCATCCTCGCGCTCAGCAAAAGGCGGCAGAACCTGAAACTCAGGAAGCAGATCAGCTCAGACCTTCACGACGACGTGGGCAGCAAAGTCGCCGCCATTAGCCTCGCCTCCACCTATGTGAAGAAGCACGCGACCGAGCCAAGGGTCCGCGAACGAGGGGAACGAATCCACGACATAGCGCACGACATGCATCAAAGCTTACGCGACGTCCTCTGGCTCACCGACAAAGACACCGACACCCTGACTGAACTCGTCGAGAAGCTCTCCTACACCGCCCAGAGACGCATCCCCAGCGAGACGCTGGAACTCCAGATCCCTTCGCTCAGCCAACTGCCGAAGCGCACCATCAGCGTCGGAACCAAACGCGACATCTTGCAGTTCTTCCGCGAAGCGCTCCACAACGCATCCTCCCACGCAAACGCGTCGGTGATCAAAGTCGAGATTTCCTGGGTTGCAAAATCACTCCGCATCACCATCTCAGACAACGGATCAGGCTTCACCCCCACAGCCAACGACTGCCAGCCGCGCTCGGTGTCCCAGCACCACGGCTTGCGCAACATGCGCGACCGTGCCATCAGATTGAAGGCATCCTATGACGTGAAGAGCGCCGAAGGCCAAGGCACCACGGTGTCCCTGCAAGTCCCAATCCATTGACCCCAAACCTATGACCCCACACCCGCCACGCGCCACCACCAACGTCTGGGTCGTAGAAGATTCCGACGCCTTCCGCCTTGAGCTGACCGAGCTGCTCGACGACGAACCCACCATCACCTGCCAGCAAAGCTTCAGCACCGCGGAAGACGCTCTGGCAGCGCTGGCGACCAATCCCGCCCCGGATGTCATGCTGGTCGACATTCAACTCCCGGGCGCCAATGGGATCGAGCTCATCCGCCAGGTCAACGCCTCGCACCCCGCACTCTGCACCATCGTCCTCACCATCTCCGAGAACCGCCAAACCGTCGTCAGCGCAATCTGCGCCGGCGCATCCGGCTACCTACTCAAGAACGACGACTTCTCAGACATCGTCGACGGCATCCACATGGTCGCCGATGGCGGATCCCCGCTCAGCGGTGCCATCGCATCGATGGTACTCGAGCTCTTTAAGAAAGCCCCACCGGCAGCGGAGGACCAAAGCCTCAGCGAAAAAGAGATCAAAATCCTCAACCTCCTGGCCGACGGAGAAATCAAAAAGGAAATCGCCTACCAACTTGGGATCGCCCCAGTCACCGTGGATTACCACCTGCGCAACATTTACAAAAAGTTGCATGTCAACTCACAAGCAGGAGCCGTCGGCAAGGCCCTGCGAAATGGTCTGATCTGACCCACCCACTGGATCGTCAGCCGCCCGGGACGCCCTGACTACATGGTCGTGTAGTAGACGCCTCGTCGCGGCATCTTCTAGCCTGCGCACCGTGTGAAACTGCGCCCGCGCCCCGGCACGCCCGGGCACCGGCTCAACCACACACCATAACCGCAGCGGCCCCCGCGCACTGGACACTCCAGACCGCGGCAATCACGCCGACTGCTCCTAGAAAACCCGATCCAACACAGATCAACACATGAAAAAAAACATGCTCATCACGGCAGGTGCACTCGCCCTCGCGGCATCCGCACAAGCCGCCACCACCATCATCGACGGCGCTATTCGCGGCGGTGACTTCACCGACACCTCCCTTTGGACCGCTGCCAACGCCGGCGAAACTACCCAGTTCAATACCAATCTCAATTCACCTGGCAGCGGCGGGCGAAACGCAGTCATCGGCTCCGAAATCAACGGAAACCCGAACATCTCTTTGGCCCAGAACACAGGCTACACCATCGCTTTGGGAGACCGCTTCAGCGGATCGTTCGCTTGGCGCGACGCCTTCGGCTGGGATACCGGCGAAAGCATCGACATGACGTTGTTCTACACCGACACCGATGCGATCGACGGCGCCCGCACCAGTCTCTTCACCTTCAACAGCGGCAGTGAAGTTACCGACGTGACCTGGGAAACCGAAACCTTCGCTATGACCACCGGCGCCGACATCAACGCTGCGGGAAGAACTCTCTTCATCTCGTTCACCGGCAATACCATAGACTTGGACGGCTCCAACAACGCTCAAGGCTCCTTCGCCCGCCTCGACGACGTCTCCCTCTCAGTGACTACTGTGGCAGCCGTACCTGAACCGACCTCCGCGGCACTCCTCGGACTCGGAGGACTCACATTGATCCTCCGCCGCCGTAAGTAATCCGACCCAACCCCAAGCCGGCCGATTGCGCCCACCGGCGCAGTCGGCCGGCACACCCTCCCCTTGCCCCGGCCTCTGCCTCACGACTGATGACTTTCCGACCGTTCGCGTTCGCCCTCTTTTCTACGGCGGCTCTTTCCGCCTCCCCATTGATCAACTCGAATTCCCTCAACGGCAGCTTCGAGCAAGGAGACAGCCAAACCTCGGTGACCAACTGGCAAACCGGGTTTGGCAGCGGCGAAACCCAACGTTTGCAAAACAACGCATCCAATGGCGCATGGTCACTCGTCATTGGCCAAAGCCCGGGAGACCCCAACCTTGGCGCAGCCTGCTCCACCGGCCACAGCGCTGCCTCCGGAGACCGCTTCGACCTCAGCTTCGACTGGCTGCCCAAGTTCGGTTGGGACGCCGACGACGAAATCCGCTGGAGACTCATCACCACCTCCGACAACACCAACACCGGCACCGTTGCAGAGATCGCCAGCGGCACGGTCTCCGGGTTCGGAGAAGGCGCCGGCTACCAGAGCGCCACGATTACAGGCATTTCTGGAGTGACTTCCGCCCACCAGGGAAAATCGGTCTGGCTTCAGTTCATCCGCGGCAACTCGTCCACCAGCGAGTTCGCCCGCGTCGACAACGTCCAACTCTCCGTCACCTCGGATCCGACACCGCAATACGTCGCCCACGCACCCGAGCACCTCGCCGCCTACCTTCCGCTCAACGGCGACCTGCTCGACTACAACCTCCAGTCCCCTAGCTTCGACGCCAACTGGACCACAGGCGGAGGGTTCACTGACGGCATCATCGACCAACAGGCAGCAGCCTTCAACGGATCACAGTCCGCCACGCTCGAGCACCTGCTCGGCAATGACTTCACCCTCTGCTTCTGGATGAAGTCCGACTCAAGCACCGGCATCAAGGGCATCCTCGACGCCGCAGGCACATCCGCCAATGGCATCGGCATCCACCAATCCGGATCCCGTATCAAACTCACCGCAGGCCCAACCAACGCCACGTTCAGTAATTCGTTCCTTTCCACTGGCGAGTGGCACTTCATCTGCGCCCAACGCCACGCTCTGAGCGGAACCCTCAGACTCTTCGTCAACGGAGTCCTTGAAGCCGAATCCATCGCCGAACCTGGACAGCGCGACACCACGCTCCCTCTGACCTTGGGCGCACTCAGCGGCGGGACCAGCCCATTCATCGGAGCTCTCGACGACGTCCGCATCTACCACAGCCTTCTCGACCTCGTCAGCATCCAGCAACTCTACCAGTCCCAGGGGGATTTCGACCGCGACACACTCAGCGACTTCACGGAAATGGTCGCCGGCTCGGATTGGACCACGCCCACCCAGGGTATCGCCCCAAGCCGCACCGAAATCGATGCCGCCAGTGGCACGGTCCGCATCACGTTCGACGCACTCGCCAGCCGCACCTACCAACTCCAGCACAGCGCATCACTCGACGCCCCATCGTGGACCAATGTCGGGGATCCCATCACCCCCGACTACCACGGTCCGCTCTCATTCACCGAACCCTTCATCCCCAACAGAGGCCAGTTCTACCGCGTCCAGGTCACCGGCCGCGGACCGGTGCGTGAGAAACGCCCGAACATCGTCTTCATCTACGGCGACGACGTCGGCTACGGTGACGTCCGCGCCTACAACCCACAAAGCAAAATCCCCACCCCCCACATCGACAAACTCAGCGCGGAAGGCCTCCGCTTCACCGACGGCCATTGCACCGCCTCCACTTGCTCGCCATCGCGCTTCTCGCTCCTCACCGGAATCTTCGCATTCCGCCACGGAGTGAACATCATCCCGCCCACAGGCCCACTCGCCATCCCCGAGGACATGTACACCCTGCCGGACATGCTCAAGGACAACGGCTACCACACCGCGGTGATCGGAAAATGGCACCTCGGCCTCGGCTACGGAGACGACTCCATCCAATGGAACGGCGAGATCAAACCCGGACCACTCGAGCTCGGGTTCGACCACTGCCTCGTCATCCCCACCACCAATGACCGCGTCCCAAGCATCCTCATGCAGGACCGCAACCTGGTCGACGCCGATTACCACCACGACGCCCAGTCCGGACTTGGCTCGGTCACGGTCAAGCCACTCAGCGGAGACGATCCCGTCCACGTCCACAACCGCGACTTCAATGCCGTCAACCAACCCGGCAGCACGATCCACCCACGCAGCTCTGCCACCCCGCTCTATCCGAGCGACGGCCAACACAGCAACACCTTCATCAACAACATCGGCAGAATCGGATTCTTCTCCGGCGGTGCCGATGCCCTCTGGCGCGACGAAGACCTCGGCCCGCTCTTCACCCGCAAGGCGGTCGACTACATCAAATCCCAGGACGGAGAGACGCCCTTCTTCCTCTTCTTTGCCTCCCAGGACATCCACGTCCCGCGAGCACCACATGAAATGTTCCAAGGCGCGACCAACCTCGGCTGGCGCGGCGACGCCATGGTGCAGTTTGATTGGACCACCGGCCAGATCCTTCAAGCCATCAAGGACGCCGGCCTGGAGGAAAACACCATCGTCATCTTCTCCAGTGACAATGGCCCCGTCTATGGCGACGGATACACCGACGGCTCGGCCGATGACTTCCAGCAAGGCCACGACGCCAATGGCCCGCTCCGAGGCGAAAAATACGATATCGAGGAAGGCGGCACCCGCGTCCCATTCATCGTCAAATGGCCGGCCAAGATCACCCCGGGCACGTCCGATGCTCTGGTCAGCCAGGTCGATCTGATGGCATCCATCGCCGAACTACTCGACCACCCACTCCCGGACGGCTCGGCCGTTGACTCCCGCAGCACGCTCGCCGCACTACTTGGCAGCGACCCCGTCGGTCAGGCCTTCACCGTGGAACAAGACAACACCGGAGCCGTCAAAGCCCTCCGCGTCGGTCACATGAAATACGTCCAAGGCAGACTCTACGACCTCTCCAAAGACCTCACCGAAACCACCGACATCTCAGCCCAACACCCCGACCTCACCCAGGCCATGGCCCAACAACTCAGCGCCATCATCAATGGCAACGGAGTGAGGGAATAGAGGGAAGAGCCAAGAGCTTCGTCCATCCCCCGTAAAGGCTTTTAGTGATCCGCAGATTTGAATCCTGGAATTCATCCCGCGGCCGCGGGATCGGCAAGCCGCCTCCCTGCGCAGCCGCTGACTCCATTCTGGCGTCTCATTTCAAATCTCCAACTGCCCTAGGATGTCACGCAAAGATCCCAAAGATCGCCTCCAGACCTCCCGCCCAGATTTTCTAACCCTCCCTGGAAGGGAGTCGCAACCCAGCCCAGGGTGACGGGAGCCTCAGGCGACCACCCCCTGGGATCCCCACGCACACAAACCTTTGGCCAAGCCAGCGACGCCGCCAAACTGCATCCCCCACCCGCAGGCCACACTGCACACGCCGACGCCCCTTCCCTTCGCTACTCCCTACTTGCTACACACTACTTCGCTCACACCGCAGGATCCGTCCCGCGTCGTCTTTGACCAACCGCGGCCTGAGAACATCGCCGCGCACTTCCTGCTCGAGAGCCTCTGCAGTCAACACCCCCTCGAGAGTACTCACACGCAATGATTGATCACTCAATGCGATTTCCCGCCCGGTCGCCTCGGCAACCACGCGGTTGTAATCCTCTTCACTACGGCCCGGCACGGGATGCTGCTTCACCCCCGCATACTCATTGGTGTAGATCGCTCCGGTCGCAAAATCCACCGCGAATGCAATCACCCCGGGCAGGACAAACAACACACAAAGCAGTCCATCCATAATCACCACTTCAGGATCAATCCTACCGCCAGTTCGCCCGCGTCGTTCCGGGTAAATCAGCGTCCCACAAGAGCTCAACGCCACCACACCGGCCACCGAACAAGCCGCCTTCTTCATCCACTCTCGTCGTGTCATTTCGTCCGCCATGCCAAAAGCTCACGAAACACGACAGGCTTAGTCAAGTTTGGCGTGGTCAGAATCCCCGCCAATTCCGGTTTCTGTCCTCACGCTCAGGTGCGGAGAAGGATTAGACTCAGCACAGCCTCCTTTGCGTGGCTTTTTTTGATCTCTGTGGCCGTCGTTCAGGAGCCCTTTCCGCTCGCCCACGTTTGCGAACAAGCCGCACCGCACAGACGGCAGGAATGCCGTCCCTCCAGCGCTTCGCATCGTTTCACGGGAGTCGATGGAGCAACCTCACTCTTGAGGTTGAGCGCAGCGCTCCGCATTTCCATCCACTTCGCTCAAAACGGACACCGCTCACTTCGCAAGCATCGCCCCCGGCTCGGCCTGCAATCCAAAGCAGTGATTCTCACTGCACTCCCAAAAGAACGCGCACCTCCGACGCTTGCGCCAAATCCTGTCGCTCATGTGAATCCTGTCTAAAAAGACAAACTGAAACAGGCACCGGTTCCGCCCACCGCCCTGGGTCTACGAAAAAACAACGCCGCACCCGGAGAGAATCCAGGTGCGGCGTCGTGAGTTAAAGCGCGTGGTGCGTTACCGAATGCTGCTTACTTGTCGTCGTAGCCCTTTGGGTGGTCTTTGTGCCACTTCCAGGCGGAGGCGACGAGGCTGGTGATGTCGTTGTACTTCGGCACCCAGCCGAGTTCTTCATTCGCCTTTTTACTGTCGGCGTAGAGCGCTGGCGGGTCGCCTTCGCGGCGGTCGTCCATTTCGTATGGCACGTCGAGGCCGGTGACTTCCTTCACCGCGTTGATCACTTCGAGCACCGACGACGGGTTGCCGGTTCCCAGGTTGTAGTCGACGCAGGTGCCCGGCGTGCCGAGCTTGTCGAAGACGGCGATGTGCGCGCGAGAGAGGTCGTCGACGTGAACGTAGTCGCGCAGGCAGGTGCCATCCGGCGTCGGGTAATCGCTTCCGAAGACCTTGAGCGCACCGCGACGGCCGGTGGCGGCGTCGAAGCAGAGTGGGATGAGGTGCGTCTCAGGCTGGTGGTCTTCACCGATCGAGCCATCCTCGGCGGCACCGGCTGCATTGAAGTAACGGAAGATCGCAGCGGAGAAGTCGCTGGTCTTGGTGATCGCGCGCAGTGCGTTTTCCAGATCGAGCTTGGTCTGGCCGTATGGGTTGATCGGGCTTTGCGGCAGCGTCTCAACGATTGGCAGCGATTCCACCACACCGAAGGTCGCGCAGGTGGACGAGAAAATGAACTTGTTGACGCCGGTGTCGACCATTGCCTGGATCAGCTCCAGCGTGGCACCGACGTTGTTGCGGTAGTACTTGAGCGGCTCGGTCACGGACTCACCAACGTAGGTGAACGCGGCGAAGTGCATGACGATGTCGATTTGCTCGTCCTTGAGGATCTTGGCCATGGCCTCGCGATCGCCCAGATCCGCCTCGTAGAATGGAACGCCGTCCTTGACTGCTCCGCGGTGACCAAAGGCGAGGTTGTCCACCACCACAGGACGATGCCCGGCTTCCACCAACTGGACCACACAGTGACTTCCGATATAGCCGGCACCGCCGACGACAAGAACGTTCATAAGAAAGAGAGAGATGTTGTTTATTTTCGGGTGCGGACCGATCGTCGCGCCCGCTGGAGGGAACATGCCGTGGTGACACCAAAAGATCAACCACGACGACAAATTCGGTTGGTTCGCCAGTCTCCCCTGAAGAGATGCTGGATTGATCCTCAGCGATTTGCCGGACGGCGGGTGACTGGTCGCGACGCGCCATATCTGTGTTATGGTGCGTATTCCAAAGGTTTCACTTTACCAATTCAGACCAGACCAAAATCTTGCGCATCCCATCCATCAACCTCCGCCATCTCAGTCTCGCCGCATTGCTCACTCTGATCTCCGGATCGCTGGCCATTGAGGCCGCCGACGAACACGATGGCCCACGGATGTCCACCAAGCGCGAACATCCGGTCAAACTGAGCATCCCCAAACCCACCCGCGACATCATCGTCACCAAGCCGATCATCATTGGCAAAGGCGAACACCGCGACTTCGAAGGCGCACGACTGATCGCCAAAGGGCTCGGCGACGGCAGCCAACGCGAGGGCCAGCGCCCTGTGCTTGCCTTGCTGCGCGGGGCTTCGGTCAGCAACCTCATCATCGGCAAACCCGGCGCCGATGGGATCTACTGCGTCGGCGACAACCTGCTCAAGAACGTCTACTTCGAAGACGTCGGAGAAGACGCCCTCACCATCAAAGGCGGCCCCGTCATCTGGGACGGTGGCGGCGCCCGCAAAGCCGAAGACAAGATCGTCCAAATGAACCACAAAGGACCATTCATCGGACGCAACCTGATCTTCGAAGACTTCGGCAGAGCTGTGCGCGGCAACGGCGCGAAAAAGCACCGCAACACACCCTTCAAGATCGAGCTCTACCACGTCCGCGCAGTGAACGGCGGCTCGTTGGTCAAGATCACCTCGAAAGGCAGCCGCGCAAAATTGGATGACGTCGTCACGTGGGACGTCCGCAACTTGGTTAGCAAATCCAACGGTGCCAAATCCGACCAGGGCGAGGTCTACAAGTACTGAGATGATGACTGCCAATCAGATGGAGAGCGCGACTCTTCTCACTTGACGCAGCAGCCTCAGCCGCCTCCTTAGACGGTGCCTCCATCGCCCAAACAATTCAGCAAACTTACAGCCCGCCGGACCGCCCTCGCCGTTGTCGCGGGAGCGGCTGCAGTCTACGCCCTCGCCCACATCAGCTCGACCGGTGGTGGATTCTCCAACCACACTGGCGACGCCCCTCCCCCTGCTGCACTACACGTCCCCGAAGCCACCCGCGACGTCGTCGTCACCGACACGATATTCATCAATCGCGGCCGCCACGTGGACTTCCAAGGGATACGGCTCATCCCGATGGACCTTGGCGACGGCAGCCAAAGAGAAGACCAACGTCCGGTGATCGAACTAGCAAGCGGCGCTTCAGTGAGCAATGTCATCATTGCCGCCCCCGGCGCCGATGGGATCCACTGCTACGGCGACAACACACTCGAAAATGTGGTTTTCGAGGACGTAGGAGAAGATGCTGTAACAGTGAAAGGCCCGCGGGTGACGTGGCAACATGGAGGTGCCCGCAATGCGGAAGACAAGGTCGTCCAGATGAACCACCAAGGACCGTTCATCGGCCGCAACCTGGTCTTAGAAGACTTTGGCAGAGGCGTGCGAGGCAACGGAATGCGCCGCTACCAACGCACACCATTCGAAATAGAGTTACACAACGTGCGCGCGACAAACGGCACCTCGCTGGTAAAGCTCACCTCAAAAGGAAGCCGCGCAAAACTTCGCAACGTGGTGACTTGGGGCGTCACCCATGTCGCACGAGTCTCCAATGGAGCGAGCGTGGATCACGAAGCCACCATCAAGTATTGACCTACGCCCCGGCCAACGACCGCCAGTTGACCACCCAAGCCACTACCATCCTCCCCGATTCCGCCTTTTGACTTGCGATCGGCCGATTTTCGGTGAACCTCATGCCGGTATTGCAAGCCTTGTTGCAAGCCTCATCAGACGCGCCCTTAGCTCAGCTGGATAGAGCAACGGACTTCTAATCCGTAGGTCACTGGTTCGAATCCAGTAGGGCGTGCATCTATGCACGCGGTTCCTACTGGATGAGAACGCTGTTCGACTGCCACTGCGCGTTCAGCGCGCCCCTTCACATCGCGAAGCCTCTCTGCAGAGCCGCAGGCAATCCAGTAGGGCGTGCATCTACCGGATCCCGGCATGATTAGCACGCGGTTCCTACTGGATGAGAATGTAGTTCGGCTGCCACCGCGCGTTCAGTGCATTCATTGTCCTGGCGAAGCCTGAGGAAGTCTGCTGGCTTGCTAGTGTTCAGTTTTCAATGAACTAAAACGGGCACTCGCAGGTGGGGCGACATTCCTGTCGACAATCTCCGCTCCGAGCGCAGCGAGCACTGCTCACTCTGAGTGGCTTCTTGTATTTCTCGTGGCGATGCAAACATACCACACCGCTCAGACGGCTGGAATGCCGTCCCTCAAGCGCTTCGCATCGTTTCACGGGATTCGATGGAGCAACCTCACTCTTGAGGTTGAACGCAGCGTTCCGCATTTCCATGCATTTCGCTCAAAACGAACACCGCCCGCTTCGCTGCCCTCCCCGCAGGTCTCGCCCTCGGCTCCGCCTGCAATCAAAGGCAGTGATTCTCACAGCACTCCCAAAAGGGCGCACATCAGCGCAGCTATCCTCCCCCTCATTCAATGCACCGAACGAATCTCATCGAGAGGCTTCTTCTTGATGTCCGGCACGCGGCAGTTCTCCGCCGGATAGCCAACAACGAGGAGTAAGAACGGCTTCTCTGTAGCTGGACGCTTGAGGATTTCGTTGAGAAAGTTCATCGGGCTGGGCGTGTGAGTGAGCGTTGCGAGTCCAGCCTGGTGGAGCGCGGCTATGAGAAAGCCTGTCGCCAAACCAACAGACTCCTTGGGGTAATAGGTCTTGCTCTCCCTCCCCTGCTCATCGGTGGTCTTGCTTTGCTGGAAAACCGCGATCAATGCCGGGGCCGTCTCCAAAAATGGTTTCTCGGCATTGGTTCCGAGATGCGCCAGCGTATCGAGCCACTCCTGAGGTGCACGGCCACCGTAGAACTCACGCTCCTCTTCCTCGGCCGCCTCGCGGATGCGACGCTTCACATCCGGACTCCGCACCACAGCGAAGTGCCACGGTTGTAAGTTGGCTCCATTTGGCGCGCTGCCTGCTGCCAACAAGCACGCATCAAGCACCCCGTCTGGAATCGGATCCGCCGAAAAGTCACGAACCGTTCGGCGCTGACGCAGATGGTCTGAAAACTCACTGGCACGGGAACGCATCTCGTCATCGGAGAGGCGGGAAAATTGAAGAGGAACGGTGTCGGCCATCAGATCACTGGCGGGTTAATAGTTCTGCAAAAATTGCTCACGCGTAGGGTCCGACCGACGCGACATGAAGACAAACTTGCACGCCCCGGAGAGCGCGACCAGACCAATCACACCCGCCGCCATCGCCACCAGCGAACCCGTCACCACCAAGCCGACCGAGCCAAGCAATGCCAACGCGACCAATAGTCCGGTGGCATCCATGTCACGCACCCGCTCTCGCCACTGACCGGACACCGGCCCGGCCCAAGCCTCTCGCAATGGCACCTCGATGGTGACCTGTGGCGCGCGCAGCACAAGCCGCGCACGTTCCCACATCAGATCATTGCCAGACGGCAGTGCAGCGGCCGACCACTCGATCCAATCCGCGACTGGCGAATCGTTCCGCAGCCCGACGGCACCGCCCACTCGCTCGAGCGCATCGGCCCAGCCGTCGCCGGGCATAGTCACCCGCAGCGCTTGTCCCTCATCGTGGCGAATCGTCCGCCAACCATCCGGAGCATCGAAACCATCGGCCACCCGCACCTCAGCTCCCTGATCATGCGCAAGACTCCATTCGATCGCATCGACGCGCATCCCTGCGGTCAGCGCAGAGCCCACCACCGCTCGCCACTCCGTATCAGGGGTGGCAGGAGCCAGCGTACGTCGGACGGGACAATTGACCACGCGCAGCCACGGATCCTGACGCCCGCGCCGGTGGATCCACACAACCCACAGCGCCAGCCCCAGAGCGAGCAAAAACGACGCCCAGCCAAGAACCGACGCAATCATCCTCGCTTCGGTCGGCGAAGTGTCGAGCCTGGCAGGTTGATTTGGCAACGGGTCTCGGAATTGGCGCTCATCGTGATCTTTCCGCCCATCCCCGCAACCAGCGCTTTCACGCGGGACAAGCCACCGTGCTTCACTTTGTCCAGGTCAAACCCCTTCGGCAGCGCTTCACCGGTGTCGCAAATCTCCACGATCCCCTCATCGGGCAAGACCGTGAACTGAACGCGCACGACACCTTCCTTCTCACCCATCTTCAGGCCGTGCTCCGCAGCATTCGCCAAGCACTCGCTCATCACCTCGAGCAACGGGAAGCCCGCACGCACGTCGACGAGCATAGGCTCATCCGGCAGATCAAACTCGACCGCACTGCGCGCAGCCTCCGGGCAAGTCTTCAGGTAGCGCTCAAGCTGACGCTCGAGCAAAGCAGACAAATCAAGGCTCCCATCACCATCCACGGTGGATTTCAGCACATCCTCCAACAACGCATCGACCGGCATTGGATAACTGGAATGCTTCGCGACCTCAGCGGAGTCTCCCGGCTTCGGCGGAGGTGCCATTGGCGAACCCGCAACGGCGACGGTAGAAAGCGAATCGACCAAACCGACCAGCTCCTTGGTCTTGCGCTCCAACTGCTGCTCCAGTCCCTTGGCGCGATCTTCCGCCTTCTTGCGCGCGACAATTTCAGAGTCCAGAGCCATCTCAAGCTCCCCCAAACGCGAGGTCTTTCCCTTAGCCGGAGCGGCGCTGGCCTTGGAAAGATTAACATCTTTCTTCGCCTCTTTAGCCGCGGTGCGGCTACCCATAATCGAGCTCCCCTTGATGACCGGAGGAGACTTCGCTCCTGCTGGCTTTGCCGGCGCCTGTGCTTTGTTCTTCGCATCAGCTGCCACCGACTTCTTTTCCGTCGCACCCTTCTCCGTCGCACCAGACTTATCAACAGCAACGCCCTTACCTTCCGGCTTCACTGGGGCAGCCGTCTGGTGCATTTGGCGATCCGCTTTTGCCAACTGCTCAAGGAATGGATCACCGTTCACCTTGGCTGGCTTTTCAGCAGCCTTCGCCGCCCCCTCATCGCCTTTCGTCGCAACCGGCTCCGCAGACTTCTCCGCAACTGCATCTTCGCCCGCAACCAGAGGTTTGTTAAAAACCGGAGCCCCAGGTTTGGCGAGCGGTTTGGCAACCGTTGGTGCCGCTGGTCTCTCAGCCGGACTCGTCACTTTGGCATCCACGGGTTTGACCGCCTCATTGGCCGCACCCTCCGTCTTCGAAACCTTGCGCTCCGGTTCACCAGACTTCGCCACAGCCTCGGACGCCCGCTTCAGGTCAGGCAGTTTGGCCGCAGACTTGGCACTCCCAGCCTTGCTTGGTCGCAGACTAGCCACCTCTCTTTCTTTCTCGCTCTCTTCTTCGGCCTCGGCCAGAGGAGCCGGCTCCTCCGACTTGGAAAACCAGCGCGACCAAAACCCACCACGCCGAGATCCGCCACGAGACGACTGCACAGCCTCCCGAATCCCCTCAAGCTGGATCCGAATCACCGATGGATCCAAATCCGCATCAAGAACACGCGCCCCCAACTTCGCAAATGGCCGGATCACCTCCTTGGCGCCCACGGCTACCACCATCGGCTCGCGCTCCGTGTCCTCATGGTTGCGCAACCAGGTCATGAAATGCTGTGCCGAGCGCGCCACCGACTCCTCCTTGATCATCAACACAACCAACTCGTGACGATCAAAAGCCGCCACTCCGTCCGCCGGCATGCCACAACGATCCACATCAAACCCAACGTCAGCCATCACTTTGCTGAACTTGGCCGGTGAATCGAAATCACCATCCACTAACAGAGTACGGCAAGGATCAGATGAACTAGAGGAAGACATAGTAACAGGGAATGAGCGCGGCGCATCAGGCACCGACAAAGCCTGATTCATTAAGGACGAATGCCGATCAGACAAGCAAAAGTTCGAGGTCGTTTGAGATCACCCGCAACTCCCGGGACCCACCGCGGTTTCTGCCATTTGAACCCACCTCATTTCACAATATGAAAACGCTCACTTTCCTACTGGCTACCGCCCTCACCTGCGCACCTCTACTCGCCGGCCCAACCCGTGGCCCGCTCCCCAAAGAACAACGCGATACCATCCACCAACTCGCCGCGCATCACACCACCATCAGCCGCGAGGTCACCCTCACCGAGAAAGGTTACACCGCCACCACGACATCGACCGACCCGAAAGTCGCCAAGCTCCTCCAGAGCCACATCAAATACATGCTCAAGCGGGTGGAAGGCGGGGGACGCGTCCGTCAATGGGATCCCGCCTACCGCGAAATGGGGCGCTATTTCGCTCAACTCACCACCGAAGTCGAACCTCTCGAAAACGGCATCCGCGTCACCATCACAGGCGAGTCGCCTGAGGCCGTAAAGGTCGCCCAGAACCACGCCCACATCGTCACAAAGTTCATTGAACACGGCGCCAAGGAAGTCCAAAGCAAACACGAGCCGGTGCTGGAGCAATAATACCGCCCCAATTCCATCAAAAAAAAATCGCCTGACAGGCAACGCATCACGCGCCGCCCGTCAGGCGAAAATCTTATCAGCTCACTGGCTGGGCTTACTTGCCCTTCTTGCCTTTGGCTACCGCTTCGCTGAACCAGTCACCGGTCAAGCCACCGACACCACCACGTGGCGCGTTGCCCCGACGGTCACCACCACGGCGCTGACCTCCGCCACGGCGATCTCCGCCACGACGCTGACCGCCACCACGGCGTTCGCCTCCTTCTCCACGACGCTGGCCACGCTCACGGCGCTGACCTCCGTCACCTTCCGGATTGGCCTTCATGGAAAGCCCGATGCGCTTGCGCTCCACATCCACTTCCATCACGGTCACTTGAACCTTCTGCTGAACCTTGACCACCTCGGCCGGATCGCTAACGAACTTGTCCGCAAGCTGGCTGATGTGAACCAAGCCGTCCTGATGCACACCGATGTCCACGAACGCACCAAAGGCGGTAACGTTGGTCACGATGCCCGGCAGTTTCATCCCGACGGTCAGGTCAGTGATCTTCTCCACACCTTCGGTGAAGGAGAACGCCTCAAACTGAGCACGCGGGTCGCGGCCCGGCTTCGCCAGTTCTGCCACGATGTCTTCCAAGGTCGGCAAGCCCACTTCGTCGCTAACGTAGTCCGCCAGCTTGATCCGCCCGCAGAGCTCTGAGTTACCGATCAGATCAGCCAGACCAACCCCGAGGTCCGCGGCCATTTTCTCAACCAATGCATAGCGCTCCGGGTGGACGGCACTCGCGTCGAGCGGGTGCTCACCGCCGCGCACACGAAGGAAGCCGGCAGCCTGTTCGAATGCTTTGTCACCAAAACGCGAAACCTCTTTGAGCTGGGCGCGCGATGTGAACGCTCCGTTTGCGTCGCGGAAGCTCACAATGTTCTCCGCCAGAGTCTTGTTCAAGCCCGACACATAGCTGAGCAACTGCTTGCTCGCTGTGTTAACTTCCACACCAACGGCGTTCACGCAGCTGACGACGGTATCGTCCAGGCTCTTGCGCAAAAGGGTCTGGTTCACGTCATGCTGGTACTGGCCGACACCGATGGACTTCGGATCGATCTTGACCAACTCCGCAAGCGGGTCCATCAGGCGGCGCCCGATCGAAACACTGCCACGCACGGTGATGTCGTAATCTGGGAATTCTTCACGGGCCGCCTCCGACGCGGAGTACACGGACGCCCCGCTCTCGTTCACCACCACCACGGTGATGCTCTTAGGCAGCTTGAGCTTGCGCACAAACGTCTCGGTCTCGCGGCTGGCGGTGCCATTTCCAATGGCGATCGCTTCCGGCTGGAACTGATCAACCAAAGCCTGGAGCTTGGCAGCACTATCGGCGAGCTGGGTTTTGTTCCCCACCACAAAGATCAAGTCGTTGTGCAGCAACTTGCCCTGGGCATCGAGGCACACGACCTTGCAGCCGGTGCGGTATCCCGGGTCAATCGCGAGCACCTTCTTCTGACCGAGCGGCGAGCCCATCAAGAGCTCGCGCAAGTTGTCGGCAAACACACCAATCGCCACTTCATCAGCGGACTTCTTGGAATTCAGGCGCATCTCGGTCTCCATCGACGGGAAGAGCAAACGTTTGCAACCATCAGCAATTGCCAGTTCCACCTGCTCGAGCGCCGGTGTGCTGGCAGCTTGTGGGTTCTCTAGGAAGTGACGACGCGCCAAAGCAATCCCCTGGTCGGCGTCGATCTGAATGCGCAACATGAGCACGCCTTCCTTCTCGCCACGGCGCACCGCCATCATCTGATGCGATGGCACCGACTTAAGCGGAGCACTCCAGTCAAAGTAATCGCGGAACTTGGCTGCTTCCTCGCTCTCTTCCTTGCCGGTCAGCACGCGCGACGACGCCACGGCCTCCGCTTCGTAGAGCGAACGCACGGCACCACGCAGCTCGGCATTGTCGCTGACTCGCTCGGCGATGATGTCGCGGGCGCCATGCAATGCCGCGGCGGTGTCCGGCACTTCGAGATCCTTCTTGTCGGAGAGGAACTTTTTAGCCTCGTCCTCAGGGTCTGCCGATGCATTGCCCAGATTCTCCACCAGCCAGTCGGCGAGCGGGGTCAGCCCCTTCTCATCCGCAGCCATCGCACGGGTGCGGCGCTTCGGTCGGTATGGAGCGAACACGTCCTCCAATCGAGCCATGGTCGGAGCCTCCGCCACCTGCTTCTTCAGTTCGTCGGTGAGAAGCTTGCGCTCGTCGAGCGACTTGAGGATCGCTTCACGGCGGGCATCGAGTTCCACAGCCAACTGCAACTTGTCACGCACTGCGGTGATCTGCACTTCATCCAAGCTGCCTGTCACTTCCTTGCGGTAACGAGCGATGAATGGAACGGTTGCTCCTTCGGCGAGGAGCGCGACGACCGCGCTCACCTGGCGGTCCGGAATATTCAGTTCACCGGCGATGGCGGCGACGTGGCGGCTTGCAGCTTCCATAAAGATCAAAAATTCGAGTCTGATCACATAGCGCGGAATCAGACGCACTCCAGCCAAATCTACCACCTTCTCAACGATTCGCACCGATGCGGTGAACCCATCCCCACCGAATCCGCGCAACAAATTTAGAACTCGCGCTCAATCGCCGCCGCTGGGATGATACATCCGCCGCCCGCCGGGCCACCCACCATCGATCCCATCCTTCCGATTCATGCCAATCGCATCACTCGAACTCACGCAGCTCGCCCAAAACCCAGCCGTCTTCCTCGCCGCCATCCTCGCGCTCGGAGTCATCGCCCAATGGCTTGCCTGGAGACTCGAACTGCCATCGATCCTGCTTTTGCTCGCATTTGGCATCGGCGCGGGACGCATCTTCTCCCCGGACGACTTCATCCCAAATGAGCTGCTGTTCCCATCAGTCTCGCTGGCGGTCGGAATCATCCTTTTCGAGGGCGGTCTCTCGCTGCGACTCAAAGAATTCAAGGAAGCCGGCAGATCGGTGGTCAACCTATGCACCATCGGCGTTCTCGTCACCTGGTTCCTCGCCACCATCGCCGCCTACTTCATTCTCGACTTCGATATTCGTATCGCGCTGATCCTCGGGTCCATCCTCACTGTGACCGGCCCCACGGTGGTCATCCCCTTGCTGCGCCACATCAAACCACGCAAGCGCGTCGACTCGGTCGCCAAGTGGGAAGGAATCGTCATCGACCCTGTTGGAGCCGTGCTCGCCGTGCTCGTGCTCCAGGCGGTACTCGCCGCCAACGCAGCAGAAGCCATCCACGAAGCCGTTACCGGATTGCTCATCACCATCGGAGTCGGACTCGGTCTCGCATTCGCCTTCGGCAAACTGCTCGAGTTTGCCCTGCGCCGCCACCTGATCCCGGACTTCCTCCACGGCACGGTATTCCTCGGGGTCGCCGCCGTTTCGTTCACGCTCTCCAATGTCATCCAGCACGAGTCCGGCCTCGTCACAGTCACGGCGCTCGGTGTGTTTCTCGCCAACCGCAAGCAGCTCTCCGTCAAACACGTCATCGAGTTCAAAGAGAACCTGCGCGTGCTTCTCATCTCAGGGCTCTTCATCGTACTGGCCGCCCGCATCGACATCGCAGACTTCCAGACGCTCGGCCTACCCGCGGTCTTGTTCGTAGGCGTTCTGATCGTCCTCATCCGCCCGATCGCCGTCGCTGCCTCCACCATCGGCACCCGCCTCAACCGCAAGGAACGTACATTTCTAGCAGGCCTTGCACCGCGGGGGATCGTCGCTGCCGCAGTGACGTCACTGTTTGCCATCGACTTGGTCCGAGCCACCGAACAGGGCATTTTGCCAGAAAGTCTGGCCCCACAGGCAGAGAGCCTGGTCCCACTCATCTTCACCGTCATCATCGGAACCGTCACTTTCTACGGCTTCGCTGCCGGCATCATCGCCCGGAAAACAGGACTGGCCGTGCACAACCCTCAAGGAATCCTCATCGCTGGAGTCAATGACTGGGTCGTCCAAGCTGGAAAGGCTCTCATCGAAGAAGGCTGCCAAGTACTGGTCATCGACACCAACTACGAAAAGCTCGCCCCGGCACGCATGGCTGGAATTTCCACCCAGCGAGCCAGCATCGTCTCCGAATACATCGTCGAGGAAATGGACCTGGCGGGCATCGGCCGCCTGATCGCCGCCACACCGAACGACGAGGTCAACTCCCTGGCAGTCCAGGAATTCCGCCACCACTACGGATCGGGCAATGTATTCCAACTCACCCCACAAGACAGCGCCTCTCCCGAGAGGGTGTCGGCATCAAGCCACCTGCGCGGCCGCAACCCGTTCTCCGGCGCCCCATCGGTATCCCAACTCAACGCGCTCTGCGCCAAAGGGGCCGTGATCAAAAAGTCCGCCATCACAGACACATTCCAGATCTCGGACTTCCGCGCCCGTTACGGAGAAGACGCAATCATTCTCTTCGCCGTCGATGACAAAGGCAACATCTCGATCCACACCGATGACGCCAAACTGCCGGACGAAGGAAAATTGATCAGTCTCGTGATCGAAGAGTGATCAACTCATTTTGAAACATTGATCACTTTTTTCAATTCTGGCTTTGACACAACAAATTCCCTCCCGATCATCCCTTCGTCGTGACAAGCTGTGGCTCAATGAGCTACAATAGAAAGCTCACAAACACGTGCTACCGAGATTTATTCCCCCTCCCCCGGTACCAACGGTGGTCACGGCCCACTTAACCAAGAATTCCAGTGAACGTACCGACACCTACAAAATATTCCCGGAGGGGGATGACTCTTATCGAGCTCACCGTCATCATCATCACGCTTCTCACCATGATTAGCGTGCTCTTCATCGGCACCGCGGCCTACAAGGAAGGCACTGACCGCGCATCCTGCATTCTCAATCAGCGCAACGTCCAAACTTACGTTCGCTCTTACCAGAACATGTGGGACTTGAACATTGGCGATGATTTGGATCCATCCGATATTTTTGGTGAGACGGCCTTCCTCGCAACTCAACCCGAATGCCCAGCTGGAGGGATCTACACCCTCGTCGACACCATTCCTGAAATCGGCACCTTGGCATTTACCTGCGAATACGCAGACGCCCGCGACCACGAGCCATCCAACCACGGAGAGTGGTAAGCCATTCACGGCCCACCAATTAATTTACTGAGGCAACCCGCCGTCCGCTCAACCGGAGGCGGGTTGCTTCGTTTCAGGGATGCACGTAAGTTGGCCAACGCCGCAGCATCCGCCCGCGGAACCTCGCCATCCATCGCACCATGATCCACCGCTCTGACCTCGAACTACTCGCTCCCGCCGGAAGCTGGGAGTGCGCCCGCGCCGCCATCGCCAACGGAGCCGACGCCATTTTCTTTGGTCTTCCCAAGCACAACGCACGGTTGAGGGCGGACAACTTCACTGAAGAGGATCTGCCGGAACTGATGAAGTTCCTCCACGAGCACGGCGCCAAAGGGTTCATTACAATGAACACCTTGATCTTCCCAGCGGAGCTCGAAGGCGCCGCTGAACAACTCGCATTGCTCGAAGCCAGCGGCGTGGACGGCGCCATCATTCAGGATCTGGGACTGGCCGATCTCGCCCGCAAGGTCGCCCCAAGCGTCGAACTACACGCGTCCACCCAGATGAGCATCACCTCGCCAGAGGGACTCGATTTTGCCACCGGCCTGCTCAACCTGGACCGTGCGGTGCTCGCCCGTGAACTCTCCCTCGACGAGATCCGCCGCTTCACCAAGGTCCAAGGCCACACCCCACTCGAGATCTTTGTTCACGGCGCGCTTTGCGTTGCCTATTCAGGCCAATGCCTCACCTCCGAAAGTCTCGGACAACGCAGCGCCAACCGCGGCGAATGCGCCCAGGCCTGCCGACTCCCCTACGAGATGGTCGTCGATGGCAAGCCGCTGGACCTCGGAGAGCGCCGCTACCTGCTCAGCCCGCAGGATCTCGCCGCCGTCGATCTCATCCCTGAGCTCATCGATGCCGGAGTCATCAGCTTCAAAATCGAAGGCCGACTCAAAAGCCCAGAATACGTCGCCGCGGTGACCCGCGTCTACCGCAAGGCCATCGACGCCCATCTCGATGCGCGCACCCCACGCCCTGATGCCACCGATCGTTATTCTCTCGAGATGACCTTCTCGCGTGGACTCTCCACCGGCTGGCTCGAGGGAACCAACCACCCACGCCTCACCCACGGGAAATTCGGCAAAAAGCGCGGTGTCCTGATCGGATCGGTCGCCGCCACGGGCCCTGGTTGGGTTCGCATCCAACGCGCCCCTGGCCAGCAAGAGATCCCCCTTCAATCGGGAGACGGCGTCGTTTTCGACGCCGGTGAGGATCGCAACGAAGAACAGGGAGGCCGCATCTGGAAAACCGAAGGCGACCGCATTCTCTTTGGCAAAAAGCACAACAAGATCGTCTGGAAGCGAGTCAAGCCCGGCCAACTGATCTGGAAGACCAGTGACCCATCACTGGAACAAGACATCCGCAAAACCTGGAACGACAAAGTTCTAGACCAACAACGCACCCGCACACCACTGGATTGGACCGTCAGCGGCACGGCAGGAGCACCGCTCAAACTGACGGACTCCGCCACCGGACTGTCCGTGGAAAGCGATCAGCCATTGGAGGCCGCCCGCAACCGCCCACTCGATCACGACGTTCTCCACGCTCAGTTCGAGCGCCTGGGCAACACACCATTCACGCTGCGCAAACTCGACACCAAGCTCGAGGGTGAGCTCGCATTACCGGTCAGTGCCCTCAACCGCATGCGCCGCACGATGGTCACCAAGCTCGAAGAGCACACCCCGGAAGACGCACCGCAAAAAGCCGCAGCGACTCCTCTCGACGCCATCGCCGCCCTCTCCCCTGAGGTTCATCCACCGGTCACAGACCAGCCAAGCGAACTCTCCGTGCTCTGCCGCCACCCGTGGCAGATCGATGCGGCTCTCGAAGCCGGCGTCGAACGCATCTACGTCGACTACGAAGACATCCGCCGGATGAAGGACGCCGTGGCCCAAGTCCGCAGCGCCAACACAGGCGCACGCATCTGGCTCGCCACACCACGCATCCAAAAAAGCGGCGAGCAAGGATACTTCAAAACCCTCCACCGCGCGGAGCCTGACGGCATTCTCGTTCGCAACCTCGGCGGGATCGAATACTTCACCAAGCAAAGCGACACAGCAGATCTCGATACCGTTGGCGATTTCTCACTCAACGTCGCCAACCAACTGACAGCGAAACTTCTCATCGAGTCCGCCGGGCTCGACCGGGTCACCGTGTCATATGACCTCAATGCGGATCAAAGCTCCCAGCTCATCGCATCGGCACCGCCCGAGTGGTTTGAAATGACACTTCACCAGCACATGCCCATGTTCCATATGGAGCACTGCGCGTTCTGCACCTTCCTCAGCGAAGGCACCAGTTATAAAGACTGCGGCCGCCCGTGTGAAAAGCACGTGGTGCAATTGCGCGACCGCGTGGGCCAACTGCACACACTTCAGGCAGACGTTGGTTGCCGCAACACACTCTTCAACGGCAGAGCCCAAACCGGAGCGCGCTACTTCAATCAGTTCCACCGCCTCGGGCTACGCAACTACCGCATCGAACTCCTGACAGAGTCCCAAGTAGAAGCGGCCGACACCATTGCCGCCTACCAAGCCCTGCTCGAACGCAGCGCCAACGGTGAATCACTGTGGCAAGACCTCGGCGCCACCGAACAACTCGGCGTCACCGAGGGCACGCTCACCGTGCTTCATTAATACCATTTGAACAAAGCTGAGGCACCTCATCACGAGGTGCCTCTCTTTTTCTAGCGGCGGATCTCAAAGCCCGACAAGTCGTCGGGCACCGCAATCTCGTGGACATCCACCCCACGGATGAACCCGGACAAGTCGCCCTCGGTCATCTCCTCAAGGAATGCAGCGACTTCCTCGCCCTCCCCCGCCACTTGCAGTTCCACCCGACCGTCTGGCAGGTTCATCACCCAGCCAACGACATCAAAGCCTTTTGCAATCTCCTTGGTCGAGAAGCGGAACCCCACTCCCTGCACCCGGCCTTCGTAATACACTTGTCTCGCAATCATAACCTCTAGACATAAAAACGCCTCTGACACTTCCGAGGGAATGCCAGAGGCGCTAATTCCAAAAATCGTTCAGCTGGGCTTAAAACGGAATGTCGCCATCGTCGTCCATCGAGGACGATCCGCCGGAATCTCCGTAGTTACCGCCGGAACTGCGGCCACCGCCACCACCGTAGTTTCCACCACCGCCACTGCCACCACTGCTGTAGCCACCTCCGCCGCCGCCACCACTGTAGCCGCCGCCGCCACCAGCGGAGTCACCACGACTGCCGATGAACTGCATGTTCTCACCAACCACCTTCAGCTTGCTGCGGTTCTGACCGGTGTTCTTGTCCTGCCAGGTGTCCATCTGCAAACGTCCTTCGATGTAAACCGGACGGCCTTTGGCGAGATACTGGCCTGCGAGTTCCGCCTGGCGGCCCCACATGGTCACGTCCACGAAAGTTGTCTCCTCACGGCGATCCCCGCCGTCCGATGAACTGACGCGGTTCACAGCCAAGCCCAAATCACACACTGCGGTTCCCTTCGGGGTGTGGCGCACTTCAGGATCGCGCGTCACGTTCCCGATCAAAATCACTTTGTTTACATTTGCCATGGGGAACCTTGTAGCCCAGCGGGCACCCCTCGACAACCACCAATAAAAAAAAGTCTCCACCCCTGCGCGGAGTGGAGACTAACAAAGAAATTCGAGTCAAATACGGCAGTTCGATTAGAGCTCGAAAGCCCCTTTCTTCTCGATCAAAATGGTATCTCCCGGAAGGACGGTGACCTGCTTGGCTTGATCGTTCTCAAGGTTGAACACCGTCTTACCACCTCCGCGCATCAGCACCACCTTCTTCATACTGCCGAAGCGGGTCGGCCCCTTGGCTGCCATCACCGCCTCGTACAAAGTCATCCCCTCACTGTACGCCACCGGTCCAGGGTTGGTCACCTTGCCACCGACCGTCACCGTACGCACCTGCTTCGGCTGGTCCACCAATGCGGTAATGGTTGCCTTGGTGTAAATCTGGGCACTCCGGTAGGCGTTGGCAATCTTGCGCGAGAGCTGACCTTCCGTCATCCCCGCCGCATTGATGCGATGCCCGTCAAGATAAGGCAACCCAACGAGCTCACCGTTCTGGTCCACTTTGTAAACACCGCTCACCCGTGCGCTCTCGGTCTCGGGCACCCCCCGGATCGTGATGGTCACCGCATCACCAACCCGCACCGTCGGCGCCTGCGCAAATGCTCCCATCACAGTGACCAGCATCGCGATGGCCGCCATCATCCACGTCCTCTTCTTCATATCAAATTTCATCAAAAGGGTTCCAGCGGATCAATCGATCCCGCCAATTAGTACACGTCGTCGCCGAGCTTAACATCGCCACCACCGACAGACGAGGAAACTTCCTTCTTCCCTCGCTTCTTCGGCTTCGCCGCCTGGTCGTCGCCACTCGCATAGTATGTGTAGTAGCTGGTGTAGTACTGATACTGACTATCCGAGCGTACATCCACGTTGTTGAGCACCACACCGAGCAAGGTCCCACCAACCGACTCCACAGCCTTCTTCACCCGCTGCAGCATGTTGCGCGGCAACTTGCGGTGTTGGATCACCACCACCGTCATATCCACCTCGGAACAAAGCACCGACGCGTCACTCACACCAAGAATCGGTGGCGAGTCAACCAAGACCAAATCGAAGCGGCTCTTCACATCCTGGATCAACTCGGACATGCGGCGTGAGTTCAAAATTCCAGCAGCATCCGCCGGCAGGATTCCACTCGGCATGAAGTACAAGTTCTCGATCGGCGTCTGAAGGATCACCTCTTCCAACGGCATGTTGGTCGTCAGATAGTTGGTCAGCCCCACCGAGTTCGAGGTGTCAAAGTGCCCGTGCAAAGTCGGGCGGCGCAAGTCACCATCGATGATCAATGTATTGTACCCGCCCTGGGCACACACATAAGCCAGGTTCACCAGCGTGGTCGATTTGCCCTCACCCGCGCCTCCTGAAACCATCGTGATCGAGTTCGCGTCCGCCGAGCGACGGTTGAACTCAATATTGGTCCGCAAGATCCGGTATGCCTCCGCATCCGGGCTCATTCCCCCTTCGCGGTGCAGCACACCCACGTCCTTCGGAATCACTGCCAACACAGGCACGTTGAGATAGCGCTCAACGTCATCGATCGTCTTCACACTGGTGTCCATGAACTCCAGCGCAAACGCAATACCCAGACCAAACGCCAGTCCGAGCACCGAGCCCAAAATCAGGTTAAGAGGTTTGTTCGGCGTCACCGGGAAGTCCCCTGCTACCGCCTTGTCGAGCACCGACACCGGGCGCAACGCTTTGTTCTCCTCAATCTTCTTGGTGTAGGTGCTCATGGTGAGCGCCTTGAGAAGCTCCTTCTCGGTACGGTACTCCTCGCGATAGTGCTCGTACTCCGCATTGTCCAACGCACCGGCAATGTACTCTTCCACCTTCTCATCCTCGCTCTCCTCTGCCTCGGCAAGGCGCTTCTCCAGCTGGGTGATCTGAATCTCAAGAGCCCCCCGCACGTCGCTCACCGCTTCCATCAACAATCCACGCAAGCTGTCAAGCTGGGTACGGATTGCACGCACCGTCGGATGGTTCGCTCCCAAGCCACTCTCCAAGGCCTGCTGCTCCTCAAGCAGGAGGTCGTTGAACATCGGATAGTATCGCTGGATCGTCTGATCCTCGATCCCCAGCATCGCCGCTTTACGGATCAAATCGGTACCTTCCAAGCCCTGCAACCCTTCGAGCTGCGACTTCATACCGGAAATCTCATACTCCAGAGTGGCCAAGCGCTCCTGACCCGTCTGGATGATGCGGTCCTCCGGAGTCACCACTTCATCCGAGTAATAGAAGCCCTTACCCACATCGATCACCTTGAGCTCACGCATCGCATTGTGCATCTTGATGCGCGCCTCGCTCACCTTCTCTGATTGCTCGTCCAACTGCGCGTCCAAGTCACCAGTAGACTGCGCGTTGATCAAATTCACCTCGTCGTCCAACGCCTCGGCATACGCACGGTAGAGCGAGTTGGCTATTTGAGCCGCCAGATCCGCATCAGTGTCGCGCACCCGGATCTCCACGATGTCGGTTCCTCGGCGGTTCTCCGTCTCGACCGAATCCCGCAGTTTCGCGATCGCCTGATTCTCATCGGTCAGCGCCCACTT
Source organism: Sulfuriroseicoccus oceanibius (assembly GCF_010681825.2). Taxonomy (NCBI): domain Bacteria; kingdom Pseudomonadati; phylum Verrucomicrobiota; class Verrucomicrobiia; order Verrucomicrobiales; family Verrucomicrobiaceae; genus Sulfuriroseicoccus; species Sulfuriroseicoccus oceanibius. Next base: position 1,086,097 of record NZ_CP066776.1, on the reverse strand, counting down.
CTGCACCAGATCCTCGTCGCGCACCACACGCTGCAACACCTGCTGCGAGGTCATCCGCTCAAACTGGTTGGCGATGAAGTTGCGCGATGCGAACATCTTCTGACCTTCGGTCAACGTATTCGTCAGATCCCCGCCCATCTGCGAGATATCCGTCAACTGAACCACCACCGTCGACTCGTACTTCTCCTCCATCATTACAGTGATGAAGCCTGCGGTGATCAACACCAGCAGCAGCGACAGCAGAATCACCTCATAGCGGTTCCTTATCACCTGCCAGTAATCCCCGACTTGAGGGCCGGACTCTTGGCTATTCTGCTGAAAACGGTTGGGATTAAAGTAAGGAGGGTTCGCCATAGGAAAGGGTCACGGGATGGTCGTAGTCGCGCAGATTATCGACAGATGCCAAACGAGCGCGAGGAAAAATCTCAACTAAAACGGAGGGGAAATTCACTCCCATTCAGCCCTCCACAAAGCAAATAAAAACGCCCCTCGAACAAGCGGTTCGAGGGGCGTTGAAATCAAGCAATCAACCGCACCATGATGGCCGGCCAATCATCCTGAATCTCAGCACTTTAGAAAGTAGCACCAAGGTTCAGGCTCACGCGGTGACGGTCGTAGTCACGCAGCGCGTCGTCGGAGTCCACCATGTTGAACGAGTAGTTCGCACCAACGGTGAACGCCTGGGTAAGAGCGTAGTTCACACCGAAGCGAGCGGAAACCAAGTTGTCGGTACGGGAGGCCGCACCATCAAAGTCAGCGTACGAGTACACGAGACCAGTGCTACCAGTCAGCTTCTCGGTCAGCGAACGGCTCAACGAGGCGCTGGTGCGGTAAGCGTAACGGCTGGTGGTCAGCGCATTGAGGTCGGACTCCTCGTAGCCCAAACGGTGGAGCCAGCTGAAGGTGGTCACCTCGCTCACGTCGTGAGTAAGCGCCCCCTCGAAGTACGGCGAGGTCTTGTCACCGTAGTCGTCGGAGAGACGGAACTGAGCACCCACGCGAGCCACGATGTCTGTATTCTCATCGGCCGCATAGTCAAAACCGACCAGCGCGTAGTGCGACTGGGTCTCCGCACCGTTGTCGTAGTCGGTGAGGCTCCAACGGTAAGTCGCGTCGAGACCGAAGTTCTCGTCCACCGCATAACGCAGGCTTTCACCCACACCGTAGGTCAGACGATCCTCGGAAAACGAAACCAATGACTGATCGTAGGTGATTCCGCTGACGGTAAGGTCGGTGCTCGAGTACACACGCTCGGTCAGCGAGTAGCCCACATTGAACGAGGTGTAACCGTAGTTGTACTGGTCGGCGCGGCGCGAAAGCGACTCACCAATGACGTAGTCCGGCTCAAACTCGTACGAGTAGTACGAACGGTTCGAGATACGCAAGCGATCCGAAACAGCGTGGCTGAACGCAAAGTTCACACGAGCATTGTAAAGCGTGTCGTCAATACCAGGAGCCTGGTCGAAGTAGTAGAACACGCCACCCTTCACACCCAACGCAACACTGGTGCGCTCGGTAACACTCGAGTACTCCATGCCGAGGTTGCCGGCGGTGAACAACGAGTCCACCTCGTTGTTGCTGCTGTTGTTCACGTTGCTGTCCCAGCCGGTTTCAACACCTGCAGTGAAAGTCAATGGAAGCGATCCGGTCTCACCGGAGGTTGGCGAAACGTCAAGCAAACCTTGAGCCGATGCCGACGACGCGGTCGCAGCAAGTGCCACAAGGGACGGAATAACTAGTGTGTTCTTCTTCATATCGTGTTTCTCGGTAGAGAGGGTAAATGATTGGCGGTTTTGGGCGATTCACTGACCAATGACAAGCAAAAAAAGTCAAAGCGCGCCGTTACTTCCCCTGAAGACCAAAGAAAGCCGCTGCGTCGCTCGCGCGACACAGCGGCCAAACAAAAACAGGGTTCTTCAAGAAGAAGCCTAGGCACGGCGACGACGCAACAATGCCATCGCACCGGAAATACCCACTAACAACGAGGAACCAGGCTCAGGAACAGCCTGCGCTGGGACGCCATCACCATCTGGATCATACACGGTAGTACCACCGGAGGTATCCTTGATCACAACTGCATCAATATTGAAGCTCATGTTGTTCCCAGATGGACCGCTCTCGTTCACGCTACCAAGACGCATGGACGTCGAGGTGAAATTGTCGGTAGGAATCTCATTCGAGCCCGCTCCGATCAACCCCCAGTCGAGCAAGGTGAACGAGGATGCATTGTTGAAGCCATTCACAGCACCAACATTGATCTCAACCCCGCCCCAAAACGCTTTAATGGTGGTGCCGGTGGATGTAATGGTCATATCCAACGTGTATGGAGATGCCCCGACCCATGGCGAATAGTTATTTACGCCAGTAGTCGCGTAAGCGTCTGACTGAGAAGCGACGAAATCGATCGTACCGTCCGCGTCAATATCGATCGCCAAACTATCATCGAAGGTACCCGAGGTGTCCAAAAGCACTCGCACCGAATCAATGGTCAAACCCTGACTGCCGGTAATGGTGAGCGAGCGCTGGTCATAGAGCTCGGTTCCGCCAGCCGAGAAACCAGGCTGAGTCCAGATCTGATCGTTCGCCTCGTTATTCTGAGTCACCGCAGCCTGCGCCACGGATGCCGCGGCCACTGCGCCGAGCGCCGCAAATACTAGTGTTTTCATATGCTATGTCTTGTTTGTTTAGCCATGCGCCCACGCTGGAGCGCCAAACAAAAGCTACCTCCCCACGCATCCCACATCAAGACTCAACGGAAGAAAAAACTTAGAAATCCGCACACTCACCCCGACTTCCCAAGGACACAAAAAACCTGCCAGCGAAAATCACGGGCAGGTCTAAAATTCATTATCTAACGGAAACGCTTAGCGAGTACCTCCGTTGGTCCCAACAGGAGGACGTCCTCCACCACCGGACGAGCTTCCGCCGCCACCAGTGGATCCGCCGCCCTCATCACCAGCACCACCATCTTCTTCAACCACCACCGAGGTGCTCGAAGTTGCAGGCGGGATCACAAACGTGTTACCTCCACCGACAGCATTGGTTCCAGCACCTTTAGGCTTCATATAAGGACCACCTTGCCCCCCGCCCTGAGATCCGCCGCCACCGCCAACATTAGCAGGCTGCTGGCTGCCTCCACCCTGGGCGACAAATTTGTTCAACTCATCCGCAGCACCTGGAGCGACCTGCAACGCAGCCGCGATGATTTCAGCGGCCTGACCACCCGCTGCGGCAATCGCAGCCTGCACCACAATCGCCACCGACTTTGGTTTGTTCTGAAGACCCGCACCAACAATGGCAGCCTTAACAAATGCTGCTGCCTTCTTCGGCTCTTTCGACACAGCCTCGCTCGTGATCATCGCAGCGCCAGATGGGTCGGCCTGAGCCGCGGCTTGGATATCAGATGCACTTGCAGCGTGCGCTACCGGGGCGGTCATTAGTGCGCCCACCAACAGAAAAATTCGAGAGTTTTTCATAATTCGTTTGGGGTATCACACCAAACCCGGGAACAGAAATGGAGCGGGTAACGGGAATCGAACCCGTATAATCAGCTTGGAAGGCTGGAGCTTTACCATTAAGCTATACCCGCGTTAACCTCTCGGTTTCGGCGCACGCTAGATATAGTATCCATATCGCACTTCAAGCAAGTCGAAATTTGTAAAAATCCGAGATTATTCTGCGGCCACGCAGCCCACCGCAATGCACCACCAAGCTCGCGGCAATCCCTGCAATTTCCGCCTCAAGGAATGATTGCCACACCTGCACCCACTTTGTTACCTTCCTTGCCATCCCAGCATCAAGAACGTGCATTAAACCACCACCCAAACGACTCCTGAGGCGCACACTAGATTCTGAGGATCAACCCATTACCCCCACCCTCATGAACTCCTCCCTCTTGATCAAACTGACGCTCTTCGCGCTGGTAGGACTTGGCACCTACTCACTTGCAACCAACCAGGACAACGATGCCTACAGCGTGCTCATTTTCATCGCCGGTGGCGCTATCATGGGGATCATCGGGGCACTTTTGCTAGCCCCGGCAATCGGCGAAAAAGTGAGCGATATGTTCTACAACGCTCCCGAAAAAGCCGAGCCCGACCCAGGTTCCGCCGCCCGAGCCAAGGTCGCGCAGGGAGATTACAAGGCCGCGGTCCAAGAATTCATCAAGCTCGCCGACCACGACCCAACCGACAGGACCCCATGGGTGGAAGCGATCAGACTGCAGCGTGAAAAGCTCAATGATCCCTCCGGAGCACTCGCCACCTGCCAGTCAGCTCTCGCCGCTCATGAATGGGAAATGGACGACGAAGCCTACTTCCGCTTCCGCATTGTGGAGATCGCCAAAGACGAACTCGATAACCGCATGCTCGCCGCAGACACCCTCCAGTCCATCATCGATAAGTTCCCAGAGACCCGCAACAGCGCAAATGCCAGCCACATGCTGCGCGAACTCGCCAGCTAACCAGCACATCGCACTCGCGAAGCCCTCCATTTCGTCCACCGGAACGACCGCATCTGACGACAACCCCGTCACCCTCCGGCCAACTGAACACAGGTCATTCCCCACACCTCTCTAACACGGATCCAATCCATTAGATCCGCTATCACCCACGGAGCGCGACGCCAACTCACCACGCAGTCGGATCGCGCTCCTTTTTTGCTGCCCACTCTGGCGGCAGTAGCAGGCATCACGGCCAGCCAAACAAACACACCTACCGTAGGCGTTGTATTGGCCACCCTCGCAGTGCTGGCAGCTTGCTATTTACCATCAATCAGAAACGCACGGCGCCCGAGGAAGGTCACCCATCGCGTCGCTCTCGCCGCACTGATGGTTGTTGCCGCCCACCTTTGGCACAGCCACCGCATCCACGTCCACGGTGAGGCGCCGGCACACCCGCACCACGTGACGATTCACGGAACCATCGCCTCCAGTAAAACCTACTCCTGGCGCTCGGAGGCGGTTATCGATGTTTCGGAAATCGAATCCACCGCCCCGATCAACGCCCCGCTGCGACTGATCACAACAAGCACGTCTCCTTTCCCCGCCAACGGATCACCGATCACCTTGGAGGGAACACTCACGAGCCCCGCCGCTGCGCGCAACCCCGGCGAGTTCGACCACCGCACCTTCCTGCGATCCCGCGGCATCCGCGCAGAACTCCTTGTTCCACACCACCTCCGCAACCTGCATCCCACAACACCCAAGCCCCCAAGCTGGAGAGACCACACCAAGGATCTCGTCTTACACGGCAACCCACAATCACCAGCGGCGGCAGTCGTGCGTGCGACGCTGCTCGGCGACCGATCCAGCCTCACTCCAGACCAACTCACCACCTTTAGACACGCGGGTGTGTTCCACCTGTTTGCCGTCAGCGGCCTCCACGTCGGCCTACTCGGGGTACTCGTCACAACCGCGGCCCGACTGCTCAAAGCCCCGCTCAAGCTCTCGTTGATCCTGGCACCACCGGCCATGTTCATCTACGCACTGGCAGTAGGCTCCCCGCCGTCGGCAATGCGCGCAGCATGGATGGGAACGATCGGCATCACAATTTTCCTCATCGACCGCAAGGTCCGAGTCACCAACCTCATCTGCATCGCAGCCTTGCTCCTTTTGATCAACGACAGCTATTTGCTTTTCCAGCCCGCATTCCAATTCAGCTTCTCCGCCCTACTTGGTCTCGTGATCGTAGGCAGCTCGCTTTACCAAAAGCTCGACTCCACGCTTGATCACGATCCCTTCATCCCGAAACGGCTCCTGACCCGCACGCAACGGGCAACCACGGTTACCAGTAAATTCCTGGCAGGAAATGCCTGCGCCTCCCTTGGAGCAATCGCCGCCACAGCGCCATTCTCCATCCACTACTTCAACCTCGTGACCCCGGCATCCATCGTCGGCAACCTTTTACTCTGGCCCCTCACCCTCGCAATCATCAGCTGCGGGCTCGCCACCGTCCTGGCATCCATCGCCCACCTCCATTTCATCGCAGCCGGACTCACATCGCTGAACCTCATGCTAGGCGGGCTGGCCGAACGCGTCGCAACCCAATGCGCCCAGCTTCCTGGAGGTTCCCTCACGATCACCCACGATCCGCCCGAGACCGCACGCCTCACCATCTATGATCTGGACGATGCGGCCTGCTCCACATTGCTAGAACTACCAGACCAGCGTCCGCTCGCGGTCGGCTCCGGCCGCACCGACATGTGGCGCTACACCATCCAACGCCATCTCACCCAGATCAGTCACAACACCCCCGCCAACTGGATCGTCCACCACGACAGCGTCACCCACAATGGCTACGCATTGACCCATCCTGCCAAACCTGACGGCTCGACAACATATGTCAGCGAGGCATCCACCATCGCACAACTCACCCTGCCCGACGCTCATCCCCTCGCCCGCGGCCACCACATTCCACTGACACCCAACACCTCGCTCGAGATCCTATTCCCTCCGGCTGGATTTTCCGCCGCCCGTCAGGACGACCGCCAACTCATCACCAGAGTCCACTGTGGAAACTGGCGCATCCTCCTTCTCGACGCTGCCGGGTTCCTGCCGTGCGCCACAGTGCTGGCACACGCACCAGAAACACTCCGCGCCGATATCGTCGTCGGCGGCTGGCCAAACCACGACGTTCCCCTTACCTCGGCGCTACTCCATTACATCAAGCCAAAGGCGATCATCCTCCGATCACCACCAATTTCCATCCCTCACGCCAGACAACGGAAACTCAATCAACTGTTGGAGCAATCCGGTGCGACAATCATCCGCCTTCGCGATCACGGCGCGGCGATCATTGAAATCGACGGACAGTCACTCAGAGTCACCGGTCACGTCTCAGGCCACCATTGGGAGTTCAATCAAAGCGCAGACGCATCCGATCGATCGTCTTCCCCATATCCAGCCACTGCTGTTCAAAATCAGTAATCGGGTAGAAGAACGCATCCTCAGGCCATTCCAAGCGCTCGAAGCCCACTTTATCGCCGCACTCTTTGACCACCTCTTGCGCCAGCTCGAAGTAGTCGTCGTGGTCGGTCTTGAACAAAAGCTCACCACCCGGCTTGAGCACTCGCTTGATCGCCATCAAAAACGGCTCGGAGAACAAACGACGGCGCGCATGCTTCTCCTTCGGCCATGGGTCCGGGAACAAGAAGTGCATCCGATCCACCGACGACTCCGGCAACAAATAGTCGAGCGCGTACTGGGACTCCAGGCGCAACAAACGCGCGTTCTGAGCATTAGCCGCCTTCAACTTGCGGCTCACCTTGCGCACTCGTCCCAACAGCCGCTCAACTCCGAGAAATCGATGTTCCGGGTGATGTTGCGCCATCTGCACAAGGAAGCCGCCGTCCCCGCAGCCCATATCAAATTCAATCACGCGCCCGTCCGCATCCGGAAAGATCTCCCCGATCTCAGCCCGGGCAAAATAATCTTCCGGGATCCAGATACGGTCGTTGCTCGTTTTCAATGGGCGGATGCGAGACATAGGCAGGAAAGGTCGTTCGTTTGAAACTCACCCTAGCCCAGCATCCGGCAAATTTCCATCACACCTCCACCGCACGGCGCTCAAAAAAAGGCGCGACGCCGGATATCTCCAGCGTCGCGCCTAATTGAGAGCTCATCGTCAGCCCGCCGCCCCGTCACCGAAGCGGCGGCCAAACTGAAGATAAAGCCCGACCACCAATTACTTGCTGATCAGATCTTCCACAGGTGGAGCGAACTTGGTCAGGTCAATCCCCTGAACCGCATCCTTGTACTCTTCAAGAGTCGGCGTGCGGCCAAGGATCGCCGAGAGAATGACCACTGGTGTCGACGACAACAGCGACTCCCCCTTCTTGCGCTCGGAATCTTCCACCACGCGGCCTTGGAAAAGACGTGTCGACGTCGCCATCACCGTGTCGCCCTTGGCTGCCTTCTCCTGGTTACCCATGCAAAGGTTACAGCCCGGACGCTCGAGGTACATCATGTTCTCGTACTCGGTACGCGCTTCGCTCTTAGGCGCATTGTCGTCGAACTCGAAGCCGGAGTACTTCTGCAACATATCCCAGTCACCTTCCTCCTTGAGTTCATCGATGATGTTATATGTTGGAGCAGCCACCACCAATGGAGCTTGGAACTTCACCTCACCCTGCTGGGCTTCGAGGTTACGAAGCATCTGCGAGACAATCTTCAGGTCTCCTTTGTGGACCATGCACGACCCGACGAACCCGAGGTCTACCACTTTCTCGCCACCGTAGTAGGAGAGCGGACGGATCACATCGTGGGTGTAACGCTTGGACACATCTTCGTTGTTCACGTCAGGGTCGGCAATCATCGGCTCGTCGATGATATCGAGGTCCACCTCGAACTCAGCGTGGTACTTGGCATTGGAATCCGGAGTCAGCGCCGGCTTCTCACCGGAACGGATCTCGGCGATGCGCTTGTTGGCACGATCGATCAATCCCTGCAGCACCTTGTTCTCGTTGTCCATTCCCTTGTCGATCATGATCTGGATACGCCCTTTGGCGATCTCCAGCGACTCGATCAAGGTCTCGTCCTGCGAGATGCAGATCGATGCCTTGGCTTTCATCTCTGCGGTCCAGTCGGTAAACGTGAATGCCTGGTCAGCCGGAAGCGTACCGATGTGCACTTCGATCACACGCCCTTGGAACACGTTCTCACCGAACTTCTTCAGCATCTGAGCCTGGGTGGAGTGCACCACATCACGGAAATCAACGTGCGGCTTCAAGTCACCCTTGAAGGTCACCTTCACCGACTCAGGGATTGGCATCGAAGCCTCACCGGTCGCCAGCGCGAGCGCCACGGTCCCGGAGTCGGCACCAAAGGCCACACCCTTGGACATACGGGTGTGCGAGTCACCACCGATGATAATCGCCCACTCATCGACGGTCAGGTCGTTGAGGACTTTGTGGATCACGTCGGTCATCGCGTGGTATTCACCCTGCGGGTCACGTGCGGTGATCAGACCAAAGTCGTGCATGAACTTCATCAAGCGCGGAATGTTCGCCTGCGCCTTCTTGTCCCACACCGATGCCGTGTGGCATCCGGACTGGTAACCGGCATCCACGGTCGGGGAGATCACAGTTGCCGCCATCGCCTCAAGCTCCTGCGAGGTCATCAAGCCGGTGGTGTCCTGCGAACCGACGATGTTCACTTTGACTCGCACGTCGGATCCCGCGTGCAAGGTCAGACCAGGAGTCGTTCCCACCGCGTTCTTGTTGAAAATCTTTTCCACCGCGGTGAGGCCCTGCCCCTCGTGGGAAATCTCCTTCGACGGCGCGTACACGGTTGGAATCTCAATCCCCAAGGTCTCGGCAGCGAAGGTCTGGATCTTCTTGCCGAAGACAATCGCGTACGACCCACCAGCACGGATGAACTCCATCTTCTGCGGTGTCAGTGCCGACGAAATATCCGTCAACTCCTGCTCGCCATTGTAGAGCTTCTTGGTCTTCGTATTGATGGTGAGCTCAGTACCGGTTGCCACAGAATAGACCTGCTCGAGCACCGGCTCGCCGCTCTCGTCGAGCACTGGCTTGCCGTCCGCATCGAGCTTCTTGGTCCAGTTCTTGAGGTCGATTCCGATGCCACCGGTCACACTCACAGTGGTGAGGAAGATTGGCGAAATGCCATTGGTTCCCGCCACGATTGGGAAAATGTTCACGAATGGAACGTACTGGCTCGCCTGCTTACCGGTCCACAACGCCACGTTGTTGACGCCGGACATGCGCGACGACCCCACCCCCATGGTGCCCTTTTCCGCAATAAGCATCACGCTCTTGCCCGGATGCGCTTCCTGCAGCGCTTGAATCTCTTTCTGCGCCTTCTCCGAGATCATGCACTTACCGTGCAGCTCGCGGTCGGAACGCGAGTGTGCCTGGTTCCCTGGGGAAAGCAGGTCGGTCGAAATGTCGCCCTCACCTGCGATGTAGGTCACCACTTCGATCTTCTCCGGCACCTCAGGAAGCTTGGTGAAGAACTCCGCCTGGGCGTAGCTCTCAAGCAACTCCTTGGCATTTGCATTGCCCGCCTCGTAAGCCGCCTTAAGGCGATCGGTGTCCGCATCGTAGAGATAGACCTGGGTCTTGAGCACTTCCACCGCTTGCTTGGCGATCGTCGGCTCGTCGCCCAATGCCAAATCGAGCAGCACTTCCACCGATGGTCCGCCCTTCATGTGCGAAAGCAGCTCAAACGCGAATGCTGGCGTGATCTCCTCAACCACCGACTCCCCAAGGATGATCTCCTTGAGGAACTTTGCCTTCACGCCTGCCGCAGGAGTGGTACCTGGCAGCGTGTTGTAAATAAAGAATACCAGCGAGCCCTTGCGGTACTCGTTATCAACGTCCTTGATCTGCTCGATGATGGCAGACAGCAACTCAGCGCCATCAATCGGCTTTGGGCTCAGGCCCTCTTTTTTTCGTTCTTCAATCTCCTGAAGGTAATCGAGATAGATGCTCATAGGTTTTTGGATATCTGAAGGATTAGGGTTTGGTCAACCAGACCGCGGACTTTGCGGTTCAAAACAGGACTGAGGGTGAATCTGATTAAACGCGAGACCTCAGTGATGCAGATGCGTCCGGAATCGGGAAACTTCCACCTCGATTCCGCTGCCGGCCCTATCGGCCCGAATGGCTTCCGCGGTAAAACGGGTTGGTTGATTTGGTTCCGGTAACCTAGGCCTCAGCACCTACGGGTCAAGACATTCGTATGCCGATTCCCCACCCCGCCGCCACAAATTGAAACGCTGATCACAAGCAACTTGAAAATCAGTTGCAGAAATCCACACGCACCCGCGGATTCCGCGTTATACTCCCGCTGCCACGCCCCGGGCGGTCGCGCGGTGGAGACTTCGGTCGTCCGCCGTGAGGAAAGTCCGGACTCCGCAAGGTAGCGTGCCTTGTGAAAGCAAGGGAGCGCCGGCCTCAAAACCGACGCGACGGAAAGTGCCGCAGAAAATATACCGCCGATGGATGGGCCCAGCCCGTCACAGGTAAGGTTGAAATGGTGGAGTAAGAGCCCACCGCCCGTCCGGGTAACCGGCGGGGCACGGTAAACCCCACGCGGAGCAAGACATAACAGAGGAAACGGGTCACCTGCCCGGACCGCAACGCTTCGGCTGCGCGGATGCTCTCGGGTTCTCGTCGCACCCAGCCCTTCACACGGTTGGGATCACCGCCCCTGCGGCTGTGATAGATAAATGGTCGCCCATCGCGGTCGGTTCGCCGCCCGCGTGGACAAAATCCGGCTTACAGGGGCGTGGCACCTCTTCCTCCCGTTCGCCCGGCTGCGAAGGTCCTCGGCACACCTCGGCCTGGAGCCTCCTCACTTTCACTTGGAGCCACGAGCCCCCTCTTCTAGGGTGCCCCCATGCATATCCAAAACCTGGCCGACCAGTCTCCCTTCATCACCAAAGACGGCTCGACCATCCGCAGCATCCTGGATTCCACCAACGCACCGGTGGCCAACCAAAGCCTCGCCGAGGCCACCGTGCCCGCCGGCACCTCCACCGACCGGCATTACCACAAGCTTTCAGAAGAGTTCTACTTCATCCTCGAAGGCACCGGCACCATGGAGATCGATGAAGTTGAACGTGAGGTCGGCCCGGGCGATGCCATTCTCATCCCCGCCGGAGCATGGCACCAGATCACCGCCACAGAATCACTGCGATTCCTCTGCTGCTGCGCGCCGCCCTATTCCCACGACGACACCTATTTCGAATAACTCGGGGACTTCAGGCCTCCCATCAAAGTTGCACTCGTCTCTCGAATCTGCGAACCGATCAACGTTTAAAAACTTGTAGTCCACCCCGGTTTCAGGAGATACCCTGCGCGCTCCACTCCCCACGCCCTGATCCAACCCCGCCCATCATGCGCGCCAGCAGCCTCATCGCCTCGTCCCTCGCCCTGATCGCGACGCTCCTGCCCACGCAGGCCCACGCGGCCAGCGCCTGGGAGGACGAATCCGGACTCACCCAACTCCGATCTGAACTCGGTTCCTCTACTCCTACCGGCGAAGGCGTACGCGTTTCAATGGCGGAAGCCCCAGTCGGAGGCGGCTATTATCCTCAATCCGGCGGACCGGACAACTTCGCCGGCACCGGAGCCGACAACTATCTCGGTATCACATTTCTGCCGCAATCCGGAGCCCAGGCCTACAGCAGCCATGCAGCCGGTGTTGCCAGCCGCTTCTTCGACCGGTCGTCCGGCATTGCCCCCGGCATCACGGAAGTTTTGCTCTTCACCGCCAACGACTACCTCGTGTGGGCTCAAAACAACGCCGCCGGAAACCCGATCGTTGACACCGGACGCGTCCACAACAGCTCGTGGATCGGCGCCGCCCAAGAAACCGCTGACAACATCACGCTCATCAACGCATTGGACGCTTCCGCTATCAATCAAGGAGCCCTCCATTGCGTCGGCATCAACAACAGCACCGTCTCCGTCCCCATCCTCAACACCCACGGTTACAACAACCTCTCAGTCGGCAAAAAAGACGGCAATCATAGCTACGGCACCACCGGCGCCGACTACCCTGGTCCCGGCCGCATGAAGCCCGACCTCACCGGTGCCTCGACCACATCGAGTAACACCACCCCGGAAGTCGCCGGCTGCGCGGCGTTACTGTTTGAAACAGTCGACAAAAACAGCTCGCTGAGCAACGCCAACGACCCAAACGTCATCCGCGCGATCCTCCTGACAGGCGCCAGCAAGAGCGGCCTCCCCCAGTGGAACCGCGCCGACCAATCCAAACCCTACGACACGGTCTTCGGTGCGGGCCAGGTCAATGTCTACAACAGCTACCACGTCCTGACCGGCGGCGAACAGCCCCCATCGGAAACCACACCCGCTGCCCTCAAAGGCTGGGCCAAACCAAACTCGGTAGCCACACAACAGTTCCTGATCCGCATTCCTGAAGGCTCCTACGCAGACGAACTCGCCATCACACTTTCCTGGTTCCGCCGACAAGACGGACGCGACACAGGAACCGGCACCAGCGAGCGCGACGACCTCCACGTCATCCTCTATTCCCGCGACACCCAAGGCACACTGACCGAAATCGACCGCTGCCAAAGCCCGGTCGACAACGTCCAACATATCTTCCGCCGCAATCTGGAGCCCGGCGACTACCTCATCGAGGTTCCCGAAGTCAGCTACACATTGCGAAGACGAACCCGCGGCTTCGAGTACGCCCTCGCCTGGCGCGCGGAACTGGGCGCAGGCCCTCAACAATCCACAACCGCCGGCCAACCAGGCACCATCAACTTCTCCAACCTCGATCCAGCAGCCGGCTACACCGTCGAGCGCAGCACATCCCTAGAGTCTCCGTCTTGGACCACAGTTGGCTCTCTACCAGCGGGCGAACGTTTCTCCGCCACGTTCACCGACCCCGCACCACCGACCGATCGCGCGTTCTACCGCATCCGCTGGACCCAGCCCACCACACCAGCAGCCCCCTGATTTGTGGTGACATCCCCGGCTCGGCATGCCTAACATCTCCCCGCCATGCCAGGATCGGAGATTTCCACCATCCCTCTGCTCTGCAACCAATGCGGAGCATCACTGAAGGTCGCGGAGAACACAAACTTCGCCCACTGCAGCTACTGCAATTCCCAGCTCAAAGTCCACCGCAGCGGGGGCGCTGTCTTCTCCGAGGTCGTTGCCGAGATCAAAGAACGTCAGGACGAAACGGACAACCGGGTGCGCATTCTAGAGCTCGAAAACCAGATCCTCCGGCTCGATCAACGCTGGGATCAGATGCAAGAGCAATTCATGATCCATCCAAAAAATGGCCGACCCTACCTCCCTGACGAAAAGTCAGCTGCAGGCGGAATCTTGATGATCCCCTTCGCGCTGATTTTCGGCATCGTCGCAATTTCCATGGCCGGCGAAATCGGCTTCTTGTTCCTCTTGATCGCAGTGGCGGCCGCCGTCGCCTCCACCATTTCATCCAACAACAAGCGCAAGGAATACCAAGCAGCCAAGTTCTATCACGAGAGGCGCAAAGCCGACCTCAGGACGCAGATCCAACGCCTGCGATCACCAATCGACGGGCGCTGAAAGCTGCGAGAATGAACCTCGGCAACCCTCGTCACATCACCATCCCGAAGCGCGCGAGGATGCGGCTCATGACGTAGTACAAAGTCACCGTCAGCACGCATCCCGCCACCATCGACGGCCAGAAGCCAATCCCCTTTTTCAGCAGATACGGGATCAGCAAAAACGCAGGCAGGGACGGGATCACAAACCAAAAGACCCCAACCGAGTGGCTGGCGAGCTTTTCAATCGCCTCGTCAGGTTTTGCCCGCAGGTCGAAGTAGATCCAGAAAAACGTCAGCAACGACACCAGCGGCAACGAGGCAATCAAACTGCCTACCAACGGCTTGCTGTGCTTCACCACAATCTCGTTCACGATGTAGATCAACACCGCCGACGTCAGAATTTTAACAGCTACCAACATAATGGGATTAGTTGATTCGCGCGCCAACAACACGCGCACGCCGCCCCCCTCTCCAGACCTCAACAGCGGGCCCACAGAGGGTGGCTAATCGCATTTTTTCCTATCAGTGATCGTGCCCCTCACAGCAGGTGCATGCATAGGCACCGTTGCCGCACTTTCCGCATTCGCCCATCTTCACGGTAAAGCGGTCGGTCCCATTTTTGGCATCCGGACTCGCCTTCACCCGCACAATGGCCGGCACGGCATCGCCTTCGGGCAGAGGCTCGGTCGAAACGAGCACATCGCCCACCTTCTCAAACTCCAGGCGGGTCGGGTTGGTGCGCTCACCACAAATCACCACCACCTTCTGCGTCGTCGGGGCAATGACTTTGCCCTCGTCATCCAGGAACGTAATCTGCACCTTGCGCTCGGCCGTCACGAAGAACTCGGTAGGGGTCGACACCTTTTCCAACATCCGTCCGCCATTCGGCCCGGCCTGCACGTGCGCATGCCCGTGGTCGTGCCCTTTATGGTCTCCATGGTCATCGCCATGGGCGTGACCGTGGTCGCCGTGATCATGTCCGTGATCGGCGTGCGCATGGTGATCATCGCCAGCACACAACACTTGGCTATCAGCCATTACTTTACCGCCACAGACCGCCATCGCGACGGCCACTGCAGCACAACTTGTCATCAATTTGTTTTTCATAATTGTTATCAACGAATTGCTAATATCAAAGTTCGGCCACTCGTGGCCATTACTGGGTCGCAGGAGCGTTGGTCTCAACCGCCCGCAACGCCGCCTTTCTTCCAATCAAGCGGAAGACCGCAGGCGTCACCCCCAAGCCTAGAACCGTCGAGGTCACCAGACCACCCACAATCACCACCGCCACCGGGTGGAGGATCTCCTTCCCTGGCTGGTCCGCCGCCATCACCAACGGCACCAGCGCCAAGCCTGCGGAAACCGCAGTCATCAGCACCGGCACCAGTCGTTCCAAGGTTCCGCGTTCAATCATTTCCCGCGTAAACCCTTCCCCTTCATGGCGCATGAGATGGAGGTAATGAGAGATCATCATGATACTGTTGCGTGCGGCAATCCCAGTCACGGCAATGAAGCCCACCAGTGTTGCAATGCTGATGTTATCGATTTCGCGCCAAGTGAAAAGCACGCCACCGATCAACGCCAGAGGAATATCCGCCAGCACTTGGACCGCGAAAATCGGCGTCCCGAAGTAGCTGTAAAGTAGCAACGCGACCACCACCAGCACCACCACCGCCGAGATCAGAATGCGGTTCGCGGCATCGCGCTGAGCGATGAATTCCCCCTCGTAGCTGAGGAAATAGCCGGGCGGAATCTCGACTTCCGCAGCCACCCGTTGCTCGAGCTTCTTGATCAACCCGGTCAGATCGCGGGCGGTCGGGTTGATACTCACCACGAAGCGGCGCTGGGTGTCTTCGCGCATGATCACATTCGGTCCAGTCGCCTCGCGGATATCAGCCAGTTGATAGAGCGGCACACTGGCCCCACTTGCCGTGCGGATCTGCATGGTACGAAGCTTCTCCGGCGACTCGCGCCACGCCTCGGGAAGGCGCACTACCAGATCGATGGTACGTTGCCCTTCGTAAAGCTCCGCCACATTCTCGCCCCCCACCAATACGGAAAGCTGGTCGTTGAGGTCGCCCACATTGATCCCGTAGGCCTCGGCCCGTTCGCGGTCGGGCTCGATACGCAACTGGGGGATCGGCGCCTGTTGCTCAAGCTTCGCCTCTTCCAGCCCCGGAATCTCTTTGGCAATCTTTTGAATCTGCTCGCCAATCCGATGGATCTCATCCAAATCGGGACCAAACACCTTGATCGCCACCTTCGCCGGCACCCCGCTTAACATGTGGCCGATCCGATCTCCCAGCGGTCCGCTCAGCACACTGAACGTCCCGGGAATGCCCCGCATCGTTTCACGGATCTCATCCAACACCTCCTGCCGCGGCCGCGCGTCCTCTCCCTGCTCGAAGTCGATATCAAACTCCACCGTCGACACCGGCACCACGTGGTCGCCCCGCTCGGCGCGCCCCACGCGATAGCCCACATTGCGCACACCCTCGATCTGCATCAGCATCTTCGCCCCAATCATCGACAACTCGGTCGTTTGCTTGAGCGACGTCCCCGGCGCTGCGGTCGTTGCCACCACCGCGGTCTCTTCCTTGAACGATGGCAGGAAGTCCTTGCCCATCGTCGGGTAAACCGCCGCGGCAAAAGCAAACAAAAGCCCGGCAATGGTAATGGCGACCACCGGATGATCCAACGCCAGCTTCAGCCAGGTCTTGCGGAACCCAGCCTTGAGCACGCGCACCACCAAGCCGTCCCGGTGTTCTTTCCCCGGTTTCGGGTTGAGCAAAAACGAGCACAACACCGGAATCACCGTCAGCGAGACGACAAACGACGCCGCCATGCTCACCATCGTGGCGATCGCAATCGGCGTGAACAACCGCCCTTCCACGCCACTCAACCCAAGCAACGGCACGAACACCAGAATGATCAGCGTGGTCGCATAGAAAATCGAACTCCGCACTTCGCCGGACGCCGACGCAATCACCTGCAACTTCGGCTTCGGCTCGGCTAACATCGCATTCTCTCGCAACCGCCGGAACACATTCTCCACATCGACAATCGCGTCGTCCACCACCATTCCAATCGCCACCGCAGCGCCACCCAGCGTCATCGAGTTCACAGTGATCCCAAACCAGCGGAACACCAAAACCGTCACCCCGAAGGAAAGCGGAATCGCCATCAGTGTGATGAACGTCGTGCGCACATTCAGCAAAAACAGAAACAACACGAGCAACACCATCAGCGCCCCGTCGCGCAACGCCTCAAGCAGGTTATCAATCGCGTGGTTGATGAAATCCGACTGCTGAAACAACGGCTCGATCACCACCCCGGCGGGCAATGCATCCTGCAACTCCTCGATCGCCGCGTTCACTTTGTCGGTCATTTTCAACGTGTCGAACCCAGGGGACTTGGTGACACTCACGATCACGCCGGGCACGCCATTGATCGCCGCGTCTCCGCGCATCGGCTCAAGGTCCCAGGCCACCTCACCCACGTCCGACAACGTCACCGGGCGGTCGTTTACGTACTTTACCACCGTGCGCCCAATGTCCGCAGGCTTGGTTGTCATGCCCAGGTTGCGCACCATGATCTCCTGCGCACGCGTGGTCAGGAAGCCGCCGGTTGTGTTCTTCGCCGCCGCCTCCGCCGCGGTCATCACCTCATCAAAGGTCACGTCGTGCGCGAGCATCTTGTTGGGATCCGGCTGGATCTGCAATTGCTTCACCCCGCCCCCCATCGACAACACCTCCGCCACTCCGGGGATCCCCTTCAAGCGCTGGCGCACCGTCCAGTCCGCCTCGGTCCGCAGATCGCTCGGGCTCACGCTTCCATCCGGACAACTGATCCCGATCAACATGATCTCACCCATCAGCGACGCCACCGGGGTCATGAAGGGAGTCACCCCTTCGGGCAACGTTTCCGTGGCCAATTGCAACCGCTCCCAAACAAACTGCCGCGCTTGGTAAATGTCCGCGTCCCAGTCGAACTCGACATAGATCAGCGACAACCCGGCGTCCGACTTGGAGCGCACCCGCGTCACCCCGCTGACGCCCATCAATTCGTTTTCCAACGGCACCGTAACCAGCGTCTCCACCTCTTCCGGGGCGTAACCCGGAGCCTCGGTGAGCAGCGTCACCGTAGGCTTGGTAAGGTCAGGCAACACCTCCACAGGAAGGTTGGTTGCAGTCCGGGTTCCCGTCACCAGCACCAGCAACGCGATGACCACAATGATCATGCGGTGGCCGAGCGAGAACCGAATCAAATGATTCAACATCGTTCTATCAAAAGTAAAGTTTCACCCATCCGGGCACTAGTCACGTGGCTTGCGCGTCGCCACACTCACCACCAACAAAACCAAGAGCACGCCACAGGCGATCATCAGGAACCGGGTGAGCAACGGATTGCCCCCACCTCCATTGCCAGCCGCCGCTTGCTTGGCCGCATCTTTGGCTTTCTTCTGCTCGGCGGTCATCTCGGAGCCGTCTTCGTTGTGCTCGTGACCGTGGGCCGCATCGAGTGCCTCCTTGAGCGAAACCCCGCCGCCACCGGCATAGCTCAGCGGATAAGACCCGCGGGTCACCACCTCGTCTCCAAGGAACAATCCGCTCACCACCTCCACCAGTTCATCGTTCATCTCCCCCACCACAATCGGCGTCTTCACATACACATTCGGCGCATCGATATGACGGATGAACACAAAGCGGTCGGTCGGCGTGCCCTGCAAGGCATCGCGCGGCACCGCCAGCACATCGTCGCGCGCATCGAGCACAATGGAAAACTCGGCACGCATCCCCGGACGCATCTTGAACTCTGGGTTCGGCACGCGGAACACGGCATCAATCGTTCCGCTCTCCAGGTTCGCCTGCGTTCCAAAACGTAACAACTCACCGACAAACACCGTCCCGCCCACGGCACTAACTCGGATCCTCGCCTGTGCCCCCACCTGCAGCTGCGCCGCCAAATGCTCGGGCACCCGGGCCACCGCCCACACTTCACTCAAATCAACCACATCAAAAACCTCCGCAGACGGGTCGATCGGTTCGCCAAGACGCGTGTGCGACTGGGTCACCATCCCGGAGATCGGTGCCTTCAACGGGATCACCGGCGGCGGATCGCCTGGCTGGCGGCTCTCCACTTGCAACATGACCTGCCCCTTCTCCACCTGGTCACCCGGCAAGGCCAGCACCTCGATCACGCGCCCGGCAATCCGGCTGCTCACCACCGCATGGTTGGACGGCACTTCCTCGATCCGGCCGATCGCAAACGCTGTCGTTTCAAACGACACCTCATCCGCTTCCACCGTCTGCAGGCCGATGTTCTCCGCCCCCATGTCCGACAACATCACCGAGCCCGGAGGCAACGCTTCCTCCGCACCTTGTGCAAAGCCAACCACCGCCGCACAAACCGCGACGGAAAAGATCTTATTAAATAACTTCATCTTAAGTTCTGAAAAAAATTCCCTATTCACTCCTAGCGACCAATCGCTGCCATCAGCCGCACCCGCGCATGATGGAACTGGCGCACCGCGTCGAGCCGCGTCACTGAGAGTTGGATCAATTGTTTGCGGGCACGCAGCACCGCTTGCAGATCTCCCTGGCCATTGCGGAAGGCTGCGTCCGCCAGCCGGGTTTGTTCGTCGGCCATCGGCAAAAGCGTGCCACCGATCTCATCCGCCAATGCCTTCCATTCGCGCATCTCGGCACGGGCCGTCGCTACTTCGCCGGAGATCGTGGCCTCAAGCGCATCCACCTCATGCAGCGCACGCTGGTGACGGGCGGCAGCTTCCTCGATCGCGCCTTCGTTTCGGTTCCACCAGGGCAAAGGCAGACTCACGCGCAAACCGAGCAGCGCTTCATCCGAGCCGCCTGAAATCCGTTCAACCCCGCCGATCAAACCAACCTCCACGTCATCGAGCCGTCGGGCTTTCTCCAACTCCACACCACGCCCGGCCACATCCGCCTCCAGCTCCGCCACCCGCAGGTCGGGATGCGTCGATTCCCCGGCTGTGACGGGCACCTCATCAAGCGCAGGCAACGCCCCCCCCACCCGCAGCGACGCCTCGGCAGCCACGCCCAACAAGCGCTTGAGTCGCCCGAGCGCCGCCACTTCTTCCGCATCCAATTGCCGGATTTCACTGGCAAGCTGCGTCGCATCAAGCCGTGCCTGCCCCGCATCAATCACCGAGCCCTCGCCTCGCTCCGCCACCCGCCGCACAAACTCCGCCAGACTACGCGAAACCTTCGCCTGATCCTCACGCAACGCGCGCTGGTCACGCAGGATGATCACGTCGACCAACAACCCGCGCGCCTCCGCCACAAGCTCCCGCTCCAACGCCGCTACCTCGGCCCGCGCCACTTCCAGGTCACCCGCACCCACCGCTTTCTCCAGTGCCAACCTCCGCGTCAACGGAATCCGCTGCGACAACTCAATCGCCACCTCCCCATCGCCAAACGATGGGTCATGACGCATCTCGAACTCGAGCTCCGGGTTGGCCAATCGCCCCGCTCCCGTCAACCGCCCATGCGCTTCGGCAATCCGCGCCCGAGCCACTACCAGGTCAGGGTTCCCACGACGCACCAACTCCGTCACCGTCCCCGGAGACACCACCAATGCAGGTTCTCCCGCCACGCCACCAGGCATGCAGAGACCACCCGCAAGCAAAACTAAAACAAGGATCAATCGATTCATAAAAATCACACATCACGAGCCCAACACCCCCGGCTCGTTATAGGGGAAACCACACCGCAACAGACGGTGAATCAGGGCCCAACACCTAGACAGGCCCAAAACCTCCGGAGGATTGTCCAAAGAACTCACCTCCACCTCCCGCCAGACGGACACAATCCACCCGCGGGGCATCCCGTTAGATTATCGGCGGCTTGTCCAAAGCCACCACAGCCCGGCAATCAGACGTGTGCTGCGGCCATTGCAACCCAACACGCACCTCGCCGGGCGCACGCAGAGTCACCGATGCGTCATGCCGCATCATCCAAAACAAACCTCCGCAACACCCCGCCGCATGCGACGAATGATGATGGTGGTGATGCCCCAACGGGCAATCCCCATGAGCGTGATCATCCCCATCCTCATGCGAATGAGAAGGCGCCACAGGCACGTCCCCACAACAGCCGTGACTCATGCACGGCTCACACTCCACCACCTCGGCGCAGTGATCCATCCCATCGAGCAGAAACCGCTCGTGTTGTTGATCCCCCCAAAGCCGGCACGCCAATCCCATCACCAACACGACCCACAGGGTCATGCGGAAAACCGGGGATGAAAACATACGAGCCATAATCAGAATCAACAAAACACGCCGCCCATGAACGACACGAACGGCGCAGTCCTTTGAAAATTCTACGCCGCCCCCACAAACTCAAGCGAAAAAACCCTCATCAATGAAGAGTGACACGCCCGGACGGCACCAACTTAAGCTGCGGCGGCGTCAATTCCTCCCTTGGTTGGTCAATTTGAGCTATTCCTAGCTCCATCGGTTTCATACGAAACCGGAGGTTGATCAAGGTGGGGGTGGCCACCCCCACCTCGATCGCTGAAACAGTCACTCCGTTCCTCCTCGAGTCCTTGAACTCGTCTTTCAGCAAGGAGGCCTGTTTCCCTCAAATCCATCTGCAGTTCGTAGAGTTGCAAGAGCCCGAGAGCTCGTAGATCCAAGGTTGAAATACAGATGAACACTCAGAACAAACACTATATCGGCGTCGATGTCAGCAAAGATAAACTCGACTTTTATCACCCCAAAACAAAGCGCTCCTGGACCGTTCCCAACACTCCATCAAAGGTAAAATCGGAGCTCCTCAAGCTATCCAAACAACAGGACGAAATCCACATCATCTGTGAGCCTACCGGTGGCTATGAAAAGTGCCTCCTCGCTCAAGCATTGGAGCTAAACATTCCCATCAGCCTGGTTAATCCAAAGCGAGCACGAGCATTTGCCGAGGCCATGGGAATCTCAGCGAAAACTGACGCGATGGATGCCACGGTCTTGTCTCGCTTCGGAGAGTCGATCACCCCGGCATCCCGCGTAAAACCTACAGCTCTGCAGGAGAAGATGTCAGCGATCGCCAGGATTAAGGATCGTTTCACCCGCCAAGCTGCAGCTCAGAAAACGGCCCTTCAAAAGGTCACCGACAGCTTTGTGAAGAAGGAGCTCAAGACCCAAATCCAAAGCCTTGAGCGAGCGATTGCTCGTTGCCAAAAGCAACTCGACACACTCATTGCGAAAGACGCCGTGCTGCGTGAGAAGAAGCGCAAAATCGAGTCGATCAAAGGACTTGGTCTGGCTGCATCCACGGTCTTCTTGTCTGAAATGCCAGAACTGGGCGCAATCACCGACAACCAGGCTTCGGCTTTAGTTGGAGTTGCGCCATTCAACAAAGACACCGGCACTCATAGCGGCAAGAGGCACGTCCGCGGAGGAAGGCATTTACTCCGGCGCAGCCTCTACATGCCTGCTCTATGCGCCACGAACCACAACCCGATTTTGAAGGAATTTTATGGCCGTCTGATCGCCAAAGGAAAACCTCATCATGTCGCCATCACCGCCGTGATCCGAAAGCTTGTCAGACTCGTAAACCGCCTTCTTTCCGACCCCAATTTCGAGCCGATAAAACAAAATTAGAAACAGAGTTGCTGAAAGAGAGACGCAATCCACCCCAGGTAAACA
This sequence comes from Sulfuriroseicoccus oceanibius, assembly GCF_010681825.2. Lineage (NCBI taxonomy): Bacteria > Pseudomonadati > Verrucomicrobiota > Verrucomicrobiia > Verrucomicrobiales > Verrucomicrobiaceae > Sulfuriroseicoccus > Sulfuriroseicoccus oceanibius. The sequence continues at coordinate 1,063,378 of NZ_CP066776.1, read as the reverse complement.
CGCCCACCAATCCCCGGCCAAGCCTTCGATCCCGCCAAACCGCATCACCCACCCGCCGGCCACTCCCAACACGACGCCCCACCCTCGGTTAGCACCATTCGCGACACGCCCGAATACATCTAACTGACGACCCATCGCCGTCAATCCATCCCTGAAAGGGAGACGCAAACCAGCCCAGGGTGACGGGAGCCTCAGGCGACCACACCCTGGGTTAATCGACGCCCCAATCCGGCCAAGCCTACGATACCGCCAAGGCGCCTCACGCCCCCGCAGGCCGCTCCCTACACGACCAGACACCTTATGTTAGTGCCATTCCGCGACACGCCCTTCCCACCAACCTGCGGAATTATTACCCCATCAGACGTAACTACAGGGTACAGCCCCTGCCACCACCATGCGTTTACTTGTCTTCGCTCTCCTCTCCCTCCTTCTGCTCCCGTGCTGGTGGGTTGGCGTGTGGTTATACATCGTCCCGGTATGGCGCCAACGGGGCAAGGTCTCGGGCACCACATACGAACCATTCACCACACGCTTGCTGATGCACCTCATCGGCACCCGCGATGACCCACTCATCGCACAACTCGCCGGCCACCTCCCCGCCTGCAGCCCATCCACGCTCCGATGGTTCATCCTCCCCCAGGTCTGGATCTGTAAAGTCTCCGGATTCATCCCAACACCGCTGCGCTTCCCCCCACCGGAACACGCATCACTGAACTGCCTGGTCTCCGCCCGTTGTGAGTTCCTCGACCGCTCATTGTCAAAGCACCTCCCCCACTGCAAACAACTCGTCATTCTCGGCGCAGGCTGGGATACCCGCGCCTACCAAGCCGACGCATCACTCGACCTATTCGAAGTCGATGCCCCCGCGACCCAGGCAGTAAAGCGCCGCGCGATCAAAGACTCAGGCATCCCTCACGACCATGTCCACTTCGTCCCGTGTGATTTCGAATCCCAGCGCTGGCTCGACGCCCTCACCGACCATGGGTTCAACCCGGAGCTCCCCACCTACGTCCATTGGGAGGGCGTCACCATGTACCTTGAACGCGCCGCTATCGAGAGCACGCTCGATCAGTTTTCCCAACTTCCACAAGGCAGCATTCTTGCCCTCGACTACCTGGCGGAGAAGTGGCTCCATCACACCACCGGAGGCCGCCTGACCAAGTTCATGGTCAACGCATTCTACGGCGAGCCTTTCCGCTCCGGCCTTCCCGCCGACACCGACTCACTCCTCAAGCCATTCGGCCTGCGGATCCTCCGCCACCAACGCCTCCATGCCCCCGGCAAACCGCCCTACGGCGGACTGCTCACACTCGCCCGCCGCATTGAACCGGATCACAAGATCAACATGCAGTCGCCGTAGCTGAAGAAGCGATAGCGTTCCTCGACCGCCTGACGATACGCTTCCATCATCAACTCCTTGCCGGCAAACGCACTCACCAGCATCAGCAATGTCGACTTCGGCAGGTGGAAGTTGGTCAGCAGCGCGTCAACCGCGCCGAACTGATACGGCGGGTAGATGAAGATATCCGTATCACCCGAAGCTTCGGTGAACTGGTCACGCGGCGTGTCGCGGGCGACCGACTCCAGCGTCCGCACCACGGTGGTCCCTACCGCCACCACGCGGCCCGCCTTGCGGATCGCTTCGGCGGTTTCGCCCCCCATGTGGTACCACTCGGCGTGCATTTTGTGGTCGACCACGTTTTCCGCCTTCACCGGACGGAAGGTCCCGATCCCCACATGCAGTGTCACAAACTTGTGTGGCACTTGCTCCAGGATTTCAGGTGTAAAGTGCAGCCCGGCCGTTGGTGCGGCGATGGCCCCGCGCTCGCTGGCAAAAACAGTCTGATAACGCTCGCTGTCGATGGAATCACTATCGCGCCCCATGTAGTGCGGCAGCGCGAGCTCGCCCCGGTTCAAATCCACTTCGCGGTCGAAGCGGACGATGCGGTCACCGTTGTCGCGCACCTCGATCACAGTACCAACCGCGTCACCGATCTCGACCGTGCGTCCGACCTTCATCTTCTTGCCCGGACGCACCATGCAGCGCCATGTGTTCTCCGCCACGTCTTCAAGCCAGACCAACTCGATCTTGCCATCGTTGGAGAAGAAGCGCGCCGGCACCACCTGTGTGTTGTTGAACACACACAAGTCGTCCTGACGGATGAACGAAGGAAACTCGGCAAACCGTCGGTGCTCGATGGTTCCTTTAGCCCGATTCACCACCAGCATGCGCGACTCTTCACGCCGCTCGGGTGGCCGCGAGGCAATCAGTTCTTCAGGCAACTCGTAGTCAAAGTCGTCGGTACGCAGTGAGGTGGATTCCGCCATAGTGGGCGAAACATGCCGCCACACGGGACAATGCGCAAGCGGGTTGACCCCAACGCCCGCTCGGGCGACGATATCACTTATGAGTGCACCACCACCTGTCCCTGCGGCTCCCCGCCGGCGCGGATGCTTTTTCTACGCGGTCCTCGCTGTCATCGGCGCGGCCATCGTTTTCGTTCTCGGCATCAGCGCCACTCTGTGGTGGCTACAGCGCCCGATCAAACCAGTCGAACTCAGCGCCAAGGAGTCCGAGGTGGTTGAGGAAAAACTCACCAACCTGCAGGAACCAGAGTCCCGCTATGAAGAAGGCTCGAAAAACATGGTCTTCACCGAACGCGAGATCAATGGACTGATCAACGAGCACACGGAACTCGGCGACACGTTGCGCATCGAACTCGATCCCGATGCCGTCAACGCCTACCTCGCCGTCCCTATCCCTGAAGACTCCGCCATCCTCCCTGGCAAACAATTCAAGGCCCGCGCTCGGATCGAAGTGGAACTCGAAGACCTAGACAATGGCCTCACCCGACCTCGCCTCGAAATCGCCGACGTCACCGTCTATGGCATCAGCCTCCCCAACGCCTGGCTCGGCGGCATCAAAGGCAAAGACCTGGGACGTGAGTTGTTCGGCGGCGGACGCGATTCCCAACTCGTTATTCAAGGGGTCGAAGAGCTCCGGATTGAACGCGAACGTATCGAGATCATCCTGGCGGAATGATAGGCAGCGCCCGTGCGATGAGACTTCAGATTCCTTAAGACATGGTTCACTGAATTGGCTCGAACTTAAGCACTGGCCTAGCCAATCCCTCGCTGAAGACGAGTTTCATAACAGCCTGGGGTCAACGAGCCTCCGGCGAGTGCCACCCCGGGCAACCCCGCCGCCCATCCTCGGCCGAGCGTCCGGCTCCGCCAAAGCGCAGCGCCCTCCCGATGGCCGCTCCCAAAACTGAAAGACATCTTAATTCAGAGCCATTCAGGACTCACATGATCGACATGATTTGCTCACTAACATGGAGCACCTCCCCTCCACCGACAGCGGAATGCAAACCAGCCCAGGGGGTAATTCGCCTCAGCCGAATCGCTCCTGCACTGCTTCTCGCTCTCACCTTGATCTTCGCTGGAACCTCATGCTCGAGCGTCGCCCGCACCTCAAAAGGCGACGCATTCGCCGCCCGCTACGCGGACTTCACCTACTGCGGGGTCGATGCCGTAAAACAATCCAACCAAACCAGCTGCGGCGCAGCATCCCTCGCGGCCGTCATGTCCTACTGGGGGAAATCGACCAGCGAACAGAAAATCCTCACAGCCTCCCCCCCTACGGAAGCAACCGGCTACAACCTGGGCGAGCTGCGCGACCACGCTGCGAAGTCCGGGTTCCACGCCTTCGTTATCGGCAGCGAAGAAGGCCAAGCCGCCGCCACCAAACTCCGTGACCACCTTGGCAAAGGCCGCCCGGTCATCGTCGCCTGGGAGTGTCCATTCGGCCGCTACTTCCAAAAACTGCCAGTAGTCGAGTCTCTGGACAGCCGCACAATCAGCCCATTGCGCGGCTGGCAAGGCGTTCTCAAAAAGCACTTCGTCGTCGTCATCGGCTTCAGCGATGACCTTCAGCGCTGGCTCGTCATGGACCCCGCCTACGGCATCGTCAGCGTCGACCGTGGCGACTTTGTCACGTTCTGGCGCGGCGGCTCCTTCGCCATGCTCCTCATTGCGCCGTGACAAATCTCCACTTGCCAAGTCCCGCCGCATTGAGTGCCCCCGATTTCCCACATGTGACGAAAATTTCCGCTTTTCTTTCCCGCCAATCCCCGCTTGAATCCCGCCATGCTTAAGAAATCTCTCGCCGCGATCGCCGCCGCATCGATCGCCCTCAGCCCAGCAATCGCCGCTCCTGTCGATGCTCAGCCAATGACCCAACAGGAAGTCACCGAACTCAGCGTCGACGCATCGTCCGATCAAAGCGCCGCTGCAGAAGCCGAAGAAGGCGGACTCCTCGGACGCCTGGACAACCTCATCATCCTCGCCGCCGCTGTGGCCGTGCTCTACTACGTCTACAAAGACAACAAGTAAGCCACACTCAGCGAACCCAATATCTGAAACCTTTCCTATCAGGCCCGGCCCACAAGCCGGGCCTGATTGCGTTGCACATCGGCCACTCCCCGCTATCCTCCCATTATGCCAGAGCCACCATCACCCGCCGACGGCAACCAGCCTCTCGCCGCCCGTATCTGGGCCGCCCTACCGCTGCGCCTGACTCTCGTTCTGATCGCGCTTCTTTGGGTCGCCAAGGAGAACTACCCATTCTCCCACTTCCCGATGTACTCAAACTTCACCAGCTACGACTACGTCGTCTTCGTAGCCGATCAGGATGGCGACCCGCTGCCACTCGAACACGTCAGCGCCGGCACCCGCACCGCCAGACTCAAAAAACAATTCAACGGGTCTATCAACGACGTACGAGAGAGCCTCAAAGTCGACGGAAAACCCACCCCTCGCAAACAAGACCTCACGTCCGAGCAAAAGAAGCCCGCAGGAGACGAGGCGCTCGCCTGGCTTTGGAACAGCATGCAAAGCCGCAACGCCGCCATGGTCCGACTCCACCAACGCGAAGTCACCGAACTCCAGCTCTATCAAATCGGCATCACCAGGGAAAAGGGACGCATCGTCAAATCCAAGCCCGAATTCATCTCCAGCCTCAAGATCGACACCCATGGAAACTAACCGATTTGTCCAGTTCCTCACCAAGTGGAAGGCAAAGCTCGCCCCCTTCGAGGTGGATGCGGCCGAGTGGTTCTTCATCCGTCTCGGCTTGGCAATTGTCGTCTGGATGATCTTCCCGATGACGCTCTTCCCCGCCCAACCCACACCGAACGGCCTCGCCCGCCTCGGCGCGGACTTCACCTGGCTCAACGACCCGACCGCGATGAGTGTCTGCAAATGGACGCTCGGCAGCGCACTGGCACTCTACGTTCTCAACCGCTGGCTCTGGCTGGCTCTGCCCGTCATGACCTTCCTCATGATCGCAAGCGGCACGTTGACCAACTCCCAGGCCGAGGAAGTCTCACACCACTCCCAACCTGTCGCGCTGATTCTCTTGGTCCAAACCGTTTGGCTCTACGTCGGCATCATCCGCCGCATGCGCGGAAAACCAGCCACCGACAACGACCCGGACCGCTCCGTCCGCGTCTCCGCCACCAAACGCTGGGCCACCCTCGCCGTCTACTTCTCGATCCAGACATTCTGCGCCGCCTACATGGTCAGCGTGGTTTCCAAAATGGTCCTCTCCGATGGCAAATGGGTGAAGGAGTCCGCCAACTTCCCCATCCAGCTAGTCAAAAACGACCTGGCAGATTACTACAACACCGTCAACGGAGAAGGCCAGACCGACCCCACACCCGAGGGCCTCGAGCGCTTCCGCGTCATCACCCAGAAGTTCTTCGTCGACTACCCGAACATCGGCCGCGCCATGCTCGCCAGCGGTATGCTGCTCGAAGCCTTCTGCTTCCTCGCACTGCTCAGCCGCAGAATCGCCTCGATCTACGGCATCGCCCTCATCGCCTTCCACTGGGTGATCTCGTTGGCGATGGGCCTCACCTTCACCTACAACATCATCCTGTTGTTGATCTTCTTCGTCGGCATCCCCTACCTCCTCAGCCGCCCGGTGGCACGCATTTTGCCATCGAGCCGCCAGGAACCCGCCGCCTAGCAGTGAGGCGCCGACACTCTTCCTCCCGGACGATAGCGATGGAGATTGCCCCAAATCACTCCGCTCCGATCACGATCGAGATCAAGATATGACCGGAGCGGAATGGCACTAAATTCTGGTGCATCTCCGTGTTCTCCTGCGGCCATCGGGATCGTTTGGCTCCCTGGTCACGTCATAGGCTCGGCCGGATGGATCCAACCATTTCCCCTGGGGTGGCGCTCGCCTGAGGCTCGCTGACCCCAGGCTGTTATGAGACTCGCTTGCAGCGAGGAACTGACGACACCCGTTAGGGAGGGCTGCTCGTTCCCTCGCACCCATACACCGCCACGCCGCATTTGTTATTCCCTGCAGGGGAAACACAAATCAGCCCAGGTTGAAGGGAGCCTCAGTCGACCTCACCCTGGGTTAATCGCCGCCCCCCAATCCGGCCAAGCCTTCGATTCCACCAACGCGCAGCGCCCACCCGCAGGCCGTCGACCCGCAACGCCACACCATAATCAGCTGCCGATTCCACATCCTGCGCTAGGATAACCCCTCGAGGTGCGCCACCAAACGGCGCCCCTTTGGCCACTCTCTTCCAAACAACCGGCAGCCGATGACCCACGACACACGCCCCACCCCACCCGCCTGGGTTCTCCCGGTTTGTGCCATCTTCTGTGCAGTCATGTGGGGCAGCGCGTTCCCCGGCGTCAAATACCTCTACCGTACGGCATCCGACCAACTCAACGTCGAGACCACACTGTGGGTTTGCCTCTTGCTGGCGGGCATCCGCTTCACCATCGGAGGCGGGGCTTTGCTCGCCATCACGCCCGGTGCCTGGACCGCCGCCAAACGCGCGCCCCTCAAGCCGCTGATTGCCTTTGGTCTCCTCCAAACCTTCCTCCAGTATCTGCTCTTCTACACGTCCATGACCGTCGCCAGCGGCACCCTGGGCGCCATGCTCACCGTCAGCGGCAACTTCTTCTGGGTCATCCTCGCGCCACTACTGCTTCACTCGCCCTGGCCCCGCCCGATCCAGTGGTTGATGCTCGTACTCGGTGCGGCCGGTGTTGTTTGGGCCGTCGCCGCTCCCGGGGCCGAAGCCGGCAACCCAGTCCTCGGCGCCGCGCTCTTTCTCGGAGCTTCGTTCTGCGGATCGCTCGCACTCATCGTCGTCCAGTCCTTGAAAGCGCACCTTCCCATGCGCACCGCCACCGGTCTTTCCCTGTTCGGGGGCGGCGTCGCCTTGCTGCTATGCGCCGCTCCGGCGTGGCACCATATCCCTGAGCTCTTCACCCATCCCGGCATGATCGTGGTCACCCTCTACATGGCCTTCGTCTCCGCCACCGCCTTCTCGGTGTGGAACTGGCTCACCACCAAATTCCCGGTCAACCTCCTCGCCGCCTACCGCTTCTTCATCCCCGTCTCAGGCGTGACACTCTCCACGCTCTTCATCCCAGGAGAATCCCCGGGCGCCGGCATCATCGGCGGCGGCATCCTCGTCCTGCTCGCCGTCGCCGGCCTGCAACGCTACCAAGTCCGCCCCGTGGCGGGTGTGCGGTAATACCCGCCCACCACAGCGGCGCGATTTCAATTGGAGGCTCGACGTCCCCGTCGACTCCAACACAAGGAGCGCAGCGACCACTCTCCACAGTCCCCTACCCTCATATGTCGTCCCACGGTGCCCCCCGACGCTGGGGACACCGTCACTCAAAAAAAGAACGCGCCCGGTTAGAGGCGCGTTCTTCGGATTCAAACTTCAGCGAACTTGCTATTCGCCGGCGGCGCGGTGGACATTCAACTCGGCCATGGTGCCGAAGCCCTGAACGGCGTTGGTGATGACCAGCTTGAGATCACTCACTTCACGGGCGGGGAACGAAACGACCTGACGGTCGCGGCTGGTTCCGGCACCGGAATAGGTTGCGACCTTCTCCCAATCGCCGTCGCCATTACGAGCAAAGAGATCGGCGCCTTGAATCGCTCCGTTGGCATGGTCCTGACGTGGCAGGAAGCTCACCATATCGACTGTCTGTGGATTGCGCAGCTTGAGGCTGATCTCAAATGGCAGCTCATCCTTCGGGCTGTATTTGCTGTGCCAATAGGTCGACGCCTTGCCATCGAGCACCTTGGTGATATCACCATCGGCACCAACGCCATGTTCGCTGCTCGCCTTCGCTTGAAGATCCCCGGATGGAATCGCAAGATCCATGTTAGCTGGAATCTCGACCGTCACTTTCACGTCACGCACCTGGCCGACAAACGCGTCCTCCTCCGCGCCGAGGTATTCGACCGGGAAGATGAAGCTATTGTACTTGTGCGACTCTGGAAACTGGTGACGCACCGGAGCACCGATCTCCTCACCATTGGCAAACAACGTCAGCGAACGACCGGATGCCACCAACTTCAGCGTGACCCACTCGCCCACTGGCAATGTGTAATCGAACGAGTAATCCCACGTGTCGCGGGTGATTCCAACCTTCCCGGTTTCCTTCTGCACTGCGTAAAACGCACCAGTAAACGAAGAGAACAAAACCTGCGGAGCCTGCGAGTCCGACGTCCGCTTGACGCGGAACTCGGCCACGTAATTCGGCGCGATGTTCTCCACCGCGTTCTTTACAAAACTACGCCCACCGCGCAACTCGACCACTTGGCCGCCGTCGCCATCGACAAACCCGACATTCTCCGCAGCCACGGCATTGTAACCATTGCCCGATCCATCGACTAGCTGGCCATCTTTTGCGGACAGATCGAGCGCGAGCGGCTTCTTGGTCGCCACATTGTATCGCGGATTCGTTGCCGGAGCATCGCCGACCCGCTTCACCAACTGCGTGAACTCATCAAACGAGCGATCGCTACCGGTCGACCACGTCTTCTCCGCCATCACCGAGCACGACTGCTGGATGCGGTCGAACAAATCGTAATCGATCAACCCGGTATCACGGCGGAACGAGTTGTCATTCCACAGCGCCCACTGCGCACCAAGCATCTTAGGGTGACCTGGGATCACCTTCTCGTTGCCCATGATGTGCGGCTGCCAGCTTGGAGCATAAAGGTTGGCGAGGTTCAAATAGTCGCCATAGCCACCGACATTACCGGTCCCGTTCGGCACGATGTACGACGTACCATCGAGAATGTTGATGACGTCGAACCCTTGGTTCAACGCATCGATCGGCGACGCCCAGTAGAGCGACCAGATGTGCATCTGCACCCCTTCGCTGATGATCGGCGTCTTGCCCGGCTTGGCGCGCAAGCTGCCCCAGAGGCGAGGTGTGAACCCACGCGACTTCACATGCTTGAGCAGGGCATCGGCAAAGGCACGGTAATCTTCCGCCGAGCCATAGTATTCGTCGGTACCAATGTGTACCACCGCATCGCGGAACACAGGCTCCTCACCATTTTCGCCGACCAGATATTCGTCAAAGACCTGCTTCACGAAATCCAGCGTCTCCTCGCGGTAGGTCCTGCCCGTTGCCGGATCAAACACATCCTCAGATGCATCCAGCATCGCCGCGCGCTCGACGTCGTGCGGCTTGCTCAGCCCGCCGCGGTACATCAAGTCAGGGCGCACACGCACCAAGCTCATCGCGTGCCCCGGCACATCGATCTCCGGCACGATGTTCACTCCGTACTCACGCCCTTGGTCGATCAACGCACCAAACTGCTGCTTGGTGTAGAAATGGTCAGTCGCGGTGAGCGCTGTGCCGTCCTCACCAACGATGCTCGATTCCAAACGGAACGCAGTGGGAGCGGCATCCATGACCTCCTTGATCGCCGCCTTCTTCTGCTCAGGCGTTGCATCCTTTTTGTTTGGAATGTCAGTGTAATCGTGGAGCCAGATAAAGTTATCGTTCAGGTGCAACTGAAGATCGTTCAACTTGTACCACGCCATGGTCTTCATCACCGACTGCACCGCCTCGAGCGAGGCCGGCTTGCGGCCGACGTCGTACATAAACCCACGCACCGGGTACTGCGGATAGTCCACCGCATAGCCACAAGGGAACTGATTCTCGTTCGCCTTGAGGACTTGGAGCACCGAACGCGTCGCCCAGAAGGCACCGAGCGGGTCGCTGGAATCGATGGTCAACACATCATCCACCGCAAGCGTGTAGCCTTCATGACCGATCGACGCGGCATCGCCCTTGGATTCCAGCGTCACAAAAATATCCCCGGCCTTCGCCGCATCCGCCTCAACGACCTCAAGCGCCAGCCCGGTCACGTCCTGCAGGTCCGCTGCAAAAACGTCCATCCTTTCGCGCAACGACGGGCTTCCCTTTGCTCCATCTCCACTGCGGATGACAATCCGCGATCCCGCCGACACCGAGAAGCTCCCTTTTCTACCAACCCATTCCTGTAGCGCTGGCACCACGGCCGGCTTTTGGTTGGCTCCGGCAACGGCCTTCATCCGCCCAGGAATCACCAGCGGGCGCGTCACCAGTTGCTTGTCCTTTCCATCCTTGGTGAGCTCAAAAGTAACGAGCGTGGCCACATCAGACAACGGCCTGCGGATCTTGCCATCCATGCCAACCACTTGCTCGAAAGTCGATCCGACGATCCTGGCATCGACTCCACCGCCAATCCGGTAGCCGACCGATCCTCCGGTTAGGTCGAGGTGAGACGCAGGATCAAAGTTCTGCGCTACCTCATTCACACTCGCCGCCTCCGCGGCACTCACACTCAACGCAAACGACGTCGCTAGGACGCAGCTCGCTCCGGACAGAGACTTAATGATCTTCGGTACTCTCATAATCGCAGCATCAAACAGCGACAAGTGCCCCTGTTCTTTCCACAAATCCACCAGAAATGCCAAAACCTGTATGATTCCCCACCCAATGGTCGCGCAGGCCCTCGCCCCATAAAATTTGATGGCGTGCACTTTGGATCCAACACCACACCCACACCACTGTCTTTAGATTTCACGGGACAATTCTCACGAAAGCTCACAACCAACTCACCATAATCACGTTATGAAAAATTGACACTTGATCATAAAGACGCGGAACCGCTATGCCTCCTGCCCATGCCCGCCACAACGGGCTCGAACCAAATCCACACAGACATCGTGATTCCCAGCCCCAAATCCCTCACCGTCGCGTCCCTGATGGGCGCCATCGCCCTGGCCGCTCCCGTCCATGCAGCCTCCGATTCTTCTCAATCCGGCACATGGCAAGCCAGCAGCGGTATCGACTACAGCTCCGGCAGCTATGGCGATGACGCCGACACCAACATTCTCTTCATTCCAGCCAGCATTTCCTACCAACGCGGCGCATCAACGACCAAGCTCACCGTGCCCTGGTTGCGTATCGAAGGTCCAGGCTCGGTCGTAGGCGGTGGCGACAGCGGCGTCGTCACCGGCGGCATGGAGGCAGTCGACGCCTCCGGCCTCGGCGACATCTGGTTGCAGCAGTCCTTCGCAGTCGATGCGATCCCATCCGACTGGTTCTATCTCGACTTGGTAGGGAAAGTGAAATTCCCAACCGCAGACGAAGCCAAAGGTCTCGGCACTGGAGCATTCGACTACACCGTCCAGCTCGACTTCTTCAAGCCACTCGGCAAGCTCAGCCCCATGGCCACCCTCGCCTACAAGATAAAAGGCGATCCGGACGGCTCGGATCTGAACAACGTGTTCTACACATCGATCGGTGCCGACTACCGACTCACCGACTCCGTGAACTTCGGCACCACACTGGACTACCAGGAGGCCAGCTCCGCGTCGTCTGACGACGCCATCGAGGTCTTCAGCTACCTCGGCTACAAGGCCAGCGAAAGCACCCTACTCACGTTCTACACCTATTTCGGTCTGACCGACGGCAGCCCCGACCTCGGAGGTGGAATCCAGTGCCGTTACGAATTCTAACACCACCAATTCCCCATGAACTACAAACTCATCGCAGGCATCCTCGGCCTCACCGCCCCCTACGCATTTGCCCAAGACATTGAATCTCCAGACCTTCCAGACAGCCCGGAAGTCACCGAAGTAGAGGTCGCTCCCGATCTCTCCGACACGCCGGATATCGGTGAAACACCTGAATCCCCCAAGTCCCTCTCAACCGGAGAGCGGAAGGTGTTGTCCAGCATTGCCGACAGCTTCCCGGATCTTGGAGAAAGCGAGGCTCTCACTCTTGCCGAAGCGCTGCGCGGCGGCAGTGACATCTCGTATGAAGTGGAGACCGAAGTCCCCGTCACTGCCCCGCTGATCGACGCCGACGGCAACCCGGTCTACAAGCTGAATCCGGATGGAACCCCAATGGTAGACCCCGAGGGGAATCCAGTCCCAGAGACCACCACGGTCGAAGTTCCAGTGCTCGATGCCGAGGGGAACCCGGTCTACAAAGTGAACCCGGACGGCACTCCGATGCTCGACGCCGAAGGAAACCCTGTTCCAGAGACCGCCGTTCAGATGGAAACCATCGTCGAAACCGTCGTGGTAGAGAATGGCTCAGGGGCTATGGGAATCGGCAACGTGAAGCTCACGCTTCTCATGGCCGAGGAATCGCTCAAGCAACAGGGAATCAATCCGGATATGGCCAGTCTCTCCGGCGCCATCTTCGGCACGGATCCCGCACTCGCCGACGGCATCCTCGAAATGCGGGCCGCCGGTGCCGGCTGGGGCGAAATCAGCCAGGAACTACTCGGAGTGAAAGTCGGGACCTTGATGTCCGGAAAGAACCGAACCCACAAAGGCCGAGGCAAACCTGTGTTTGAAGATTCTCAGATCGAGGATCCCGAACTGGAAGCGAACACGCTCACAGCCCCCGACCGCCGACCTGGCCGAGGCGGAGCAGCTGTCCGTAATCCAGACTCCCGCAATGCAGCCAAACCCGAGCGCCCGCAGAAATCTGGCAAAGCGGACCGTCCCGACCGAGCCCAACGCCCGGAGAAGGCCCAACGCCCGGAAAAGCCAACTCGTCCCGAGAAACCGCAACGCCCTGAAAAACCAGAGCGTCCGGACAAGCCGGAACGACCGGAAAAACCAGAGCGCCCCGAAAAGCCGGAACGACCAGACAAACCTGAACGTCCACAAAAGCCGGACCGCCCTGAGAAACCCCAACGCCCGGAAAAGCCCGTGCGACCAGACAAGCCCAGCAAACCGGAAAAACCCAACCGGCCGAGCCGCCCGAACCGCTAATCACAATTGAACACAACAATGCCCCCATCGGATCATCCGACGGGGGCATTTCTTTGGGTCATCGTCACTTTCCGGGAAAAGGGAAAACTACGATCGTCTCCGGCGCATCAACACACGCAAGCCCAGCAACGCCAAGATCCCACTCGACGGCTCAAGCCGCCGAAATGAACGACTCGATCTCCAACGACGCCTTGGTGATCCCGAGGAGGACTGGCACGCCTTCAGCAGGCTTACCACCTTCTTCGATGACCTCGCGGTTAATGCACTCGAAGGTGCTCTTCTCGACCTCGTCGCCCCAAAGGGCTCACTTGACACCTGCAGTCATTCCTTTAACAACGGTCTCAGCAGGCAAGCTGACTCAAATGGTGGCTGGATGATCGCTTATCAAAAAAACATGATGCGTTCGTACAAACTCTCACACATCTCCAACCGTCTCGCGCCAACAAACGACATAGTTTGCGAACCGTTCAAAGATCAGGTTCCAGGGGGAGCAAACGCTATGTACCACTTGCCACCATGATACAAATAGAGAGCTTGCTGAACAGGGACGTTACTCTGATCCAAATAGAATCCGTCAGCTAGTGTGACTCCGACAGGAAGCTGCCCTTCGGCCTTATCCTTTTTCAAGACCTCCTGATCTACATACGTGAACTCCAGAATACTGGGATGGCGAAACTTCAAGACACTCCTATCGTCACCCAACAGACGAGCTCTCATTTCAGCAGCTAACTCTGGATTCTCGTCAGACACACCATCGTATCCGTACAACCAGTACGGATTATCTGCGCCCAACTCCTCCATTGAGGCGGAATTCAACCAATCGATAAATATTTCAAGCTTCTCGTATTTTGCAGGGGCGTCATTCCTTGCGCGCCATGCTAACTCATAATGATCAGTAAGCTGTTTGGGGAAAACCACTGTATCTTCGCTATCTAGCATTGCGATACCTCCAAAAGCCCCCTGATGTTTTTCAGGCCAATGCCGCCCGCGCCCTCTAAAACCGAGCCTTTTAGTGAGCACTATATTCCCACCTCCAACCGAGATCTCGTTATGAAGCTCGTAAATCTCGTGACTTTCCATATGACCATAAATCATATGAACATCAGATAGTATCACCTGCTTAAGCTCCTCAGGGACATCTCCCTCAAACACCACAGGAAAGTCAACGTCAGCAACTTTCAATCGTTGGGGATATACGTGTTTTTCCCATAACGTTCTAATTCTACTCTCGCCATCTGCTGCTGCTGCTCTAGCTATTACCCCCTCGTCAGGAAGTGAAGAAGCAATTTGCTCATCTGCGTCCTGAATAACCGCTATTGGATTCCCTTTGGGCTCCAAACTGAGCAGCCACCACCCCAGAAAACCTGCAACTAGGAGAACGATACTTATTAATGTGTATTTCATGGACAATTCCCAGGTGCAAGCTCCAGCTTATCATTAGCGATTGGTGGACGCAGCTTGAGATACTCCCCAATACAACACCCTTCGTGCATAATCGACTGATCAATTTCTTTGTAGTTCGGAACTATACCTTTCTCGCCCTGAGCTGGAGTACCATCCAACTGCAACGCCCACACAAACGGCATAACATCTAAATTAACATGGCTATTAGGACCAGAATCAGGACACGCATAATTTCTAACCATCCGCGACACTCTGCACACCCGACAGATCATCGGCAAGCCGTTTCACCTAGCCTCCATCATTTCCCGCTGATACTGCGCCTCATGGACGATTCCCATCCGATTTCGCCAGCTCGAATCCAACACTGACTACAGCAACCACTTGGGTTCGTCGTCTCACTGACTAGCCCCACCACCTCGAATGCACGGGGCATAAAAAAGCCGGGCCGCGGAGAGAGTATCCGCGGCCCGGCCGGTTTGAGTTTCTAGCTAGGGTCTCACTTGACACCTGCAGTCATTTCTCCACTAAATTTTTCTCTTCCACCTATCCTCCAACCACCCACGATCTTTATCGGTGATGCTGAGCTTCCCCTCTTTCTCAAAATACCAAAGAAACTCCTCTACAAACCCTCCACCCAAGAGAATCCATCGGCCATCAAGCTCGACACATTCTGATCGATCTCTATGTATGTATATTGAAGAATGCTCAGGCACACTGCGATATATCACCTTGGTAATCGAGGAAAGCTCAATGGACTTCACTCGCAAGTTATCACCATACTCAAGACAATCTCCTTCAATACGAACGAAAAACCTGCCACGTCTCCTAAAGGTGCATACGGTGTAAAAAAACAAACACAGGAACCCCCCTCCAGGAATCAACATCCACCCCCACTCACGCGAACACAAAAAAAACACGCAAGCGACAAGCGCGCACCCAGCAGCGGTTACAATTTCTTGTAACCACGAATACCGATACTCTAATACACAATGACCGACCATAAACCCAATTTAAAATGCCGGTAAAACTTCAGAACTAAACTGCCATGATTTCGACCAGGAAAACCGCGGACATGCATCATTTCTAACCATCCGCGATACATTGCGCACCCGACAGTTCATCGGCAAGCCATTTCACCCCGCCTCCATCAATTCCCGCTGATTGTCCCTCAGATAGACGGATTCCACGCGTTTTCGCCCGAATCACCACACCTCCAGGGTACTACAGATCCCACACTGGATTCAGCAACTACTTGGGCTCGTGGTCTAACTGACTGCCCCTCTCACCACAAATGCGCGGAGCACAAAAAAGCCGGGCCGCGGAGAGAGACTCCGCGGCCCGGCCGGTTTGAGTTTTTCAGCTAGAGAGCCGGATTAGAGCACGTCGTCGCCGGAGGCTTGTGGCTCAGCCGCTTCGGTGTCCGCAGAGGCGAACTCTTCAGCGATCTCGGTCTCGATGGCCTCGACCTTGTTGATCTGGCGGAAGCCAGTACCAGCAGGGATGAGGTGACCCATGATGACGTTCTCTTTGAAGCCGTCGAGGGTATCGATCTTGCCGAGGGTTGCCGCTTCGGTGAGCACGCGGGTGGTGTCCTGGAAGGAAGCCGCCGAGATGAACGACTCGGTTTCCAACGACGCCTTGGTGATACCGAGGAGGACTGGCTCGCCTTCAGCAGGCTTACCACCTTCTTCGATGATCTCGCGGTTGATGCGCTCGAAGGTGCTCTTCTCGACCTGGTCGCCCCAAAGGAAATCGGAGTCACCTGGCTCGGTCACCTTCACCTTGCGAAGCATCTGGCGGATGATGATCTCAATGTGCTTGTCATTGATCTCCACACCCTGGAGGCGGTAAACCTCCTGCACCTCGTTGGTGAGGTGAGCCTGAAGCTCGTTCGGCCCAAGCACGTCGAGGATGTCGTGTGGCACCGCCGGACCTTCGGTCAGCTGCTGGCCACGCTTCACCGTGTCGCCCTGCTGGACGATGATGTGCTTGTTCATTGGGATGAGGTGATCTTCCTCCTCCAGAGTCTCTGGATCGCGGACGATGACCTTCTTCTTACCGCGGACGGTTCCGTTGATGTCGATGACACCGTCGATCTTGGCGATGACGCATGGATCCTTCGGTGTACGCGCTTCGAACAACTCGGCAACACGCGGAAGACCACCGGTAATGTCCTTGGTCTTTGACACCTTGCGCGGTGTACGGGCAACCTGGGTACCAGCGGTGATGACTTCACCTTCCTTGACGGAAAGGTTGGCACCGGTCGGCACCGAGTACGAGGCCTGGACTTCGCCGCTTGCCACGTCAACGATGACGATCTGCGGGTGAAGTTCGTCCTTGTGCTCGATCACCTTGATCGCGCCGCTGTCGTCTCCGGAGCTTTCGTCCTGACCAATGGTGATGCCCATGATCATGTCACGGAACTCCACCTTACCGGCCTTCTCGGTGATGATTGGCACGTTGTATGGATCCCACGTCAGGAGGGTCGATCCCTTACGGATCTTGTCGCCGTCAGCAATGTTGATCACGGATCCGATCACCACGTTGTAGTTCTCGAGCTCGCGACCATCTTCGTCGACGATCGATGCCGATCCGTTCTTGTTGAGGGCGATGTAGTTGCCGTCCTTGTCTTCAACGGTGCGGACATCGTTGTAGCGGACAAATCCACCGTTCTTCGCCTTAACAATCGGCTGTTTGAAGGTTGCACTCGCGGTACCACCCACGTGGAAGGTACGCATGGTCAGCTGGGTACCCGGCTCACCAATCGACTGAGCGGCGATAATACCCACAGCGGTTCCGACCTTCACTTTCTTGCCGGTGGCAAGGTTGAGGCCGTAACACTGGACACAGCAACCGCGGTCAGCGGAGCAGGTCAGCACCGAGCGGATCTTGAGCTTCTCAACCCCGATGTCCTGGACGCGTGCGGCCTGGTCTTCGGTGATGACGTCGCCTTCCTGCACAATGAATTCGCCGGAAACCGGGTCCTTCACGTTCTCAGCCGAGGTACGACCGTAGATGCGGGTTGCGAGGTCCACGACCTCTTCGTCACCTTCGTAGATCGACTCGACGGTGATGCCGTTGAGTGTCTTACAGTCCTTGATGGTCACGATCACGTCCTGCGCCACGTCGACGAGCTTACGGGTCATGTAACCCGAGTCAGCGGTCTTCAGAGCGGTATCGGCAAGACCTTTACGCGCACCGTGGGTGGAGATGAAGTACTCAAGCACCGACAGACCTTCACGGAAGTTCGAGGTAATCGGACGCTCAATGATCTCACCGGACGGCTTGGCCATCAGACCACGCATACCCGAGAGCTGCTTAATCTGCTGCTTGTTACCACGGGCACCGGAGTCCACCATCATGAAGAGCGGGTTGGTCTCCTTCTTGCCGTCGTTATGCTCAAGCTTGGCGTAGAGAGCCTTCTGGATCTCGTCACCAGCCTGGGTCCAGGTATCGATGATCTTGTTGTAACGCTCACCGTCGGTGATAATACCGCGCTTGCGCTGGTTCTCGACCACTTCGAGAGCTTCGTACGACGCACGCAGCTGCTCTTGCTTCTGCTCTGGGATCACCATGTCGACGATACCGATCGATGCACCCGAGCGGGTAGCTTCCTTGAAGCCGAGAGCCTTGAGGCGGTCGAGTGTCTTGACGGTCTCTTCCTGTCCGGCAACTTGGTAGCAGCGCCAGATGATGTTCGAGATTTCGCCCTTACTGACGGTGCTGTTGATGAAGCCGAGATCTTCAGGCCAGATTTCGTTGAATCGGACACGACCAGGGGTGGTTTCGATCACGCGGTTCTCCTTGTCACCGAACACGGTGTCCTTACCGAAGTCAGGGTTCAAAAGGCGGATCGCATCGTGGTAACCCAGCTTGCGGCTAGCGATCGCGAACTCCACTTCGGTGGTGTTGGCGAACATTGGCAGGTGCGCATTCTCACCACGCTTGTTCTTAGGAGCCTCATGCTTGCGGTGGGTCAGGTAGTACGACCCAAGAATGATGTCCTGCGATGGAGTGGTGATTGGCTTACCGCTCGACGGGCTGAAGATGTTGTTTGGAGCAAGCATCAGCATGCGTGCTTCCATCTGCGCTTCCACCGAGAGTGGCACGTGCACAGCCATCTGGTCACCGTCGAAGTCCGCGTTGTATGCGGAACAGGTCAACGGATGCAAACGGATCGCCGCACCTTCGATCAACACAGGCTCGAATGCCTGGATCGACAGACGGTGGAGGGTCGGTGCACGGTTGAGCAACACCGGATGGCCCTTGGTCACCTCTTCGAGGATGTCCCAGACTTCCGGAGTCTTGCGCTCGATCATCTTCTTGGCCGAACGCACGGTGTGCACGTAGCCCATCTCCTTCAAGCGACGGATGATGAATGGCTCGAACAAGACGAGTGCCATCTTCTTAGGAAGACCACACTGGTTGAGACGCAGCTCAGGTCCGATCACGATCACGGAACGACCGGAGTAGTCGACTCGCTTACCGAGGAGGTTCTGACGGAAACGTCCGCCCTTACCCTTGAGCATGTCGGAGAGCGACTTGAGCGGGCGGTTGCCAGCACCAGTCACCGCACGGCCGTGACGACCGTTGTCGAACAACGCATCCACAGCTTCCTGAAGCATGCGCTTCTCGTTCCGGATAATCACATCCGGAGTCTTGAGCATGAGCAGGTTCTTAAGACGGTTGTTACGGTTAATGACACGACGGTAGAGGTCGTTGAGGTCGGAGGTCGCGAAACGGCCACCTTCCAGTGGCACCAACGGACGCAGGTCCGGAGGAAGCACAGGCAGCACGTCGAGGACCATCCACTCAGGACGCGAGTAGGACTCGGCGAAGCCACGCATCAACTTGAGGCGCTTGGCGAACTTCTTACGGTTCTGCTTCGAGCGGGTCTTCTCCATGTCCTCTTCGATCTGGGCGATCTCTTTCGCCAGGTCGAGGTTGGAAAGAATTTCCTTCACGGCTTCGGCACCCATTCCGGCGCGGAAGCTCTCGCCGTACTCGTCCTCGGCTTCACGCAACTCGGTCTCGGTCAAAAGCTGGCCGGTTTCGAGTGGCGAATTGCCTGGATCGATGACGATGAAATCTTCGTAGTAGATCACGCGCTCAAGCGAGCGCGCGGTCATGTCGAGGGCGAGACCAAGACGCGATGGCATGCACTTGTAGAACCAGATGTGGGTCACAGGCACGGCAAGCTCGATGTGGCCCATGCGCTCACGACGCACGCGCGACAGAGTCACCTCCACACCGCATCGGTCACAGGTCACCGCCTTGTACTTGATGCTCTTGTACTTACCGCAAGCACACTGCCAGTCCTTGGTTGGACCGAAGATACGCTCACAGAAGAGGCCGCCCTTCTCAGGCTTGAAGGTACGGTAGTTGATGGTTTCCGGGTTGATCACCTCACCGCGGCTCCATTCACGGATGGCATCGGGAGAGGCAACACGGATCGAGACCTGGTCAAAGCCGGACTCAGGTTTGTCCACGCCGTAGAATTCCTCGAGATTAGGATCAATGCTCATTTGTTCAGAAGTAATAGAATTTCAGGTTGCGGCACGCGCCCGGCGGCTGGGTGAGCCGCCGGGCGCTACCGGCGTGGATTGAGTTATGCAGACAGGATGTCGATGGCTTCGTCCGCCTCCGACTTGGTCGATGCCTCCGGACGGACGTCGAGTCCGAGCGCCTGCATCTCCTTGATGAGAACGTTGAACGATTCCGGTGTACCGGCCTCGAGGTTGTTGTCGCCCTTGACGATTGCCTCGTAGATCCGGGTACGACCTTGCACGTCGTCGGACTTCACCGTGAGCAATTCCTGGAGCAAGTAGGCGGCGCCGTATGCTTCCAGTGCCCACACTTCCATCTCACCGAATCGCTGGCCACCGTACTGCGCCTTACCACCCAACGGCTGCTGGGTCACGAGGCTGTACGGACCAACCGCACGGGCGTGGATCTTGTCGGCAACCAAGTGGCCGAGCTTGAGCATGTAGATGTATCCGACCACCACTGGCTGGTGGATCTTGTCACCGGTCTGACCGTCGTAAAGTGTCGATTTACCGCCGGTCGAGCCATCCTTGCCGTCACCGATCCATGTGTAGCTCTGTCCTTCCGGCTCATCCGGCAAACGCTCACGCGCCACACCGTTGTCACCGATCATCTTCACACCGTCGACCTTCTTGGCCTCGGAGAGGTACTCCCAGATCTTGCTCTCAGGGATACCGTCGAAGACCGGAGTCGCCACGGTGAAGCCAAGTGCCTTGGCAGCCACACCGAGGTGTGTCTCAAGAACCTGACCCACGTTCATTCGCGATGGCACGCCCAGTGGGTTCAAGCAGATGTCCACTGGAGTTCCGTCGTCGAGGAACGGCATGTCTTCTTCAGGAACGATCTTAGCGACCACACCCTTGTTACCGTGACGTCCTGCCATCTTGTCACCCACCGAAAGCTTACGCTTGGCGGCGACATAGACTTTAACGGACTTGACCACACCTGGCTCGATCTCGTCGCCGCTCTCAACTCGGTCGAGGGCGCGCTCACGATCAACGTCGAGGTCTTCGAACTTGCTCTGGAAGCCGTCGACGATCTCGAAGATCTTGTTGCGGATCGGGCTTGGGTCGATGTCGATGCTGTCGTAGATCGATGCCAACTTGCGCAGCAGCGTCTTGGTGATCTTGCGGTTTGCAGGGATCACGATCTCGCCGGTCTGCCCATTGACCACGTCAAGTGGGATCTTCTCCCCAAGAAGGATGTCGGAGAGCTTCTCGGTCAGCTGATCGGTAAGCTCGGTCTTCTTCTTGTTGTACTCTTCGTTGATCTGCTTGAGCGCCTTCTTGCTCTCGCTCGATGGCTTGCGATCCTTAGGACCAGCGATGCGCGACGAGACGCGAACGTCCATCACGATACCGGTGCAACCCGATGGGACGCGCAGCGAGGTGTCCTTCACGTCTGCAGCCTTCTCACCGAAGATCGCACGGAGGAGTCGCTCTTCTGGAGCCAGCTCGGTTTCGCTCTTAGGAGTGATCTTACCGACGAGGATGTCGCCAGGCTTGACCTCGGCACCCACGCGGACCACGCCGTCGTGACCAAGGTTCTTCAGAGCTTCCTCACCGACGTTCGGGATGTCGCGGGTGATCTCTTCAGGTCCAAGCTTGGTGTCACGGGCAGCCACTTCGAACTCACTGATGTGGATCGAGGTGTAGATGTCTTCCTTCACGACGCGCTCGGAAATGGTGATGGCGTCCTCGAAGTTGTATCCGTTCCATGGCATGAACGCGACGAGCACGTTGCGGCCGATTGCCAGCTCACCGTTTTCGGTGTTCGGGCCGTCTGCCAGCACATCACCCACCTTCACGCGGTCGCCACGCTTGACGATCGGCTTCTGGTTGATGCAGGTACCTGCGTTCGAGCGCATGAACTTGCGCAGTGGGTAAACGTAGAGCCCCTTCTCAGGATCGCTCTTGAGCTTCTCAGGTGCCGAGAGGAACTCACGGTCGGAGATTGGCAACTTGCCGTCCGGGCTGGTGACGATCACCTCGGCGGTGGATGCCGCGACTTTGCCCTTGGCCTCGGAAACTACGACGGCACGCGAATCGCGGGCAGCCTTGGCTTCCATGCCGGTTCCCACCAATGGCGCGTCACTTGTCAAAAGTGGCACACCCTGGCGCTGCATGTTCGAGCCCATCAATGCGCGGTTGGCGTCATCGTGCTCGAGGAATGGAATCATGGCCGCAGCCACCGACACCAACTGCTTCGGACTGACGTCCATGTAGTCGACGGTGGTTGGGTCCACTTCGATGAACTCACCACGCTCACGAGCGGTGATGCGCTCGCTGACGAAGGTGCCGTCCTCGTTGAGTTTGTTGTTCGCCTGGGCAATGAGATACTTCTCTTCCTGGTCAGCGGTAAGGTACTCGATCTTGCTGGTGACCTTGCCATCCTTGGTGACCTTGCGGTATGGAGTCTCAATGAATCCGAACTCGTTGATGCGAGCAAACGAGCTCATCGAGTTGATCAGACCAATGTTCGGTCCTTCCGGAGTCTCAATCGGGCAGACACGTCCGTAGTGCGACGGGTGAACGTCTCGCACTTCGAAGCCGGCACGGTCACGGTTCAGACCACCAGGTCCGAGAGCCGAAAGACGACGCTTGTGGGTCAACTCGGCCAGAGGGTTGGTCTGGTCCATGAACTGACTCAGCTGCGAACGACCGAAGAAGTCACGCACGACGGCGCTAAGTGCCTTCGGGTTGACGAGCTTCGACGGGCTCAGCGACTCGTACTGCTGGTCGATCAGCGTCATGCGCTCTTTGACCAAACGCTCGGTACGGGCGAGACCGACACGGCACTGGTTGCCAAGCAATTCACCCACGGCACGCACGCGGCGGCTACCGAGGTGGTCGATGTCGTCGAGGATACCGGTTCCACGCTTGAGCGAGAGCAGGTACTTGGTCGCGGCGATGAAGTCATCGGACGTGATGATGCGCTCGTCTTCGTCGACGTTGAGGTCAAGCTTCTGGTTGATCTTGTAACGACCAACACGGGTCAGGTCGTACTTCTTCGGATCGAAGAAGAGACGCTTGAGCAACGCACGGGCGTTGGCGGTTGTCGGAGGATCACCAGGACGCAAACGGCGGTAGATGTCTTTGAGAGCTTCCTCTTCGTTGGTCGCCGGATCCTTCTTGAGGGACTTGACCAAAAGGTCGTCCTCGGACGCTTCGATGATCTCCACCGACTTGTGACCCAATGCCATCAACTGGGCAACCACACCAGGGGTGAGCTGCTCGAATGCCTTGGCAATCACGTTCTCGCCATCAAGGATGTCGTTGAACGGAAGCTTGTCAGCCAAATCAGCCTCCTCGAGCTTCGAGGTGAGGCGCAATTTGCGGGTGCTGTAGAACTGCTTGACGATGTCGTCGTTGCTCGAGAAACCAAGCGCACGCATGAACGTGGTCGCAAGGAACTTACGGCGGCGACGGCGACGGTCGAGGTAAACGTAGAGCAGGTCGTTGATGTCGAACTGCACTTCCAACCACGATCCGCGGTCAGGGATGATGCGGAACGAGTGCAACAACTTGCCATTCAAGTGACGCTCGGTCTCAAAGCTGATACCAGGCGAACGGTGCAACTGGGACACGATCACGCGCTCGGCTCCGTTGATCACGAAGGTACCGCGGCGGGTCATCAGTGGGAGCTCGCCCATGTACACCTTCTCTTCCTTCGAGCCGGACTCGTCGGTAAGACGGAAGGTCACGTAAAGCGGAGCGGAGAAGGTTTCACCCTCACGCAACGACTCCAGCGACGTCAACTTCGGCTTGCGCACCTCATAGGCGACATACTCAAGCTTTACTTTCTCGTCGTAGCTGTCGATCGGGAACACTTCGCTGAAAACAGCGTGCAAGCCCACGACTTTTCTTTCGGTTGGAGGAACATCCTTCTGCAGGAATTCCTCGTAGGAGCTGAGTTGGACCTCGATGAGGTTTGGTGGTTCGAGAACCTCTTTGATTTTTCCGAAGTATTTGCGTTCCGACATAATCGCGTAGTCGTTGCGGGCTCGTTGTTATTGGGTGGTGTGGGTCCGGGGGGACCATCCTCCACTGCCCGCTCCACGATCTGGTACGTGGTCAGGTGGCGGAGGATCTTCTCCCAGGAAATTGGATTGACGCCACCCCGCATCTCGGATTCACATCCAGGAGTTGGGACGACTTCCCCGGCATCCCAGCGGACGATGTCCAGTGGAAAACAGAGGCGGAAATTGAGGGGGTGTTGCTTAGAGACGACAAAACGCCGTCCAGAAGTACATAGGTCTCCTGTCGGCTTCTAATGGCGTTCGTTTTTACAGAACCAGTTTCTGATGAATTGCGCTAATTTTCAGAGTTCAAACGGGCTGAAATTGGCTCCGAACCGGGCAACAACACCCGATTACAAGGAAATCCGGAGCTGATCAGGCCGCCGGACAGTGTGCAATCAACATCGAAATCCAGCACTTGTCGACTGGAATTCTCTTTTAAGCACAAAAAAATGTTGCGGTACGGGCCGGCAACTCGTGCCGACCCGCCCGCAACAATGGTGAAAGTACGAAATGAATTACTTGATTTCGACCTTGGCACCAGCGCCTTCGAGCTTCTTCTTGATCTCTTCGGCTTCTTCCTTGCTGGCACCTTCTTTGAGTGGTGCTGGAGCGCTCTCAACGAGCTTCTTAGCGTCTGCAAGGCCAAGGCCTGCGACAACGCCGCGCACTTCCTTAATGACAGCGATCTTGTTACCACCTGCTTCAGCAAGGATAACGTCGAACTCGGTCTTCTCTTCAGCGGCTGCTTCGCCACCAGCGGCACCGCCGGCTGCTGCAACTGCCACAGGAGCTGCGGCGCTCACGCCCCACTCTTCTTCAAGGGTCTTCACAAGCTCAGCTGCTTCAAGCACGGTAAGCTTGCCCAATTCTTCTGCGATTTTAGCTAGATCTGCCATAATATTTATTTTTGGTGTTGTCGGTTCCCGGAGCCCCGGAAGGTTTAAGGGCGACGGCTGCCGCCCCGACAAGGAACCTGATTTTAATCAAGCGGCCCGAACGATTGGCTCGGACCGCCATCTGTTCAAATTGATAACGCGTATTAGCCCTTGTCGGCGAATGCCTGGAGAACGCGGGCGAGCGAGCCTGCCGGCTCGTTGATGGTGCGAACGAGTTTCGACGCTGGTGCGTTGATAACGCTGAGAAGCTTTGCAAGAAGCTCTTCGCGGCTTGGAAGCTCTGCAAGAGCCTTGAGCTGCGACTCATCGATCACATCGCCGTCGAGAACACCAGCCTTGAAGACCGGCTTCTTGAACTCAGCGGTGAAGTTCTTGAGCACCTTGGCTGCTGCAGGGATCTCCCCTTCACCAGTCACGATCATGGTCTGACCCACGAACGCTTCCGAGAGATCAGGGAAGTCACCAGCCTGAAGCGAGCGCTTGACGAGACGGTTCTTGGCGACGGTACCTTTGGCACCGACTTCCTTGAGGCGCTTACGCAGCTCCTCGAAACCATCCACGGTCAATCCCTGGTAGTCGAAAACCAAGAGGTATGGAGACGCCTGGATGCGCTCGAGCAGTTCGTCGACGAAAATTTGTTTTTCCAGTTTCATAGCAATTTCTAGTGATGTGCTGAATTCACGCGGAGGCGGAATTAGCGGACGAATGCTGCAGGTTCGATTTCAACGCCCGGGCTCATGGTCGCTGCCATGGTCACTGCCTGAACGTACACACCCTTGGCGGATGCCGGCTTGGCGCGAAGCACAGCATCGATGAGCGACGATGCGTTCTCAGCGAGCTTCTCAGGCTCGAACGATGCACGACCCACGGTTGCGGAGACGTTGCCGTTCTTGTCGAGCTTGAAGTCCACACGACCAGCCTTGACTTCACCAATTGCCTTGGCGGTGTCGTCGGTCACGGTACCGGTCTTAGGGTTAGGCATCAGACCACGAGGTCCGAGAACACGTGCGATCTTACGCACTTCTGCCATCGCGTCGGTGGTAGCAATTGCCACATCGAAGTCGGTGAATCCACCTTTGACCTTCTCGATGAGGTCTTCGAATCCGACGTGCTCAGCACCAGCTGCCTTGGCGGCTTCTGCAGCTTCACCGGTCGCAAAGACTGCCACCACAACGTTCTTACCGCTGCCATTTGGAAGTGGGCAGGTACCACGCACCATCTGGTCGGACTTACGTGGGTCCACGCCGAGCTTGAACGACAGAGTTACGGTCTGGTCAAACTTGGGTGCCGGGAATTGCTTGATCAGCGCTGCTGCGTCAACAAGGGAGTAGGACTTCCCTTCTTCAACGAGCGCGGCTGCCTTCTGGTATCGCTTGGATCGCTTGTTAGCCATTGTATTTTATAGTTTGCAGTTCAAAGGGGATGCGAACTTGCCGCATCCCTCCTGCGGGGTAATCACCCCGATTGCAGACGCAACCGAGATTACATACCCTCGACTTCAATCCCCATCTGGCGTGCGGTGCCAGCAAGGATACGGGCGGCCATTTCTGGATCGTCCGTGTTGAGGTCAGGAAGCTTGCGCTTCACGATCTCATCGAGTTGTGCGCGGGTCAACTTAGCCACTTTGGTTTTGTGCGGCTCGCCGGATCCCGAAGTAATGCCTGCAGCTTTCTTGATCAGCGACGATGCTGGTGGCTGCTTGCAGATGAAGGTGAAGGACTTGTCCTTGTACACCGAGATCACCACTGGGAGAACTTCACCAGCCAGCTTCTGGGTGGCTGCGTTGAACTCCTTACAGAAGCCCATGATGTTCACACCGGCCTGACCGAGTGCTGGACCGACTGGAGGCGATGGGTTTGCCTGACCAGCTGGGATCTGGAGTTTGATTTGCTTGACGACTTCCTTGGCCATAATAAGTATTCGTTGGAATTTGTGCGCCCGACGTAACAACCGGGCTGATTGGGGTGCGGCTTAGCCCTCTTTTTGGACCTGCCAATACTCGAGCTCGACCGGAGTCGACCGACCAAAGATGGTGACCGACACGAGAAGCTTGCCTCGCTCTGGATCGACCTCTTCGACAATGCCATCCTGGCTTTCGAAGGGCCCATCAACAACTTTCACCGAATCGCCAACCTCAAAGGCGACTTTCGGGCGAGCGCCTTCTTCGCGCTCTTGAATCTGTGACAACAATGCATCCACTTCGCGCGGACGCATAGGCAACGGCTTGTCCTTGGTTCCCGCGAACCCGATGACTCCGTCGGTCTCTTGAATGAAGTACCATGTCTTGTCGACGAGGCGATTGTCCTCGGTCAGCAAGTTCATATTGAGAATGAGATACCCTGGGAAGAACTTGCGCTTGCTTTCGGTCTTGCGCCCGCCCTTCACTTCCGACACGAGCTCGGTCGGCATCAGGACATTGTAGACGTAATCGCCCATCTCTTCGCTCTTCACGCGACGAAGCAAGTTATTGTACACGCGCTTCTCCTGACCGGAGAGAACGTGCACGACATACCATTGGTCTTTAGGCTGAGGAATGGAAGGCATGAGATTTAGACGAAGAATCCGTCGCGGCGGTTTGCCTTACGACGGTTTTTAGAAATTCGGTCGGCTTGGTCCGGTGGTCAGTGATGTCCGCGGCCGGATCAGCCAGGTCAGCGGGAATATAATGAGCTTTTACTCAAAATCCACTGGTCTTTTGAATCAGGAAGAAAATCCCGCCCTTCATCAGCAAGTCGAACAACGCAACAAAACCACCCAGCAATGCGGATGCGATCAAAATCACAACGGTAGAATCCGTCAGTTTTTTGAAGCGCTTAAGACCCTTGAGTCCACGCCCTTTCGGCTCCCATGGCCAGCTGGCCTTGTGAAGCTCACCTTTGACTTCAGTCAGATATTTTCCAGGGCTTGGCATCGCTCTTGAGTGACAGCTTGATTTCAGGGGATGCGCACCGATCACCGGCGCGCTCATATAGATTGTTTTGAGTCATGCAGTGGCAGGGCAGGCGGGACTCGAACCCACAACATTCGGTTTTGGAGACCGACGCTCTACCAATTGAACTACTGCCCTCCCTAGATAATCAGGCATCCGAGGAGTCGATGCTCCTCAAATGCGCTAATGTAAACCAAGAAGACTGCCTGACTTGGTTGTCAGCAATGGATCACTAAGAACCAAAGCCAACGAAAAGCTCTCGAAACAATCCCGGACCGCGCGCCCTAATTGAGCCACACGGCCCGGGATCTTAAGTTTCGCGAGTTGGTCAGCAACTCAATCGAGATTACTCGATGATGTCGCCAACACGACCTGCACCCACGGTGCGGCCACCTTCACGGATAGCGAAGCGCATTGTCTTCTCCATCGCGATCGGGGTGATGAGCTCAACGGTGAGCTCGGTGTTGTCACCAGGCATGACCATCTCGGTGCCCTCTGGGAGCTCGATGGAACCGGTCACGTCGGTGGTGCGGAAGTAGAACTGTGGACGGTAGTTCGAGAAGAATGGCGTGTGACGGCCACCCTCGTCCTTCGACAGAACGTAGATCTCTGCCTTGAACTTCTTGTGTGGTGTGGTGGTACCTGGCTTGGCGATCACCTGACCACGCTCGAGGTCGTTCTTCTTGAGGCCACGAACGAGGAGACCCACGTTGTCACCTGCACGACCTTCGTCGAGAAGCTTACGGAACATCTCGATGTCGGTGATGGTGGTCTTCTGAGTTTCGCGGATACCCACGATCTCAACTTCTTCCATCTTCTTGATGATACCACGCTCGATACGACCGGTAGCAACGGTACCACGACCTTCAATCGAGAACACGTCTTCGATTGGCATCAGGAATGGCTGGTCCATTGGACGCTCTGGCTCTGGGATGTAAGCATCAACCGAAGCCATGAGGTCGAGGATCGCCTGCTTGTACTTCTCGTCACCCTCGAGGGCCTTGAGAGCCGAACCCTTGGTGATTGGAAGGTCGTCACCTGGGAAGTCGTAAGCCGAAAGAAGTTCGCGAACTTCCATCTCAACGAGCTCAAGAAGCTCTTCGTCGTCGACCATGTCGCACTTGTTGAGGAAAACGCAGATCGCCGGGACACCCACCTGACGAGCAAGAAGGATGTGCTCACGGGTCTGAGGCATTGGGCCATCAGCAGCGGAGACCACGAGGATAGCACCGTCCATCTGGGCAGCACCGGTGATCATGTTCTTCACGTAGTCAGCGTGACCTGGGCAGTCAACGTGAGCGTAGTGACGATTCTCGGTCTCGTACTCAACGTGAGCGGTCGAAATAGTAATTCCGCGAGCCTTCTCTTCTGGAGCGGCGTCGATCTCGTCGTACGCCTTAGCTTCTGCACCACCTGCTTCAGCAAGGATGGTGGTGATAGCTGCGGTAAGTGTGGTTTTGCCGTGGTCAACGTGACCGATGGTGCCCACGTTCACGTGAGGCTTGGACCTTTCAAAGGATTCTTTGGCCATGGTAGATATAGGTTGGATATTGATTGCCCGGGAGCGAATCGCAAATCCAGGCAGGCAGTTGTTTCTTGGTGTGGTGCCCGACCAGGCTTAACGCCTGACCAAGTCAACGCCCCACCTTCAGAGAAATGGAGCTCTTGAGCGGATTTGAACCGCCGACCTCATCCTTACCAAGGATGCGCTCTACCACTGAGCTACAAGAGCATCTTTCTGACGATGTGACGCGTACCGCCCCTTTCTTACCATCCACCATCCAAACCCTTTCGAGCTCTTCAGGCTTGCCGGTCTTGCGGAAGCGGACTGGAAACTAGCAACGATGGAGCCAGTGTCAAAAAGGTTTTGCAACGAATCAGCGAATTTTTCACGCACATTGAAGCAAACACCCCGCGCCACTCATTGATCCTCAATGACCTTCCGCAAGACGATCCGCCAAACCTTCTGGCAGCCCTGCAGCGAGAATTTTCTCCTGGGTCTTGCGAATATCGTACTCCAAGCGACGCGTGGTCACAGTTTTCGCCGCCTTGTCGTAGATCGCGTAGGACGCACGCCAGTCCCCGTCACGCGGCTGACCGACACTCCCCACATTGATGAAATACTTCTCACCCGGCTTGATCTCCACAACCTCTTCCATCCGCTGATCCGGACGCCCACCGTCGTTCTGCACGAATGCCATCGGAACGTGGGTGTGGCCGTAGAAACACACGGAAGTGAACTGGTAGTTGAAGCTCGCCATGGCGTCGAACTTGTTGGTCACGTATGCCCAACTCGACGGCGAATCCAATGTCGCGTGAACGACCGTGAAATCAGACACCTGGCGCACGAAGCGCAGGTTGCGCAAATACTCCTTCTCCGAAGGCACCATCTGCTCACGCGCCCACGTCAGAGCAGCAAAAGCCAATGGATTGAGCCCCTCCAGAGGTGTATCCCGCGAGCACTCTTCATCGTGGTTCCCCTTGATCACCGGACAATCCAAACTGCGGACAATTTCCAGGCATTCACGAGGATTGGCATTGTAGCCAACGATATCACCAAGACAGACATACTTGTCACATCCCTGTTCCTTGGCGTCAGCGAGCACAGTTTCAAGTGCTTCCAGGTTGGCGTGGATGTCACCGAAGATGGCGTATTTCATTACAGGAAAAGCGGGGATGATGCGGTAATTTGCGAAAGCGAGAACAAATCAATAACGACTTTCGCGCTCATTGCTAGCGATTTTAACTTAGAATCCTCACTCAGCCCGATTCTCGGTCTGCGCTTCGGATGCGGTCAGTGCGTCTATCAGTTGGCCCATGCGGTGCCCGACCCCACCGCCCATGGACTTTCGGTACAACCGGTAGTCACTCAACTGCTGGGCAATCTCTTCGTCGGTGGTGCCAAATTCAGTCAACCGCACCATCCGATCAGGGTCCACACCCAACTCCAACTGAAGGTCGAGCAAGCTCCCTAACAACATGGGCAAGTGATGCTGCGGCGACTCGTCGTACAACGCCTGCAGCAGCTGATACGCATCATCCCGGCGGGACTTCACATAGCTCAACTCGTACGCCACCCGCCTCCGGATGTACTCGGGGCACCCTTCCCTCGCGGCAGCCATCTCGAAGTAATGAGCCGCCTTTTCGTGATCGATTTTCTTAAACCGATCGGAAAACAACATCCCAGCAAGCATCGGTAGCCGCCAACGCTCGGGATTGTAACGCATTCCATCCTTCAAAAACTCATAGCCTCGGTCGATGTAGCGCTGCCAGCGCTCACGCCGCAACTCATCGGTCACACCTTCCTCGTCCCAGTCCTCCCGATAATAGCCCGCCGCATTGTACGCCATGTGCCACGATGCCGTTTCCCAGTACGACCCCACGCGCGGCTGCAACGCGGTGATCACTTCGTAATCGCGCTCCACCTTCCCCCAGTCGCGATCCTCCCACGCAACGTAGGCTTGCAGGTCGCGGATACTCGCAATGACCGAGCGAAACCCACCGAAAGCCGCCACGTAGCTGTTCTGACTCAGCTGCTCCCGCATGGTAACATCAAGAGGCTCCGGCAATACACCACCTGCCCGCAGGTCGCGCGTCAGCGCCGACTCGACAGGCCAGCGAACCAGCCCGAAGACGAGCAGGATCCCGAGCATCACCAAAACTTTCTTTCCACGCATCATCACATCGACTTCCTGAAACCCTACAGCTCCTTGTCAAAAAACGCGACCCACGCCAGCAACACGTAGACCAGCACATAGCCGCCAGCCAATCCACCCAAAGTCCCCGCGACATCCCAGCCCAACACTTCCCCACCCACCGCGGCATCCACCACGTTGAACATCTGAAAATCGGGGAACATCAACACCATCACTGCGGAAATCACCGACATCACCCCACCGCCAAGCCCGCTCGCTTCGTAAAACGCCCGCACATCCGCCTGCACATGGCCGACGAAAAACGCAGTGATCGCCACCACCATCGTGAAAAGCGAACTGCTCGCCACCGTGCTCACCAACAACGTCAACGCCGCCAACACCACGCCCTTGCACAACACCGCAAACACCCCAACCTGCAACGACCACGTCACACCTGCCTTCGAAACCAACTGACGCACCGCTTCAATCGCGTCGTCAGAATAGCCCGCAGCCTCAAGCTGCCGCACTTGCTCGTCCATCACCGCAACCTCCCGCAAGTAAAGTACACCGGTGAAAAGCGCATCCATCACGACAAGGCTGACGCCCAGCAACGCCACCACACCCACCAGCTTGCCGAGCAGATACTCAATCCTCAAAACCGGCTTTGAGAGCACCGTGTACAAAGTCCTGTCCTCTATATCCTTGGGAATCAGCATCGAGGTTGCAACCACGGCAAACACACTGACAAACAAGGTCATCGCCCCCAGCCCGAAGTCCTTCAGTATCTTCAACTCCTGCTCCGGACTGTTATACCGCAGCACGAAAAGCGAACTCGCGATCAAAATCACCGCAAAGATCGCCAGGAAATAGAAAACCCGCATCCGAACCAACTGCTGAAAGGTGTGATATCCCAGCACCCCCACCCGCCGAATCGAAAACAACCCACGCGATCCCCCGATAGGAGCGCCCCCAATCAAATTCACATCGTCGCTCATTTCGTCTCGTCCTCCAATGCTGCTTGCTCGCTCGTCGCCTCGATAAAAAGCCGCTCCAATGACGTCCGCGGATGCCCCATACGCACCACCGAAGCAGCCTCGTCATCGGCCACCAATGCCTGAATCCGATCCAACAGGGCCGGTGACGGATGGCTCAACACCACCTCGGTCTGATCCTCAACCGCGACCATCTCGTCAAGCCGCCCCTGTCTCAGCATCCTCCCGCGGAAAATAATCCCCACCCGATCACACACCTCCTGCACTTGTTCGAGCAGGTGCGATGTCAAAAACACGGTAATCCCACGCTTCTTCAGATCCAAAATCAAATCACGGATCTGGCGTGAGCCCATTGGATCCACACCGGCAGTCGGTTCATCCAGCACCACCAGGCGCGGGTTATGAATCACCGCCTGCGCGAGCCCAATCCGCTGCAGCATCCCCTTCGAATAGCCACCAATGCGACGATCCGCCGCATCACTCAGCCCCACCATGTCGAGCAACTCGTCCGCACGCTGGCGCAGCGCTTTCCCCTTCAGCCCGCAAAGACCGCCGTAAAAGCGCATCGTCTCAGCGCCGGTCAGATGCTTGTAAAAGTATGGATTCTCCGGCAAGTAGCCAACCTCACGCCGACTGTCCGCACGTCCCGCAGGCCGCCCGAAAATGCGACACTCCCCCTCGGTCGGGCTCATGATACCAAGCATCACCTTCATCGTCGTCGACTTGCCGGAGCCGTTCGGACCGATCAATCCATAGACCTCACCTTCCTCGACATCCAACGACACATCATCCACAGCGCGGAACAATTTCCGCCGCAACGGAATCTTAAAATCCTTCGCCAACCCGCGGATCCTCACCGCGGATCCATCGGAAGCGCTCTCTGCCTCGGTCAAATCCATGCCCCGCATCTAACGCAGGACACACCTGATTGGAAACCCAAATATCACACAATCCCACCAATTCACCGGACGGGAAGACCGCGAATTCTACAATCACCCGCCAACTCCCCGCCCGGCTTATTCTCCACTACAAGAACTCCCCATTAACGGCGGCGGCGGAGCATCAACCCAAGCCCGCCACAAAGAGCCAGCCCGGCTGCCGATGGCTCGGGCACCGCAGTCACCGTGAAGGCCGTAATTCCCACCCCGTTGTTCGGCGTCGGATCATCGGGAGCGGCCGCTGCCAACGTTACCGTCTGCCCCGCCGCCACAAAGGTGCCGAACACGTGCTCACCAGACGAATCCAACAAAGTCGTCGCACCGCCATCAAACTGCACACCCAAGGCATCACTTGCCCCGACACCCGCAATCGTCACCGATTCAAAAAGCACATCCTTGTTGAAGATGAAGGTCAGGATCTCCACCGCGTTTACCGTGTCGAGCTGCGCCGTCGGATCTCCCGCCGACGGATGATTGATCCCCAATCCCGAACTTGTGGCATTCACCGACCCAATATTCGCCGAGACTGTAACCTCCACGCCCCCAAGGGAATAACTCCCCGATACCGCGTCAAAATCGAGCGTTCCATCGGTACCACTAAAAACCACCGCTGCATCCGCAGTCACAGCAATCGCGCATGCCGTCGCCGCGCCCATCATCCACTGATTCATTCGTTTCATGATATTCTGTTGTTCTCTTTTACACGCGGCTAACAACCACCACGCACTTTAAGAACACGCAGGAAACGAATTAAGTTAGATGAGAGCAGTTGATTCTCAATTGTTAGAAAAAAGCCTCCTCACGGGCACAACGACACCTCGTGCTTCCACGTCAAGATCCGGTCAAATGCGCCCGGATATATCCCCCCCAGCTCTCGGCTACTTGCCGGCAAACTCGAGTGCGCGCTGCTTCATCTGCGTCGCCATCAAGTTCAAGGCATTGGCGCGGGTTGGCGCCAAATGCTCCTTCAACCCGGTCTGTTCGACAAAGCTCATGTCCGCCTTAAGCACTTCCTCAGGGCTTTCCCCGTCCAGCACACGCACAAAAAGCGCGATCATCCCCTTGGTGATCAAGGAGTCCGAGTCCGCCTGGTAGTGCATCACTCCATCTTTGCAGCTTGCGTCAAGCCACACCATCGACTGACATCCACGGATCAACAGATCATCACGCTTGGAATCATCAGCCATCGGCTCGAGCTGCTTTCCCAATCCGATCACGTACTCGTAGCGCTCGGTCCAGTCTTGGAACAAAGAAAGCTCGTCGAGAAGTTGTTGCTGCTTGTCTTGGATACTCATGGCGACGCCAAGATGCGGCCCAGATCCTCAATGTCAACGGAGGAAAGCCTCCCGTATCCATCGACCTTACTGGCTCGATTTCCGAGGCCCCTCACCGCCATCGAGCAACCCGGTAACTTCCCCCAAAAGGAAAAGCGAGCCCGTCACCAAAACCGGCATCCCATTGTCCGCCCCACGTTGCAAAGCGGCCTGAAGCCCGCCCTCAACATCCTCCACCGCATCAGCATCGCCCGCACCACGGCCGCGCAACTTCTCTGCGAGCGCCTCGGGAGCCATGGACCTCGGAGAATTGATCGGCACCAAGATCCATTCCGCACCAATCCGCTCAATGTGGTCCAACACCCCATCGACATCCTTTTTGTCCGCCGCCCCCATCACCACCACCGCTTTACGCTCGGAGCCAAACACCGAATCCCAGGTCGCCGCCAATGATTCGGCCGCGTGCGGGTTGTGCGTCGCATCCATCACCAATTCGACCATCCGGTCGGCAACACGCACCTGACGCCGCTCAAAGCGTCCCGGCCACACCACATTCTCCAAGCCAAACCGGATCACATCCACCCGCAGCCGCAAGCCCATCGCATGCAATGCCTGCACAGCCGCCGCCGCATTCCAGCGCTGATGCGCGCCAGCCAAGCCAATTCCGTATCCCTCCAACGGCTCGTCGATCACAGTCAAAACCGATCGCTTCGCATTCGCCTCCTGCTCGATCACCGTCAGCGCCTCCGGCTCCTGTGGCGCACTAACCACCGGCACACCGTCCTGAATAATCCCAGCCTTCTCACCGGCTACCTTGGTCAGCGTGTCACCAAGCCATTCCGCATGGTCCATCGCCACAGGCATAATTACCGCAACATCCTTCGGAATCGCATTGGTCGCATCCAGGCGTCCGCCCATCCCGGTTTCCAGCACGATCATTTCGACTGATCGCTCACGGAAATAACGCATCGCCAAAACCAGCGTAATCTCAAAAAACGTCGGATGGTTCTCCCAATCCTTCACCGCCTCACGGATCGTCGTGAGCTCGTCCGCCACAAACTCACGTGTCGGCATCTCTCCTCCGACCCGCATCCGCTCGCAGAAATCCACCAAATGCGGCGACGTAAAGAGCCCGCAGCGCATTCCACTCGCCCGCGCAATCGCGTCAATCATCGCACACGTCGAGCCTTTGCCATTCGTTCCGGCCACGTGCACCACCTTCACACCGGGCGCTGGGTTCGCCAGCCGCACCGCCAACAAGCGCTTCACATTCTCCAGCCCGAGTTTGATCCCTATCAACTGGGTGCGGTACAACCAATCAATCGCTTCGCCGTAGTTCATCGTCGCTTTGCTGATAGCCAGAAACAAATCACGCCGCCGGCCTTCCGGCTCGACGGCGTGAATCAAAATTCATCTTTCGGACAAGTTATGCGTCAGCTGAAAGTGGGTTCCCCTTGCCGCTGAAGAACGCAATCAAACGCGCCAATGTCGGACGCATCGCCGAACGCTCGACAATCCGGTCGACCAATCCATGCTCAAGCATGAACTCGGCGGTCTGGAATCCATCCGGCAGGTTCTGGTGGGTCGTTTCCTTCACCACTCGCGGACCAGCGAAGCCGATCATGCACTTTGGCTCGGCCAAAATCACATCGCCCAGGGTCGCGAAAGAAGCCGTCACACCACCGGTCGTCGGATGTGTCAGCACCGCGATGTACCCCTGACCCGCATCGTGATGACGAGCCAGCGCACCCGATGTCTTCGCCATCTGCATCAGGGACAACATCCCCTCCTGCATACGAGCACCAGACGAGGCACAGACCACGATTACCGGCACTTTCTCCTTGGTCGCGGCTTCCACCGCACGGGTAATCTTCTCACCCACCACCGAGCCCATCGAGCCCGCGAAGAACTTGAAGTCCATCACCGCGATGATCGCTGTGTTGCCGCGCACCTTGATGCGTCCGGTCACCACTGCGTCGTTCAAGCCGGAAACCTCGCGCTGTTTCTCAATCTTGCTCTCATAGTTGGCGAAGCCCAATGGGTTCACCGACACCAAATTCGCGTCAAACTCCTCAAAAGACCCCTCGTCGGCGATCGACTCGATCCGCTCACGCGATCCCAACATGAAGTGATGATCACACTTCGGGCACACGCGCAGCGCCTGCTTCAAGTCCATCTCGTGGATCACCTCGTTACAAGCCGGGCACTTCTGCCACAAGCCCTCGGGCATCTCAGGCTGCGAGGATTTACGGTTCTTCGACTTCAGGCGAGGACGTTTGAAAATTCCCATGATCTGTTGTGGCTATCAGTTTGCGTAGTTCGACGCCGCAGCGTGCATTCCGCGCATCTTAGCCCCACCAATCGCAGGATGCCAATAGGCATTTACCTTTTCCTAATACCGAATTTTCTCCCCGATCTCGCCAGACTTCCCCCTACCCCCTCGCGGCCGTCGCCACCACCACCTGCGTCACGCCAAGCTCATCAATCAGCACCCGCGCACACGCCGACGCCGTGGATCCCGTGGTCAAAACATCATCCACCAAGACCACACGCATCCCCTCAAGCTCCCAGCCACCACGCTTTCGGGGCTTCACACCAATCGCCCCTTTCATATTCTCCAGCCGCTTCTTCCGCGACAGCTGACTCTGTGGCGACGTGTTCCGTGTCCGCACCAGACAATCCACCACCGGCACCCTCAGCTCCCGCCCCGCCAACAAGGAAACCTGCAATGCCTGGTTGAACCCACGTTCACGCAATCGGCGCGGCGACAACGGAACCGGCACCATTACCAAGCCCCCCGCTTGCCACATTTCCTCAAGCCGGGGATCAAAAGAAAACACATCCACCACCATCGACGCCAAGGTCTGCCGCAACCGCAACTGACGCCCGAACTTGAAGCGGTGCACCATTTCCCTCACCGCACCCGACGCCCGATACCGCGCCACAGCGAACGCAAACGGCAAGGTCAGATCCTCACAGTTCATGCACCGCAGCCGCCCGTCCACATCCCCATCAAACGATTCCCCACAACGCTGGCAGTACCGATCACTCTGCAACTCCAGCCGTTCCTCACACGCCACACACACATCCCGCCGCGGCCCACGGCGCCACGCCGGCTCCGGCCGCTCCACCAGCCCCTCACAAACCTCACACACCCGGGGAGCCACCAAATCCAATACCTTGCCCGCCCACCAGTTGACTCGAGAAATCACAAACTAACACCTACACAACAACAACTCCCAACTCCAACCCAAAATCTCCAGCACCCGCCCCCTTCTCTTCGCTCCGCCCAACAAACCACCTCGATCCATGCCCGCACATCCGACGCCCGCACATCCGACGCCCGCACATCCGATGCCCACATCCGACGCCCACATCCGACGCCCACATCCGACGCCCACATCCGACGCCCACATCCGACGCCCACATCCGACGCCCACATCCGACGCCCACATCCGACGCCCACATCCGACGCCCACATCCGACGCCCACATCCGACGCCCACATCCAACACCCACATCCAACACCCACATCCAACACCCACATCCAACACCCACATCCGACACCCACATCCCCGTCGCGAAGCGACGACTTACCGGCTAGCCGGAGGTTTCAACCTCCGGGCTCCCGCCCCACAGACACCTCGTCCCGAAGGGACGGTTTACCCCCCCTCGGATCACCGCACAAACCGCTCAAGCGACTCCGCCACCACCTCACACGCATCCGCCAGTTCCTGTTCATCCACCTTGTACGGCGGCATCAAATAAATCACCGGCCCCACCGGACGCAAAATCAGCCCACGCTCGTGGTAGAACTGCTGCAACCTCCGACTCACCGTCGATCCATATTCCACCGACTCCGGTGCCAGGTTCACCGCCGCCACTCCGCCTAGGATACGCGGCTTCTCCAACAAATCCGGATACCGATCGACCAGCCCGAGGAAGTGCTTCCGCATCGCATCACTCAACGCATCACGCGCCTGAATAGTCGCCCCATCGCGCAGCAACTCCATGCTCACCACCCCGCCGGCACAGGCGATTGGGTTCGCCGTGTAGCTGTGCCCATGAGCCAGCGCCTTGCTGAACGTCTCGCCAATAAACGCATCGTAGATGAAATCGTGGGTGATTGTCACCGCCAACGGCAACATCCCGCCCGACAACCCCTTGGCCGCACACAAAATATCCGGCCGCGCGTCCGCGTCGAGATGGTCGGTGGCAAACACTTCCCCCGTCCGCCCGAGCCCGGTCATGATCTCGTCGGCAATCACCAGCACCCCATGCTTCTTCGCCGTGCGAACAATCGCCGACAAAAAACGCTTGGAGTGGAACAACATCCCACCGGCCCCTTGCACCAGAGGCTCGAAAATCACCGCCGCACAATCACCACGCGCAGCGATCTCCTCAAACTGCGCCACCACGGCATCCTCCGCTGCATCGTCCGTGTGCCCTTCCCACACCTGGGGAACCGGCAAAAACTCCACCTCTAGCGCGGTCGCCGGGAATGCCGTGAAAAAGTGCGTACTTTGCCCCAGCGTCATCGCGCCGAAAGTATCGCCGTGGTAGGCGTTCTCGAACGCGACAATCTTGGTGCGCTTTTCGCCACGGTTACCAAAATACTGCAGTGCCATCTTCACCGCCGTTTCCACCGCGGTCGATCCATCGTCCGTGTAGAACACCTTGCCCGCCTTGATCCCTGCAAGATCGAGCAACTCCTCGGCCAACTTCACCGCAGGCTCGTGCGTTGCCCCGGCAAACAACACGTGGTCCAGCGTCGCCGCCTGTTGGCTGATCGCCTCCACCACCCGCGGATGACAATGCCCGTGGATGCTCACCCACCACGAGCTCATCAGATCGAGGTACTGCTTGCCAGTGTCGTCAAAGACATGCGCCCCCTGCGCCCTCGCCGCCCGCAGCAATTCGCTCGGGATTCCGTGCTGGGTAAATGGATGCCACACCGCCTTGCGGTCGCGCTCAAGTAGGTTGGAACTCATGATCCGCTCTGAATTCTAAGGTTCTCTCGGCTTAATGCTTCTCGCCCTGCAATGCTGGCGGCGTCCGCCACTTGCGCGTCATCGACATCACCAGGATCCCGGTCACACTCACCAGCACCAACGGCACGAGCCCCGTCTTCAAATCATTGCCAATCCACGGCAGCGTCTCTTCCAATGGCGCGTCACGACGCGTGCAGGCACTGAACAACTTCAGCCCGAACACCCAGCCGCCATGCAGCCCGATCGACAACCACAGCGATCGCGTCTTCATCCGTGCCACCATCAACACCCAGCCCACCGCAAACAAAGTCGCAAACTCAGCCAGCAAAAACTCAGGCTCGAGCATATGACGCAAGATGATCCCGGTCAGGAAGAAGCCCGACCGCCAATCCACCGTCTCGTCCGGAATGTACAACGCCTCCGGTGGTTTGAGGAAATGCACCACCGCGAAAAACGTCGTCACAAAGAGCATCACCGCCAGCGGACGCCCGCGACGCAACAGCGCCCCGGTCAACAAACCGCGGAAGAAGATCTCTTCCATCACCGCCGCCCCGAACCCGGCAATCAAAGCCGTCGTCAACCACTCGCCCCACTCAGGCTCACCCCGCATCCGGAAAAAGCCCACGCCCACAAACGAGAACCCCATCGCCAGCAAGATCGCCGACGCCATCACCCAGCCCACTGCTAGATAGCCAAACCGGTGCGGAGTCTTCTCCAAACGCAACCCGTGAGGCGCCGCATCACCACCACGCAATGACTTCACCAACGGCCACAACAACACCAACGCAGCCACCAGCATCGCACGGTTGAAGTAGCGCTTGAAGTCCGCCTTCAGCGCCTCCTCGCCCACCCAGCCAACCAGTGGCAGCCCCTGCCTCGCCTCACCTCCAGCCACAACCCACTCCGCAAAAGCCTTGCCTCCAACAAACACCCAAGGCGCCAATAACGCCCCAAGCACCATCGTTCCCACAAGCCACAGCGTGACCTTCAGCCAGTCCTGACGAAATAAAGATGAGCCAGTCATAATCGCCGACAACAAACCCCTGATCACCCCACTTGCCAAGCAAGGAATCCGAAAGCCGCACCAAGATCCAAGATCCCGACCTTCCGACCTTCCGACCTTCCGACCTTCCGACCTTCCGACCTTCCGACCTTCCGACCTTCCGACCTTCCGACCTTCCGACCTTCCGACCTTCCAACCTTCCAACCTTCCAACCTTCCAACCTTCCAACCTTCCAACCTTCCAACCTTCCAACCTTCCAACCTTCCAACCTTCCAACCTTCCAACCTTCCAACCTTCCCGCCCCAGCACCGGAGGTGCGTCCCAACGTAGCCCATGCCAACGGCATGGGAATCGCCCCACCCCACACCCAAGCCCTGCAAGGGCGATCCAACCTCCGTCGCACCTCCCAATCTCCCAACACCAAGCTGGAACGCCAAGCTCCAGCTTGGCCAGCTCCCCATCCGCGCACCGCGCGCACTTCTCTCCCTCCCCGCGCCCCGATTTCAACTTTGCCCTACGCGCCATCCGCGACTATCTATTCTTCATGCCAAGACGCCGCCCAGCCAAAGACCGCGACCCACGCCGTTCCTACGGACGGAGCACCAAAAACATGCACGACTGGCGTGAAAAGGTAGACAACCACACCTACCGCCTCATCCAAGCATGGCGCGAAACCGGACGCTGGTTCTACCGCACCTGCGAAATCCCAAAAGGCCGCGCAGCCAATGAAGGGTTCCCTCGCGTCTGGACCGACCACGATCCAGCAGACCTCTCGGTCACCCAACTCGAAGTCCTGCGCGAAAAGATCTTCGGCAAATACCAACGCCGCCGCCTCCCATGGGAACACGTCGAAGAAGTCGACGCTCTCATCACCGCCGCCAAAGAACGCGACGCCCAGACCTCGTCCGACGAAGAAGAATAGCCAGCGGCACCCATAGGCATCGCAAATCACAGACACTCAAACAAAGGGACACCTCACCAGAGGCGTCCCTTTTTCTTTCGCCCCCGCCCCAGTCTCCGAAGAATCCTCCATCCCGCCCGAGCATCGCGAGCCCTTCACCTCCCCCCATACAAAATCACATCAATCGGCGAAATCTGCGGATCCCAAAAAACAGGAACCTCCTCAGACCATTCCCCTCCCACGAGCGCCGCGAGCCCCTCCCCCGAAACAAAAAAAGAACCCACCATCTGGTGAGTCCTTTTTCATGAAAACTGGAGCCGACTGTCGGATTCGAACCGACGACCTACTCATTACAAGTGAGTTGCTCTACCAACTGAGCTAAGTCGGCCGCTCTGCTATCTGCGAGCGAGCAGCCATATTAGCCACGGATTCACCGGATGCAAGTGCGTGAATCGTATCTTTAGCAGAATTTTTCCACGCGCACCTCCCACCCCGCACGTGTATGAGTCCCTTGCTATGAAATCTCACCCCTCCCCACCCGAATATACCAGCCCCAAATGGTCGGCGGCACGGGTCGAGATCCTGCTATGCATCCTGTTCTTCTTTCACCTCGGAGTCCCCGGGCTATTCACCGTAACCTTGGGCAATGTCATGTCCTCCCGTGGGCTCGGTGAGTTCATCCACCTGGCCATGTCCGCCGGCCCGGTCGCCGCCATGCTCGCCCCGTTGATGTCCGGTGCCCTGGCCGACAAACGCTTCGACCTCGGCAAAGTTCTGGCGGTTCTTTTCGCCGCCTCGTCCATCACTCTTGCCTGGTCCTTCTACCTGCTCGACCGCGGAGCCCCTCCGTGGGTATTCATCTTTGTCTTCTTTATCCGTGCGCTCTTCTTCACGCCAACCTTCGGGCTGATCGCCTCGCTTGCCTTCGCCCTCCTCGGCAAAGGCGACACCCGATTCCCCCGCGTCCGGCTGTGGGGCACGTTCGGCTGGATCGCTGCCGGCTGGACCGTTAGCCACCTTCTCCACGGAGAAACCTCAGTCGCCGGTGGCTACGCCGGAGCCGTCGTCCTCGCCGCCCTCGCCATCGCCTGCTGGTTCCTCCCCGCCGTCCCGCCCCAGGCAATGGTCAGCGCCAAAAAAGGACTGACCGCACTCTTCGGGCTCGATGCCTTTTCCCTCCTCCGCAACCGCGACCACCGGGCCGTTTTCCTCACCACCACACTCGTCTCCATCCCATTTGCAGCCTTCTACCCCTACACCCCCATCCTCCTGCGCGAGCTCGGCGACTCCCATCCTGCCTCCACCATGACCCTCGGCCAGGTCAGTGAAATTGTCGCCATGATCTCACTCCCAATGCTCGTGGCCCGCGTCCGCATGCGCTGGATTTTCCTCACCTCGCTCAGCGCCGCCCTCATCCGCTACATCCTCTTTACCGTCGGCTCGGCATCGTCAGCCACCACCTGGCTCTGGGTCGGCATCTTCCTTCACGGCATCTGCTACACCGGTGTCTTCATCACCGCCCAAATGTACCTGGCCGACCGCATCGCCCCCTCAATGCGCAGCCAGGCCCAATCGCTGCTCGTCATGCTCAACGGAGGTGTCGGCACCCTCATCGGCATGCTCGTCGGCGGCGAGCTCTTCAAACAATCTGCCATCCACTCCACCTCCAGCGGCTGGTCACTCTTCTGGGGCGTCCAATCCGCCATGATCGCCGCCACCCTCATCTTCTTCCTCATCTACTACCGCGGCAAAAACGCCTCCTAATCGCCCCCACATCTGTTCCGCACACCACGCCCCTAACCAGAGCACAAACGAACGCCCATCTCCGCCCAAGCCGACTCAAAATCACCCTAATCTGCGCCATCTGCGGATCCCAAAGCAGGAACCTCCGCAAACCCATTCCCCGCCCCCGAGCGCAGCGAGCCCTACAACCTCAGCTCCCGCCCGCGAGCCATCCATCCAATCCTGCCCATCTGTGGAAAACCAATCCGCCCCGTAACATAGCATTCGCCCCACCCGAGCACCGCGAGCCAATCCCCATCGCCCATGCCTGCGCGAAATCACCCCAATCTGCGCCATCTGCGGATCCTAAAACAGGAACCTACGCCCACCATTCCCCGCCCCCGAGCGCAGCGAGCCCTACAACCTCAGCTCTCGCCTGCGAGCCATCCCTCCAATCCTGCCCATCTGTGGAAAACCAATCCTTCCCCGTAACATAGCATTCGCCCCACCCGAGCACCGCGAGCCAATCCCCACCGCCCATGCCTGCGCAAAATCCCATCAATCTGCGCCATCTGCGGATCCTAAAACAGGAACCTCCGC
This sequence comes from Sulfuriroseicoccus oceanibius, assembly GCF_010681825.2. NCBI lineage: Bacteria > Pseudomonadati > Verrucomicrobiota > Verrucomicrobiia > Verrucomicrobiales > Verrucomicrobiaceae > Sulfuriroseicoccus > Sulfuriroseicoccus oceanibius. Next base: position 1,019,393 of record NZ_CP066776.1, on the reverse strand, counting down.
CCACCATTCCCCGCCCCCCGAGCCCAGCGAGTCTACAACCTCAACTCCCCCCTGCGTAAAATCATGACCATCATGTAAATCCTGTCCAAAACCGCCCATCCTTCACCCGCCACGCACCACTTTCTTCACCGCATCTCTCATCTCGCGGTCACGCGCCTCAATCCATTCCATCACCGAGCGCGCGTCGTCCGTGTGACACGCCGGCACCGCAATCCGACTCATCGCAGCCCGTAAGTTGTCCAAGTCATTCCACTCCCCCAGCTGACGCGCCAACCCGCGCATCGCGGTCACCTCATCCGGCAAATCCTGTCCCGCCAACTCGCACACAATCTGGTTCTGGTGCACCACAAACTTCACCCGCCGACGCGCCTTGTGCCACTCCTCCGGCGTGTCATTCCGCGCCGCCTTGCGCAATGACTTGCGACACTTCTTCGCCGTCCGCCGCATCCCATACAGCACCTTGCGGTGACCACTGAACTCATCCTGAAGATAAGGGGCCAGATCATCCAAAGCCTTGGCCAACCGCGCCCGGATCGACACCCCATCCCCACGCTCCACCGGCACACTGCGATCCAGACAATCCGACGTCACCGCATCCGCCAACCATTCGTAGAATCCATCACCAGCAGACTGCTCCGACGTCTTTTCCATCTCCGTGATCAACGCCCGCAAAACCGCTGCATCCCGCTCGCCAGAAACCATACGCGCCGCCGCCGCCAAGTTCGCACTGTGCTCACGCGCCACCCTTTTATCCGACTCCATCACTCGCCATGCCGCGCGCACCCGCTTGGTCGCAACCCGCAACTGATGCACATCCTCATCACTCAGCGGCCCACCGTGCGCCGCCTTCTCAGCCCATGGTTCCAGAGCCTTCCGACACCATTGAGCCACATGGCACACCCGCATCTTGTCGCGTTTCATACCGGCCATGATGCAAAGAACCCGTACCCTCAGTCAACGCTCATCAACACCAGAGCAGCAGCAAGCACGCATGAAGCAGCACGACACAGCACTCCACCTGCACGCGACCCGCCTCTCAGCCCGCCAGCTTAGACCCAGCCCCCCTCCTAAATACCCGCAGCGCCTCCCTCCAAAACATAGCAACCACAACGACCTGCTAACCTTCGCCCTACTTCCGCCCCCCCTCATTCCAGCTTTCAAGTTCAAATTCTCTCTCGCCCCTTGATCTCGCAGCAACTGCAGGATACCTTCGCGCCGTCCATGCGACCACTGGGTCCCCGTAGTTCAACGGATAGAACAAGAGTTTCCTAAACTTTAGATAGAGGTTCGATTCCTCTCGGGGACGCCACTTCACAACAGCCTCAAAACAAGAAACTTACAAAAGCAGGCGCCCGTCGAGACAGCAACTGTAAGTCATACGTAAGTTGTTTTCATATTAGTCATCGGCGTTCAAGGCGGTTCATATGCGTCACCTCTCCATCGCTCGACAGCTAGAGTTTTACGAACTCTAGCTAGACGACCAAAGCACAGCCTCCAAAGTTAACGCCATAGCCTGACTTGTTGACTGGAGAACTCAAACATGGCTTCTGAGGTCCGGATTGCAATTGTCGACTACCAATCGGAAGACGTTTATAGTCTGTGTACCCGTCTAGGTGACGAGACATTGCGCAAAGCTATGTCAGGTGTGCCCAACCTCGACTCACATAACTCGGAATCTCAACCACAGCCTCCGCCTTCTCGCACTGGGCTGAATGCTCTTTCCCCATAAACTCGACAACTAGCTATCAGCCATAGGAGCAACCCAACGACGCAGCCGAAGAGCGTTGCCGAGAACGAAGATAGACGAAAAGGCCATAGCGCCGGCCGCAAACACAGGTGATAGCAATATGCCGAAATGTGGCCAAAGAGCGCCAGCTGCTACGGGGAGTAAAATAGTGTTGTAGGCGAACGCCCAAAACAAATTTTGTTTGATGTTTCGAAGGGTAGCCACGGACAGAGCAATGGCGTTCAGTCCCCCTTTTAGCGATCCCGACATCAGAACCACATCTGCGGCCTCGATTGCCACATCGGTGCCAGTACCTATCGCAAGCCCGACATCGGCCTCCGCCAACGCCGGTGCGTCATTAATTCCGTCTCCGACAAACGCGACGCTACCGTGCTCTTTTTTGAGTGCCCGAACCGCATCTACTTTGCCACGCGGAAGAACCTCGGCAATAACCTGGTCGATACCTAATTGTCTGGCAACCGCTTCCGCCGTGCGACGGTTATCCCCGGTAATCATCGCAACCTTGAATCCCAACTGATGAAAGGCATCGATCGCACCCGGTGTGCTTTTCTTGACCGGATCTGCCACCGCGATAATGGCGGCAAGCTTCCCACCAATCGCAGCATAAATTGGCGACTTACCGACGTCAGCGAGACGATTCGCAACCTCGGCAAACTCAGCCACGTCATACCCGACCGAAGCCATGTAGCGATCCGCGCCGATCTCAACGCGATCGCTCCCCACGGTGGCGACGACCCCCATCCCCGTTACGCTCTCTAAATTTGTAACATCCGGTAACAGTAGATCCTCCTGCTCTGCCGCTGCAACAATCGCACGAGCAATCGGATGCTCAGACTTGGACTCAACAGCCGCGATTTTTGCCAGTACGTCACTACGATCGCTCCCCTCCAACACCTCGAAGTCGGTCATGCGGGGGTGGCCTTCAGTAAGCGTACCGGTCTTGTCGAGAGCCACGACCCGAGCATCCTTCAACAACTGCAACGCCTCCCCCTTCCGGTAGAGCACCCCCATCTCAGCGCCACGCCCGGTACCCACCATGATCGAGGTGGGTGTAGCCAACCCCATGGCACACGGGCACGCGATGATCAGAACAGCGACAGCGTTGACAAGCGCATAGGTAAGTGAAGGCTCCGGACCCAAGAAGAACCATAACCCGAATGTCAAAAGCGCCAACACCATGACCACGGGAACAAAGTACATTGTCACCTTATCCACCAGAGCCTGAATGGGGAGCTTCGATCCCTGAGCTTCCTCAACCATCCTAATGATCTGCGCGAGCATTGTGTCGCCTCCTACAGCGGTCGCTCGCAACGTAAGAGCACCCGTTTGGTTGACAGTGCCACCAACAACCGCAGCTCCATTCTCTTTGGCGACGGGTAGCGGCTCACCGGTGACCATACTTTCATCGATGTAGCTAGCCCCTTCAACGACCTCCCCGTCAACCGGCACCCGTTCGCCCGGCCGGACTTCAACGACATCACCGACAACGACGTCGGCAACAGGGACTTCTTCTATCTTTCCGTTCCGGCGCACTCTCGCGGTTTTTGCTTGGAGGCCGACTAGCCGTTTTATCGCTTCCGACGTACGGCCCTTGGCCCGAGTCTCCATCCATCGCCCTAAAAGGATGAGTGTGGTAATGACTGCAGCGGCCTCGAAATACACACTGATCGTCCCGGCTGGCAGTATACTCGGAGCGAAGGTCGCAACGATAGAGTAAAGGTACGCTGCCGTGGTACCGACTGCCACCAAGCTATTCATATCAGGCGCGCCTCGAACGAGTGCAGGAAACCCTTTGGTGTAAAACCGACGACCAGGCCCCAGCAAGACCAGCGAGGTAAGGACGAACTGAATATACCAACTCACCTGCGTCCCGATGGTCGACATGACCCAATGGCTGAACGCGGGGATTAGGTGACTTCCCATCTCCAACAAAAACACTGGAAACGTAAGGGTACTCGCTATCACCAGGTCTCGACGGAGAGCGAGATCTTCTTGGTCTAGCTTTTCCGTGGTGGAGCCTACAGTCTTGTCGCTGTCCACTATTTCTCGCGCATCGTAGCCCGCATGCTTGATAGCCGCAATCAGCCCAGCTACTTCAGCGCTCCCCCTCACACTTGCCCGCCCTGTCGCGAGATTGACGTTCGCCTCGGATACTCCCGGCACGTTCATCAGCGCCAGCTCAACCCTCCCCACGCACGAAGCGCAAGTCATGCCGTCGATGGCAAGTTTCACAGATTCGGAGGGCACTTCGTAACCGGCTTCTACAACCGCTTGCACGAGAGAATCGCGCTCTACCGTACCTTCGAAATGAACATTGGCCCGTTCAGTCGCCAGATTGACGTTGGCACGAGTAACCCCAGGAACGGCACTCAAGGCGCGCTCGACTCGACCGACACATGACGCACATGTCATCCCTTCGATTGGCAACGAAACTGATTTGGACAAATCCTTCATGGCTTCTCAGTTAGGTTTTGGCTCGTTTCGAACTCAGGAAATTCATCAGCCTAGAAACTATTCAATCTCCCTCACTCCCTTCTCCTTCACCGTGCAATAGATCGTCGGCACAACGAACACGGTGATCAGCGCGAAGACCATCCCGCCGAATGTCGGGATCGCCATTGGCACCATGATATCAGCGCCCTTCCCCGTACTACTGAGAACTGGCAACAACGCAAGAACCGTGGTGGCACTGGTCATCATAGCAGGTCTAATCCGCCTGGTGGCCGCCTCGATTGTCGCACGCCGCACCGAATCCTTGTCACGCGGAGGATCACTATTGAAACGTTGCTCAAGATAGGCGCTCATCAACACGCCGTCATCGGTGGCGATGCCAAACAACGCAAGGAATCCGACCCAGATCGCAACACTCAAATTGATCGTCTGCATCTGGAACAACGACCGCAAGTCCACCCCGAACCAGCTCCCGGCCAAGAACCACTCTTGCCCATAGAGCCAAATCATAACAAACCCACCAGACAATGCGAATGCGACTCCGGTGAACACCACCGCCGTCAACCAAACTTTTCTGAACTGAATGAAGATCAGGAGAAAGATCAACGCGAGTGTCACCGGCAGGATACGGACAAGGTTCTCTTTGAACCTCACTTGGTTTTCATAGTTTCCAGTGAAGACATACGTCACACCAGGGGGACGAACGAACTCACCACTCTCCTCTTTTTCGTCGAGCAGCGCCTGTGCCTGATTGACCGCGTCGATCTCCGAGAAGCCCGGATTCGTATCGAGGATCACATAGCCAACCAAAAACGTATCTTCGCTTTTGATCATCTGCGGACCGCGCCGATACGAGATAGTTGCCAATTGGCCCAGCGGGATCTGAGCGCCGCTAGGGGTGGCGACTAGCACTTTATCGAGCGCACCGAAATCGCCGCGACGTTCGCGTGGATAACGCACGCGAACCGGGTAGCGCTCGCGACCCTCGATGGTCGTGGTCACCGAACGCCCACCAACAGCCACTTCGATCGTGCGTTGCACCGCCTCTTTCTGCAGCCCATACCGTTGGATTGCCTCGGCCTTAATATCTATTTCGATATAAGGCTTTCCTACCACCCGGTCCGCCGAAACAGCTGCAGTGTTGATAGCGGCAGCCTCACCACTGCGAAGAATCTGCTCGATCTGAAGTGCCGCTTTCTCGATCGATTCGAGATCCGGTCCGAAAACCTTCATCCCGATCGGCGCGCGCATACCCGACTGGAGCATCACGATGCGGGTTTCGATTGGCTGGAGTTTCGGTGCATCGGTCACCCCCGGCACCTTCGCAGCGTGGACAATTTCCTCCCATATATCGTCAGGGGATTTGATCTCATCGCGCCAGTTGCGGAACGGCCGACCTTTCGGGTCGGCAACCAATTCACCAGAGGCATCACGTACGAACTCACTAGTAGACTTATCCCACGCAAAGCGCATCACCCGCCCATCGGCATCTTCTTTAAATTCCGGCTTATAGTTAATCACCGTTTCCACCATCGACACGGGAGCAGGATCAAGCGCGCTTTCGACGCGCCCGATTTTACCTACAACTGTCTCCACTTCTGGAATCGCACTGATCGCAGCATCCTGGAGGCTGATAATTTCAATCGCTTCACCTATCGACGCATGAGCGCTGGTGGTGGGCATGAGGAGGAACGACCCTTCGTCCAGCTTAGGCATAAACTCAGAAGACAGCCCGGGAAACCATTCGTCCACCTTGCTGACAATTCTGCCCTCAAGCACACGGTCAGGCAAGAACCCTAACGTCGCACGCGCTCCCAGTGGAACGAGCAACGACATCGACAATACGACGAGGCATAACACCCAGAAAACAACCCTCCAACGCAGCACGAAGGCCAACAACGTTGGATAGATCTTAGTAAAACCGATCATCAAGGCGAGCGTTCCTCCGACAACCAGCAAAGTGAACACCACATTGCCGAAACCATGATCAACCCCCAGGGGGTGCCATGCGCCCGCCAAGTAAACAGCGACTCCTGCTGCGAGCATCAGATTGGTCACCAGTAAGCCGTGGCGAGAGATACGTTCAGGCAACAAATCGCGCACAGCATTGAACCAACACAGCACCGCGAGCAATGCGGCCATCCACCAAGCCATAGCCTCAAAGATCAACGGACTCATCAGCAGAGCTAATCCGAGTAGGGCCAATCCACTACGCCGACGCCAGCGACTCGATCCGGAGCTACGCCTCTTACCCAGCAACAGGTGAAACAACGGAGGGATCAACGCCAGCGACACGACAATCGAAGCCACCAACGCGAAGGTCTTAGTATAAGCCAAGGGCTTGAACAACTTCCCCTCAGCCCCCGCAAGACTAAACACTGGCAGGAATGAAACCACCGTGGTGGCAACCGCAGTGGCGACCGCGCCGCTCACTTCCTTGGTAGCGCGGAAGACCGTGTCGATCCTCCGCTCGTCGTCGGGAGCAGTTTTAACATGCGACAGTATGTTCTCGCACAGAACGATTCCGACATCGACAACCGTGCCAATTGCGATCGCAATCCCGGACAACGCCACCACGTTGGCATCGACTCCGGCAAACTTCATAGCGATGAACGTTCCGAGAACCGCCAATGGCAGAACAGAGCTGATGAGCAAACTACTTCGAATGTGCATCACCATGACAACGACCACAATGATCGTTATCAGCACCTCATGTATCAAAGCATCCTCAAGTGTCCCCAGAGTCTGCTTGATCAACGACGACCGATCGTAGAACGGAACAATCGTCACCTGACTAACAGTCCCGTCCTCGAGCACCTTCTTGGGCAAGCTTGGTGCGATTTCGGCAATCTTATCCTTCACATTATCGATCACCTGCATCGGGTTGGCACCGAAGCGCGACACTACGACACCGCCGACGGTGGGGCTCCCGTCTTTGTCCAGCGCACCACGGCGCATTGCGGGCCCCAGTTCCACGCTGGCGAGTTGTTCGACGGTCACCGGAATATTGTCGCGTTCGGCCACGACAATACTGCGCACATCGTCAAGGTTATCGATGCGCCCGATTCCGCGCACGATATACTCGACGCGGTTGAGCTCGATTGTACGCGCACCAACATCGATGTTAGAACTGCGCACTGCAGAGAACACCTGCTCGATCGACACATCGAAATGACGCAACGCATCCGGGTCGACATCGATTTGATACTCTTTTACAAACCCTCCCACCGACGCCACTTCGGCCACGTCGTCTGCGCCTTGCAGTGCATAGCGCACCGTCCAATCCTGGATCGAGCGAAGCTCCTGAGGGTCCCATCCCGGCGCCGGTTTTCCATCCGGTGTACGGCCTTCCAACGTGTACCAAAACACCTGACCAAGCCCTGTGGCGTCGGGGCCGAGCATTGGCGAAACCGCCTGTGGCAACGTCCCCGACGGAAGACTCGACAGTTTCTCAAGCAATCGGCTCCGCGACCAGTAGAAGTCCGCGTCATCTTTGAAGATCACAAAGATGGTCGAATACCCGAAGTAGCTGTAACTGCGAACCGTCTCGACATGCGGCAACCCCATCAGCGCAACCGTCAGAGGGTAGGTGATCTGGTCGTCAACATCCTTCGGCGACCGCCCCTCCCATTGAGTGAACACAATTTGTTGGTTCGCTCCATAGTCGGGAATCGCATCGACCGGCACCGGGTCACGGGCGATCTTCATTTCGTCCCACGCAAAGGGAGCAAACAACACACCAACGAAAACAAACAACGCGGCAACAATGCCGACGACCAGTTTGTTCTCCAAACAGAATCTAAGAATCGCTGACATACTAATTGGATTCCTCCTTAGGTTCCGGGATGAATGTGGCGAGTGGTGATTTCACCACACCGCAGCGCAACATCATGTCACCAAAATATGGGTTCAGCACTTCATCGGTTGCCGACAACCAATCCGCTCCGCGATTACCGAATGCCATCGGACAATGCACGACGTAGGCCGATGTGCCTCCCGTGCCAAACTCGCGTGACAAAGCAATCAGCGCGTGGGTCAGGGGCTCGAACGCGACGCGTCGTTGTTTCACCGTCAGTCCATCAGCGCCCACAGCGAACGCACCCTCACGGATCGCCATCACGGCGTCATGCCATGCCTGCTGATCATCTGCACTGAGGCCTTCCACTTTCATATGAGCGGATGCGATATCAGCCAACTTAAGAACTCCTGCTGCTGCAGCGTCAGGTTGGTCATTAGCAAGGGCCTGCTGCACAATGAAGTAACCGTTCAGCAAGGCCTTCATCTGATCATTGACCAATGCCTCGCCGGCCCTTCGGGCCACAAGGTCGGCGGGCTCACCCGGTTGCATCATGCTAACCTTGCCGCCAATCTGGAGTTCCGAATCAATCTTGAACGCTCCGTTTGTCACGACCCGCTCACCTTCCCTCACTCCGTCTTCGATAATGAATTCGTCACCAGCCTTAGCGCCGAGCAGCACTTCGCGCACCTCATAAGTCGGCTTGTCCCGATCCGGCACTTCAACATAGACGATCGCTCGCTCCCCCGTCCGCAACACTGCGGAAGTAGGCACCACCATCGGCATTGCTACGGCGGCAGAGTCCACCATCACGTACCCGAGCTCCTCCGCCTTGACCAGCGGCATTCCACAGACATCACATGGCCCGGGTTCGTCTTTCACAATCTCAGGGTGCATCGGGCTGATCCACTTACCAGCCAGGTCGCTCGTTGCGACTTTCCCTCCGACTGCCACTTGAGCAATCACCTTCCCCGTCGCGAGCATACCGGGCTTCACGAGCTCATCAGGATTGTCGAGATTGATCCGAACTTTCGCAGTTCTGGTTCTAGGATTCAAAATCGGATCAATGTATGCGACACGTGCGGTGAATGACTGCCCGGGAACCGCGTCCAATGTAAACTCCAATCGCTGACCGAACCTCAGCCACGGCAAGTCGGACTCGTAGGCGTCGAATACCACCCAAACTTTGTCAAAAGCGGCAAGCTCGAACAGCTGATCACCAGTTTTCACATAATCACCCTCACTAACAAACCGCTCAGTCACCACACCTCCGACAGGCGCCTCGATATCGGTCCGATCACTTGCCTTCCCTGATGCCACCACAGCAGCGATCTGTTCAGCAGAAAAACCCCACAATCGCAGTTTTTCCCGGGCTGCATTCGCCGATGCCCCTTTGGGGTTCGTCCGCGCCGCAGTGATCAGCTCCTGCTGAGCGACCAGTAATTCAGGACTGTAGACCTTGGCAAGGTGATCACCGCTGTTTACGCGAATCCCGGTGTAATCGAGAAACAAGCGGTCGAGACGCGCGGGAAAGCGTGCAGTCATCGTGCGCACCTGGGTTTCATCAAGCTCGACACGCCCGGCCAAACGCACTTCGACCTCCGCGAGCTTGCGTACTACCGGAGCCGTAACAAACTGCCCGAGGGCGACAGCCTCGTCGCTGAACGACACGCGTCTTGGCCCGAGATCCTCCGCATTGGGATCGAGTTTGATCAAATCCATTCCACAGATCGGACAGGCACCGAACTTGTCGCTGCGCACCGATGGGTGCATCGAACACGTCCAGACCTCGGCAACCGCTCCCTCGCCGTCGGCCACTTGATCATCACCTCCACACGATGGCAATGCCACCACCATCAGCGCGCACAGCGCTGCCGCCAATATCGTCCGCAGCCCTGCCAACGAACTGCCACTCAGTATATCAAAATTCATAACATCATCTATAGGTTGGGTTACTCAGGAACCTCTACTCGATCCCAGCGGCAAGTTTGAGTGCCGCAGCGGCGGCTCCAAGGGCCGCCTGGTTATCCACTTGTTGTAATTGGTATGCCAATGACTGACGCCACGCATCGATCACATCGATGAACCCCTCGGTGTCCGCACTGTACCCGACCAATGCCAACTCCAACGCTTGATTAGCATCGGGCAGGATGGACGACTCGAACAACGTGACCACACGCCGAGCGGAATCAACGCGGGCGACAGCAGCAGCCACGTTGTACCCGACCTCGCTGCGCACGGCGGCCAGTGCATCGCCAGCCTCGGCCAATCCTTCACGTGCTTCACGGTCAATCGCGTCGAGTTTCTTGCGCCACAAAGGAATGGTTACTCCAACCGTCGCCCCGAACTGGTCTCGACCATTTGCCGATGGAGCAAGGCCGCGATTGGACACCGCTCCATATTGCATCCCGATAGCAAAATCCGGCCACCGTTCTAGATCAGCCATTTTCTGCTGAGCATTGAACATCGCAACCCGTGACTTCGCCGCAGCAACGTCTGGATGGCGCGACTGAGCCTCAGCAATCATCGCATCCAGAGCAGTCGAAACTCTCGAGGGTACAGGCTTACGTGGCGATGGTAACGGCGCATTCACCGGGCGGTGAAGCAGCGAATTGAGGCGTGCACGCATCGCCGTAACCTGAGCAGTTGCCGTGATGATCTTCTGGTCAACCAGCCCCAACTCGTTCCCGACTTTCAGCAGATCTTGTTGCGCTGCCTTGTCTGCCCTGACTCGAACATCAACCGATTCCTGCATCTGAACAAGGGCGGCACGCGATTCACCCAATACCCCCACCGTACGGGCCGCCTGATAATAGCGCCAGTAAGCATCGCGAACACGTGCCGCATGGGAGAGGCGCAGTGCATCCAACTCGGCGCGCGCAACATCCGCCTGACGATGTGCTCTCTCGGCACGCGCCCGACGCTTCCCTGGGAACGGAATGCGTTGTTCGACCCCGATCACACCGTCAACTCGACCGGCAGCCGTTTCCGCCAACTGACCGGCGGTGACCTTTGCCGACGGATCGGGCAAAGCCGAAACTTGATCGACCATTGATTCGAGGCGCTCGACCTTGTGACGGGCTGCAGCGACTGACGGATGGCGGGCAATCGCAAGCGCGACGAGATCATCGACCGATGCCGACGACGGCACCGAATAAGCGGACGCAGGTGAAGCGGTTGCTGCGATATCGACAGCTGAAGCTCCAGTCTGAGAGCCATCGTCGGAACCACCACCGCTCCGACATCCTGCCGCGATCAGCGGCAGGATGCAGAGCGCCACGTGAATAACACGGTTCATGGCATTAAATGGTGTGTGTGGTTACGGCATCTCGACGGCGTCCGATGACTCGGCCGTAGCACCTGCCTTGATCTTGGCAATGTACTTGGACGGATCCTTCTCAAAGGTCGGCACGCAGTGGTCACAGCAGAACCGAACTTCCACACCTTTGTGGGTAATCACATGAGGCTCCCCCATGGATCCGAGTTTTTCCCCGGACACCACACAGAAGTCGATCGGGTAAGGTTTAACCGCAGGTGCTTCAGCATCCGCGACAGGGGATGCTGCTGGTTGATCAGAACACGACGAAAATGCAGCAATCGCTGCGACAGCAAGAGTAGGAATAGAAAACTTCATATAGATAGTTGTTGTTGTATTGAGCATGAACAGATGTACCTCCCGCTCTTCGGGAAACGGTACGTAACGGGAGTATCACTCAGGCGCTCGATCTCTAACGAGGCCCGGAGCGTTCCCGGCTCTTACAACAACCAACTATCAAACAACCGGTAGAGTCCGGTCGGAGGTGGCGGGCCACCATCCACTTCTGCGGCTCCGCTGATGACACGAGGAACCGCCACCGGCAGCTCACCCTTCCCGTCCTCGATCGATGCGACCACCAACTGATGGTCGGGAGCAAGATGCATCGTATCCGGGATGGCTCCTCCACTGGACTCGGCGAGCTGGCGCTTACCGCACGGACAATCACTATCATCGCCACAAGGCGCTGGCTCATCCACCGGCTGACTTGTGCAACAAGAACTCACCGGCGCGTCGACACCCCCAAACACGGACTGAACGGAACAACAACAAAATGGCAACACCAACCAAACGATCATCGCGATCGCGGTCAGTTTGTTGGTCATTTTGATACGACTCATCAACCATGAAGAAGCACGCACCTAATCATAGGTCAAGCTCTATTTAAGACCTAAAGCGTGTTGCCTCATAAAAGAGGACACTGAAGCAGTTTGGAGCAAGAAGGCCTAAACCTCCCGTTGCCTCACAATTAGGGACACCATGGCACCAGCCATGGAAATGAGTGAATCAAGCATAGAAGAATACACGCTGAAGATGCAGGCGAGGTACGCTCGCAGGCGATCGAAACAGGCTCGATCCAGGCTATTGGATGAATATGTCGCGGTAACCGGCCGTGAGAGAAAGCACGCCAACAAGGTGCTTTTGGGGCATAAGAGAAACCCTAGCACAAAGAAGCGCCGTGGGGCTCCGCGGCGATATGGAGAGGAACTGGTGAGTGAACTCAGGCGTTGCTGGCTGGCGATGGATCAGCCCTGTGGCAAGCGCATGAAGGACATGCTGCCGTTGTGGATCGAGCACATTGAGTATTCGGCAGGTGTACGTGAACAACTCAAGCAAGTGAGTGCAGCGAGCATTGATCGGCATCTGGCGTCTTTCAAAGTGACCGCCAGCAAGAAAGCCCGCCCACCGAAGCCTGCCTCAGCGGTAAAGAGGCTGATTGATGTGCGAGCGGAAAGCTGGGACGTGTCGGAGCCGGGGTGGACTGAGGTTGATACCGTGGCCCACTGTGGCGGAGATATGAGCGGAAGCTTCATCTGGACGCTCACCAGCGTGGATGTATTTAGCGGTTGGACCGAGCTGAGAGCTACGTGGAATCGAGGTCAACACGCTTGTTGTGAAGCCCTTGAAAGCATTTGGAGCTCGCAGCCATTCAAGTTACTTGGAGTTGATAGCGATAACGGTGGCGAGTTTTTAAACCATCACCTCCACCAACGTCTAAAAGGCCATGGAATCAAACAAACCCGCTCACGGCCCTACTTCAAAAACGATCAAGCCTACGTCGAGCAGAAGAACTATACCCATGTCAGAGAGTTGCTTGGCTACGAACGTTTCGAGCACCAAGAGTTGATCGAAGGTCTAAACGAGCTACTCACCAATTGGAGCCTTTGGAAGAACTTGTTTTGCGTAACGATGCAACAAGTCAGTAAAGAAAGAGTAGGCTCCAAACAGATCCGAAAACACGCCAAGCAGAGCCGCACGCCGGCACAGCGCCTACTGGATGGATCAACACTCACTCCAAGGGAAGAGGAGCGGCTGCGTGATTTACTAGAAGCTCACAATCCTTTTGAGATGCGAGAAAGGATCCGCCAACTCGAAGACAAATTTTGGGAGACTCGGAACAACCTCTACCTCGGGGACGAAGAAGCCCTTGTCGTTGAGGGGCGGACTCCGCTACGCTCCGACCGCCCCTCAACGACAACCAAAGAACGAACCACACACAAGGTCGCTTCGGTGTCCCAATTATGAGGCAACGGTACCCTTCAGCTTGAGATCTTTGAGTGTGCTCGATTTATGAGGCAACAGGAAAGCGGCGAAATTCTTTCCCATTTTGAGTTATAAATAACTGATAGAGAAGAACATGCTCTATCACTACCTATCGGGTTTCATCCCGATGTGTAGCCAGTCCAGCATCTTGGACCACGCCGCGAATCTCACTGATTCGCGGCATTTTTTGTGTCCGGAGCAAATGAACCCAAACCCACTAATACCATGGCTATTACCTTATCCACCAACTACTCGAAGAAACTCGGCTTGCCGGGCTATTCGTCCCACGCGTTTTCGGCTTCGATTGAGGTCGAGCTCGCATCAACCGATGCCCTCCCCGCTGAGATCGAGCGGCTCTACCATCTGCTCCAGCAGAACGTAGACCAACAGATCCAGTCACCCGGGTTCGTTCCCGACGGGCACTACGCAAGTTCGCCACCTGCAGACAACGGTAACATTGTTCCCATCAACGGCGGCCAGTGGAACTGCTCGCCCAAACAGCAGAAGCTGATACTCAAGGTCATTGAGGAACAACACCTCGACAAGCACGACGTTGAATCCGTTGCCCAGCAGCGCTTCAACAAGGGCGTCCGCGAGTTGAACAAACTGGAGGCCTCCTGACTGATCGACCATTTGTTCGAACAGCAGAAGGCAACGAAACCGGCACCACGTCGCAAGGTCTTTTACCGGGGAGGTCAGCGATGATCTCCACGGCACTTACCAAGACCAACGAGGATCCCAACATCCAACAAGAGGCACTGGAGTACATCTCCGCCAGCCGCTTGAGTTGTTGGCAGCAATGCCGCAGGAAGCATTACTTCCGCTACATTGCAAAGCTGCCCTCGCAACCCAGCCCCGCACTACATCTGGGTAAAGTAGTCCACAGCACGCTCCAACGCTGGAACCTCTGGCGCTGGGACAAGCAAAGCTACACCCGGAAACAACTCCGCGCCGCGTTTCTCGACGCATGGATCAGCGAACAGCTTGACCAACCCATTGAATGGGAGTCCGAGGACAAGGAAGCAGAACTGCGCGATAAAGCGTGGTCATTGGTTGAAGCCTATCTTGATGCCTCACCCATTGATGAAGACGAGCAGATCGCCGGAGTCGAGGTGCACCTGGAAGCGGAGATCGACGGCCTGCCGCCGATCATTGGAACCCGAAAATTCACTTACAGGTTTCGCCCGAGGGATATGCCGAGAGGCTCGTAAAAGTCATCCCAGACATGAGAAACCTGTACTTTCACGGCGATATACTTCTCAGCCCGCTGCTCTACGACGTGACACTACATCTCCGCTTGTTTGCCGACCAACTAAGGACATGTCCGAGATACAATCTGATCGATTGAGTCGGCTCCGATCAATTCACTTCGTTCCGGTTCGCGGACTGGCACGCTGCGCGACATGCGGACTCATTCACACTAGGAAGAGCAGGGCAATCGTGTCACGCAAAGCCGAAGCCAAGCACATCAAGCCTTTGTTGCTTGAATCCCCCCCTGTCCTGTCTTTTCAGTTTGATCTGTGGTTCGGCATTCCAATTTTGATTAAGAATACCGAGTGACCGCAGGCGAAGATTCGGTTAGTTAGCAGATCATGTTTCCGATTCTTGCCAAGTACTTTGCGATCCTTCTGTTCATTGCGATTCCAACCGCTGCGGTGATCATCGTTTTTAGGACGATGCGGGATCGGCGGGCGCGGCGGACGATGTTTCCAAAAGGCAGGGACGAGCGCATCGCCAAGCCACCGGGATGGAGCCTGCGCGAAAGGGTCGATGAACTACGCGAGAAGCTAGACTTTTGGATCATGCTGATCGTGGCGATCCCGGTAACTATCGGAATGCTGCACCTCTATAACCAGATTCCGTTTATACTAGCTTTGGCATTCATTTTCCTGCTGAGCTTGGTCGCAACCCTACGGATGGTTCCGCTGGTGATCAAAATCCGCAACCATCGCCTCGGGCTGTTTGGCGAAGAAATCGTGGGCGGCATCCTCGCCAGGCTTTGGGGAAATGGCTGCGCTGTGTTCCACGACCTGCAAACCACCAAAATCGGCAACATCGACCACGTGGTGGTAGGACCAACGGGCGTGTATGTGATCGAAACGAAGTGTCGTCGACGCAAACGCGAGCAGGAAGGACATCGAGTCGTTTTCGATAGAACGAAGTTGGAATCCACGTCATTTTCCGACAGTCATGGCCTTGAGCAAGCCGAGCGCAATGCACATTGGCTATCGGAACAATTGACCAAACTCACCGCCGAACCCGTGGCGTGCAAAGCAGTGCTTACCTTACCAGGATGGTTTGTGAGTGAGAGAAAGCTCGGGCCGGTGCGAGTGCTACACCCGAAGCAGATCGAGAGATACATCACAAGCCAACCGGCATCGCTGAGCCAAGAGCAACAACAACGCATCAGCAACTGGCTCGAAGAACGATGCCAACTGGAGGTTGAGTGAGGGGCGCAGATGCGGATACTCCTCCGCAGGGACGACGCCCCCATGACAGCGGGAGTGCAAGAGGACCCGCCAACTTAGAATCACGGTGAAACCAGAGAGCTACATCATCACCAACGCCGCGCAACATTTGCGCCGAGAGAGAGAACCGGCCGATAGGAGTCGCCCCCCTCGACCGCAGCCGGCACCAATGCCCGCAAAAGCAGTAGCCTCCAGACCTGTGCCCGAAAAAGCGGAGCGGTTTGGCGCGACATTAACCCAGTGGAAGGACGAGAAAGGGTTCGGCTATCTTGACCACGATGGAGGGCGGCTTTTCCTCCATATCAAGGATTTCTCGGAACATCACAAACGTCCGGAACCTGGGGACCAGATCACCTATGAGCTCGGCACCGATCAAAAAGGGCGCCCGTGCGCAGTGAATGCAATCCACGTCAACGACGGAGGAAAAGTCACCACCAGGACGCTCGGCACACTCGGTTTACTCACGTTAATTCCCTTGATCGCCGGCTGGAAACTCTCCAACACATACCAAAACATAGCTCTCTACGGCTGCGGGTTGGTATTCGTGATCAACATCATCACCTACCTGACCTACAAAGGAGACAAGCAGAAGGCGAAGAACAAAACCTGGCGCACGTCGGAGTCCACGCTCCATTGGCTGGAAATGAGCGGCGGCTGGCCTGCAGCCTACCTGGCCCAACGCAAGTTCCGCCACAAATGCTCGAAAGCCGGTTACCAGCTCGTTTTCGGAATCATTGTGGCCACCCACCTCTATGTGGCGACGGATTTCCTTGTGGACTGGAAAATCACAAGGACAACGGTCGACTTGATCAAACCTCTGATGGAGCAACCGATCCGTGAGCAACCACTCGCAGCACCGGGGAGTGAGCGATCCCAATAGCAGCGGACGAAAACCTCTGCCGCCACCACGGCAAAGATTCCGGGCGACGCCAACTGAGCTCAGGACGGAAGCCAGGCAGCGCGCGCGGGATGCGCGCCTCTAACCCCTACCTCACTTCTTCCACTGTTTGCGGCGCTGGCGCTCTTTGTACTCTTGCTGCATGCGCTTGAGCGACGTGCGGAGGCGGGCCTTGGCGGTCGGCTTGAGGCGGTCGATGAAGAGAACGCCGTTGAGGTGATCCACCTCGTGCTGGATGGCGCGACCGAGGAGACCATCGGTCTCGATGGTGACGCGGCGGCCGTCGAGCAAAGTGAGCTTGGCGGTGACCTGCTCGGGACGGGTGACGTCGGCGCGGAGGTCTGGAATGCTGAGACAGCCTTCGTTCATGACGTCCTTATCGTCGCCAAACTCGAGCTCCGGATTGACGAAGATGAGCGGCATGATGTCAGCCAGCGGTGTGTCTTCACCGTCGACTTTGAGGAACGTGAGGCACTCTGGATCGTGAGCGACGTCGACGACTGCCATTTGAATTGGAAGACCGATCTGAGGTGCGGCGAGACCGATCCCTTGAGCGGCGTGCATGGTTTCGATCATGTCGTCGGCCAGAGCTTTGTGTTCATCCGTCAACACGACTGGAGCACACTTTTTGCGCAGCACCGGGTCACCAAAAAAGACAATCTCACGAATCATAGGCGCAATAGGTACATCACCGCAGATGGGATGGCAACCTTGGCGAGCGGGAGATGCGGCGGGGCGGATGGGCTCGCTGCGCTCGGGCGGGGTGAAGGGTGTGCGGCGGCTCCTGCTTGGGGATCCACAGATGGCGCAGATTGATGGGATTTTACGCAGGCGGAGGCGGAGATGATGGGCTCGCGTTGCTCGGGTCGGGTGAAGGCTATGCTACGAGGTAGGTTTGGTTTTTTCCACGGATGGGCAGCATGCATGGGCATGGTTCGCAAGCGGATGCGGCACCGGTGGGCTCGCTGCGCTCGGGCGGAGAACTTTCATGGGGTTATGTACGTCAAGTTCTGCAAAAAGGGTTTGATGGATGATGATCAGGCTGCGGACGTTTGATTTGAAGTAAGGCTGAGCTTTTGGGCTTCTTTGAGGTGATCCATGTTCAGGTAGCGGTGTTGATCGATCCACTGCTCATGGACTTGATGCGTGACAGCCCGGATTAAACGTTGGGCTGCAGCCTGGTTGGGGAAGGTTCGGATAATGTGCGTACGACGCTTAATCTCCTCATTGAGTCGCTCGAGCATATTCGTGCTTTTGAGATGCTTGTGATGCTCTCTGGGAAGTCGATAAAAGGTGAGCGTTTCTTCGATCTCACTTTCGACCCAGTCACAGAGCTTGTGGTATTTGCCTCCCCACTTCGCCAACCATGCCCGCAGATCCTGACGCGCTTCATTGATGTCTCGACGGTCATAGATCCAGCGCAGCTCGGTGCAGCAGTCGTCGTCATGCTTGCGAGGTAGATGATCAAGAGCGTTGCGAAGGAAGTGGACGTAGCAGCGTTGCCACAGCGCCTCGGGAAGCACTTCGCTGATAGCTCGTCGCAGGCCGGCATGGTTATCAGTCACGCAGAACTCAACACCCGTCAGTCCGCGTTGCTTGAGTTGAAGTAGGAAGTTCTTCCAGCTGCTTCCGCTTTCCCTTTGATCGAGCTCGGTAGCAAGGACCTCCCGTCGGCCATCCCAACTGATGCCAATGGCGATCAACACAGCCTGGCTGCGCACCACGCCGTTCTCTCGAACCTTTTCGTAGCGGGCATCCAGGATGAGGTAAGGATAAGCGTGGTTGAGCTTGCGTCGGGCAAAGTTCTCAAGCTCTTCGTCCAACGTTTTGTTCAGCCTGCTTACCACACTGGCGCTGACCCGGTGACCGCAGAGCTCCTCGGTGATCTGCGCGACTTTACGTGTCGAGACGCCCTGCACGTACATTTCGATCAGGGTGCTTACCAAAGCCTTCTCGCTGCGTTGATAGCGATCGAAGATCTCGGTGCTGAAGAGTCCGTCGCGATCTTGAGGGACGCGCAGCTCGATCCTTCCTACCCGTGTCAGGAGACTGCGTTGATAACTGCCGCTGCGATAACCTCGGCGTCTGTCGCTGCGTTCTGATTTTACCGCCTGGAGTGTCTCGTTCATTTCTTCTTCGAGCATCTCCTGCATCAATTTCTGAACCAAGGGCCTCAGAAAATCTTCCTGCTCGGCAAGAATACTTTTCAACTGCGGCGTTGTGGTCTTATCTGGTCGTGGGGTCATGGTGTGACGATTAGGGGTTCTTGTTTTGTTAAAAACCTAATCAATCATCATGACCCTTTTTGCAGAAGCTTTGGCACACTACCTTTCATGGGGGGGCGGTGTCACATCCTTCCCAGCGATAGCAGATTCCTCTGGAGGCGCGACGAAGGGAAACCCGTAAAACTTAACAACCTAACACGTAACACAACCCGACCCAAGGCTCCCAACCTCAGATCGAACAACCTCGGCATCGCGTGAGATCGAGCTACCGCCTAAAAAAACGAACTACCAGCGGTGGGCGATTCCAGTTACAACTAAGGAACCGATGACTTCTTCTCCTTCTCCAGTTCCTCTTGGCTTTGCGGATCAAGTGGATGCCGCGGCGGCTTTGATCTTCCCCTCAGATTCGCCAACTGCGATGCGCATCGGCCAGCATACGACGTCGCTGCGGGAAGATTCCGCACGCTTGAAAGAACGAGGAATGGGCGACGTGCCCACAATTGCGCTGGTGGGGAAAGTCGGAGAAGGCAAAAGCTGGCTGGCCCAATGCTTTTTGAATGGCGACACTGCATCGGCGCATGTCCGAGAAATGGTCCGTAGCGGGCAGAACGCGGGCGACCGCACGCACCAACTGATCTGGTTGGGCGAATCGGCCCCATTTTCCGCCCGCAGCCATGATGAGTTATTTGTGCGCGTACCCACCTCCTCAATGCTCGATCTGGGCACGCCGTATGCATTGGCGGATTCGCCGGGATACTCGGACCACGACCCGACGCTCGAGGCCTTGTCGAGTGTGGCGATCACGTCGGCGTCGGTGAAAATCTTGGCAACATCAGTGAGCCAGATCCGCGATGGATCGCTTCTTCCTTTTGTGCGCTCGATGGACGGCGCGACGATTGTGCCGGTGGTTCGATTCCGTCCGGAGGGAGGCAGCGCCCAGCTCCCGAGCGACGACATCATCTCCGACTGTCGAAGAGAGATCGCCCAGTGGTCGGAAGCCGCGCCTCATTGTCATTTTGCCGCCCCGCTTTTCGTCCCTGACGCTGGAGTGGCGGGACAGGAGGAGGCCGAGGCCATTGCCCGCAAGGAATTAACGGAGACGCTCCAGCCCATCCTCGCCGACCGCGCCGCGCTCGACGACCGCATCGACATTCAATTGCGCGAGCGTCTCGCCATTGCCCGCCAGGACATCGCCCAGACACTCGAACCATTCCGGCAGCGCATCGGAGCCCCGGTGGAACAACTTAACCAACTCACAGCAGAGGCCGGAGCCAGCATCGAAGACGAGCTGATCGGCAACAACGACGTGCTACGCGGTGCGGTGCGGGCCCGGTTCCGCGGCGACGCCCTCGATCGCACGCCGATCCTGCTCTTTCCCTACCGCTCGCTGCTCGGCATTCTCGGGCTAACGCTGGGGGCGTGGGACCGGGTGATCTTCGCCACGATGGGGAGTGTGCCGTCGCTGGTACTGAGCGCGTGGCAGGCCGCCAAATCATTCAAGGACGGCAAACCACTGAATGCATCGCTGCGTGACGACTTGCGTTCAAAGGTCCAGGAATCGTTGCAGGATCGGTTTGCCGACACATTGCGGGCCTTTGCTATCGGCTTGGAGTCTGTTGCCGAAACCGGCACCACCACGCCACCTGAGCGCCACTCGATCACTCTGCGCGGGCTTGCCGGCTTGGAGATGAAATCGCGAACCATCATCGACGACGAGATCCGCGGGCACCGCGTGAACGGCGTGGTGCTGTGGCTAGGCGGAATTGTAGCCACTGCCGGGTTCTGGACCTTGATGGCCGGGCCGATCGCCGGCTTGTATTCGGACTATTTGATGAACCTGCTCGCCGACCTGAAAGCGGGGAGTTTCTCATGGAAAGCTTACCCTACCCCATCGGCATCGCTGTGGCTGACGAGTTTGTTGCTGAGCCTTGCACCTACGGTGGTGGTGGCGATGCTGGTAATGGCATCGGCCTGTGGCGGGAGCAGGGTGAGACGCACGACCAAAGCGATCCGCAAAGCGCTTGGTGCGGAAATCGGAAGACGCTTCGGTGAAGAGAAGCTGAAGGTGGAAATCAACGACCCGAAGCTGGAGGCGGCGAGGAAGTTGCTGGGAGTTTCCAGTAGCTAGCACCGAGTAGGAAGTAGGGAGGGGCGGGGATTTTCGGCGTTGGAGCGTGGGGTCGGCGCTTTTGGGATATAACTACGGGGTGGTAGCTGAGGCCATCGGGCTGGATGATCCGTGTGCCGGAGCCTAGGGCTCGGCCTGTTGTTTGTGAGGCGTGTATCCCAAGGTGACGTCGCTTGAGGCTCCGTTCACCTTGGGCTGGTTTGCGTTTCCCCTGCGGGGAAGGTGGAGCAGGTGTTCGGCGAGATGACAGGAGCTCAGAGGGTTGGCGTTGTGGCGTGCATCCAGTCAAAAACAAGTGAGGCTTTGCCGGATGCATTTCGGTGGCCTGACAGGAGACCGGCGGTCCGAGAATCATCCCGCGGACGGCGGGGAGACCGTCACTCCATGAGCTCACGCACGAGGACAACCATCCCATGCATCCCGCCCATCTGCGGAAAACGATCTCCTCTCCGCAAACCACCCACCGCACCCCGAGCAACGCGAGCCCCTCACCTCCGCCCACGCCTAAACAAAATCACATCAATCGACGAAATCTGCGGATCCCAAAAACAGGAACCTCCGCACACCATTCACATCCAGAAAAACGAGTGCGGCTCCGCCGGACGCATTTCAGTGGCCGGACAGGAGACCGGCGGTCCTAAGAACCATCCCGCGGACGGTGGGGACACCGTCACTCCATGAGATCTCGCACGAGGAGAACCATCCCACGCATCCCGCCCATCCGCGGAAAAAACATCCTCTCCGCAAACCACCCACCACACCCCGAGCAACGCGAGTCCCCACCTCCGCACACGCCTAAACAAGATCACATCAATCTGCGAAATTTGCGGATCCAAAAACAGGAACCTCCGCACACCATTCCTCGCCCGAAAAAAGAGTGCGGCTTCGCCCGATGCATTTCAGCGGCCGGACAGGAGACCGGCGGTCCAGAACACCGTCACTCCATGCGCCATGCCCGAGGAGCGGTAATCCTCCCCATCCTCCCGATCTGTGAAAAAAATACCCGTCGCACGCCATTCACCACACCCTAGCATCGCTAGCCCTTCACCTCCGCTCACGCCCGCGCAAAATCACATCAATCTGAGCAATCTGCGGATCCCAAAAACAGGAACCTCCGCACACCATTCCCCGCCCCCGAGCGCAGCGAGCCCTGGAGCCCTACTTCCAGGTAGGCTGCATCAGATGGAGAGCATCCTTCGCGTTGAAGATACCCTGCTGATGAGCGTAGAGTAGCCACGCTGCAGCGACTCCAGTGGCGAGCGTGGAGACGATGATCCACTTGTTTTGGAGCAACTTCTCTGGCTCGAGCTTGGCACCCACTTCGCTCATCGCGTGGTTGAAGTAGCAGATCACAGCGATCACGATCATCGGGAAAACCAGCACGAGGTTCTCCAGCTGCGGGTAGGTCGCCATGGCGATCCCGGTGCAGAAGCAGAACAAATTGGCGTAAGTGATCATCGCGACGATCAACTTCTGCTCGGTGTAAGTCTTGAACGACTTGCGGTAGCGGCCGGAAAGGTCGGCATTACCGATGAAGCGGAACTCGGAGTAGCGCTTACCGGTCATCAGCAAAGCCCCGAAGAACCACCAGGCCATGGTGATCGAGAGCGGTGGCAGCGCGTGTTCGTTCGGTGGAAGCAGCGCGTACCACCCCAGCCACAGACGGATCGGGTTGTTGAACGATTCGGCGATGACGTCGAGGAACGCACGATCCTTCAGGCGCACTGGCGGGATGTTGTACACCAAGCCACTGAACAAGAGCAGGCCGAGAGCCACGGTGTAGCCGATGTTCTCAAACCAAAGCCAGCCGAGCCCGAATCCGCCGACAATCAGTCCACCCATCATCGCCCACAGAATCGGCACCTTCGCTTTACCCGCAGGGATGCCGCGCAGCTTTTTGGTCGGGTGCAGCGCGTCGAATGGGGCGTCGAGGATCTCGTTGAGAATGTAGTTGGCCGAAGCTATCAAGCAGGCTGGGATCAGCGACAACGCAGCCTTCCACACCATCGATGTCTCGAGAGACAAGTTGAAGAACACGACCACCGCCACCGCGTGACCGAACACGATGAAGATGTTTTTCAACCAGTGTTCGATGCGGCAGATCTTGATGTGTTCAACGATGGCGTTCACGGCGGAAAGAATTGAGGGGATTGGCCGCTGGCGCAACGTAAAATCCCGTTGCCCCGGGGATTTAGGTTCTCAGGCGGCCCAGTTTCCGCTCCATGAACCGGCGCATGGAGCGTTCTTCCGCAGCGAATCCCGCGGAAGAAGTCGGCGCTACTACCCCAGAATGCGCTCGAGCGCGGATGGCGAAACCTCGCGGTACGCACGGATCGAGGCGTTCACGAAATTCTTCAGCTGGGCGTGCACGCTGGCGCGGTCTTCCGCTGACTCAAACTCCATCCCGACCAAGGCGCGACCAACGCGCTCCCCGCTGTAGGCATAGTTGAAATAACAGAGGTTCGCTCGGTCACGCACTTGCTCCATGAACGCGAGAAACGCCCCCGGACGCTCAGGAAATTCGATGTGCACAAACAACGGATGCGTAAACAGATCCGGCGAGTAGTTGATGATGCGGAAGTCCACATCTTCGCTGCGGGTCACGTCCTGATGGTTGATCCCCATCTGCGCGAAGTACGCCTCCATCTCAGTGAAGTCTTCCGCCGAGCCGGTGAGGCCGATCACTGGATACGACTTGGACTTGCCGGTCTTGCCGTGTTGCACGTCCACGATGTTCATGTTCTTCGGCAAACCGCGCAGTAACTGAACGAGCGACCCGCGTTCTTCACTGAGCGGGATCCGCACATAGCGGCGGGAGTTCGGTCCGCTGCCGCCATGACGGGCGATGAACGCAAGCTGGGAGAAATCCATGTTGGCTCCGCAAAGGATGACCAACACGCGATCGTTCTCGGTCAGTTGGTCGCTGTAGTTCAATGCGGCGGCGAGGCCCAATGCGCCGGCCGGCTCGGGGATGGCGCGGTTGGCTTCCCACAACAAACGGGTGGAATTGCACACCTCGTCATTGGTCACCGTCACGAATTCATCGATGAACTCATTGCAGATCTGGAAGGTCAAATCACCCGCTTTACGCACTGCGGTGCCATCACAGAACACATCGACGTAATCGAGCTCCACCGGCTGACCGGCTGCCACCGCCGCCTTCATCGACGCCTGGTCCACGCCTTCGACGCCGATGGTTTTGATGCCTGGGAAGTGGCGCTTCAGCCAGCAAGCCGTGGCCGCAGCCATTCCACCGCCTCCGATCTGGAGGAAAACGTGAGTGAATGGCCCGTCACCCGACATCACGATTTCGTCGGCCAGCGTTCCCTGCCCACCCATGACCTGCACGTCGTCGTAGGGATGGATGAAAGTTTGCCCCTCAAGAGCTGCGAGGTCTTTTGCGGCTGCGGCGGCTTCGTCGTAGCTATCGCCTACCAACCGAATGTCCACCGCATCGCCACCATAGTTAGCAACGGCTTGCTGCTTCATCCCCGGCGTCGAGCGGGGCATGAAGATAGTGGCCCGTGTACCCAGCACCTTGGCACCGATGGCGACGCCTTGCGCATGGTTGCCGGCAGAGGCCGCGACCACGCCTCGCTCGAGCTCGTCTTTACTCAAGAGCGCCATCCGGTTATAGGCTCCGCGCCACTTGTACGCCTTGATCGGCCCCAGGTCCTCACGTTTGCAAAACACACGCGCTGGAATGCCCGGAATCTCAAGCTCCTGAAGTGGCGTAGGCTGGCCAACCGCATAAACCCGCTGACGGGCCATGAGGATTTCGTGGAACAATTGATCACCGAGTTCGGACATGGGAAATAATAGTTGAATGGTTCATGCGCGAGTGGACTGACATCGCAACTTCACGCCTAGTCACCTTGTCGCCACGAGCCCCATCCGTCAATGGTGCGGGCCACCTGATGCCTCGGTTTTGATAGTGGACCAGCCGAAGCGGTAAAACCAAACGAACCACCGGAGAACCACAGCACCCCGCCCAATGTAGCGAGCACTTGCATTCACCCGCCCCATCACGGATAACCAATGCGGATGCCCCTGCCTTCTACATTAGCTGTTACCTTCGCCGACGAGTGGGTTTTCACCGTCACGGTGCTGGGTGCATTGATGACGGTGGGTGGCTGGATTGCGGCGGTGCATGCGTTGTTTGCCACCCGCACGTCGCAGGGAACCATTGCCTGGGTGCTGTCCTTGACCTTGATGCCGGTAATCTCGCTGCCGCTCTACATGATGCTCGGCCGCAACCGGTTCCAAGGCTACGTCGAGATGAGGCGCCAAGGGAACCAACTCTTCGAATCCACCGAACTCGATCTACGCCGCCTGATTCCAAGTTACAAAGCAGAACTTCCGGAAGAGGACCGCCGCCGCTTTGGCATCCTTGAAGACATGGCCGACGTCACATTCTCCAAAGACAACGCGCTGCGGCTGTTGTCCGACGGCACCGAGGCATTCGCGGCCATGTTTGCAGCGATCGACCAGGCCGAGCGCTACATCCTCGTTCAGTTTTACATCGTCAACGACGACGCCACCGGCCGCGAACTTCAGCGTCGGTTGATCGCCAAGGCCCGCGAAGGCATCCGTGTTTATTTTCTGTGCGACGAGATCGGCTCTTACAAACTGGGCAACGACTTCACCGACGAGATGCTCCACCACGGCATCCACGTGGCGCGCTTCGGCATGGGTGACGGAGTGCTCAATCAGTTCCAGATCAACTTCCGCAACCACCGCAAGATGGTGGTGATCGATGGCATCCACGGCTTCACCGGCGGCCACAACGTGGGCGACGAATACCTGGGGAAAGTGAAGCGGTTTGGTAAATGGCGCGACACATCGATCCAACTGATGGGCCCCACCGTGCTCCAGCTCCAGCTCGCGTTCCTCGACGACTGGCACTGGTCGACCGGTGACATCCCGATGCTCAATTGGAAACAACCCGACGATCCGGACTCCTTCGCCATCGACGCCCATGACGCCCGCTTTTCCCGCAACGTCGACGCCATCGTGATCCCCACCGGCCCGACCGACCGGCTCGAAAACGGTGGATTGTTCTTCACCCATCTGATCAACGCCGCGCGCAAGGAGCTGTGGATCGCCTCGCCTTACTTTGTGCCCGATCGATCACAAATCGCAGCCATCCAACTCGCAGCGATGCGTGGCGTGCGGGTGCGCGTCATCACCCCACGCCACGGCGACCGCCCACTCACCCGCCTCGGCAACGACGCCTTCCTCCACCATTTCGACCTGCCGCAGATCGAGCTCTACCACTACCTCCCCGGGTTCATTCACCAAAAAGTCATCCTGGTAGACGACGCGATCGCCGCCATCGGCACCGCTAACTTTGACAACCGCTCGTTCCGCCTCAACTTCGAGCTCATGGTCTGCGCCAAGAGCCACGAGTTCTGCTGGAGAACACGCAAAATGCTCGAAGACGACGTCGCTAACAGCGAACGCATTTCCGCCCACTACATGCGCACCCAGCCGTTCTCCCGCCGCCTGCTTGTGCAAACCGCGCGGCTTTTGTCGCCGGTGCTGTAGCCGCCCCAACTGGGTTTCGGCCTTGAGTTTCTCCGCCGCTCGGGCAAGCATCAAATCATGTCGTCCACGCTTCCACCTGTCGTCATTGTTGGGGCCGGCATGGCGGGTCTTAGTTGCGCGCTGCGCTTGATCGAGTCAGGCCACGAGGTCGTGGTGTATGAGGGATCAGATAGGGTCGGCGGACGCGTGGGAACCGATGAGGTGGACGGATATTTGATTGACCGTGGGTTCCAAGTCTACCTCGACGCCTACCCCACCGCCGGCCGGTTATTGGATCTGCAATCGCTTGAGCTTCGGTCCTTCGATCCGGGAGCGCTCATTTGGACGGGCAAAAAATTCCACCGGTTGATGGACGTTTTCCGCCGCCCGGCATCACTGATCGGCACGGCCGCGGCACCGATAGGCACGCTTGGCGACAAACTGCGAGTGGGTGCGCTGCGGGCAAAACTCCGAGCCAAAACCATCGAAGAAATTGCCCAAACCGAGGACATTTCCACCGAACGCTATCTGGAGAAGTTCGGATTCAGCCAATCGATGATCGACACCTTTTTCCGCGGCTTTTACGGAGGCATTTTCCTCGAGCGAGAGCTGCGCACGTCGAGCCACATGTTTGAGTTCACTTTCAAAATGTTCGGAGCTGGTAGCGCTACGGTTCCAGCCCGCGGGATGCAGCAGATCCCACAACAGCTCGCAAACCGCCTACCCGAGAACTGCCTCCACTTGAACCACAAGGTCAGCGAAGTGCGGCAGGATGGCATTACTCTGGCCAACGGCGAATCCATCGCAGCCAGCCACGTCGTGGTAGCAACCGACGCCCGATGTGCGGGCGAACTCGTCCCCGAAATGCGCCCGCAATTACCCGATTGGCGCTCCGAGGTGAGCTTTGCCTTCAGCGTCCCCGGCCAGGTGCTCAATGAGCCGATCATCGCATTGGACGGTACGGGTGAATGCGCGGTGAACAACGTGTGCAATATGGCAGCCGTGTCCCCCCATTACGCACCTACAGGACATTCACTGATTGTCGCCACAGCCCTGACCGACTCCGATGCTCCAGCCCTGGAGATCGAAGTCCGCAACGAACTAAGCCAATGGCTGCAAACCGACGCCAGTCAATGGCGACTGCTCGCGCGCGACCGCATCACACGAGCACTGCCAGAACAGCTCCCAAAGACGGAACGCCACGGATACCTCAAAGCCCGCAACGGCCCGTGGCTTGCCGGCGACTACTGCGAATCAGCATCCATTGAGGGCGCCGTCCGCTCAGGACAACAAGTCGCCGACCGCATCACGGCGTCGCTGCACACACCTCATTGAACCTTCCCCCCTGCGTTCAAAACGTTGTATCCAAGGTATCGCAGCGCAGGCGCTCCATTGTCTTGAGCTCACGCAGCCACCGTTCGGGCACCCCGTTTCGAGCCGCCAACAACGAACCAACGACCGCCCCACGATGCGCATTGTCCCCACCACACCGCGCGTTGGCGATTACCCCCGCAGAGAAATCGTCGTGGTACTTCCATACGAGAAACAACGATGCGGTGAACGAGTCCGGCAGATAGCACGCAGGTGTCAGTTTTTGCCCAACAACCTCCCGATCCTCCAGCGACTCCCACGCACGGAGCTGACGCCCACCCACATAGTCATTCGCCTCGCGCAGCACCGCTTCGCGCAATTCGATCCCCGCACAAACCGCGTGCAGGATTTTGGTGAACACCCGCCCAGCCTGAGCGACCGCACTACCACGATGGGTTAGCGCCAAGTGATCCAACACCAAGGACACCTCCTCTGCCACCGGCAGCTCACCCAATGCATCAAGCGCAGCCAACAAAAAAGGCACAGGGGTAAGCCCACCAATATGAATATCCTCTATGCCACAGCGCTTGGGCGGCACCCCTCGGGCCAAGTTCTCGAAAAACGCCCGATGATACTCCTCCACATAGGTATCGTTATGCCAGCCCGGCTTGCGCATGCTGTCGATATAGATTTGCAACCACCGCCGAGGATCGTACTGACCGGTCGCAACTACGGATCGATAGAGCTGAGCGCCCAGCAGAAAGTTCAAGGTGCTGTCTCCGGCCGGCAGAAACTGATGGTAGTGGATCCCACGTTGCCCCCAAAACTTCGCCTGCTCGTGAAGAATATCGCCAGCCTCATTGAGCGGGGTGTAATGCGAGCGCCAAAGAATGCTGTCGGGATGCGGGTTGCGAGGCGCCTGATAGGTTGTGAGATCAGGATAATCGCGGTCGAGCGCATCCGTATCATAGTACCAATGCACTGGGAGCGAGACGGCGTCGGCGACCAGCGCACCGAGCATGGCATTCTGCATCCGGTCATTCATAGCAAACCCTAATCAAGTGGTTGGTCTCGCCGCCGCGCCTTTCGCGCCACGCCCTTTTCTCCGACAGCGTTCGGAGCAATAAACGACGTCATCCCAGCAAGCCTCCCACTTTTTGCGCCAGACGAAGGGCCGACCACAAACGGGACAGGTCTTCTGCGGCAGATCGCCCTTCGCCACCGCTTTTCCTGAAATGCGCATGTTGGAGAATGTGAGCTCCGGCCGATACAAAGTCCCCAGTCAAGAAAGCACCGCTCGAACCCAAGCGAGCGGTGCCAAATGAGCGGAGCACTCGCTACCTGCGGCGACGCAACAGCAAACTCAGACTGCCCAGCCCAATCAAAGCTGCGGATGAGGGCTCGGGCACTCCGACAATCTGGATGCCATTCACATCGATGAAGCCCCCGCCGCCATCGCGTTGGATGTCGATGGTAAAGCTGTCACCACTAATGGCAGAGAACTTCACATAATTTGCTGTGTTGGCATTGGCCTGGGCATCGGCCAACGTCGTGGAAGTCCCTAGAACAAAGGGGCCGGTTTGGGTACTTCCCGCCCCACCATTGGCGAGGAAGAACTTTTCAGCACCTATAGCGATCGACCCCGAATACAAATTCACTTGGCGAT
Source organism: Sulfuriroseicoccus oceanibius (assembly GCF_010681825.2). Lineage (NCBI taxonomy): Bacteria > Pseudomonadati > Verrucomicrobiota > Verrucomicrobiia > Verrucomicrobiales > Verrucomicrobiaceae > Sulfuriroseicoccus > Sulfuriroseicoccus oceanibius. The sequence continues at coordinate 989,599 of NZ_CP066776.1, read as the reverse complement.
CACTCATGTAATAAACCTCATACGCAGTCTGCCCCGTAGCAGACAACCACGCGGACAACCCGGTGAAAGTGATCGTTCCCCCCGCGGTATCGCCATAGTTCCTCATCAGCACATTGCTGAACTCTGTGTTGTATCCCGATGTCGCCGTGGACGTAAACCCACCCGCATTGATCGACGAAGCCGAGACTGCCACTCCGGATCCGGCTCCGGAGTCATCAAACAAATCCGAAGCATTGGTATTGTTCAGCGCGTTCCCATTCCCCGTGATGGTATTCACATACGGGCTCGGAACCACTCCGGCCGCCTCATCAGCCACGGCGTTTCCCGTTCCAGGACCACCATCGGTCCAGTTAATTGTGATCACTGCCGCGCTGCACATTCCACTGAGGAGAATCGAGACGGCACCTGCCAATACGCTGGTTCGCTTCTTCATGAGTTGGGGTTGTTGGTGTTAGCAGACGATCTCTGGAGAAGAGATCGCCCAACAACCGGCTACGTCATGCGCCACCTCAAGGGACGCACACAACTACCCTAATACCAATTGAACGGTCGAATTGGCGGAATGGCGGAGAGCTTTTTCGAGTGAGGCAAGGCGCGAACCGCGATGCTAGCGGGCTAACTGAGCTGTGAGCAACGCAGCATCACTCAAAAAGATCCCGCCAAGATCACTTTCTTCACTCCATCTACCACCAGTCGAATCCCCATCGATTCCGACAAGGTGACCGGTTAAATGGTATAACTCCAACACACTCCACCAACTACCCCATCCGCTCGCGCGCGGCGGCGAGCACATCAGCCACGGAGAGCCGTGACCAATCACCATCCTCCGCCCGCAACGCGGTGACGTGATCCCCCATCGGGCGCCACACCGCAGGGTCGGTAGGCGCAAACAGCGCAACCGTCGGCGCCCCCGCTGCTGCGGCAAGGTGGGACGTTCCCGTATCATGGCCAACAAAAGCACGCACCCCGGCCAGCTTGGCTGCCAGATCGGTTAACGATTCCATGCGCCAGCTTGCGACGTTCACTCCGTCGCCACGCAGGTCCGCCAGCCATTCGTCGATCCACTCTTCCTCCGCCTCACCGGAAACCACTGCGACCTCCTCACCGGCAGGCAAGTTTCCAGCCAACTCCAGCGCCAACTCCTTCCAAGATGCGCGTGACCAGTTTTTCGATGCCGAACCGCTGCCCGGATGAATCGCCACACCGGACCGCATTCCGCCGCCCGACAGGTTCAAGCTCGGCACCGGATCGTCCAGGAAAAGCCCGATCGATTCGAGAGGTCTCGCCAGTTGCTCAACTGCATGACCATGGGTCGCATCCGCCGAAACCTGGGCAATCGCAGGAAAGTAGTCAGTCTCTCCCACGCCGGCACGAATCAGGTTCCCCTTAAAAATCCCGTGCGGATCGCTGAGATAACTCACAATGACATCGAACGACTCGAAATACGCGCACCATTCGGGATCCAACTCAGCGCCCGGAACGAAAAACGACGCCAGCCCGACGTGCTCGATGCGCTTCGTTGCCACCGCCAACCCAGCGAGTTCCGCCAACTGGATCATCGGCGCGTAGCCCATCACTTCGACTTCCGCCTTCGGCAAGCCCTCTGCCATCAGCCGGATCGTCGGCAATGTCAGAACAAAATCTCCCAGCGCGCCACCGCGCAAAACCAATGCCTTACCCATTACTATCTCTATGATTCCCCCAACCCACTAACGAGCATTGGTGATCAAGTCACTCACTTCCTTCGCTTTCGCGCTCATCGCCGCCAGATCAGCCTTGGTGAACTCACGCTCCTCCGGCATGTCGATCATGGCATGAAGTTGCACCAGCGCCTCGTTGACCTGCTTGACCAGCTCACGCTCCTGAATCTTGGGGTGCAATGTCTCCAGCTGCGCCTGGAAGTACGACGTGATGTCTGCCCGGGCGATCATCCGCACTTTGTCAGATGAGAAGTCCTTGTTAATCACCGCGCAGCCAATCTCAAAAGCGCGCGCCCAACCGCCGAGCGAAATCAGGTGGGCAATATCCACGTCCCGCAGATCGACCATTTCCTTTTCCACGTCGCGCTGGGTGCTTTCCAACTCAGTGCGGAGCTTGTCGGTTTGGCCGAGAGCGCTGTACTCGAGCAGGCTGCGCGAGTGGCGTTTGATGTGGCGTCCAGTGCCCAAGGCTTCGGCATGTTTCAAAATCGCCTTCCCTACCGGCTCAATGTCTTTCAAGCGTTCGGCCTGCACGATCAGGAAGCCATCGGCAATCAACGTTCCCAGGTTCAACGCAACCGCCACGCGATCCCGGCTCACCTTATCGCGGGCATCGCGCTTGAGATCACCGTAAGGGATCGGCCCAAGGTTACCGAGGTCGTCGAAAATCAGTTTGATCGAAGGCGTGGTGAAATCGTTGATCCCAAACTCCTCGCGGAAGTGGTCGTCCTCCAACATTTCATCGGTCGAGTATTCCGCATCCTGAGCATGTGCCCCAGCGGTCATGAGACCAGCCAACAGCCCGGCACAAACCACCCGCGACGCGCGGAAGCCTCTCACTCTGGAGGAAAAAAGCTGCATCATTTTGCAAATCATAGAAATCATCTGAGTCCGGACCTGTCGCCACGCCCCCCCATCGGCAAGCCACCGAATATGGGCAAAGTAACCGATCAACCTCACGCCCGCGAGTCAAATCCACCACTACCAACTCAATCCAGTCACGGGCATTTGGCTTGACTAGCATACCAACATATCGGATGGGTGCATCCCCCTGATCCCGTGCAACTCACACCAAATGACTGCATTCCCCCCGACGGACCCCAGGCACACTCTCTAGGCCAGCTTTCCAGCCCCGCCCCAACACAGACCTGACACACTTCTCCACTATGAACTGGGAAAACATGAACTGGGAAACGATCATTTGGATCATTTCATACGCGATCGTATTGGTCGGACTTTGCTCGTACGGAATCCACCGCTACACCCTGATTTACCTCTACTGGAAGCACTCCAAGCAAGAGCCCAAGCCAGCTAAGAAGTGGGATGAGCTGCCGGTCGTCACCGTTCAACTACCTGTCTTCAATGAGCAATACGTGATGGAGCGTTTGCTCGGCGCGGTGAGCAAAATCAACTACCCGCAGGACAAACTCCAGATCCAGATCCTCGACGACTCGACCGACGAAACCGTCGAGATCTGCCAAAAAGAGGCCGCTAAACTGCGCGCCCAGGGCTTTGACGTGGAATACCTCCACCGCACTGACCGCACCGGCTTCAAAGCTGGCGCTCTCGAAGCCGGCACCAAGTCCGCCAAAGGCGACTTCCTCTTCATTCTCGACGCCGACTTCGTCCCTGGTCCTGAGATCATCATGGACATGATCCATTTCTTCACCGACGAGAAGATCGGCATGGTCCAGACCCGCTGGGGCCACCTCAACCGCGAGTACTCACTGCTCACCCGCGTTCAGGCGATGTTCCTCGACGGCCACTTGCTCCTCGAGCAAACCTCCCGCAACCGCTCCGGCCGCTTCTTCACCTTCAACGGTACCGGCGGCATGTGGCGCAAGCAGTGCATCGAAGACGCCGGCGGATGGGAATACGACACCCTCACCGAGGACATGGACCTCAGCTACCGCGCACAGCTCAAGGGCTGGAACTTCATCTTCCTCAAAGACGTTGTCTGCCCAGCTGAGCTGCCAGTCGACATGGACGGCTTCAAGAGCCAGCAGCACCGCTGGACCAAAGGCTCGATCCAGACCTGCAAGAAGATGCTCGGCACCATTTGGAAAGCACCGGTCCCGCTTTACATCAAGCTCGAGGCGACCGCGCACCTCACCGCCAACTTCGCGTACCTGCTGTTGATCTTCCTGTGCGTTTACTCGTACCCGGCATGGCCGGAAGGGATTACCCCTGAGCTCGGCCGTTACCTCAGCCTGCCGATCTTCCTCTTCGCATCGCTGTCGATCATCATCTTCTACATCGTGGCCCAGCACCAGCTGCACCCACGCACATGGTGGCGCGAGGCGCTGAACCTGCCACTCCTGCTGGCACTCGGCATTGGCATGTCGATCAACAACCAAAAGGCAGTGCTCGAAGCCATCTTCAACCACAAGTCCGGATTCGTCCGCACGCCGAAGTACGGCATCGGCGAGAAGAAGGAGAAGAAGGACATCACCAAGAGCCGCTACAAAGCACTCAAGTCGGTAGCAACCGTGCTCGAGATCGTGTTTGCAGCATGGTTTGCCTACGCTACATGGTTCGCCATTTCCGAAGGCACATGGATGAGCGTTCCATTCCTCAGCATCTTTACCTTCGGCTTCCTCTACGTGGCCTACGGCTCCGCAGCCAACCGCTTCAACTGGGGCAAAAACAAGGACGTCATCATCGACACCGGCAGCGAAGACGCAGTCCAAGTGACCGAGAAGTAATTTCATCCCGACCAAGCCGGAGAGCGCACGCCGCTCTCCGGCTTTTTTTGTCTCTGCTCACCAGCCGCCGCCACAGGCAGGACACGCCTCCCCCTCGCCGCAAGTCAGGCGAGCGGGTATCGATTCCTCCGATTGCGATTCTGGCTCCGGCACGCCTGCCGATCCGCGGTTGCAATCCGAGATCAAATCCGGCAACATCCCGCCGACCAACCCCGATCCCCTTGAGCCTGTGACGACATCCCCGATCCGCCACCTCATCCGCATTTCCGCTACCCTCGCCGCCCTGGCCGCGGTCCTCATGACTACGTCATGCCAATCGCCCCAACCTAAAAAAGGCGACGAAATGATCGTCAGCGTACGCAACCAATCAATGGCCGTGCTCCGCGACGGCAAACTGGTCGCCTATTATCCGGTCTCGACGTCCAAGTTCGGACTCGGCGACAAAAAGGGAAGCTACCGCACCCCGACCGGAAAAATGAAGGTCGCCAAAAAGATCGGAGCCAACGCCCCTGCCGGAGCCGTCTTCAAATCCCGCCAACGCACCGGCGAAGTGCTCAAACCCAACGCACCGGGCCGCGATCCGATCGTATCGCGCATTCTCTGGGTTAAAGGCCTGGAAGACCACAACCAAAACGCATTCTCACGCTTCATCTACATCCACGGCACCCCCGAGGAACGCAACATCGGCAAGCCCGTCAGCTACGGCTGCATCCGCATGACCTCAAAGGACGTCATCGACCTCTATAACCGCGTCGGCGTCGGCGCCACCCTCAACGTCGTCGAAGGCGGCATGCCTCTGAGTATCCGCACCCAAAAGATGACCCGCTCGCTCGGCAGCGCCATCGCCCGCTCGGACTCCGATGAGAAAACCACCGAAGAAGACGGCAAAACCGTGGCGTCCAGCCGGGGCCAAAAGCCCACCGGCCAAGACAGCTGAAACCACCATCACCCATCGAGAAAAGTTCCCCCAAGCACTTGACTCGCACGGATTCACCGATAGATTCCCCCTCCCTGGCCGCAATCCGCATTCAGGAATGAGCGCCCCGGCACTCAGAAAACCACGAACACTCAACCATTTCTCTTTTTTACCATGGCTAACACAGCATCCGCACTCAAGCGCGTCCGCCAGACCGCAACCCGCACCGCTCGCAACCGCAAGATCAAGTTCAACGTCCGCTCGCTCCGCAAGGCCGCAGTCGCAGCCATCGAGTCCGGCGACGAAGCTGCCATCAAGGAAGCAGCCGCCAAGTACGTTTCCGCAGTGGACCGCGCTGGCAAGTCCGGCCTCCTTCACCGCAACACCGTTGCCCGCATCAAGAGCCGCTTCGCTGCAAAGGTTGCTGCTGCCCAAGGGTAAGTTTCAATTTTAGACAACACCTCTGAGTGTTCGTTGCCGACGGGATTCCCTCCCGTCGGCTTTTTTTGTGCCTTCGCCTCGCCATCGCACCACCGAACTTCTAGCTTCTTCTCGCTTTTACTCTTGCCCTCGTCGCGCCGCTGCTGTAATCCGATTTATCTTTATCTCGTTGATTTTTAACGCGACCAAATCACGCACCCCCGACGTCCCCGCATGAAAGCACTCACTACTCTCGCTGCCCTGACGGCAGCCGCACTCGTTCCTGCAATGGCACAAGAGTCCAGCGAAGAAGAAATCACCTACGCCGTAGCTCCTCTGGAAACCGACGACAGCAACAGCGCACTCGGGGGCGCCGAATTCTCCGCAGGAGCCGGATACGCATCCAGCCACAACTACCGAGGGGTCGACTACGGCCAGCACGCCGGCGAGTTTGACGTCAAGATGAAGATGCCCGTCAGCGACTTTGGTGTACTCACCGTCGGTGGACGCTATATCGGCACCAACGAATCGTTCAACGAGGGACAAGCGTTCACGTCGCTCCAATTGCCACTCGGCCCGGCAGCCGCGTTCCTCGGATACCGCTACTTCGGTAACGACGGACTGGAAGACTTCCCGCTCGACACCGACAGCCGCCACGAAATCGGCACCATGTTGGGATCGCGCTTCTTCTCGGTCGACTTCAGCGTCGCGTATTTCTACGACACCGGATACGAAGGCCACTACACCGAGCTGCGTGGGTCAAAAGCCTGGGCGCTGGGCCAGAACGTCCACGTCAAAGCATCGGCAGCGGCCTCTTACGGATTCGACTATCAGTTTGACGGCTCGGGCTTCAACCATTTCCAGGCGAGCTTGGAATTCCCGATCGACCTCAACGAGTCGGTTGAACTTTCACCATTCGTTACCGCGGTCCTCCCGGGATCCGACCTCACCACGGAAGACGACACCGTGGTCGGCGGGATGAACCTGAAAGTTTCGTTCTAGCCACAACCTCTCAAGCTCACTCCGGCCCCGCCACGGCGAGGCCGGATTTTTTGTGCACTCCATGACGACTGAAATCTTCGTTGGCGTCCCTGCCTACAATACCGGCGAGAAGTTACTACGAACACTACAATCGCTGCTCGACCAGTCGTTCCAAGCCTATCGGGTGCTCATCACCGTGGAGCCCACAGACCACTCCGCACGCACACTGGAGATCGCCAACCACTTCGCCGCTCTGGATGCGAGGTTTGAGGTAAGCATGAACGACGAAGTACTCGGATGGGCGGGCAATGTGCGACATGCCATGAAGTGCGCCAGATCAAGCGGAGTACCATTCTTCATGGTACTCCCCCACGACGACGCGTTGCACCCGGACTGCCTCGCCTCACTTCACGCCACATTGATCACCCAACCAGACGCGGTCATCGCCTTCCCTGACATCTATTTCTTTGGCGCAGCGGACGGACTTCAATCCTGCCCATCCCGCCAATCCACCACCGCCCGCCGTTTGCTCGACCACTTTTCCGATGGCGGCAACCCCGAGTTTTGGAAGGGATTAACCCGAAATTCAAGCCTACCACCTGACACTTTCTTCCCCGCCTATGGCAAAAAGAGCTTTGCCGCCGAGTACGAATGGGCCGCCTCCCTGCTCAGCCACGGCCACTCGGTGAGAGAACCTCGCGCAATCTATTACAAACGCATCCACCCGGCCGACGGCGACAGCGTCTCAACCGGATGGATCCACCGCGACTCGTTGGAGACCCAACGCAGGTCGCTCGACACCCACCGCGAACGCATGCTCGCGCTGATCGAACGACTACCGGAAACAACCGCCACCACCACAACCGAGGCCGAAGCTATTCTCGCCGCGTTCGAAATCTCCCACCTCTGGCGAGTGCAGGAAATGACTCAGGAGCGCACGCCTTTCACGTACGCCGAGCACCAACGCATCGCCCACCTGCGTAACGAACTACCTCAAGACTCCCCGGCTCAACTCCGGTTGGACCTCTGCGAACTGCGCAACCGCCTCCACGACACCCCGCCCGAGACCTTGGTTGACCACGCCAGACTGCTGGCGGACAGCTTAACCAACGACCACGACGCCCAGACGCTCTACATGAAGCTCTTGCTACGCTGTGGCCACCATCACACTGCCGTCCATCAAATGACACGGCTCGCCCAACGTTTCCCAAATTCATGGAGGAACCGCGAAGTCAGCCAATGGCTGGGCAACAACCTCTTTCACCACCACCAGATCCCAGCGCCCACCCAGTCCTCATGACCCTCACTGACTCACCCCGCATAGGCATCATCGGAGGCGGCATCCAAGGCTGCACCATCGCCATGGAGCTCGCTCGCCATGGAATCGCCTCCGAGATCCTCGAGCAATCTCTGACCTTGATGGATCGTGCCAGCCGCTGGAATGAGGGCAAGCTCCACCTCGGTTTTGTGTACGCCCGCGATGAATCAATGGCGACCGCTAGGGCCATGGTCGAAGGATCCTGCGCATTCTTCCCATTTTTCCATCAGTTCCTCGGCGACTCCATTCACAGCGTGGGTCACTCGTCGAGCTTCGACTACGTCGTCCATCGCGACAGCCTGGTGCCGCCTGCAGAAATGTTCGACTACCTGCGCCACTGCGAAGCCTTGCTCATCAACCACGCCTCGTCAGCGGATTACTGGCCGGCGGCGAAGCGCCCGCGCATCACGCCGATCGACCACGCGACTCACTACAACCCCGAGCTCGTTGCCGCAGCATTCCGCACCCCGGAAATCTCCATCAACCCACACAGGCTGGCAGAACTCGTGCGCACCTACGCCCTCAGCCACCCGTTGATCCACGTTTCCACCAACACCGAAGTGCGGACCATCAGCCGATCCCCCGGCGGCACATTCACAGTAGAAGGAAAAGAACACACTCCCGCCCGCCACTACGATCTGGTAGTGAACGCAAGCTGGGAGAGCCGGCTGGCGCTAGACCACCAACTCGGCCTGACCCCGCCCTACCGCTGGCTCCATCGCTACAAAATGGCGTGCCAAATCCGCGGTGCCAACGTGATCGACGCCCCTTCCGCCACCATCGCGCTTGGCGCATTCGGCGATTTGGTCAACTTCGGCGACGGGTCCTACTACCTGTCGTGGTACCCGGATGGAAAAATCGACGAGTCCTCCGACCTGAAGCCACGGGAAGCAGAACTCTCCCTCACCCCAGCCGCCAAAGCCACGCTGCAAAGCCAATTTCTCCACGAGCTCACCCAGCTCATCCCATCGCTGGCGCAGCTCGACCTCCGCCACGCCCAATCCATCGTTCGCGGCGGCCACATCTTCGCGTGGGGTGACAAGGACGTAGACCACTACAACACCCAGCTCCACGAACGTGCGTCCACCGGTGTCACCACCCACTTCGACACCTACCACACCGTCAACACCGGCAAATACTGCAGCGCACCACTCAACGCCCGCGAGACCTGCCACCGCATCCTCGAATCACTCCAGCTCGCCCACTGAGCCAAGTAACCACCGCCCACACTCCCACGTCGATTAGCGATTGCACGCCCACGCGAATCACGCACATTAGGCACAGTCGGCATCTCCGACGCTCCAGCCCATGTGGTTTCTAAAGAATATCTTCCGCCTGCGTGAACAAGCCTACGACCGACGCCGTAGCAGCCACGCCAATGGCTTCTCCCAAGACGACGAGAAGCCCTTCCTCGACCACCTTGAGGATCTGCGCAAGATGCTCTTCAAGATCATCATCACCGTGATGATCGCGATGATCGGCTCCTTTGTTTTCCACAAGGAGCTGCTCAGCATTATCAAGTACCCGATCACCGCATCAGGCGTGGAGATCAGCGACGCCAAGAGTCTGCCAGACGCAATTAAGGACGTCGACTGGTCGGTCGTAAAAGGACTCTCGGACGTGGCCATCACACTCCACGGGGAAGAACGCGAAGCCTTCATCCGCAACGCCATCGCCTCGGATCCAGTCAACGGAGCGATCGTCAAGCCCGCCGGCATCTTCCGAGCCTCGCTCGCCATTCAAGGCATGGAGCACCGGCAGCAGTTCGCCAGAGACGTCCTGCCGGAAGGATCCGCCGACCTCGAACTCGTTCTGGCGCTATTGGAAAACAACCCGGACGCCACATTCGATGACGGCCGCAACTTGGTCCGCATGACCTCGCTCGGACCGGCAGAGCCCTTCAACCTCTCGCTCAAGCTTGCCTTCTTCGCCGGCATCATCATCGCCTTCCCATTCCTCTTCTACTTCATCGCAGAGTTCGTGATGCCGGGGCTGACGCCTACCGAACGCCGCATGGTCCTGCCATCATGCATGATCGGCTTTGGCCTCTTCACCATCGGCGTGGTCTTCGCGTACTTTGTGGTGGTTCCGAAGGCGCTGATCTTCTTCACCAACTTCTCCGAGCACCTGGGCGTCACCCCGGACTGGCGCATCGGTTACTACGTCTCGTTCGTCACCCAGCTGACCTTGATCTTCGGCGCATGCTTCGAGCTTCCCGTCGTGGTCATGACTCTGGTCAAACTCGGGCTCCTCGGCTCGCGCTTCATGCGTGACACCCGCAGCTACGCAGTGATCATCATCGTGATCGTTGCCGCACTGATCACCCCGACAACCGACGCCCTCACCCTCTTCCTGCTCGCCGGACCGATGATCTTCCTTTACGAGATCTGCATCTGGCTCGCTGTGATCCTGGAACGCAAACAGGACGAAGATCCCGAGCCAGCCACACAGGAACCGGAAGACAACTACGTCACCTACCCGGACGATCCGGAAAGCAACTTCAAGCCACAAAGCCAGGCACCATCAGCTGGAGCTCTCGTAGCAACCGTGGACCACGACACCTCGGATCCGCAGGATAATAGCGACGAGGAAGAAGACGATGAGAACGACACCGGGTTCCCGGACGTCCCGCGCGAAGTTTACTATCCGGGGCAGGCCAAGGGCATCATCCCATTCGGCGGCGGCGACGATGAGGACGAAGAAGACGATGCCAATACCGGCGACTCAAACGATGATGAGTCCGCCAGCGATGATAGCGAAGACGACGACGCTGAAAGCCCGGACAAAACAGATCGCGAATCGTAGCGCAGCTCTCTTTGCAATCCGCCCTGATCGCCCTTATCAGTGAACGGATCACAGATCGCGCTGCGGACGCCACCCCATCTGCAACACCAATTTTTCCCAAGACCACACCGACCTAGAAGCCATGCGAAAGACACTCGATGAGCGCAACCAGATGACCGACCTCGAACGGCTCCGCCACTCCTGCGCACACGTCCTTGCCACCGCCATCCTCCGAATCTGGCCAAACGCCCAGCTCGCTGGCGGACCTCCGGTCGACAACGGCTTCTACTACGATATCGACCTCGACCACGCCATCACACCGGCGGACTTCGAGCAGATCGAAAAGGAAATGAAGAAGGTGGTCAAAGAAAACCAGACCTTCGAACGCGTCACCGTCACCCGCGACGAAGCCAAGGCCCTCGCCAAGTCGGGCCGCCTCGGCGCTCTCAGCGAGCGCGATGTCGAGTCCACCTTCAAGCTCGACATGATCGACGACATCCCGGAGGACGAAGAAATCTCGCTCTTCCAGAATGGTGAGTTCATCGACCTCTGCGCCGGCCCACACGTTGGCCGCACCGGCAACTGCAAAGCCTTCAAGGTCATGTCCGTCGCCGCCGCCTACTACAAGGGTGACCAAAACAACCAGTCGGTCCAGCGCATCTACGGCACCTGCTTCAAGAACCGTACTCTGCTCGACGACTACCTCGAGAAACTCGAAGAGGCCAAAAAGCGCGACCACCGCAAACTCGGTCGAGAGATGAACCTCTTCGCCATCGACGAAGCCGTCGGCCAAGGTCTCATTCTGTGGAAGCCAAAGGGCGGCATCATCCGCCGCGAGCTGCAGGACTTCATTGGCAGTGCCCTCGACAAACAGGGGTACTTCCAGGTCTTCACCCCGCACATCGGCAAACTCGACCTCTATCGCACCAGCGGACACTTCCCGTACTACCAGGACAGCCAGTACCCACCGGTGATCGAGCGCGACAACATCAAGCGCCTCGCGGACGAAGGCTGCACCTGCGCCGAACTGCACAACCACCTCGAGTCCGGCGACATCGAAGGCTTCCTCCTGAAGCCGATGAACTGCCCGCACCACATCAAGATTTTCGACAGCGAACCACGCTCGTACCGCGACCTACCTGTGCGCCTGGCTGAGTTCGGCACCGTCTACCGCTGGGAGCAGTCCGGCGAGCTTGGCGGAATGACCCGCGTCCGCGGGTTCACCCAGGACGACGCCCACATTTTCTGCACATCAGACCAGGTAGCGGAAGAAATCCAGGGCTGCCTGGGATTGGTCAAAACCGTACTCGCAACCCTCGGCATGAACGATTACCGCGTGCGCCTGTCCCTCCGCGATCCGGACAGCGACAAGTACGTCGGTGACCCGGCCAACTGGGACAAAGCAGAGGCCGCCCTGCGCGAAGCCGTCGAGTCGCTCGACGTCGACTACACCGAAGAACTTGGCGAAGCCGCCTTCTACGGACCAAAGATCGACTTCGTCGTCAGCGACGTCATCGGCCGCGAGTGGCAGCTCGGAACCGTTCAGGTCGACTACAACCTTCCAGAGCGCTTCGACATCTCGTACATCGGGTCGGATAACAACAAGCACCGCCCAGTCATGATCCACCGTGCGCCATTCGGATCACTTGAGCGCTTCACTGGATTGTTGATCGAGCATTTCGCCGGTCACTTCCCGACCTGGCTTGCACCGGAACAAGTCCGTATCCTTCCGATCTCGGACAAAGTGATGGATTTCGCACAACAGACCGAGGCCACACTCAAGGAAGCCGGCGTCCGCGTCGTTCTCGACAAATCGCCAGACAAGGTCGGGGCCAAAATTCGCCTTGCTCAGCTCGATAAAGTTCCTTACATGTTGGTCGTCGGTGAGCGCGAAGCTGAAGCCAACCAGGTCTCGGTGCGCCACTCACGCAAAGGCGATCTCGGCACACAAGCGGTCGATGAGTTCATCTCGTCGATTCAGACAGAGATTTCCGAGCGTTCCCTGTAAGTTATTTAGAGGGAACCAACCACACCGGGAGCGGCCGCGCGATTCGTCGCCCGAGCCGCCCCAATTTTAAGAACCAAAACATCCACGAGTTATAGCCAAGCCACCATTCAAAAGAAGAGGACGCCGAGAGGAGACGCGCGTCAACGAGCGCATCCGCGTCAGCAAAGTTCGAGTAGTCGACGGAACCACCGGCGACCAGCTCGGAGTCATGCAAACGCGTGCCGCTGTGCAGAAGGCCAAGGAAATGGGACTCGATCTGGTGGAGGTGGCATCCAACGCCAACCCACCGGTTTGCCGCATCTGCGACTACGGCAAGTGGAAGTACGAACAGTCTAAGCTCAAGAAGGACAAGAAAAAGTCCAAGCAACAACGCACCAAGGAAGTCAAATTCCGCCCGCGTATCGAAGAGCACGACTACACCATGAAACTCGCTCGCGCCGAGTCGTTCCTCGACGAAGGCAACAAGCTGCACTGCCAACTTCAGTTCCGCGGCCGCGAAATGGCCCACCCGGAACTCGGCATGGCCTTGATGAAGCGCGTGATCGAAGACCTTAAAGGCATGGCCGCGGTCGACTTCCAGCCACGCCAGGCAGGACGTAACATCACCATGATGCTCTCCCCTCTGCCTGAACAGCAGCGCGTCCGCAAGTTCTCCAAGTACAAGGCCGAAGACCTCCCTGAAGAGGACGACGATGACGAGGGCGACGACGCGTAATCCCCTTCGTTAGCCGATTAATCAAATCCGCCCGCTCTGGTCTGCCGATCAAGCGGGCACTTTTTTGCCCACTCCACACCCAGCCCCAATGTCCCCCGCTCTCGTACTTTTCGATATCGACCAAACCTTGCTCAACACCGGAGGCGCCGGCATCAAGGGTCTTCACAACGCCTTCGCCGAAGTTTTCGACCTGAACCAGGACGAACACCCCGAGCTCGACCTGGCCGGAGCCACCGATCTAGGCCTCCTGCGTGACTTCGGGTTTCAGCGGAACATCGCCGTCACCGACGAACTCACCGCGCGCTTTTTCGACACCTACGTCGGGCACCTGGAGCACCATCTCGCCGCGAGCGACGACGGCCGCGTGCTCCCCGGTGTGGTCAACCTTCTCGAAACCCTCTCAGCCCGGCCGGATGAGTTCATCGTTGGGCTCCTGACTGGCAACATTCGTCGTGGAGCGGAAGCCAAGCTCAACCACTTCGGGCTTTCCAGCTTCTTCAACACCAACCTCGGCTCGTACGGCGACGACCACTTCGACCGCAACCTCCTCGGCCCAATCGCCAAACAACGCGTCACCGGCATCACAGGCCACGCCATCGCCGATCAACGGATCCTCGTCATCGGCGACACGCCGAAGGACATCCGCTGCGCCCACGCATGCAATGTCCGCTGCCTCGCAGTCGCCAGCGGCAACTTCACCGCGGAGCAACTCGCCGAACACGGCGCGGACCACGTCTTCGAAGACCTTACAAATACAGCAGCCGTCCTGGAGCTCCTGTAGCCGATCGGCGCTTATACCATTTGAACGGTCAAATTGGCGGAATGGCGGAGAGCTTTTTCGAGTGAAGCAAGGCGCGAACCGCGATGCTAGCGGGCTACCTGAGCTGTGAGCAACGCAGCATCACTCAAAAAGATCCCGCCAAAATCACTTTCCCCATCTCTGATCCTTCTCATTCAATTCCCATCGGTTACGCCAAGGTGGCCGTTCAAATGGTATCAGCTGCGCCAGATCGTTTGCGGGCTACCGACCGGGGTGGGATTCCCCGCGGTGGCCACGCCGAGCCCCACGCGATCCGCATTGGCCACAACCTTCAACGTTTCGCTCACGTTGCGGTCGATGGTGAAGGGCTTCACATTCTCCAGGCAACGCGAGAACACAGTATCGTCGTTCTCAAGCGTGGCCCAGTGATCAATTGCCGCCGCCAAGGCACTCACGTCACCGGCATCCACGGCCGAGCCGTGCACACCTTCGGTCATCACTTCGTGGAACCCATTGGCTGTCGTGGTAATCACCGGAAGCCCGTGACGCGCCGCCTCGAGTGTCGCGTTCGAAAATGGATCATAATACGTCGGCAGTGCGAACACATCCGCCATCATCAACAAGCGAGCGACATCCTTGCGCGGCCCCAGAAAGGTCACTTGCTTCCGACCTTTCCATTCGGAGCGCATCCGTCCGCGCCCAGCAACCACCAAGCGGCAGTTCTGTCCGGAGGAAGCCTTGATCAAGTCCGGCAGCCCCTTCCGCTCCCAACCGGAGCCGACAAAAAGCACCACCTTCTCCTGGTCGGAAATCCCGAGTTCGCGGCGCACCTCCGCGCGCATCGCCGCCCGATCCAAGGTCTCAGGCTCCACCACCGGATCGTAGCCATTGTAGACGAGGTGCACGCTATCAGGATCGCGGTCAGGATAATGCTCGGCGATTTCTTTCGCCACCATCTTTGAGTTCACCACCACGGCAGGGCAGTGGCTGGTGTCTCCGAGCAACGAGGCTTCCAACCGCATCATTGCCCTGTGCTTGCTCTGAATAGCGCGGAACCAAGACTTATAAGATGGCTCGAATGCACTGCGACGGTCCAGCCAGGCCTTGTGCACTCCGTCCCCGGCTCGGTACACGTCACACGCCCACCCTCGCTCAAGACTGAAAAGGCAATCGCAAACGTCGGTCGCCAGCGTCTGCCGCATCGTGTTGGCAAAGGTAAGCGGCGTCATCCCGTCCAACCAAACCACTTCGTCCGATTTCAAGCCGGCCTTGCGCCATGCACGGTCTACACAAAACACAGGTTCGTGTCCAGCAGCACGCAAGCCCTCGGCGAAGCGCAACAAAAAACGTTCCGCCCCCCCGCTCGCAGAATATCCTCGTCGAGCCAATCCTATTCGCATAACGCTACCATCCATAGCGCATCAGACACATTGGGCAAAACCGCAATTGCGATGATCGGCGGATACTTCTATATCTTTCAAGCGCATGACGCGCTGATTACCGCCCATCCCGACAGCTCAACGTGCCGGAAACCAACGCCATCATCCCCGACCTGACAGCCCCGCTCCCCACCGCGGAGCAGCTCCCAACGCGCCTGCTTTACGCAATCGCAACACCCGTCGGCGGTGCCGGCCTCCCGACCACGGCCGCAGAGGGTATCCGCGCCGCAGCCGACCGCCGCTTCCTCGGCACCGTCGTCACCATGCGCAACCGCCAGCAGGAAGTCGCGCCCCATCATTTTCTCAACATCGGCCTCCACCCTGCCCGCTGGCTGGCTCAGTTACGCTTCGGCAAGAAGGCCGACAGCGGGATCCGCAAACTACTCACCGCCCACGTCGCCGCCAACCAGCTCGAATCCGGTAAGTTCGATTGCTTCCACAGTTGGTCCGAGGACTGCCGCGAAGCCCTCCAAGTCGCACGCCGGCTCAACATCCCCTCGCTCATCGAGATCCCGACCTGGCACCGCAACAAAGGCCAAGTCAAACCATTCACCACCGCAAGCGAGCGCAAAGCCGATGACACCCTGGAGCATCGCCTTACCATCCCTCGCCAGCACACCCTGACCGAGTACACGCTAGCCGATGTGATCCTCGTCCAGTCGCAATACGCCGCGAAGTCGTTCATCGCAGCCGGCATCCCCGAAGAGAAAATCTTCCTCGTCTACCGCGGTGTCGACCCGTCCAAGTTCCGCCCGACCGTGCGCCCCGCCGACACATTCCGACTCGTCTTTGTCGGCGCGTTGATCAAACGCAAGGGCGTCCACCACATCCTAGAAGCCTGGCACCGCCTCGGATTAAAGAACGCGGAGCTCGTGCTGGTCGGCAACATTGAACCCGAGATCAAACCCTACCTCGAGAAGTTCGCCGGTCCGTCGGTTACCGTCGCCGGATTCGTCAAACGCCCACAGGACTACCTGGAGTCCGCATCGGCATTCATTTTCCCATCGGAGTTGGAAGGATCAGCAAAAGCCACCTTCGAAGCCTCCGCCTGCAGCCTGGCGCAAATCACCACCCGCGAGTCCGGCGACGCCGTAGTCGATGGCGAGACCGGCCGCGTGATCCCACCCAACGACGTCGACGCCCTGCAAGACGCAATCCAGTGGTTCTACGACCACCCGGAGGAAGTCGCAGCAATGGGCGACCGCGCCCGCGAACGCATGGTCAATGGGTTCACCTGGGACCACCACCGCCAACGCTTGCTGCACGCCTACGCTTACGCGAAACAACTCGTCGCCACCCGCGCCGCTGCCACCCCATCCGCGCCGTGAACCTGCTCATCGTCCAACTCAAGCGCATCGGCGACACCATCCTCACCGCGCCGGCCATCGACCGCATCCGGCAAGCCTATCCGGACGCACGCATCACACTCGTGCTCCATGGCCCGAGCGGCCAACTCGCACCGCTCATCCCACAAGTGGACGAAACACTCGTCTACCAGCCCGGAGCATCCAATGGTGCGCTCTGGCGCAAGATCCTCACCCGCCGCTGGCACGTCGTGTGCGACTTCACAGGAACCGACCGCTCGGCCTTGATGACCGCACTCAGCCGCGGCACGCTCCGCATCAGCTATGAGCGCTACCGCAAGTCCGCGGTCAAGCGCTGGATCTATCCACACGGTGTCGACGCCTCGGTACGCGACCTCTCAACCGTCGACTTCCACTTGGCACTCGCCGACGCCGTAGCCGCCCACGGACAGGCAGCCGCCACCTCGGAAAACGGAGGATCGCCATTGAAACTCGACCATCAGATCGATCTCGACCAGCCGCTGCCAAAGCCCTACGCCGTCCTCCACCCCGGCACCGCGCGCGACGAGAAATACTGGACCACGGAAAACTGGCTGACCGTCGCAGCCCACCTCCATGAACGAGGTCTGAACCTCGTCGTCACCGGATCCAATGACGACCGCGAACAATCGCACCTGGCCCCTATTTTTGATCGCCTCCTCGATGCAGCCATCCCATTCACCAACCTCAGCGGCAAGCTCTCGCTAGCAGACACCGCACGCGTGATTGGCGACGCCGCCCTTGTCGTCACCGTCGATTCGGCGGCGATGCACTTGGCCGCCCAGTTCGGCTGCCGTCAGATTGGGTTGTTCGGCCCGACCAACCCGTATCACTGGGCCCCGACCCACGCCAATGCACGCATCATCCTCGCCTCGGCACCTGACCGCGTGACCAGCACATTCGAGCCGAAACACAAAAAGGCAGCGATGGACCAGATCCCGGCTACCACCGTCACCACCGCCGCGGACGAATTACTCGGGTAAACCGCCCAACCACAAAAAAATTCCCGCAGCGAACAAGTCGATGCGGGAATGAAAATGGTGCACGGGGACGGGATCGAACCGCCGACCAACTGGGTGTAAACCAGTCGCTCTACCGCTGAGCTACCCGTGCGGAAAGTCGTTGGTGTGGAAATAAATAGCCGAGGATCGGTAATGGTCAAGCGCCTCGATAAAAGAATTCTTCAAGCCCCTACTCAACCAACGGCTCGTCCTTGAGTTCCGGCTGCTTTTCTTCCTCGTCCTCTTTCTTCTCGCGGACCTCCTCAGGCAGCATATTGGAGTCATATTTCCTGCGGAGCCCTTTGTCGATCGGGCGGTAGTTGCGCCCGAACATATCCCCCTCGGACGCCTTCAGCAGGCGCCCCACGAGCTCACCATCAATTGCCGACGACACACTGCGCCTCAGCTCTTTGCCATTGCGGTCCTTCAAGATCACCACGTAGCCATAGAACTTCCACCCCTTCTTGTTGTTACCATCCCCCTTGTGCTCGTGCTTGAATTCGGGCAGCTCCACCTCGGTAGACCTCAACTCAGGCACCGCTGGAACCGCAAACTCACGCCTGACACCCACACCGTAAACATTGCGCTCGCGCAAATGCCGCATCAACACGAGCACGTCCACCGTTCCTCCTGAAAACGGTTCGCGGTTATCCGCATTCCGCACCTCGACCTCCAACCGGAACAACAGCCGCTCCTGATTGCGCTTCACGCGGTCCACCGAATCCGAAAAATTCACGTCGATCCGCGGGTCGCCAATCGTTACCGCCGGACGCCAGGACTTGAGAAACTCTCGATCTTCCTCCACCAGGCGCTCCAACGGCACGTTGTAAGTCGTCTTCCCCACCGCCAACACCACGTCCGTCTCAGAGACCGACCGCACCTCCGCATCAATCGTCCGCCCGTCCACATCGGTGAATGTTCGCTGGGAGTACCCAACCGTTAACGAAGCCGCCATCATCACGGCAGCTGCCCATACGCGTCGTTTCATCATTGTCATCATCAGCTTGCAACCTCCAACCCTAGAGAGGGAACGCTGCCCCCGACAAGACCAAGCCTCCTCAATCTCATCCCGCTCTTGCCTCTTGCCTCTTGCCTCTTATGATCAGCGCATGACCGAATCGCCGACAGCCCGCAAAAATGTCATCGTCCTGCTCAGTGGAGGCATGGACTCCGTGGTGGCCCTCCACCAGGCCCACCGCGACCACCACGTGGTGGCGACATTGAGCGCAGACTACGGCTCCAAGCACAACCACTGCGAACTGCCAATGGCAGCCAAACAGTCCGAACTACTGGGCGTCCGCCACGAATGCGCCCAACTCGGATTCATGGACCAGCTCTTTTCCTCCGCACTGCTCAACTCCGGTGGCGACATCCCGGACGGCCACTACGAAGAGGAAAGCATGAAGCAAACCGTAGTCCCATTCCGCAACGGCATTCTACTTTCGATCGCAGCCGGCTTCGCCGAGAGCGTCGGCGCCACCGGAGTGGTCATCGCCGCCCACTCCGGCGACCACGCCATCTACCCTGACTGCCGTGAATCGTTCATGGCTCCCATGGCCGAGGCAATCAAACAAGGCACCTACGAAGACGTCGAGGTCATGCGCCCGTTCATCAACATGACCAAAACCGAGATCGCCCAGCGAGGAGCGGAACTCGGAGTCGACTTCTCACTCACCTGGTCCTGCTACAAAGGCGGCGACATCCACTGCGGCACCTGTGGCACGTGTGTCGAGCGCAAGGAAGCCTTCCGCGACGCCGGCATCCCGGATCCTACCGAGTACTTGGCGTAAGGCGGAGTCTGTGGAAAAAACCTCCTCAAGCTCCGGTTGTCCTAGCGCCGATCCGGCTTAAATTACGGACGTTATGCCATACCGCGTTTGTAAAGCCATCGAGATCGAGAACGGGCACATGCTCAGCAAGCACCCGGACAAGTGCAAGTTCCCCCATGGCCATACCCGCAAAGTCGAAATCGTCCTCGAGGCCGACACCCTCGACGACCACGACATGGTCTGCGACTTCAAAGCGGTAAAGCAAATCATCGGCGAATACCTCGACTCGTTCGACCACGCCATGTGCCTCAATACCGACGACCCCGCCTACGCTGAGTTCAAGCAACGCTACGGCGACCGCGTCATCGGCTTCGACCAGGAAGACCCAACCACCGAAGTACTCGCCCGCGTGTTCTTCCACACCTTCAGCGAGCGCCTCGCCGAATGGAAATCCCGCACCGATGTCCCCTATCCTGTGCGCGACCAAGTCCGCCTGGCTTCAATCCGCGTCTGGGAGACCACCTCGTCGTGGGCGGAATACTCGGAGTGATCGCAATTGAATGATCAAGTGGGCATAGCCGATGGGAATCGGGCTGCCGCAACGACGACTTTGGTCGGCAGCCGGAAACTTCGAGTAACCGGGATCGTCGCAAAGCGACAGGTTCCCGGCTAGCCGGAGGTTTCAACCTCCGGAGATGAGCGCACGAATGAGGCATCCCGTAGGGACGGTTTACAAGGGCGAGGGAAGGCAGGCAGAATTGGCCAACTTCCGGTAACCAATGCCCCCCCCTCCAGCCATAAAAAATCCGACCGGCAGCACACAGCCACCGGTCGGATCGAAATCATTCTCACCGATGGGTCACCCCATCGGTATTTTTTTTTACCAGGAGCGTGCGTTGTCCTGGGTGGCGTCGTCGCCCTCTTCGTTCTCACCGGCAGCAATACCGTCTTCTCCCTTGGAGAGAACAGCCACGCGAACACCCTTGAGTTCGTCTTCGCCATCTTCAGACGACTCAGGATTCCTCAGCTTCTTGTCGTAGTTGCCATCGATATGGATCACGAAGAAGTTACCCCATGGATCGAAAACCACAGGACGGTCTTCCTCCGTGCGGTCGATACCACCCGCGGCATCATTTGCCTGCTTCATACCATCGAGATAGTCGATCTGCTTCTTGTTGAGGACCTTTCCTCCGGTCTCTTGGCCGGTGAGAATCACGCAGATTTCCTCGGAGCTGTCGCCCTCCCAGTCCTGACCACGGCTGCTACCTGGAATTGGCATCCGGTTGTACTCCACCTCGAATTGCTCGACCGCTTGAGCGATACCAGTGGCGAGGTTCTGAGCCTCCACCTTACGGGCTTTCTTCAGGGCAAAGCTACTGCCAGCGAAAATCATCGATGCGAGGATCGCCACGATGGCGATCACAATCAAAAGCTCGATCAGAGTGAAGCCTCGCGAGCGCGAAGCACGGTTGGACAATTGGGAGTGTCGGGGTTTCATAGTTCTGGGTAAAAAGACGATTCGCCGGATCTCAAACGGACGAACCTTCATGGTAACCGCTGAGCCGACGAAATCCGAGACGATTATCCTGACGATCTCAAGCAGGTCAATCCTATGATTGCGGATTCTCGCCTCTCGTGTGAGGATCCGGTTTGTGACCGGAAAACCACGTAAAAACAAGCCAACCGAGCGCGACCAACCCGCAGGTCAATCGCGACGCGAAGAGATCCGCGAAAAACTCATCGGCCACCTCGAATCGGACGACTACCGTCCGTCGACCAAATCGGAGATCGCCCGCCACCTCGGGCTAGACCCCAAAGAGCGCGCCACATTCCGCAACGCACTGCGCGACTTGGAAGAATCCGGCAAGGTCACACGCGTCAAAAAAGGCCGCTACCGCGTCGGCTCACACAGCCAACCCGGCACCGCACGCGGCATCCTCGACTTCACCCGCCGCGGCAAGGCATTCGTCATCCTCGAAGCCAACAGCTCAGGCAATACAGCACTCGCCAAACAAGGCGAACGGATCTTCATCCAACCCAGAGCCTCCGGCACCGCTCTTCCCGGCGACCGCGTCGAGATCTCGTTGCGCAAGGTGCCACCACCAGTCTGGATGCGCCACGCAGGCCGCCTCCGCACACCAGATGAAATGCACGTCGAGGGCCGCGTCCTCTCAATTATCGAACGCTCGGGTAAACCACTCGTCGGCACGCTGCGCATCCGCGGAAAGTTCCGCTTCGTCCAGCCGGACGACACCCGCCTTCCCTTTAACTTGGAACTCACTCCACCGGCGAAAGACGAACCCGAGGCCAAGTCCGGCGACACCGTGGTCGTCGATCTCGTCCGCTGGGACCAACCACACCGCCCACCATTGGGCAAACTGGTCAAAGTGCTCGGCCGCCGCGGCGACAAGGGCGTCGACATCCAAAGCATCATCTACCGCTTCGGCTTACCGCTTGAGTTCCCCGAAGACGTGCTCTCTGAGGCCGCTGCCATTCACGCGGTAGTTCAAGCAGACGACCTGACCGACCGCGAAGATTGGCGTGACCGCACGGTCATCACGATCGATCCATTCGACGCCCGTGACTTCGATGATGCCATCAGCGTCACCGCCTGCGATAACGGCGAATGGCTGCTGGCCGTTCACATCGCCGACGTCTCGCACTATGTGAAGCCCGGCTCGGCATTGGACAAGGAAGCCCGCAAACGCGGCAACTCGACGTATCTGGTGGACCGAGTGATCCCGATGCTACCTGAATCCCTCAGCAATGGCATCTGCAGCCTGCGTCCGGACGAAGACCGGCTCACCCAATTGGTAGAGATGCGCTTTTCCGCCACCGGTAAAATGCTCAAAGCCCGCTTCGCCTCGGCTGTGATCCGCAGCGCGAAACGCTACACCTACGAGCAAGCGATGGAGGTCATTCGCCCGGTCGTCAAAGACCTCACCGCCACTCCACCAACGGATCCAGTCGAAGCCATGCTCTACGATGCGTGGCGACTCGCCGCCCGCATCCGCCGACTGCGCTTCGAAAATGGCGCGCTCGACATGGACTTCCCCGAAGTGAAGGTCATCCTCGACGACAAGGGCCGGCCAACCGAACTACGCCGGGTCGATTACGACGAAAGCCACCAGTTGATCGAAGAGTTCATGCTCGTCGCCAATGAGGCTGTGGCGAAGGTGGTCAAGGAATCCGGCAAACCCGGTATGTTCCGCGTTCACGACGATCCGGACGAAGGAAAGCTCCAGGAGTTCCGCCAGACCGCCTGTGACTACGGCTTCCAAATCGGCGACCTGACCAACCGACGCGAGCTTCAAAAACTGCTCAAGCGGATCCGAGGGGTACCGGAGGAACACGCGCTGAAAGTGGGACTCCTGCGCAGCCTGAAGCGCGCAGCTTACGCAGCCGACCCGATGGGCCACTACGGTTTGGCAAAAGTGAACTACACCCATTTCACCAGCCCGATCCGCCGCTACGCCGACCTCATCGTCCACCGTGCGCTCGGCAAACTACCGTGCCACAAGCCACAGGTCAGCGTCCGCACACCGACCCACGACGGCATGGCCGAAGTCGCCGAAGCCATCTCGACCACCGAACGCGTGTCTGCCGAGGCAGAAGGCGAATCGGTGCGGCTGAAGGAGCTCGAGTACTTCCAGCGCCTGATCTCCCGCGGTGATGAACGTACATTCACCGCAGTGGTCAACGAAGTCCGCCGCAACGGAGTCTTTGTCGAGCTGGTGAACGAACAAATCAAAGGACTAGTGCCGCCATCGCATTTCCTCCCCGGCGATTTCTTCTTCATCAACGAACTCAACACGTGGCGCTCGCGCCGCCCGCGCTACGAACTGCGCGTCGGCACGAAACTGGAAGTGCGTCCGGTGAAGGTCGACTTTGAAAGCCGCTTCATCGACTTCGCCATGATGCAGATCCTCAAACCGAAGTCATGAAGGAGGTCGCGGTTTTTGGTGCCACCGGCGCAACCGGCCGCGAGCTGGTACGCCAACTGGCAGCTGGAGAGGGTCTGACCGTTCACGCCATCGTCCGACGCCCCCTCCCTGCGGAAGACCGTCCCAACCGTGTGATCGAGCACGTCGTGCCCACCATGGCTCCTGAGCATTTCCCAGACCTGCCCCATCTCGACGCCGTCTTCTGCGCACTCGGAACCACCATCGCCAAAGCTGGCAGCAAGCCAGCCTTCACCGCCATCGACCACAATCTGGTTGTCGCCGTCGGCGAGTGGACCAAAGCCCGACACTGCCCGCAGTTACACGTCATCAGCTCGCTCGGAGCTACCACCGCACCCCGCAACTTCTACCTCCGCACCAAAGGGGAAACCGAACACAACCTGGAAGCACTCGACCTACCGTCGCTCACGATCTACCAACCGTCACTCCTCCACGCACCGCAGCGCGATGAGTTCCGCCTCGGCGAGCGGCTTGGCTACATTGCCCTCGCCGCGATCAGCTGGCTTCCCTTCGCTACGGTTCGGCGCATCCAGCCGGTACCGGTTGCCACACTGGCCGCCTGCATGATCGCACACGCCAAGAACCCACATCCCGGATGCCACCGCGTGACATCCGAGACGATCAGGCACTCACCGCATCCGTAATCAAAGGCTATCCCCCTGCTTGAGCCAGACGAGATAGACGGACAACTAACAACAAGAGAGCTCCAAATCAGGCACGACCCATGAGCATTAGGCTCCCGGAACACATCAGCAACGACGACTTTAATCGGAAGCCCCCGTGTCATCGAATTCGTCGCAAAGCGACAGGTTACCGGTTAGTAGGAGGTTTCAACCTCCGGATATGAGTGCGTGAATAAGGCGTCCCGTAGGGACGGCTTACATGAGGCATGAGCTCAACGAAGTAAACCGCACCTCCGGCGCGAGTTGATTGGAGCGACTGGACCAGCGGATGAATCCGCTGGCTAACCGGTAAGTCATCGCTCCGCGATTTTGGTAGGATTCCCCCAACCCATCGAATTCGTCGCGAAGCGACAGGTTACCGGTTAGCCGGAGGTTTCAACCTCCGGAGGTGAGCGCGTGAATGAGGCGTCTCGGAGGGACGGTTTCCCCAGCCTGGGACAAAGTCCCAGGATCAGCCATTGCATCGACTCAGATCGTCCTGATAGGACGTCTCATCGTCGCGTGACGCGCCTACCACCAGCAAACCTAGTGTTTGCACTGCTTGGCAGGGTCAAAGCGGAAGGCATCCTCGGTGCCTTCAAACTTGCCACGCGCCGCCAAGAAGTCGATCAACTGGTCCGGCGTCATGCCGCTCGTCGAGCAGGTGTAGAACGTGGTGGTAATGCCGAAGGTCTCGATGATTTCCTTCTTCAATGACTCGCGGCTGTAGGTCTTGCCGCCTTCGAGCATCATGGCAATCACATCGTGTCCGTGGCGCTCGGCCAGCGGCTGGGTATTTGTATTCATAAGAGAGAACTCAGATTGCACCGACCCGGAATGGGTTCCAGCGCAGCGGGATAATACGTCGGTTTCCAATCCACAATCCATCCGGACGGCTGCGTTGGTGAGGATTCGAAGCAACGCGAGCCAATCCCGTCGAATCCGCACAATTGCCCATCGATCGCACGATCACGCCGCGATACTCAACAACGATGGACCGTCCGGCCACCTCTGATCCCAACTTGTCATCCGCCCCGCAGCCCACCGCCTCCTCACGCGGTGGACGCTGCGCCGCACGCCGCGCCCGTTTGGCGCAAGCCCCCTTCCGCGAGCTGCTCCTCGCCGAGCCCTACCGCTGGTTTTTCCCGCTCGCTGTCTTGATCGGGATCGCCGCCGTGCTGCTATGGCCTGCCTTCTACCAGCACTGGATCGACTACCAGCCAAAAACCAGCCACGCCCGGCTCATGATCCAAGGGTTCATCGGCGGCTTCGCCTTTGGATTCCTCGGTACCGCCATCCCAAAAGTACTCAACACCCACCGCTTCTTCTTCGGCGAGCTCGCCACGTTCGCCACCGCATACCTCGCCTCCTCTGGGTTTCACCTCGCCAACCGCACCGTCGCCGGCGACGCGTTCTTCCTCATCGCTTTGGTCACTTTCATGATCAGCGCCGGCACCCGCGCCGCCCTGCGCAAGGATTTGCCACCTCCAGGATTCCTACTCGTCGGCGCAGGCATGCTGTGCGGCATCAGCGGGACCGTACTCTTTCTCAGCGGCCACGCGTTGGAATTCAACGCGACCCGCGAGCAGTGGGCGGGCTTGCTACTCTACCAAGGCTTCATGTTGCTCCCTCTGATCGGCATCGGCGCATTTCTCTTCCCACGCTTTTTCAAGACCGACAACAAACAGATCTTCCCGAGCAACCCGTACCCGACCGAGCAATGGACCCGTCGAGCTAAATTGGCAGGCACCGCCGCAGCGTTGATCATTCTCAGCTTCTTCCTCGAGGTCGAAGGCATCGTCCGCTGGGGCGCATGGCTACGCGCCGCCACTTGCTTCGCCTACCTCGCCAGCGAAACCGGGTTCTGGAAACGCTCTGAAGCAACCGGTGTGCTTCCCGCCGCCCTGCGCACCGGGCTCATCTGTCTGATCATCGCCGCACTCGCCGCTGGATGGGTTCAAGCCAACCGCATCGCCCTCGACCACATCCTCTACATCGGCGGACTAGGATTAATCGCACTCGTCGTCGGCACCCGTGTGCTCTACGGCCACGCCGGCCGCACCAAAGCCATGGGCCAATGGCTCATCCCCCTGTGCGTTGTCTTTGGGCTCATCCTCATCGCCATGGTGCTGCGGGTCACTGCCGATTTCACGCCGCAGGTCAAAACGGCGCACTACCTCTACTCCGCTCTCGTCTGGGCCGCGGCTACCACTGTCTGGGCCATCGCCATGGCGCCGCTCCTCATCCAGCGCCGCGATCCGTAGCGCGGCACTTCTCTCATCGACAGCCGATCTGACACAGATCCCCGCCGGCACAGGAACAAAAAAACCGCCGACCCTCGAAAGGATCGGCGGTTCATAAATGATTCTGTCGGCGCTATCGATCGGCACGAGACCGAAAGATCGATCAGAGGACCTTAGGCCTCTGCGCCCTGCTCTTTACGAGCGTGCTTGATGATGTTCTTGACGCGGTCGCTTGGCTGCGCGCCGTTGCCCACCCACTTGTCGACCTTCTCAAGGTCGATGGTGAAGTTCTTGCCTTCCTGATGCGGATCGTAGGTGCCGATCTGCTCGATGAAATTGCCGTCGCGGCGTGCGCGGCTGTCGGTTGCCACGATCTTGTAGTATGCGCGGTTACGGTTACCTTCGCGGCGGAGTCTGAGTGCTACTGCCATAAAATTTTGTAAGTTCCTCGGTGAGGTAGTTTAAGGTTGGTTCGATCGATCCATTCGAGCGCCGAGCGAATCGAGGGAGCTGAATATGCCCTCATTTCGCACTTTGCCAAGCAGAAATTCACACGGATCGCATGGTTCTCGTACTCAAGGGATTAAAACGGAAGTTTTCCGCCACCTGGCAGGCCGGGGAATCCACCGCCGCCCATTCCCATCTGCTTCATCATGCCCTTCATCTTGCCTTTGTTCTTCATCATCTTGCGCATCATGGAGAACTGCTTCAGCAACTGATTGACCTGCGTCAGGTTCGTTCCGCTACCTGCGGCAATGCGCTTGCGACGCTTGGCATTGATGATCTCAGGACGTGAGCGCTCGTAAGGTGTCATCGACAACACGATCGCCTCGATGCGCTTCATCTTACCGTCGTCCACGTTGATGTCCTTGAGCTTCTTGCCCACACCTGGAAGCATGCCGAGGATATTCTCCATCGGCCCGAGCTTCTTCATGAACTTCATCTGCTGCAGGAAATCATTGAAGTCGAACTGATTGCTCGCCAGACGCTCTGCCATCTTCATGGCGTCCTTCTCGTCCACCGCTTCGGCTGCCTTTTCCACCAGGCCCACCACGTCGCCCATGCCCAGCATGCGGTCCGCCAAGCGGTCCGGCACAAAGGCCTCAAAGTCCGCAATCTTCTCACCCACACCGGAGAACTTGATCGGCTTACCGGTCACCGAGCGCATGCTCAATGCCGCACCACCACGGGCGTCACCATCAAGCTTGGTCAGGACAATACCGGAAATCCCCACCGCCTCGTCGAAGCGCTTGGCCACGTTCACCGCCTGCTGACCTGTGGCCGAATCCGCTACCAACAGCACTTCTTTGGCCTGAAGGAACTTCTGCAAGTCCTCAAGCTCGCGGATCAACGCATCGTCGATCTCCTGACGGCCCGCGGTGTCGAAAATCATCACCGTTCCGTTCTGCGTCTCCGCCCACTTCAGCGCCTGCTTGGCCACTTTGATCACGTTCTTCTCATCGCGATCCGGGGTAAAAACCGGCACGTCAATCTCACGCGCCAGAGTCTCCAGCTGGTCAATCGCCGCCGGACGGAACAAGTCACAAGCCACCAGTAATGGACGGCGCCCTTCTTTCTTCAAGCGCAGCGCCAGCTTGGCCGACGTCGTGGTCTTACCCGCACCGTTCAAACCGACCATCAAAATGCGCGCTGGCGGCGTGAGCTCCAGCGGAGCCTGGTCGCCACCGAGCAACTCGGCCAACTTGTCGCGGAAGATTTTGACAATCTGCTGCCCCGGCGTCACGCTCTTGAGCACCTTCTCACCCATCGCCTCATCGCGCACACTGGAGATGAAGTCACGTGCCACGCTGTAGTCGACATCCGCCTCAAGCAAGGCGAGACGCACCTCGGTCATCGCGTCTTTGATATTGCGCTCGGAGAGTTTCCCCTGGCCACGCAGGTTCTTGAAGACGCCTTCGAGTTTGTCGGAAAGTTGGTTAAACATAGTGAAAATCGTTGGGACCGACGGAGCGTGAGGAGATTTCCCCAGCCGTACTGACACGGGGCAACATGCCCTAAAACCCGGTTCCGTCCAGCTCCTCGGTCAAATCGCGGGCGGATTCCTCATCCACCACCGGCTGCTCCGCGAGCAGGCTGGCAGTGCGGTCAACAGTGAAGCTCCAGCGCAGCGGCGGCTCGTAGCGATCGCTCTCGATCAACTTCCAGCTCAGATAAACCGCCACGTCGGTCGCACGCAACCGGCGGCTCATCTTGTACGTCACCAGCTTGGTCTCCGCATCAAAGTGAGGCTCGACCTTGCCAAATCCGGAAATCCGCATCACCAGCGACTCGGGATCCACGTCACCCACCTGGGACAAGTCCGCGCTCACCAGCGGCTGGCGATCCGTCACCACCTCCCCGTCCGCCGGCACCAAATGCAGGTCCGCCTTTTCAATCCGCGACCCGTCGGCAGCCGCCAACGATTTACGCCCCAGCGGGATCCCACCAAAAGTCGTCGCGTTGTCGAAGGTGTACGGTTTGTCCCCATGCACCACATAACGATGGATTTCATGGTTCGGCGTGTCGAAAACCACCTTCGCCGGGTTCACTGTAAACAACGCCTCATACCCCGCCTCGTTGGCGGCCTCCAACATATCGTCGGCATAGTACCCACCCGGGTAGGCATAGACCACCGGCCGCACGCCGATCTCACGTTCCAAAACATCCGCGGTCTCAACCATCTCCTCACGAAGGAACTTCGCGTAAGCCTCCTCGCCTTTCTGCCTCTCGGCCCGCACTTTGCTCACGTATGGGTGACTCTTGCTGTGGCAGCCCAGCGTCATCCCATTGGCGATCATTTCCTTCACCTGCTCGGCCGACAATGTCTTGCCCAGCCCGCCGAAAAAGTTCGTGTAGATGAACGTGGTGAACGGAAACCCAAACTCCTTCAGCACCGGGTACGCTTCGGTATAAACCGACTTCCAGCCGTCATCGATCGTGATCACCACGCTCGGGTTGGGAATGTTGATCTCACCACGCTTCCACGCCAAAAAGTCCTCCATCGAAACCACCGCCACCCCGGAGTCCGCCAGCATCTGCATCTCCTCGCGGAAACGCGCCGTCGTCGTCATCATGTCCGTCGGCTTCGCACTCGAGGAAAAGCGATGGTAGCCCAGAATCGAAACCACCACCGACTTGTCATGCTGGAACACATCCTCCGCCTCGGGCTCCTCCTCGGCATGATCATCCACAAACGAATCCGCCGACAACGCAGGCGACTCCTCTGCCAACGGCACCTCAACCTCCGCCGCCACCTCGTCGGATGGTTTGTCACAACCCACCACGGCAAACGCAAGCAACGACAGCGCCAGTGCGCGTCCGCACGACACGCTCCCACTCATCCAGACTGGTTTCCGCCAAATCATCTCAATCATGTAAATCCTGTCTAAAACCCCGCATCGGCTTGGCTAAAAGCGCGGTCAACGTTCCGCGCTGTTTGTTTCATGCCTCGGGCAGATGCGCAATCAGATTCGCTGCTGTGACCAGACGCTCTGGCTCAATCAGCCTGCCCCCGGCATCAAACCGCACGCCCTCGCGGGCCAACAACTCGACCTTGCGCCGCAGCTGCTCGCCGCCGGTCTCTCCAAGATACCCGCCCAACGAGCCATCCGCACGCACCACCCGGTGACACGGCACGTCCGGCGCGTATGGGTTCGCCCGCAATGCCTGCCCCACCGCCCGCGCAGACCCGCATCCAATCGCCTTCGCCAATTCACCGTAACTGGTCACCCTCCCCTCCGGAACCGCACTGCACGCCGCATACACCCGCCGCGCAAACTCAGTCACTCGCTCTGATTCCTCCATCATGCCCCCAACATGCCCGACACCCACCGCTTCGCGCAATGGCCACACTACGGGATTCTTGAAATGGCTCTCACACCTGTGCCCATCCGGCTGCGCCTCGACCGAAACACGACACACTCTCGACGTCCGAACGGCATCCGCCCCCCATCACCCTCCCCCCTTTGGGTTCTTTGCGTGAGCCTATCCTTCGCTGCCGGGCCAAGGCGAAGGATTGCATCCACCGCGGCAATCCCCTACCGTGCCCGCGATGAAATATTGGCTGATGAAATCCGAGCCGGACGTCTTTTCGTTCGATGACCTGAAGGCGTGCAAGAACCAAACCGAGCCATGGGACGGCATCCGCAACTACCAGGCGCGTAACTTCATGCGCGATGAAATGAAGGTCGGTGACCTGGTCTTGTTCTACCATTCCAACACAAAGCCGCCGGGCGTGGCTGGCATCGCTCGAATCGTAAAGGAAGCCTACCCAGACCACACCTCGTGGGATCCGAAGTCGAAGTACTTCGATGAAAAGTCCTCAGCCGACAACCCACGCTGGCTGATGGTCGACGTGCAATGGGTCGCCGAATTCCCCAACTACGTCAGCCTCGACGACCTCAAGGCCGACTCGGAGGAAGGCGGACCGCTCGACGGATTGCTCGTCACCCGACGCGGCAGCCGCCTCTCGATCACACCAGTCGAGGAAAAGCACTTCCTGCGCATCTGCGAACTCGGCGGCATCGACGCCGCCTCGCTCTAGCCCAGCACTCCTCTGCTGACAACTCAACGCCCCCGACCGCCGGCATCACTCTGCCTGCGATCGGGGGCGCTTTTGTTTCAAGACGGATCGGACCGGACGCATGCGCAGCACCTCACCGGGCAGGGTCGCTGCGCTCCGATTCAGATTTGGATCACAATAAGGATAATGACCACTGCAGCGACACGGCTCCGTAACTCCAGATCGAAGGGTCGCCTTGGCGTAACCAATGGGGATTGAGTGAGGAGAATCAGAGATGAAGAATGTGATCTTGGCGGGATCTTTTTGAGTGATGCAGCGTTGCTCGCCGATCAGGCAGCCCGCATCGCAGTTCGCGCCTTGCCTCACTCGAGAAAGCTCTCCGCCATCCCGCCAATTTGACCGCTCAAATAGTATTAGACCGCCCTTGCAGGGCTCGATGTGGGGGCGGGCGTGATCCCATGGCTTCGCCATGGGCTATGTTGGGGCGCGCCTCCGGCGCTGGGTGGGATCCGAGTACGTGGGCTGGGGGGCATTCGATGACGTAGGACGAGCGTGGAGCCGCGGGGTGATGGGGACTGGACGAGAGAGAGCACCGGAGGTGCGGACTAACACAGCCCACGGCAACGCCGTGGGGATTGGCGGATTAAGCGATGGAGCCCTGCAGGGGCGGTCCAATTGGAGATTCAAGGAACTGGTGGCGGACCTATCGGGTATTCCCCCCCCTGGGATAAATCGCCGACCTAACCGGGCCGAGCTTGCGATGCCATCGGAGCGAGAAACCCGCCCCGATGGCCGCACATTCCAGCGGTGACATGCGTTCCATCGCGTGCCGTTCCACTTATTTCAGCGAATACACGCCCACGCCACCATTGATCTGCTCGTCCGCATCCCCTTCGTAACCGACAATCACCATCGGCTCACCTGTCGGGCTGTCCGACCCATCCACCGCGATCACGCTCTCCGGACGGCGCAACCCTCGATCGAAGTCGTTGAGGTACCCGACCGGCTTCGGTGACTCGGGCGCGGTCAAATCCACCACCACCAGGCCATTCTGGCGTTCCATTCCAACCACGGCTAACACGCGGCCACTTGCCGTCTTCACCACAGCAACACCTTCCGGCTCCGGCCCCTTGTCATCGGAACGCTTGTCGAACGCCTCAGGATCTCCACCGTCGTTGGCATTGTGACGCGTCGGGTCCACTTCGGCCAAATACGCTTCCAACGACCCGGTATCGCCGGCCAACTCCAGCGTCTCCGCCGCCGGGTCAAAGCGCCACACGGAAAGTGACCGCGTCCCCGGCATCACCAACTTCTCCAACGCGTTGTCACCATCGGGATCGGAGTCCGGCACGGACACCCGCAACCTACCCAATGCCTTCTTCCCCATGTCGACCTCAATCGCGTCGCCCCCCTGGTCCTCGCCCGTGAAATCCATCACGCGCGCACGATCCCCATCATCCGGCCGGAAGTCCCCTTCGTTAGCCGACACCAGATAAACTACTCCGTCCGCCTCGTACGAAGCGATCGCATCCGGCATCGGCAACCCCGCAACCACCTTATCAATCGCCACCTTTTTGTCTTTGTCGGAAGCATCGATGGTTTGCTCCAGCAAACCCAGCGAATGCACGCCCTGCCATGCCCCGGCCTTCAGATCAAAGACACCGATCGCGTTGTTTTCCTGCAAGCTGACAAATGCCAAATCATGGCTAGCAGATACCGTCACGTATTCCGGTTCGATGTGGGCGCTCTCGCGTCCGCTCTCGATTTTCGCATTGTAACGCAACCGCTCGAGTCCATTCACTCCGTCGAACGCTACCGTCCGCGCCACAGCCTCACCGCCGCCAATCACCCCGCGCACGTCGATCACACTGATCGAACCATCCGCATCCGCCGGGGAGTCCACCACGAACTCCCCCTCGTTAGCGACCAACACACGGTCTCCTTTCGGGCAGAAAGTCACCATATCCGGATGCACGCCCACGGCCGCGGAACCAAGCACTTCGCCTGACGAGACGCGGAAGAAAACCACTCGCCCCGCTCCGGGGATCCCATCACTGTTCTTGGTCGCGTTCTTCACGCTCGCCACACCCAAATCGACATCCTTCGGATGCAACGCCACCGAAGTCACACCCCCAAAGGTGAAGCCCCCCGCTGGCTGGCTCCCGAAGTAGCCTACAAGGTCGACTGCAGCCCCGGCTACAAATTGCCCGGAAGCGAAACGATAGCTCCGCACGCCACCAGCCACCTCGGAGGTCACAGCCAGACGCTGCATTCCTGGCGAATAGGAAACCACCTCCCCCTCGTTCATTCCCAGAGCAATCACCTGCTCGGACTTCAGGCTCTCGGCATAGCCAAGCGTAACCAACGGCGACACAGCCGCCACAACAAATGGAAGATAAGACTTCATGGATCTCGATCGTTCAAAATTGAGTTGCTTGGATTTGTTCCTGCAACGCCACGACCGTGCATCCATGCCCACACCACCGGCAATCAGATCATCCCGAAGAATCCGTCACAATCCGACGCCAGCCATGACCACCAATTCCACGAAGTTCCCCTACATTTGCCTCGGATTCTACCTGCTGGTCGTCGCGCTCTGCGCCATCAACCCACACGACCTCACCGTCTTCTTCGCCGAGATCATCCCAATCTGGGTCATCGTAGGGCTCATCATCTGGGCGTCACGCTACCATCGTTTCTCTAACACAGCCTACGCCCTGATGACCGTGCTGCCCGTTATGCACACCATCGGTGCACACTTCACCTTCGAGCTCGTCCCATTCGACTGGGTCACCAATACCTTCAACTTCGAGCGCAACCACTACGACCGCGTAGGCCACTTCGCCGTCGGGTTCTTCGCCTACGCCATGGCGGAGGCCGCCGCCGCCAACCAACTCGTGCGCACCCGCACGCTGGTACTCGGGCTCCCCGTAGTCACGGTGCTGGCAATCGCCGGCCTCTACGAAATCCTCGAATGGATCTGGG
Source organism: Sulfuriroseicoccus oceanibius (assembly GCF_010681825.2). Taxonomy (NCBI): domain Bacteria; kingdom Pseudomonadati; phylum Verrucomicrobiota; class Verrucomicrobiia; order Verrucomicrobiales; family Verrucomicrobiaceae; genus Sulfuriroseicoccus; species Sulfuriroseicoccus oceanibius. Next base: position 955,366 of record NZ_CP066776.1, on the reverse strand, counting down.
CCATCAACGCTGACCCCACCGCAGGAGCCGCCGTACTCGGGTCCCAAGGCGACATCTGGGACGCCCAGAAAGACATGCTCGCCGACACACTCGGCGCCGTCTTTGCTGTCACCCTCTTCGCCGCACTTCCACGCAACAAGCCATTGCTAGACAAAGCAAAACAGCCGCTAGATCAACCGCAATAGATCCTACCAGACCGTTTTCCATCTCGTCCGCCCCCGCATCACATCGCTCCCCGCGCCCGGTCCGCCAGGTAACGGTTGGCCAGAGCCACCGGAAAATCGTGAGCGGTCGCGTCCACTAATGGCACCCCCAGCGCATCCATTTCCGCTGCTACTTTGCGCCGCTCCGCCACATACAAATGTGCCGCCGCCGCCCGCACACCATCAGCAGCCGAACCCACCGCCGCGTTGCGCATCTCCTCCACGCGCTGCTCACGCAGTGAAGCCACCACCACGTGATGTTTCTGCTTCAACACAGTCAACGGCCGTAACAACTCGCGCGGACTCTCCCCCCGCAAATTGGTCAGCATCACCACCATCGCCCGACGCTTCTGGCGCACCATCAACTGAGTTGCCGCCTCATCGTAATCACTCGGGCTCATCGTCGTCTCAGCATTGAACAAATGGTTGAGCAACCGCGGCATCGCCTGCACGCCCTTTACCGGAGGGAGCCAGTTCACGCCCTCGCCAAAGCCCAACACGCCAACCTGCGTCCCCTGGTTCAGCGCCACGTACGCCACCAACAAAATCGCATTGAGACAGTGATCAAATTGCGGCAGCCCGTGATCCATCGCCCGCATCCGCCTTCCCGAATCGAGCATGAAGATCAAGGTCTGGTTCCTTTGCTCTTCGTATTCCCGGCTGATCAAGCGATGGAACCGCGACGTCGCTTTCCAGTCCACCGTGTTCAACCCATCGCCGAGCTGGTAGTCCCGCAGCTGCAGGAACTCGCGGCTGGCACCTGCCCGCCGCATGTAGCGCAGCCCCATCTCATCGCGGCGAGAATCCATCGCCAACAACGCCATGTCCAACACCGGTTTGTAGTTGGGATACACCTTCACCACCTCCTCATCTCCAACCCACAGCCTCCGCTGCCACAACCCGAGCGGGGAATCCACCATCACACACGCCCGACCAAAAGGCACCTCGCCGCGCTCATCAAAACCGATCTCATAACGCACGTGCAAATCCTGCGCCGGCGGCAGTTGCCCATGCCAGGGGAAACCTTCGACATCCGACCGATCCGGCACACCGTCGAACAGCTCGATCGCCAATGTCCGTCGCCCGTCCTGACGCAATACCAAGCCCACCACCTGCCTCACACCCAGCGCAAACCGCCCGGGCAATACCCGCCGCATCTGGATCGACGGCGTCATCTTCCACGCCGACAACAAATCGACCGCCGCAACCACGCCCAACACAGCCAACAGGGCGTAGCCGTAAAACATCGCCCCGGGCACTGCCACCAGCACACACGAGATCCCGACCATCAAGGTCGCAAGGATCAGCAATCGACGCCCGGGAATCATCGCACTTTTACAATCGAATCCAGATTAAACCCGAGGCGCCGGCACTCCGGCCACCACATCCTCAAGCACCCGGTCCACCGACTGCCCGCTGATGGTCATCTCCGGCGTCAGTTGCACCCGGTGACGCAGCACCGCCACTGCCGATGCCTTGATGTCGTCCGGAATCACATAATGACGCCCCGCCATCAACGCCCGCGCTTTACCCACCCGTAGCAAATCAATCGCCCCACGAGTACCCGCGCCTAACGAGAACGCCGGAGACTCACGCGTCGCTCGCGCAATCGCCACACAGTAGTCCACCACCTCCACCACCGCTTCAGTCGAAGCCGCCGCATCCTGCGCCGCCACGATGTCCGCCACACTGCACACCCGCTCGACCGCCATCGCAGCCGTCCCACCTACTCCAGCCATCTCGCGCACGATCTGCACTTCCACATCATGCAATGGGTAGTCGATCACCAACTTCATCAAAAAGCGGTCCAGCTGCGCCTCCGGCAGCGGATAAGTCCCCTCATGCTCGATTGGGTTCTGCGTGGCGAACGTCATGAACGGCCGCTCCAAAGTGTAGCTCTCCCCTTCGATCGTCACCTGCCGCTCCTGCATCACTTCGAGCAATGCCGCCTGGGTCTTGGCGGGAGCGCGGTTGATCTCATCCGCCAGCAACAAATTGGTGAAAACCGGACCCCGGCTCACGCGGAAGGATTGGCTCTTCATATCAAACAACGAAAAGCCCGTAACATCCGATGGCATCAACTCGGGCGTAAACTGAATCCGGCCGAATTCCCCGTCGATCGCCTGAGCCAGCGCCACTACCAGTCGGGTCTTACCCAATCCAGGCTTCCCTTCCAGCAGCAAATGCCCACCAGCCAGCAAACCAGCCAACACATCATCCAAAATGGCTTCCTGGCCGATGAATGCCTTGCCGACCTCACTCCGGATTGCCTGCAACATTCCGGCAACACGCTGCCGTGTGTCGTCACCGTGGCGCGGCTCTACTGACGGGGCATCACCGACAGCCTGCATTTCTGGGTTGGAATCAAATGTACTCATAACAAGCGAATTACTTTTTGAAGATTGGAAATAGCCAGCAGCATCGGCTCACTCTCAGCGCCCGCTTCAAGCGTCAGCGCGGCGCGGATATCGTCGGCGCTGACCTCGCCACGGATGCGTTCGGAAATCGAGCCTGAATCCGGCATTTCAGGAAAAACCAACATCTGCCCCGTCGCGGTGCCCCAGCGGGCCAGCAGTTCGCGCTTCATCCCCTCAAGCAGCTGGGCGCCACCCTTCTGGCTCCATACAAAATGACCGAGCCCCTCGATGCGCTCGCCAAAATCAGTCAGCGCAACCTCAGGCGCGGCGAGCACCGGCGCACGACGCGTCATCCGGCGCCACAACCACAAGACCAGCGCAAGACCACCAGCCACCACAAGCAACGATCCTCTGCGCCACACCATCCCGAAAAACGATATCCCGCCATCCTCAACCACCGCAATCCCGCCGTAATCCGACAAATCCATCAACGCCATCAACAAGTGCGCGTGATCCCCCTCCGCAAGAAACCGCGAACGGAATGGCATCGCATTGGCAACCACCGTCAGCCGCCCAGCCAACGCTCGCCGCGTCACGATCAACGCCGCATCGCCGTCACCCTCCACGGACTCAATCACCGGCTCGGCACGCACACAGCGCACACCAAAATCCGCGTCAGCCGCCACCTCGAATGTCTCGCCCCCCAGGGAATAACGTACCGGCGCTTCAGCCGAAAACTGGATCCCATCATCCAGCTCAATCCCAAATTCATCCAGAAGCTCGATCAACGCCGTGTCACGGATATCCTCCGCCTGCCACGATCCTGCCAATGCCCGGTGGCCCTTGCTGAAGTCATTGAGATAACGCTCGCCGCCGTCCAACAACAACACCAGATGCACATCATCTCGTAACAACCTACGCAAGCGGTTCACCGTCGCCTTGTCCGCGACCGAAGACGCGCGCACAAACATAGTCCCGTAGTGTTTGTCGTTAACGAACACCGAACGCAACCGATCCGTCGGGCCATACCCCGCCTCCTCGAGCACCCGACTCGCCGCCAAAAACGGATAGCGCCGCGCCTTACCCGTATACCCAAGCTGCTCCTCCTCCCACTGCCCATCGCCACGGCAGCCGGCAAATAAAAACGCAGCGAGCACCACAAAGCCCGCAAGGCATCGACGCCACACGCTCATTTCGCACCTCCCATCCCAGCGGCCACATCGCGCCGATACGGCCATTGGTCACACCATTGCTCAAACTCCGGTGCCTCCGGAATCAGGCCCGCATAAACCGTCGCCATCCAGCCATTGGTCAACGAGCGAAAGAACGCCACTCGCGGATCCCCCGGCAATTCGCTCTCGATCCGCCGCAAACAATCGCCCTCGGTATCACTTTCACGGATCTCGACGTGCCCTTGCTCGATCATCCAGCCAATCCCCGCCCGATAGAGCAACCCCATCGCTTCCACGAACTTCTGCTCGTTCCATAAACGACGCGCCTCCGTCACCACATCATCCGGCAAACTTTCCGGACGTACCGGCATCCCGAGAAACGACTCGACTGCCCGTCGATCCTCAGGCTCAGCCACATCCGGCACACTCCCTTTCCAGCGCGCAGCTGCCCGGATCATCAGCCACAAAACGAACCCGACAACTGCCACGACCACACACCAAAAGCCCACCTTCGCCAACCCCGCCAAGGGCGACGCGTCAAATGACTCCCTCTTCCGTTTCTCAGGCTCGTCCGGCTTCCAAATCTTCACCGTCTTCACCTCGAACGCATCCTCCTCGGAAACCTGCTGCGCCAACTCCTTCGAATCCCGTGCCGTCCACTCGCCCTCATCCCACGATTGCCCCATCCCGGACCCCACACCCGACAGACCGAATAGCAACGCAGCGAACAGACCAATCAACGCCGACCGAGATCCCCCAACCACCTTCGAAACCGGAGCCATCTGCTCACTCAACCGCGCACCCAGCTTGCGGAACTCAAGCTCAATATCCCACCCTTCCATGATCGAGCGCACGTTCACATACACCCCAAATCCACCGCCCACATAAAACGGCTCCACCAACGAAACCGCCACGATATAGCCAACCAACACCACCTGCAGCAGAGGCACCAACATCGTCGGGTCCGAGTACTCCAGCAAAAGACTCATCCCCATTGAGAACTCATCCGCCAGGAACTCAGGCAGCAACATCTGCCCGACAATCAGCAAACCGATCAACATCGACGACTCGATCAAGCTGAACACCCACATCACCGAGCCCGCTCCGCTACCCACTCGCCGGATTGCCTGAATGCGTTCTTTCCTCGCCTTCTTTTCCTGTGCCCCCTCAAGATCCACCACCGGCAATAACAAGGCGCCACACATCGACATTCGGTTGGCAATGGTGAGAGCAAACACATTCCGCACCAACATTCTGGGAAACGCCCGCACCACTTCGCGGATCGGCGGGACCTCGCCAAACAACCCGCGACTGATGACATAAAGCGGTACCCGGTCCATCAGCGGCTTGGTGAACCAGATCGCAAAGAGCGCCCACCCCGGATAGTTCCAAAGCACAGCTGCCATCATCAGCCACAGCGGCAGCACGGTCAGAGCCCACGCCCCAAACACCGGCTTGGCAAACCGCCGGACCAATGCCACACCAAGGTCCACAGCTTCCAACGTCCGCCGCGGCCGCATCACCGCATTGATATCAAACAGGTTCATCGAGGCAACGCCTCCTTTCCGCGACCAGCCAATAAAAAGTACGCCACAAGTAGCAACCAACCCGCACCACCAGCCCAGTACTTCGCACTGACCGGCACATCCTGGGCAGACCAGAACCCCTCGATGAACGCCGCAAAGAACGTCATCAAACCCGATCCATAGATCATCGGCAACGCCCGCTTCGCCGCATCCGCCAAAGCCACTCCACGCCTCAACCGACCTGGAAACAAGATCCCACAACCGATCCTCAGGCCAGCCATCCCGGCAATCAACATCCCCACCATCTCCAACGAGGAATGCCCCACCACAAATGAGTAAAACTTCTGCGGATCTCCCGACTGATGAACCCACCCTGTGAACGCACCCAAAAACACGCCGTTGAACAACAAAAAGAACAACGTCCCGACACCGGCAAGCAACCCGCCCGCTACCATTTGAAAGTCGATGCGTACGTTGTTCCAAACATAGAACGCCCACATCATAAAGTTGGAGTCAAACTCACCTCGAAACGTCTCCAAATCCGCCCCTTTGCCATACATCTTCTCGACGCTTTCCATTCCATCGGCTCCCAGGATCGCGTGGGCCCATTCACTGTCATTGCCCACCGCAAGTGCCGCCCACACAAACGGAATCAAAAACACCAAGGTGCTGATCCAGAAAAGCCGCCACTCCTTCCTCACCGTGGCAGGAAAACCCGCCGTCAAAAAATACCAAACCTCAGCAGCAGACGACCGTCGTGGTTTGCTGAAGAATCGGCTTCCACGGCTGACCAACGCATTCAAGCGCTCGCACAGTTCGGCTCCGTACATCCGATGACGAGCCAATGCCAAATGATGACAGACCTGTGAGAACGTCCGCGACGTCATCACCGCATCCCCAACCACCGAGCGCTTCTCAAGCACTTTAAGATCCTCCTCAAAGCGCTCCCACATCGCACTGTGTTCGTCGATAAACTCTGGCTCTTTCATCGTCTCAAATCGCCTGATTAACGCTTGAACCACGCATTGTACGAGACCAACCGCCGCACGCCCTCGACTCCCGACGCCCGCGTCAGCGGAGTCACCAAGTTCGCCAATTCTTCACGCCGCTCGTCGGTCCAGATCCCCGCCCTCTCGACAAAATCCGTCACAGCCCGCTGCTCGGTTCGCGTCAGCATCACCGGCGGCACCTCTGCCGGCAGCTCCATCGGCGGCGCCACCTGCCGCAACATCGCCGGGTACAACTTTTCCTGGTCGGTATAAATCACCAACGTCCCAGCTGCCAAGTCGCCCAACCGTTGCGACCGGCCAGACAACACCATGCTCGCCACTCCTACCAAACTAAAGACCGCAGGGAACGTGTCCACATAACGCAGGAAATTCCTCAAGATCGACTGCCCCAACGTGATCGGTTGCCCCGACTCCTGCACGACCCGCAAACCCACCGACTTCTTCCCCGGTGTCACGCCGCCACGGAAGTACTCGAAATACACAAAGTAAAACCAATCGGCGAGAAAGCTCCCCACCAAATAGATACCAATCCCCACTCCCTGCCCGAACAACCACATCGCCGCCAACGCCACCGCACCAACGATCAATGAGATCAAAAACACACGAATCAAAGTATCGATCATAAACGCGTGAGCCCGCGCCACCACACCCGCCACCGGCAACTGCACTTCCACCCCTTCCGCCAACTCGACCACCTGCAAGGTGTCGATCAATGGCTGACTTCGGGACGGGGATGCTGACATGAGCGTTGATAACAGAGAGGATCCGCATGACACGCTAGTAGGACGCCCCTACCGAACAAGCACAAAAAATCCCCCGACCCAAAATTCACTCGGACCGGGGGATCTATGAATCAAATATCTATCAATCAGGTATTAGAAGAATGGGATACCTGGCGGTGTACGATCCGGACGATAGTCACCATCCGGCAAACGACGCGGCATCTTGTACTGCGGCTTGTTCACCAGAAGGAAGGCGAACGGGTCACCGCCACGCAACTTCTCCTCGTTGTACAAATCCCAGAACACCTCGACGTTGCGACCAACACCTTTGCCGTCAAACAATCCGATGCGGCTGCCCATGACATAGTAGAAGTACTCGGAAACGAGACGCGCCTCGTCGGTTGAGACCACATGGTACCACCCGCGGATGTTGTACTCTGGATCTTCCTTGTCGAGCGTTCCACGAGCCTTGAGCATCAAGCCACCAAGCACGCTGTCTTCGGTTTCAGCGAAGAACTCGGCATAGCGCTCGAATTCAGAGAATCCATTGCGCAAGATCAGCTTGAGCAGCTTGGATCGAGCTTCCTCGGCATGTCCACGAGGCAAACTCTTGGAAACTTCGTTCGCGAAGATGATCTGAACTTCCTTGGTGTTCAGAGCCGCTCCGTTGATGGTTCCTTCCTCCAACGCCAACTCATATTCCTGAGCGCTGGCGAACATCACGACCATCGAGCCATTACGCTCAATCTCGTTGACCACCGGACCGTTATCAGCGATGCCGTCTTCGTCGTTATCGATGTACTCGGCAAGGAGGTCACCCACCAAACGCATCTTTGCGTCCGGAGTGCCAGCTGTTGCATAAATCGGCACGCGGAAAACATTCATCTGCTTGACCACCGCCTCGGCGATCTCATCAGGCACATTCGGCTCAACCGGAATGATCTCGAATGGATAGTCAATCGGGTCAATCGGAGTGGTGTCACCGATCGGCTCTTGCCTAAACGCGGACACACCGTCAACCACAACAGCGTACTCCTGAGCGGTCACCTCGGCATCAAACTCGCTGGCAATCACCAACACGGTGTACTCACCTTCCTCTGGATTAGGAATATAGACCTGCTCAATGTTGTCCACCTGGTTGTCACCCGGAACCGCAGGATCCTCAGGGTTCTCAAGATCAAGCACCCATGGACGGAAAACTTCACCTGATGGAGAATACACGCGCAAGTCGAGGTTGTTCACCAGTGTGCGTGTCCGGTTGTTACCACCTTCAAGCTCTTCACCAGGAAGGTCGAGCCAACTGAGAGTGATCTTCAAAGGGCCTCCACCATTCACCTGCGCCTTGTACTGCGTCAGACGGTAGCCGTTTCCAATGTCAGTCAAGAAGACACGACCTTCGTGGATTGGCTTGCTATCTCCCGGAACCAAAGTCGAACGCTGAAGCGCAATGAAATCAGAGGCTTTCGCTGCGTCGATCAATCCGAAGCCGTAGATGTAGTCAGGACCGAAGTTACCAAGATCGAAAGCGGTATGACAAAGCAACGCCTTCATGGTGTCCGCACGCAATGCGCCGCCAGCTCCGGAGGTGATCGCCTGCTCCTGCAGCAAAACGATGGCACCAGCAGCACTTGGTGCGGCCATACTTGTACCACTGTAGCGGTCGTAGGCATCGTCGAAGTTGGCAACCGGTGACAGAACGCCTGTACCATTTGCCACGACTTCCGGCTTGATCCGCCCGTCATCGGTTGGACCTCTCGACGAGAAGCGAGCAATCCGCACTTTAGCTTGCTGGCGCTCACCCTTAGGTGAACCAGTCGAACCAAGGAACTCAGTGTCCCCGTCATCTTCAAACTCTTCTTCGTAGCCAGCCACGCCATCCGTGGCAGCCCCCACGGTCAGCACGTTCTTACCCAATCCAAGTGCACCACCGATAGAATCATAACCATCGCGAGCCTGCACACTCTCTGGGTCCAATGCCGGGTTATAATCCTCAACGATTGCGATTCCAAAAATATCTTCTGGATCGATGATCGCCCAATCGTCGCCAGGCTCAGGCCCTGGCTGATCACCGTCGTTACCTGCAGCAATCACTGGAAGATAGTACTTACTATTGTACACCAGAGCATCCACTAGAGGCGCACTTTCAATGTATCCACCGTGCTTTGGATCGAAACGGGCAGGCGGGTCATCCCCTAACCAAAGATAAAGTGGATCTTCCGGCGTGTTGATATTTATAAAGCCACCGATCAATCCATACGAGTGGTTGGACACCAACAAATCAGTCACACCACTGAAGCGAGTCGTCCCAGCAAGCGCCAGCATCTCCCCCAGATCGTTATCCCAATCATGGGCCATGATCGTGACGTTCGGAGCCATGCCAAGAGCCAACTCTTGCACCCCGCTCGCACCAATGGTCCCTGCTACGTGTGTTGCGTGGTTGTCCAAGTCATCCGGCAGATCCACCTGAGTGACCCGGCCATCGAGTTCGACGTGGGTTGCCAACACACCACCAGCGTCCCAAACACCTGCCAACAAACCGGCTCCAGTCAGATTCCGCTCGGTCCCCTCACCGATCATATGGACGCCCTGCGTAGTACGTGAGGTGTAGTTGAATGCGTGGATATAATACGGCTTGCCATTGCTATCAAATCCTCGCAGCTCGAAGCGATGCCCATCTTTGGTCACGCCCTCGGTTCGCAAGCCTTGGGCACGCGCCAACTCATAGGTCTTGAATTGATTCTGATCGGAACGCTGTGCGATCTGCTGCCCCTGCAACATCTGCGCCGCCAGGTTGCTCAGGTTCATCTCAAACCCTTCGCCGAACACTTCGGGCAACTGTGACAACTGCTTGCGGAACTCATCAGCGGAGTAGGCTGGCGTTACAGAAGCATCAAAGAACGGAGACTCCTCCATGACCTTGGCTTTCAGTTCTTCGCGCGCCTGCTTCGCAGCGTCGTCCCCAGCACCCGAGGCTACCGCAGCACCGATTCCCGCGGCAAACGATAGCGCCACTACCCCTTTATCAAAAAGTCTCCAAGATCTCATGATTCAAATAAAATTAACCAGTTACATCCGCCCGAGCAGACACCGGCACCGCGCCACTCTCCACAGCCGGAACTAGCAATGCAAGCACAATTCCGCCAACGAATACCACTCGCCAAACATTTGAAAAAATCTGCACAGCCCAACACCCCGCGGTGACCTCCATACTGCTAGTACCGCCTCCAAAGCGACGGCATGAACAACACCAACACCGCAAACATTTCCAAGCGGCCGAGCACCATCAGCAAGGACATCAGTACATAGCTCGCACCGCTGAATCCAGCGAATGTCTGAGTCGGCCCCACCTCCGAGATCCCCGGACCAATGTTAAACAAAGTCGCAATCGCCGCGGTAAAGCAGGTGTCGAAGTTCTTCCCCGGCTCAAACAAACTCAGCAATACGGTACCGGCAACCAGAGTCGCCCCCACAATCGCCACATAGAACGGCACGCTGCGCGCCGCATCTCCTGCCGGATGTTTGTTGAGGAAAATATTGAAAACCTGCTTTGGACGGAACGACTGCACCACCTCCTGGCGCATCATTTTGAAGAACAGCACAATCCGCCCGACCTTGATGCCACCTGCGGTACTTCCGGCACAGCCGCCCATCATCATCAAGACCAACAGAATCGCCACGGAGAACGTCGGCCACTGGTCATACCCGAGCGGAGCCGTTTCCGCCGTGCGCCACGCCGAACCAAACCCCGTCGTCGTGATGATGGAACTCACCATGAACAACGCATCATAAAACGCATCCTGCGGCGCACCGTAGTACGGACCCGCCTCACGCTGCATACCGCCGAACCACAAGTTGGCAGCAATTGTAAGCGCCGAGACCAACACGATGATCAAGAACCACCGACCTTCCTCTTCGCTCCGGATCCGGCTGGTTCCCTTTTTAATCACCGCGGCATAGAACAAGAAGTTCATGCTCGCCAGCAACATGATCACCACCAGAAACATCTCGATCGGCGTACTCTGGAAATGACCAACCGACGAGTCATACGGACTGAACCCACCGGTCGAAACCGCGGTAAACGCATGCGCCACCGCATCGTAGATCGACATCCCCAACACATTGAGCCCGACAATCGCCACCGTCGTCAGCCCCGCATACACAATCAGCAAAATCCGCGCCGTGCGGCGGATCTGCGTCTGCGACGCCTCGCCCAACCGCAATGACGACTCAAAGCGGAACAAACTCTTGGAACCCACCCCCAGGTAGGTCAGCAACGCCACGAACAATACCAGAATCCCCAAGCCCCCAAGCCACTGCGTCGTGGCACGCCATAACAACAACGACCGCGGCCACTCGGATAACGATGCAATCGTCGTCGAACCCGTCGTCGTGAACCCGGACATCGATTCGAACACAGCGGCAGCAGGAGAAAGCGACGGTGAGGAAAACAAATAAGGCACCGCCCCAAACACCGCCGATAAAATCCACCCGAATCCTACAACCACCACTGCCTCTTTCCTCAGAATCTCCACCTTGCAGCGCGCGCCCAAGAGCAACAACACCACCCCGCTCAGTGCGGTAATCCCCGTCCCCATCGAAAGCGCATGCGCCCCGTGGTTCACCACACCGTGCCACTTCTCATACCAGGCAAAACCGGCACAGCACAACATCGTGAAGCTCAACAAGAGCAACAACGATCCAAATATCTTCGATAGCAGGCGGTAGTTCATCGGATTTCCATCATTCGGCCTGCACGGTCACAGGCCCGCAGCGTCAGCCCTTGATGACCAGTTTCACGAATGCCTTTTTCGCATCCGGCTCCACCAGCGCAAACAAATTGTCCCCGTCCTCGAGCACATCGTCGGCGGATGGCACCTCGGCATGAATGTCGTGCACCCGTGCCACCAACCCGCAACCCTGCGGCCAGTTCAGCTCGCGGATCATCTTCCCAACAATCGGCGACCCCTCAGGCACCGCCAACTCGATCAACTCCGCACCAGGGAATCGTTTCATCGTATGGAAGCGGTCAGACGTCACAAAGCGCATCAACTCACGCCGCGTCGCCTCGCGCGGCGACACCGCAGCCCGGATCCCGAGCGTTCCATGGTTCTGCGAGATCACATCCGCGTAGTCCGCCCGGTGAACCAGCGTGATGCAACTCTCAGTCCCCAGACTCTTCGCCTGCAGACAAGTCATCACGTTATCCTCGTCACTTCCGGTGGTCGCCACGAAGAAGTCCGCCTCGCCCACCTGCTCCTCGCGCAGCTCGGTGATCGACGTCCCGTCCGCATTGATCACCGTCGTGTTTTCCAACGTGGAGGTCAGCCACTCGCAGCGATCGGGATCCTGTTCAAAAATGCGCAACCGGCAGTTCCAGTCCTGCAGCATCTGCGCCACCGAATAACCGTACTCGCCACCGCCAAACAACACCACGCGTTTTGGTTTGTCCTTGGCCGTCTTGCCACGCATCCGCACCACCACCGACTCCAGCTTCCGAGGTTCACCGAAAAGCGTCAGCAAATCCCCCGGTGCCAACACATCGTCGGCCTTGGGAATGCGCCCCACTCCATCGCGGATCACCAATCCGACGCGCACCCGCGCCGGCAGCTCCAGCTCACGCAAGGTCTTGCCAACCACATCAGCGGCCACCCCGACGGACACCTGCTGCAGCTCCACCCGTCCGCGTGCGATTTCCTCGACCAAAACCGAGTTCGGGTTGCGGATGAACTTCGCCAGCTCAATGGCTGCCAGGTTCTCACTCGAGAAAATGTGGTCGATCTCAAACTCCCGGCGGTAGTCGAAAATCCATTGCTCCCGCTGCACCCCGGGATGCACGCGGCAAATCGTCTTCTTCGCCCCCAGCGTCTTCGCCACCTTCGACGCCACCAGGTTGATCGTGTTGCTGCTGGTCAGCGCCAAAAACAAATCACACCCAGCGGCTCCCGCTTCAATCAACACCTCGGCCGACGCCCCATCCGCACAAATCACGCGCGCATCCAGTTGCTCCTCAAGATCGCGGGCCACCGAATCGTCCTGCTCGATCACCACCGTACTGTGATCATCGATCGAAAGACTCAACGCCATGTGGCGCCCAATCTCGCCAGCTCCCAGAATGATAATGTTCATAACGGATTCCTCCACCGGACAGCTTCCACCCGGCGGTAAAGAAACCACTAGGACGCCACACAAAAAATAGCAACCCCAATTGAAAATGGGCGCGGATTCCGCGGAGACGGAAGAACTACCGCCTCACACACCACCACATACGCATGCGGCTGAAAACTGAACGTTAGAAAACTAGGACACTTCCACCCATTTCCCATCAGGCTTCTGCACCCACGTCCCCTTCGGAGCGGCCTTGCGCACCTGCGCCGCACGCTTCGCGCCCACACTCTCGACACTCGCATTCGTCTTCTTCGCAATCGCGGCATAAACCATCTTGCGGTCCGCATTCTCCGCCTGAACCAGCGCATTCTCCGCCGCACTCACCTGGCCACGCACGCTCAGGTAGCCACGGTTGTCCTCACCCACGGCACCGCGTTGCTTCAGCGAAACCACATCGGCAAGACGCTGCTCCATCCGGGATTTCACCGTGCCAAGGTTCTCCGCCCGCACCGACGGAGCCACGGCCACCGTCATCGCCACCACGGCCAACATTGTTGTAATCGATCGTTTCATGGTCAGTTCACAATTTCGGCTTCCTGTTCGTCGAGATCGCTGAAGAAGTCGTCCAACTCCCGCTCCACCGTCATCCGCACGTTCACGTTGATCTCAATCGGCTTCACTTCGATCGGCTCGACCTTCACCGAGGCACACGAAACCGCTCCAGGTAACAACACGAGAGCGGCAATCCATTGAACGAGATGAGTCGGTTTCATAAGACAGTCTGAGTGCGAAAACTACGCGCCACTGACGCGGCATCACAGCCCAAAATTCAATTTATCCCGGTGCCGGAACAATAAATCAAAATACCCCAGCACCTCGTCCTCGGGCATGAACCCATTCACGTTCAGAATAATCGGCGGTGCCTCGCGCACGTCCGGCGACTCACCTTCGATCCGCACCACCACCGCCTTGCCTTCATCGTCAGGATCAAACAAGCGCAACGACAACACCTTGAGCTCGAGGTTCTCCAGCGAATCCTCGACCATCTTCATCTTCTTGTAATCGTCGCTGCGCGGATCCAGCCCCGCGCTGAACGCGCCTTGCGCATCGTACCTCAGCCTCCCTTTGGTCCCCTTGGTCAAAGTCAGACTCCCCCGCTGCGGCCAAAAAAGCCCGTTGCGGTTCTGAATCGGCAGCACGCCGTCGAGCCGGCCGCTCACCGTTCCATTGAACTCGGGAAACAATCCGGCCACCTGAGCCACGTCCAAATTCTTCAAGCGCAGCGTGAACCCATAGTCCTCATCGCCACCGGGCATCGTGAACGGATCCACCGCAACCCGTCCACCAAGAAACCCAGCCGACACCCCACGCAGCTTCACCCCACCGTCGGCAAGCAGTTGGTATTCGCCCACCAGTTCCACCAGCTCAACGTCCCACGCATCGACCGATTCGACCGATACCTGCTGAAACCCATCCGTCGCCCCCGACGCAAGCGACGGCAGAGCGATCGTCCCATCGATCCCATGAAAGACCGGGCCGTCCGCCAACCCAAGCTCTCCCTTTTTCACCGCCACTTCCAAAGCCCCATCGAACGCCCGGTCATGCGCCGACGCAAACTCCATACTCCCACCAATCCCACCCGAAAACGCGGAGCCCGCCAATTCCTTCAGCACCACACCCAACGTATCGACCGGCTCGGTAAGCTCACATTCCGCAACCCCAGCCCACCCAGCCAGCTCCCACGCGTCCCCATAGGATTGATAGGCATGTTGGTAAGTCAACGGCAGCCGGTTCCCGCCGAGGCTCAGCGCACCGTTCACCTTCAACTGCACGCCGCGCATCTCCCCATTCAAGTCGATATCATCCAATTGATAGGCAACCCCATTCTCCTCGCCCGCGAGAGCCAGATCCTTCACTGCGATGACCACCTCAGTTCCGTCGGCTCCGAAGCGCACTTCGCCATTCACCCTTGGATCGCTACCACTCACCATTCCCAGCACCACGCCGCCCTCTCCAGACAGCTCGAATTGCTTTACCCCGAAATCAAACTCCAACGGACATCCAGACTCAATCGCCCCCCAACTCCAACGCAGTCGATCCGCTCCCACGCGAACCACTCCATTGTCATAGATCACATCCTCAAAGCCCCCTCCGACTCTACCATACTCGATCACCTCAGCCTTCACCTCACTGTCCATCCAAACCAACCCGCGATCGCCCACGGAGAGATTATCCGGGAGAGTGAACTCAGCCCCGAAAACTACATCAGCCAACCCCAACACCGAGCCCATATCCTCAAGCTGCAAGACAAGGTTCATGTGGGTTCCGACTGCCGTAGGATCCGAATTCTGAATAAAGAACCTCCCCTCAAATTCAAGCGAATTGAAGTACGCCATACTCTCGAACGGATGACACCGCGCGCGGAAATCAAAATCCCTGGCCACCGACTCCCCGTCGCGATGAATCGTCACCACGGCCCCATTGGCGTCGACTTCCCCCAAACGACCGATCCCGTCGCGCGCGGAATGCACCCAACCAAAGTCCGCCGAACCGTCATCCGCAACCTCCCCCGCGGCAGGATCTCTTGCATCGGTCTCCCAACCGGACTCACCCGCACCCGACGGTAAAAACACATCCACCTCCAGCCCGTCGATCCACAGCTCCTTGAGCTGCGATTCCCGCAGATCCCGCCACGAATACCCCGCAGTCACTTTGTCCGCCCGCGCCGACCATCCGTCCGCACCCAGCTCCACCTCATCGATCACCAACCGATCGAACCCAACCGACCGCACACGCATTTCCACATCGTCCACTCCGGCAGCCCGCAACGCATTCGTCAACCTACGCTCGATCATCCGCGGCAAACCAACCGACACAAAAACCACCAAGCCCAGCAACAACCCAATCGTCAGCCAGGTCAATCGCAGCCACAGCCGCTTCTTCGGTCGCATATCCTTCTCACCCATTGGCCGCAAAGCATAAGCAAATCCGCTCTCCACGCCAGCCTTTGTCGAGCCCCTCAAACAATCATCCCAAACAGAGCCAGCACCACAGCCATGGGGCAACGCCCCCAACAATCCAGAACCAACCGCTCGACCGCATACCGGACTACACCGATTCCCTGGCTGACGTCACCTCAAACTCCTTCCCCCCGGGCTTTGTTGCACTTCCCTTCCTATGAAAATTCCTTAAGAGCTCTAATAACCGAACCACATCGCCACCACGCAGAGCCCCACCGGACCGCCAGATTGCACCCGGCCACCCATCCCATCCGAGCACAGCGAGCACCTTTCCCTCTATGGTGCTCTTCGTGTCTCCTGTGGGTCACGTCCGACCACACAGTCCCCACAAAATGCGCCGCCGACCCTGGTCCCGATGCGACCACTTACCGGCTAGCCGGAGGTTTCAACCCCCGGTCCACAACCTCAAACCGATCTCGTCCCGAAGGGACGGCTTACCCGGGGGTGCCTATCATCAGCATCCACGCCCCCTCTCACAACAACAGCTTGGCCCGCTCCAAGGTCTCCGCCACCGGCATGCCCACAATCGTGTGATAATCCCCGTCGATCTTTTCAATGATCAACTCGCGGCATTGCTGCACCGCATACGCCCCCGCCTTGTCCAACGGATCGACCTCGCGGTAATACGCGTCGATCACCTCATCGCTCAGCTCTTTGAACGTGACTTTGCTGATGACATGAAACGTCTCGCTGACCGGACGCTCACCGGTTCGCACCAGCGCCACCGCCGAGCACACCTCGTGCGTCCGCCCGGAGAGACGCCACAACATCCGCCGCGCTTCCTCCATGTCCGCCGGCTTGGCGAGCTTCACGCCGTCGATCGCAACCAACGTGTCCGAACCAATGACCAACCGCCCCGGATGACGCTCCGCCACCACCTTGGCCTTGAGTTCCGCATTCACCTCGCACAGCGCGAACAAATCCATCGAGTCGTCGTGCAACTCATCCGCGTCAGAGGGCACCACCTCAAAGTCCACTCCCGCTTCGGCCATCATCTCCCGCCGACGCGGTGACCCCGACGCCAAAATCATTCGCTGTGCTTCGTTTTCGCTCATCCCTCCCACCATCGCGCAGATTGGCGGTCGATCAATCATTGGCCACCAGAGGCGCCACTCCCATAAGTCCTATAGGACCTCTAAGACCTATGAGAGTGGCTCCCGCTCACCTAAAACAACCCGTCCCATCAACATATCACGATGCGTAGATTCATTGTTGCAGATCCAACACCCGCCGCTACACTGCCCCATGCCTCGTCCTGACTCGACCGCTGAACTCACCGCCGCCCTGGAGCAACGTATCCTCATGCTCGATGGCGCCATGGGCACTACCATCCGTGGCTACGGACTCACCGAACAAGACGCCCGCGGCGAGCGCTTCAAGGACAGCGAGAAAGACCTTCTCAACAACGGCGACATCCTTTCCATCACGCGTCCCGATGTCATCAGCGATATCCACCGCCGCTTCCTCGAAGCCGGCTCGGACATCATCGAGACCAACTCGTTCTCGGGCACGTCGATCGCGCAGTCGGAGTTCTTCGTCGAGGACCCACGCGAGTCCGGCAAAGGCCGCAAGGATCCGGACTTCTACCAAAAGGTGATCGACGATCCATTCCTGCG
This sequence comes from Sulfuriroseicoccus oceanibius, assembly GCF_010681825.2. Classification (NCBI taxonomy): domain Bacteria; kingdom Pseudomonadati; phylum Verrucomicrobiota; class Verrucomicrobiia; order Verrucomicrobiales; family Verrucomicrobiaceae; genus Sulfuriroseicoccus; species Sulfuriroseicoccus oceanibius. The sequence goes on along the minus strand of NZ_CP066776.1, from coordinate 937,635 downwards.
CGATCTTGCCTGGGAGATCAACGTCAAGTCGGCCCAGCTCGCACGCGAAGCCTGTGACCGCATGACCGAAGAAACCGGCATCAAACGCTACGCCGCCGGTGCGATCGGACCAATGACCGTCGGCCTCAACAACTCAGCGGTAGACCCAGACGATCCGGGCTTCCGCGTCGTCACATTCGACCAAGTCTACGAAGACTATAAGCGCCAGATCCGCGCGTTGGTCGAAGGCGGTGTCGACATCCTGATGGTCGAAACCATTTTCGACGCCCTCAACTCAAAGGCCGCCCTCGTTGCCAGCCAGGATGTGTTCGAAGAAGACGGCTTCCGTCTGCCAATCATCATCTCGGCCGCGGTCGGCCGTGGCGGTGAAACCATGATCTCGGCGCAAAAAGTCGAGGCGCTGTGGAACGCGGTCGCCCACGTCAAGCCACTGGCAGTTGGCTTGAACTGCTCGCTCGGCCCAGACGAGATGCGCCCGTTCATCTCGGAGCTCAGCCGCGTCGCCGAGAGCTTTGTCTCATGTTACCCGAACGCCGGCATGCCCGATCCACTGTCGCCTACCGGATTCCCAATGCTGCCGGACGACATGTTCGGCCACCTCGGCGACTTCGCCAAATCCGGCTTCATCAACCTGGCCGGTGGCTGCTGCGGAAACACACCAGAGCACATCGAGGCGATTGCCCGCGCCGTCAAAGGAATCGCTCCACGCAAGCGCCCGACCATCGAACCACTGCTGCGCTTATCCGGCACCGAACCGTACAACCACACGGACGACAAGAATTTCCTCATGATCGGTGAGCGCACCAACGTCGCAGGCTCGCCACGTTTCCGCAAACTCATCCAGGAAGGCAAACTGGAGGACGCCCTCAGCGTCGCCCGCCAGCAGGTCGACAACGGAGCCCCGGTGATCGACATCTGTTTCGATGACGGCCTAATCGACGGCGTGGAAATGATGACACGCTTCCTCAACCTGGTGCAGTCGGAACCCGATATCACCAAGGTTCCGATCACCGTCGACTCGTCGAAGTGGGAGATCCTCGTCGCCGGACTGAAGTGCCTCCAGGGCAAGGGCATCGTCAACTCGATCTCGCTCAAGGAAGGCGCAGAAACCTTCAAAAGCAACGCCCGCACGATCATGAAGTTCGGCGCGGCGGTGGTCGTCATGGCCTTCGACGAAAACGGCCAGGCCGCCACCTACGAAGAGAAAATCCGCATCTGCGAACGCGCCTACCGCATCCTCGTCGATGAAGTCGGATTCAACCCGCAGGACATCATCTTCGACCCGAACATCCTCACCGTCGCCACCGGCATCGAAGAACATAACAACTACGCGGTGGACTTCTTCAAAGCCACCAAGTGGATCAAGGAGAACCTCCCCGGTGCAAAAGTCTCAGGCGGTGTCTCCAACGTCTCGTTCTCGTTCCGAGGTAACAACCCGGTGCGCGAAGCCATGCACGCCGCGTTCCTCTACCACGCTGGCAAGGCTGGCATGGACATGGGCATCGTCAACGCCGGTATGCTCGAAGTGTACGACGAAATCCCTGCTGACATGCTCAAGCACGTCGAGGACGTGCTCCTCAACCGCGACCCGGAAGCCACCGAGCGCCTGCTCGACTTTGCCGAGCAGTTCAAGGGTGTTAAAAAAGCACAACAACAAGCCGACCTCAGTTGGCGCGAAGCACCGGTCGAAAAACGCCTGGAGCACGCACTGCTCAAGGGCATCGACACCTTCATCACCGAGGACACCGAAGAGGCCCGCCAAAAGTACGGTCGCCCGCTCAAGGTCATCGAAGGACCATTAATGGATGGCATGTCGGTGGTCGGCGATTTGTTTGGCGCTGGAAAAATGTTCCTGCCGCAGGTGGTGAAGTCCGCCCGCGTGATGAAGAAATCGGTGGCCTACCTTGAGCCGTTCATGGAAGCGGAGAAGGAAGAGAAAATCCTGGGGATCATCGCCGACCTCCAGGCAAAGGATCCATCCCTCACCACCGAAGACGCCCGCCACGAAGCCGAGAAATCGATGACCGCCGGCCGCGTCGTCATGGCAACCGTCAAAGGCGACGTCCACGACATCGGCAAAAACATCGTCGGCGTCGTGCTCGCCTGCAACGGCTTCGACGTCATCGACCTCGGCGTAATGGTCCCGTGCGAAAAGATCCTCGACACCGCAATCGAACGCAAAGCCGACGTCATCGGTCTGTCCGGATTGATCACCCCGTCGCTCGACGAAATGGTCAACGTCGCCCAGGAAATGGAACGCCGTGGCATGAAGCTCCCGGTCATGGTCGGTGGCGCCACCACCTCCGCCGCCCACACCGCGGTGAAAATCGCGCCACACTACAGCGGCCCGGTGATCCACGTGCTCGACGCCTCGCGATCGGTGCCCGTAACCACCAACCTCATCAGCGAAGAACACAGCGCCCAGTTCATCGCCGATAACGAAGCCCGTCACGAAAAGCTGCGCGCTGGGTTTAACAAAAAGCGCAAGCCAACCATCTCGCTCAAATCAGCCCGCTCTAACAAGCCGGCATTTGACTGGAACGACTACCGTCCCGCCCAGCCTGAGTTCACCGGCACCCGCGTGATGGAGAACCAATCGCTGCGCGAGCTCGCCGAGTACATCGACTGGACACCGTTCTTCCACGCCTGGGAGCTTCGAGGCGTTTGGGACCGCGAAGGTGGCTTCCTCAAGACCCGCAACGAAGAAGGCGCCCAGCAGGCCCAGCAACTCTTCGCCGACGCACAGGAAATGCTCGAAGACATCATCGCCAACAAGCGCTTCACCGCGCGCGGTGTCTATGGGTTCTTCCCGGCTAACAGCAAAGGCGACGACATCACCGTATGGACCGATGACTCGCGCACCACGCCACGCGCCACATTCCACACGCTGCGCCAGCAGATTGAAAAGGAAACCGACAAACCACACACTGCATTGAGCGATTTCGTCGCACCTGCCGGCACACCAGCTGGCAACGACTATGTCGGTGGGTTTGTCGTCGGCATCCACGGCGCACACGAGTGGGCGAACGAAGTCGAAACTGCCGAGCACGACCCATACAAGGGCATCATGATCAAAGCGATCGCCGACCGCCTGGCCGAGGCATTTGCCGAGCTGCTCCACCACCGCGCCCGTGTGGCATGGGGCTACGAGCGCTCGAATGAGTTCAACCACAACGAGCTGATCAAAGAGATCTACCGCGGCATCCGTCCGGCTCCAGGCTACCCGGCCCAGCCCGACCACACCGAAAAGATCACACTCTTCGACCTGCTTGGCGCCACCGAAAAGACCGGCGTCGAACTCACCGAATCCTGCGCGATGCACCCAGGTGCCGCCGTTTCCGGACTGCTCTTCTCCCACCCTGAGTCGAAGTACTTCGCCATCAGCGAACTGCAAAAAGATCAGATCGAAGACTACGCCGAACGCAAAAACTGGTCGGTCACCGAAGCCGAAAAATGGCTCGGCCCATGGCTCGGCTACCAAGACTAGCAGCGCCCAATCGTCCGCATTAGCGCCACCGATCGGGCCACCAACTCACACATCAAGGCAGTATGGGATAGCTCGCGTTGCCTGCGCCCCGTCGTGCAGCGACGCGTTACTAGTTGGCCGGAGGTTTCAACCTCCGGGGAATGACGCGAACCGATTCGCGTCCCGCAGGGACGGTTTACCACACCCCTAACTCCCCAAGAGCTTCACAAACTCGCGCACCGCGTCGGCAAGCTCGCGCTTCGCAGAAACCCCGACCGCCGTGCAAATCCCACTCGGTGCCGGTGATACGCTCACCACTTTCACCCGATCGCTTTCACCGATCCGGCTGGCCTTGGCAATCAACGCCAACCCAAGCCCCGCCTCTAATGCCGCGCCCAGACTGGTCACGCTGTCGAACTCACCAGCGACCTTCGCGTTAATCCCATGCTTGCGGAAATAACCGCTCACCGAATCCCAATACTCGGGGTACTCGTGGCGGTCGAACATCAACACACGCTCACCGGACAAATCCTCAGGCTTCACCGCGCCGACCTTCGCCAACGCATGACCAACCGGCACCGCGACCGCCCACTCAGGCTCGTCGAGCTTGGTCCACGCCACCTCGGCATCCTTCAGATCAGAGGGCACGGAAATAATCACGTCCAGATCGCCGGCAATCAAACGGTCCCGCATCTCCGCACTCGAAAGGTCCGACAACGTAAAGCGCGCATGCGGATGCAGTTGCTGGAACTTCTCCAACGCCGGCCCAAGATAAGGCGCCGCCAACGAAGGCGCATACCCCACCCGCAAACAAACCTGGCGCCCCGCTACCTGAACCCGGTACGCCAACGACTCGCACGCATTCAGAATCCGCTTCGCCTCGTCCGCCATCAACTCACCAGCTGCCGTGAGCGAAATCGACCGTGCACCGCGCTCGAGCAACGCCACACCCAACTCATCCTCGAGCGCCTTGATCTGCCGGCTCAATGCGGGTTGCGTAATGTTAGCCTGACGCGCTGCCGCGGAGATGCCGCCGAGTTCGGCCACCGCCACGAAGTACTGGAGTTGTCGTAGTTCCATATCAAATCACTGCTTGGCGGCCTGCCCCTGTTGGCGCATGGCCTGGCTTACCGCGTCAATCAAACGTTGCCGGTCCACACCCTCGGTCTGCGAAAGCGATCCCGCCTCCGGTTTGTCATAATAGAGCGCGGCATAAATGGTCGCAGCCGCCAACTCCACACCCGCCATGGACGGATGGCTCCCATCCCGCTGATAGAGTGCGCCGCCATTGCCACCCGCCATCACCGCAGCCCACGCATCGCCAACCGGCACGACGTAAAGCGCCGGGTCCACCGATGCCGCCATGCGGGCATACCCCGCGGCCAGACGTTGGTTCATCTTGAGAAAATCATCATCGCCCCGGTTCTGGCGGTCTCCATCCCGCCGCCCCCAGGTCTGGAACAAAACCGGCACCGCCCCTGCATCGCGGATCGTCGCCACCAATTGCCGCACCGCCGGCACGCACTGGGCATCCACCTGCCCCGCCGGAAACGAAGGCAGTTGGCTTTGTTCCTGCAGCACCACCACATCCCATCCGCCCTCCGCAATCTGCTGCTTCAGATTCTCATCCGCCGCATGGCCGCTCAACCGCTGCCCACCCTTGGTCACCTGACTCACCTCCAGCCCATGCCCCTCTCGTTTGGCTACCCTGGCGAACGCCTTCGGAACCTCAAAGCTGTAGCTATTGCCGACAAACAACACCTTCAACCCAGCACCCTCCTGCTTCACCCGCGCACGCACGTCCTCCGCCGGACCTGCTACCACCGTTCCAACCATCAGCAACACGCCGACCACAACTGTCGCAATCCAATGCATGCCCAGCATCACGCGCCAATCCGCCCGACAAAGCAAGCGCGAAGCGACAGCGTCCACCTCACGCCTCAGCAGAGTACCCCTGCTCCATCGCAGCCCGTCACCCCACCATTCCCCGCTGGACCAACGGCACTCCTGTCGTTGCCCGACAGCTCCGCATGTCCAAGATCACTCCGTCCTCACTCGCCTCTCCTCGACCACAGGAGTGTGGTCACTCCATCGCAGCCCGTCACTCCACCATTCCCCGATGGACCAACGACACTTCTGTCGTTGCCCAACAGCTCCGTATGTCCAAGATCACTCCGTCCTCACTCGCCTCTCCTCGACCACAGGAGTGTGGTGGCTCCATCGCAGCCCGTCACTCCACAATTCCCCGATGGACCAACGACACTCCTGTCGTTGCCCGACAGCTCCGTATGTCCAAGATCACTCCGTCCTCACTCGCCTCTCCTCGACCACAGGAGTGTGGTCACTCCATCACAGCCCGTCACTCCACCATTCCCCGATGGACCAACGACACTCCTGTCGTTGACTCTCAGCCCCGCCACACCTCTAACCGCGCCCCCAACCTCACACCTTCCCCACCTCGATCAGCCGCTGGTTAGACGACCCACGGAACAACAACTCAGGATCCGCCAGCTCCTGGACAAAACGACCATCCACCAGCACATCCACCATCTGAGCCAGCTCACGCTGCGCCGAAGTCAACGCCTCAAACGTGTATCCCGTCCACATCCAAACATCCTTGCCCGGACACTCTGCACGCACCCTCCGCACCAGCTTCAACACCTCCGGCACATTCTCCGGATGCAACGGATCGCCCCCCGTCAGCGACAACCCACGCCGACGGATCCGCGTGTCGTTCAAGTCCGCCACAATCTGATCCGCCAACGCATCACAAAACGGATGCCCCGAGTTCAATGGCCACGTCGATGCGTTATAGCACCCGGGGCAATGATGCTCGCACCCCGCCACATATAGCGTGCAGCGGGTGCCCGGTCCATTGACCACATCCACGTCGATATAGCGATGGTAGTTCATTTCAACCAAGCGAAGATTTCAACCGCTTCATGGGATCGCTGAGGCTGCAAGAACCCACTCCGACGGCCCGCAGATGAAATCACAACAATCATGTGAATCCTGTCTGAACACATCGAAATCCGCCGCCCTACATGTGCTTCACGCGGCGCTTCACCTCTTCCTGCTTGCCCGCGTTGAACGGACGCGCATCCGGGTTCCCGAGGTAACCACAAACCCGACGTGTCACCGACACCCTGGACGGATCGTTGTTACCACACTTCGGACAAGTGAACCCACTGGCCTTGCAGTCGAACTCGCCGGTGTACCCACACTCGTAGCACTCATCGATCGGCGTGTTGGTCCCGTAGTACGGCACACGGTCGTAGCTGTAATCCCACACATCCTCAAGCGCCTCGATGTTGCGCTTCATGTTCGGGTACTCGCCGTAACAAATAAACCCACCACTAGCCACCGGCGGATAACACATCTCGAAGTCGAGCTTGTCGTATGGGTTCACTTTCTTCTCCACATCCAAGTGGAAGCTATTCGTGTAGTACCCCTTATCCGTCACTCCTTCGATCTGGCCGAAACGCTTCAAGTCCAAGCGGCAGAAGCGATCGCAAAGGTTCTCACTCGGCGTGCTGTACAAACTGTAGCCATATCCGGTTTCCGCCTTCCACGCATCGACCGCCCCCTTCAGCATCTTCACGATACCCAGCGCCTTGGCCCGCAGTTCGGCTGAATTGTAAACGTGCTCTTTGTTCTGATAGAGCGCGTTGATCGTCTCGTGCAATCCAATGTACCCCAGGCTGATCGACGCACGCCCATCCTTGAAGATGTCCGACACCGGATCATCTGCCTTCAGCCGCACACCGCACGCACCCTCCATGTACAAAACCGGCGCCACTCGCGCCTTCACCCCTTGCAAACGCGCAATCCGCGTGTCCAACGCACGGCGAGCCAACTTCAGACGCTCGCCCAGCAACTCGAAGAAACGCGACTCATTCCCCTGCGCCTCAATGGCGATACGCGGCAGGTTCAAACTCACCACACCCAGATTGTTACGTCCCTCGTGCTGTTCCACGCCATCGCACTCATACGCGCCGAGGAAACTGCGGCAGCCCATTGGGAACTTGAACGAGCCCGTCACCTCCACGGTCTTGTCGTAGTTCAAGATATCCGGATACATCCGCTCGGACGCGCACTTGAGCGCCAGCTGCTTGATATCGTAGTTCGGATCCTCGGGGCGGCTGTTGTGCCCGCGCTTGATCCCAAACACCAATTTGGGGAACACCGGCGTCTTGTGGCGCTTGCCCAGTCCCCGGATCCGGTTCTCCAAAATCGACTTCTGGATCATCCGCGACTGCCACGACTCCCCAAGCCCGAAACCAAAAGTCACAAATGGCGTCTGCCCATTCGCGGTGTGCAATGTATTCACCTCATACTCCAGCGACTGGAACGCATCGAAGCACTCCTTCTCCGTCAACGCCATCGCGTACGCCTCGGGATCCGCCACCTGCCACTTCTCGCCCGTCTCCAGATGCTTCTCATAACTGCAGGTCACATACGGAGCCAACACCTCGTCGATCCGGTTGATCGTGGTCCCACCGTAAATATGGCTCGCCACCTGCGCGATGATCTGCGCCGTCACCGCCGTCGCCGTGGAAATCGAGCGCGGCTGGTCAATCTCCGCATTCCCCATCTTGAAGCCCTGGGTCAACATCCCCTTCAGGTCGATGAGCATGCAGTTGAACATCGGGAAAAATGGCGCGTAATCCAAATCGTGGTAGTGCAGGTCCCCCGACTCATGTGCAGCCACCACATCCTTCGGTAGAATGTACTGCTTGGCGTAGTGCTTCGCGATGATCCCTGCCAACAAATCACGCTGGGTCGGTATCACCTGCGCGTCTTTGTTCGCGTTCTCATTCATCAGCTCGGTATTGCTCTGCTCTACCAAGCCTTCGATCTCACGGTTGAGCTGACTCCCCCGCTCACGCGCCTTGTCGCGGTCATGACGAAACTCAATATAGGCACGCGCCGCTTCCTTATGCGGACCCGCCATCATTTCGTTCTCGACCATCCGATGAATTTCCGTCACACACACCTCGTCACGGCCCATCATCTTCGCCGTGACAGACGCCGTCACCTGGCCCGCATACGCGAAATCGTCGATCTGTGCGGCCAGTCCCGCCTTGTACACAGCCTGCGCAATACGCTCCAAGGAAAAGGGCACCCGGCTCCCATCCCTCTTGGTCACCAACGGGTAAGGAAGCCCATTCGGTACGTCAAACAGCGTTGTCTGAATTGCACTAGATGTTGTGTTCATGGTCTCGCTTGGCTACCACATGTAGCGATTTCTTGGCGAGACCAACCCTCCACTGTGCCGATTTCCCAGATTCCACTCGCGTACCTTTCGGCAGCATTTCCAGCCCACTCCCGCTCCAGCCTACGCTTCTCCAACGACTTCCGAAGATGCGCCAAAATCCCGCGCCACCAGCTCCTTCAGTTGCTCCTTGGTCCACTGGTCGCCCCCCATCGCCAAGCGCACCGCTTGCGCCCGAACCGCGGACTCAAACAAGTTGCGCACGTGGCGCCCGTTGCCAAACCCCTGCCCAGCCGACTCCACCTCTGCGGCCAAAGACTTCTCCAAATACGCCTCCGCATCCGCCGCCAACTGATACTGGTTCTTGTCACACAGAATGCGCATGATGCCCAGCAACTGCTCGCCACTGTAGTCCTCGAAATCAAAGTGCAGGTTGAACCGCGAGTGCAATCCGGGGTTGGAATCAATGAACTCGTCCATCTCGTCCGGATAGCCGGCCACCACCACCACCAAGCGCTCGCGGTAGTCCTCCATCCGCTTCACCAGCGTATCGATCGCCTCCTGCCCAAAATCGTTCTCGCCACCGCCTAGCAGCGCATACGCCTCATCGATGAAGAGCACCCCGTCCAACGCGCTGCGCACCACGTCATCGGTCTTCTTCGCCGTGTGGCCCACAAACTGACCAACCAAACCCAAACGATCGGTCTCCACCAGGTGTCCTTTTTCCAACACACCCAGTGCTTTGAAGATGCGCCCAATGATCCTACCAACTGTCGTCTTACCCGTCCCCGGGTTGCCCGCGAAGACCATGTGCAGGGACATCCCAAGCACCTGCAGCGAGTGCTCCTCCCGCGCTTTGCGGATCGTGATGTAGCTCACCAGCTTCTCCACTTCCTTCTTGATCGAATCCAACCCGACCAAGGAATTGAGCGCGTCCAAACATTCCTCCAGCGACTCCTCCGGCACCTCACCGACCTGTGAATCGGCAGGCTTCTCTCCCTCAACCTTCGGCAGCTCCAGCTCACCCCGGCCCTGCGCCCAGGCAATCACCTCCGCGGCACGCCCCTGATCGCTCAACAGTTCATGCGCCAGGTTCTCTATAAAAATCTCCTCCTCATAGTTCATGCCGCCGTCCGCCAGAGCGGCCCCCACTGCAACCCTGAACAACAACTCGCCCCAGGCAGCATGCTCACGTCCGTACCGAACCGCACTCAGGTCGTAACTGGGCTGCGACATGATCCGCCCATCCAACAAATGCTCGTGCGCCGACGACCACCCCAATTGCGCCGCCACCGCACGCGCATAACGCTTCTCACGCTCACTCAGCCCCCCGTCGATACGGCTGCTCAGAAAGACAACAAACCACAACTCATAGTCGAGATCCAGCGGCGCGATCCCTTCCGACGCCACCAACCCATGCATCAACTCAGCAGCGCCCTGCGTGCATCGATAAGCCAGCGTTTCAGGCATAACAGGCACCCTCCACATTTTGACTAACCGGGGGCAACACATCCGATCCGGCAGGCGCCCTGTTGACCACGGTGCGTTTCACATGATCCGCCCGCAGACGAGCCACGACTTCATCTCCCACGCAATCCGCCACCAAGTGCTCACCGCAAGTAAACACGTCAACCGCAGCATACCCATGCTCCGGCCACGTGTGGATCGTCACATGACTCTCCGCAATCACCACCACACCACTCACCCCTTGTGGCTCGAACCCATGAAAATGACTCGACACCACAGTAGCCCCACCAGCGCGCGCCCCCTCAACTAACAGACACTCCAATTGCTCCTCCGACCGCAATAAAGCCGCGGAACAACCGCTGAGTTCGAGCAGAATATGGCGCCCCACTGGTGAATGCTCTGGCATAATATCAAATCCAGACATCCCGGACTGCAATCGCCCGTCCGGGATGCCTCATAAGTAGAACAGATTAGTTTGCCGTGGCGCCCAGCTTGCTCTTGAGAGCGTCGAGCTTGGCCTGAACGTTCGGATTTGCCGCCCCGCCCAGATCCTTGAACTCATCCTCAAGCGACGTCGCACCGCTCGATACATCGGCAAGCTCCTTGGCAGCGTCAGCCTCATATCCCTGACGCTCGGCTTTCTCTTTCATCCGGGCCATCAAGTCATCGGAACGATCCTTCTTACTGATACGAGCCTTCGCTTCGTAGATGTCCTTCTTCACCTGAGCCGCCTTACTCTGGGCGATGATGAAGTCTTTGTTGCGTTTGAACTCGGCAATCTCGCCCTCCATCTTCTGGATCTCGGTCTTGAGTTCATCCACGGCAGCACGCTGGCTTTCCCAGTTAGGGAGGAGCCCATTGGCGCGCTGCTCGTGCTCGCTTGCTCGCTCGAGAGCCTTCACCGCCAAGTCTTCACGTCCGGCGCGCATCGCAGCTTCCGCCTTCTGCTCCCAGGCAAACTTCTCGGACTTCTCCTTCTCCAACATCGCCTTGGTCTGGCGCTCGGTGGCAATGCACTGCTGGATCGCCTGCTTCGACTCACGGATCTGCTTCTCTTTGTCGCGGATCGCTTGCTCAAGCATCAACTCGGGCTTCTCAAGCTTGTCGACCACCTTGCCAACCGAAGCCTGACCTACTTTGAACAGTCGGGAAAAAATACTCATATCGTTTAAAGGTTAGCCATTCACTGCTGGTGCCAGAAGCTCTTCGGCGCGGTCCACCGCAAGCTCAAGCGCATCGAAAACCGACAACAACTCGTTGTCGTTCATATCGCCAGTCTCACGGCTTTCCACCAAGACCAGACGACGGTCATCCGGGTTGCTGGTGTCCAAACCGAAGCTCACCGGCAGGATCTGCGTATTGAGATCGAGCAGACTAAGCAACAGCTCTTCACTCAAAATTTCATCCACGTTGCCCAAGTCCACCTCGTAGAAAATACGATCGTCCACCATCTTCAAAAAGACCGGCAACTCGCCCTCTCGCTGAACCCGGTAAACGCCATTGTCCAAGGCCTCGACCTCGAACCCATTTAGCTCGAGAAACTCCGAAAGCTCCTCGGTTCGCTGTAGTTTGATTTTGATACTCATCTCGTTAGTTAGGTTAAAATCACGCAGACTTCTGCAACCGCTGCTCCAGTGCTTGAAACTCGGCCAGGCTCTCCGCAAGAACGATCAATTGATCAGATTCCCGGATCACCGTATCCGCCCCTTTGGCAAACATGGTCTTGCCATCACGCAGCAACCCGAGCACCTGCACATGACCAGAACCACGAATGGCCTCGATCTGCACGGCCTCCAAGGTCGTACCCGACAGGCTCGATTCTGTCAGGTAGAATTCAGCTCCAAATTTATAAGAGATCAGCTGGTCAAACACATCACTCAACCCAGGGTTACACAGTTCCTGTACCAACAACTGATCGGAAATCCCCTCGGTCGCCACAATTCCATCCGCTCCCGCCCCATCCAAGAGCTCACGGTTGCTGCGCGAAACCATTTCCAGCACCAAACGCGACCGTGACTCCGCATTGTTGCAAGTCAGCTTCACCACCGAGGCAATCGCAAACGTCTCGGCATCACAAGACGCGTCCCCTGGGTTCGCGGCCAACACCAACACTCCAGCCGCATCGCAAACAGCAGCCCGCTGCAACACATCCCCTGCCGTTGGGTCTCCCTTCACAAACTGAATCTCGCGCTCGCGGAAAGAAACCGGCTGCTCGTCCAACTCGGGACTAATCACAACCACAGGCACGCCCTCGGAGCCAGGCGCAGCCCTCAACTCGCTGACAATTTGCAGCACTTTGCCCTCACTCGGGCAGTGGCAGATCACATGATGGTTCTTCAAATACATAGTCGAATATCCCTTTCTCTTCTTCGTCATCCGCCCGATCACCGAATCCACCACGATCCCGATCAACGAGCCAATAAATCCAATCCCGATGAGGAAGCACGGGTAGGCAATCAAATACCGCCCGACAAACGTCACCGGATAATAGTCGCCATAACCAACCGTGGTCATGGTCACCATCGCCCACCAGATCGAATCCTCGAGCGTCAGCCCGTCGTGGTGCGGATGCTCAACCGCATAAAACAACAACCCGAACACCAAGTTCAAAACAAGTGCCAGCATCAACGCATTGGCGACCCGCACACGCACCCGGTGGCTCCGGTTGAACCACTTCCTCAGTAAAAAAAACATCGTCCTAATTAGAGCTTCGAAATCTCATCCCAGAGGTCGTCTTTCTTCTCACCTCGCGCGAATTGATCGAAATCAAACCGCGACGCAGGCGGAAACTCCACCGGCGGCACCACGCGATCGGCAGCCCCACCGCTCGAATCGGAGATTCCCTTCAAAGCGCGGTCGGCACGCGCAAGCAGTTGCCCCAACAACGCCCCGCCCTGTCCGATCACATCTTCGATCACAACTTCACCATCGACCACTCCTTGATCGTCCTCATAACCGAGATCGTTCACGTCGAGCGCCTCGTTGCAAATCTCCAGGATCTCGTCCCAGATCGCGCCTAGCAGAAGATCAAACTGCCACCCCGTCGCATCCCGGCCAAAGCGTTCTTCACGCACAAACTGCATGAACACCAACTCCACCGCATCGAGATCCAAATACTCCGCCACTGCGATCCGCAGGTCTTCAAACCGCTCCTGATCCAAGTAGCGGTGCCATTCCTCCTCGGAATCGAAGTCAAAGAACCGCTCGAAGGCAAAACTTCCCTCGCCAAGATCGACCGCGCAGAACACATCGAAGAAGTACACATACTCCGCGTAACGCTTGATAAAGGTTTCCAGAACCTCGCGCCCACGCTCGGTCGGCACGTAGTGATCCCCATCGCGGATCTCGATCCACTTCTGCACCAGCATCCACTCAAGGACTGGCTCCAGATCGGAATCATCGCGATCCAGCCACACCTTGAAAAGCATTGGCTTGTTGATCACATACTCAAGCAGGAACAACGCGGCAAAGCGCATCTTCTGCTCGTCACTAATAGTCCACGGATCGTCGTAATCTGAGCTCATCGGTTTCGAAAATTTAAGAGGGTTCGATTAGGCGAATGCCGCATTGAGAATGAATGCCACGCCAAGTGCGACCCCGCCTTCAACCAAGGCCACACCCCAGTTCTGATCACGAGCGATCTCTTCTTTGATGCTCGATTTGTAAATCAGGAAGCGGTCGACCAACGCCCGCGCCGTCAGCAACAACACAATCGACAACGGAATCCACGCTGCAAAACCAATCAACGAATCGTTGCGCTGAAGATAACCACTGAGTAACACAGCCACCGCAATCAGCGTCAGCCCGAAGGACACGCCCGCCGCCACATTGTCGCGCTCGATCTCGGCGTGAATGTCATATCCGGTAAAGCGCTGGTAGAGCACGCCGGTGATAATGAAAGCCAACTGGCCGACCACGAAGTAAACCAGCGTATCGACCAACTCGACCACGAAGCTGGCCTCGGAGGCGCCCCTCACCGCCGCAGCAATCAACAGCGCGGTCCCCACATAGGAAGAAGCGACCACCGCACCAGTCCCCACGTTGCGATCTTCGATCAGCTCTTTGCGGTTACAGAACGAATGCAGCAACCACTTGTCGTTGACCACAGCGGAGAGCAACAGCAAGCCCACCGAAACCAGCGACCAAACCACGGTCATCAGCACGTCGCTGATTAAAAACTCCTCCAGCGGCGCGTCGGCATCGGAAACCAACACCCCGCGAATCACAATCATCACGCCGAGCAAATAGCCCACCGTGCTCACTCCCACCGCTTTGTTGTCCTTCTGCGTCAGCTCCTCATTCAGAGCAAACGAGACGGCACGCCCCTTGGCAAACTTCGCCACATACACCAACAGCAACGCCACTACAAAGTAGATCGCAGCTCCAGAACCGATCAAATGATAGACAGGCTCAACATCAAACCACTGCCCAACACGTTCTTTCAAATCAGTCATCATCGCTCAGTTAAATTTAGTTTCTAGTTCTCTACTTCCCGCCTCCAAACGAACTACCACTGCGCGAACTTCCGCTGGATCCGAATGATGACCGCCCGAACCCACCACTCCGTGATGAACTGCTCGTGCGCTTTTGGAACGAACGTTGCGACTTCTTCGGGTTGGACAAAATCTCAGACCGCACCGCCTCCTTGCTCGCGTTCGGTGACTTTGCCGTCGTCTTCACCACCGGCTTGGAACTCTTGGAGAACGTGGTTCCCGCCCCGGCCGATCTCCACTCACGTTGGTATTGATCCGTGCTCTTACGCTTCCATCCCCGCGCGTAATACGGCGGGTAGTTCCCATATCCATAAGGCGATGCATAATGCCCGCCGCGATCGGAGAACAACCAACCCAACAACAGCATGTCCCCGATTCCAAAGCTCGAGTGATAATGCTGACCACTTCCATAAAGCGAAGAATGTCCGCTGGTTTGCATGTTCACGCGGTCACCGTCGCGGACAAACTGAATCGTAGCCACCTCTTGCACCTTCCCAGGCTCGACTTCCACCGTCAGCGAGAACCCACGCTCATTCCCCGAGCCATATTCCTGCACCTTGATATAGTCGACATTCCCATCGTCGTTCAGATCCAGGTTGTTGACCTTTTCCCCCGGCGAGTTGAGGCGCTTTTCAAAGTCGGCCGCATCCTTGCTCCGCTTCGCCAACGCCGACACCGCCTTCAAATCGAGACCTTTTGCGTACTCCTTGGCAATCACCTCGGTGCTCACCGGCTTGCTCTGGCTGCTACACGTTTTTAGCAACGAAAACGCAAAAATCAGTCCGAATAAGCCCACCCCAAATCTCATCAACATACTCATTTTATCTTCTATTTATTAACCCATTCTAACTCCCAATCACTTCCAAGCGCGGGAGTAGTAATCGTAAACGCGTCCCTCGGTCAATGATGTGATGTCCGAGTTCTCGCTCTCCAACTGACCTTTGCCAAACGCAGCCGAAGCCCCGATCAACTCAGGCGTCAAATACGCCACATCCACGGGAATCTCCCGTCGGCTCAGTCCGGCAAACGCAGATTTCAGCGTCTCCTCGTTGCCCGTTCCCGCCACGCCAATCCACCAGCCCCATTCCCCAAACGATGGCACGTTATCGTGATAGGGCATCACCGAGTAACCGGAATGCGCCAGCGTTCTACCAATACACAAAAAGGCCTCCTTCGCATGATAGGGCGATCCACTCTGTTGAACGATCACCGACCCCTCATGCAGACAGGACTTCAGGTTCTCGTAGAAAGGACGACTGTACAACTTGGCCAAATCCGGGGAACTCGGATCCGGGAAATCCATGATCACCACATCATAAACACCCGGAGCCTCGCGCAAAAACGAAGCCGCATCCACATTCACCACCCTCACCGAGGCCACCTTGTGCCCCTCCCCGCGAAACCCAGGATCGCGCCGACTCACCATCTTCACATCCATCTCCCCGCCCATCTCAATTCCGCCAGCCTCCACCCGTACCACTCTCGCATCCTTCAATACCCCGCCATTCATCCGCGCCAAATCCGGCTGATCCACCGCCAGATCAGTCATCTGCGGGTCAATATCCACCAGCAGCAACTCCTCCACTTCAGGGTACTTCAACACCTCCCGAGCAGCCAATCCATCGCCACCGCCGAGTATCAACACCCGTTTCCGCTGAGGTGCCAACATCATCGCCGGATGCACCAGGTTCTCGTGATAGATGAACTCATCCTCCTCACGAAACTGCAGGTGGCCATTGATATAACACCCGATCTTCCCAGCCGCGTTCTCCGTCAACACCACGTGCTGATACGGAGTCGTCGCGCTGAACACGATGCGGTCCCGATACAAAAACTGCTCGGCATGAACCATCCACGGCTTGCTGAACACAAATCCCGTAATCAAAAGGGCCGTCACCACCGCAAGCTGCACCAAACGGGCACCTCCCTTGGCCACCCGCTTCCAGTACATCCACAAAATCAAACAGGTCGACCCAACCGTCACCAGCCCAAGTGCAAAACTCACTTGGGAAATGCTCATGTAACGGACAAATAGAAACGTCCAGACCAGCGCCCCCACCAGCGCACCGATGTAATCCATCTTCAAAACCCGCGCCAGGTTCACACGCATTTCAGGGTCCTCATCCTCGTTGAGCCGCATGATCAATGGGATCTCGAACCCGATCAACGTGCCCACCACCAGCGCCAGCCCGTATTGGACCAAAATGTAATAATCCGCCAGAAGCGAGAAGCTGTAGACCATCAACAACGGCCCGAATCCGCCGACCAACGCCAGGATCATCTGGGAATCCACCAAACGGCTAGAAACCTGATCCTGATCGATCCGCTTCTGCCACTCGGCCCCTACTCCCATCGCAAAAAGCATCGTTGCGATAATCGTGGCCCATTGCTGAACCGAGTTACCTAACAGGTCCGCAGCAATCTTGCTCAAGGTGTACTCATACGCCAGACCACAACCTCCCAGCAAAAACATCAACAACCCAAGCCTCCAGCGGCTGGCATCCTTCGGGGTCTCTAATACGGCATCTGTCATGAGTCGGGCAAAGCTGTACACGCCCCACACCTAATTCAAATGAGAAACTCGCCCGATTTTTGTAACTGATCCCAGCAACCACTCCGATCTCTTGGCTGATTGCTGATTGCTGATACCGATAGCGAAGAAGGTCATCCATCCCCGCCCGTTCCATGCACGCGCAGCGCTGGAGGGACGGCATTCCTGCAGTCGAATCGGAGGGCTTCCGCCATTTCAAAAACCATCTCCGTCCGCCGACCACATGAGTGTGGTCGCTCCATACGCTTCGCGTGAGCCCTGCATTCGTTATCTTTATCCTTATCCAAATCCTAATCCGAGTGACAGCGAAGAAGATCACCCATCCCCGCCCGATCCTTGCGCGCGCAGCGCTGGTGGGACGGCATTCCTACCGTCGAACCGGAGGGCTCCCCCTATTTCAAAGCCATCCCTGTCCGCCGACCACATGAGTGTGGTCGCTCCATATGCTTCGCGTGAGCCTTGCATTCGTTATCTTTATCCCTATCCAAATCCTGATCCGAGTGACAGCGAAGAAGATCACCCATCCCCGCCCGTTCCATGCACGCGCAGCGCTGGTGGGACGGCATTCCTGCCGTCGAACCGGGGGGGCTTCCGCCTTTTCAAGCCCATCCCCTTTCCCCAAAGGGGAAACGCAAACCAGCCCAGCGGTGAAAGGAGCCTCAGGCGACATCACCCTGGGATCCCCGACCGACCAACCAATCCGGCCAAGCCAACAACCGGGTTATGTACGTCAAGTTCTGCAAAAAGGGTTTGATGGATGATGATCAGGCTGCGGACGTTTGATTTGAAGTAAGGCTGAGCTTTTGGGCTTCTTTGAGGTGATCCATGTTCAGGTAGCGGTGTTGATCGATCCACTGCTCATGGACTTGATGCGTGACAGCCCGGATTAAACGTTGGGCTGCAGCCTGGTTGGGGAAGGTTCGGATAATGTGCGTACGACGCTTAATCTCCTCATTGAGTCGCTCGAGCATATTCGTGCTTTTGAGATGCTTGTGATGCTCTCTGGGAAGTCGATAAAAGGTGAGCGTTTCTTCGATCTCACTTTCGACCCAGTCACAGAGCTTGTGGTATTTGCCTCCCCACTTCGCCAACCATGCCCGCAGATCCTGACGCGCTTCATTGATGTCTCGACGGTCATAGATCCAGCGCAGCTCGGTGCAGCAGTCGTCGTCATGCTTGCGAGGTAGATGATCAAGAGCGTTGCGAAGGAAGTGGACGTAGCAGCGTTGCCACAGCGCCTCGGGAAGCACTTCGCTGATAGCTCGTCGCAGGCCGGCATGGTTATCAGTCACGCAGAACTCAACACCCGTCAGTCCGCGTTGCTTGAGTTGAAGTAGGAAGTTCTTCCAGCTGCTTCCGCTTTCCCTTTGATCGAGCTCGGTAGCAAGGACCTCCCGTCGGCCATCCCAACTGATGCCAATGGCGATCAACACAGCCTGGCTGCGCACCACGCCGTTCTCTCGAACCTTTTCGTAGCGGGCATCCAGGATGAGGTAAGGATAAGCGTGGTTGAGCTTGCGTCGGGCAAAGTTCTCAAGCTCTTCGTCCAACGTTTTGTTCAGCCTGCTTACCACACTGGCGCTGACCCGGTGACCGCAGAGCTCCTCGGTGATCTGCGCGACTTTACGTGTCGAGACGCCCTGCACGTACATTTCGATCAGGGTGCTTACCAAAGCCTTCTCGCTGCGTTGATAGCGATCGAAGATCTCGGTGCTGAAGAGTCCGTCGCGATCTTGAGGGACGCGCAGCTCGATCCTTCCTACCCGTGTCAGGAGACTGCGTTGATAACTGCCGCTGCGATAACCTCGGCGTCTGTCGCTGCGTTCTGATTTTACCGCCTGGAGTGTCTCGTTCATTTCTTCTTCGAGCATCTCCTGCATCAATTTCTGAACCAAGGGCCTCAGAAAATCTTCCTGCTCGGCAAGAATACTTTTCAACTGCGGCGTTGTGGTCTTATCTGGTCGTGGGGTCATGGTGTGACGATTAGGGGTTCTTGTTTTGTTAAAAACCTAATCAATCATCATGACCCTTTTTGCAGAAGCTTTGGCACACTACCAACAACCGTCGGCGAACCAACCAATCCACCCGCAGGCCACCACACCGTCATCTCCGCCACACCTCACCCGCGAAACGCACGTACCCCGTGAGCTCTGCGGCAGGTCTTGATATAAAAGTGGCGGAGAGAGTGGGATTGCGCCTCGTCCCTCGGCGCTTGCCACAATCCTTGTGGGATCGAACCGTTCTTCCAGAACGTGGGTTCGAATCCCAACACAAAAAAAGACCTACCGTGGCCCGTAAGCTCTGCGGTAGGTCTTTATATAAAAGTGGCGGAGAGAGTGGGATTCGAACCCACGGTGACATCGCTGCCACGCTCGATTTCGAGTCGAGTGCCTTCGACCGGACTCAGCCATCTCTCCGTCTTGGAGCGTTGAAACTACCCTCAATTCCTGATCTGGCAAGTGGAAGTTGCGATCGTTCTGGGATTTGTTCATCCGATCGCTGATTGCCATTGATCCGAGGCGAACTCTGGCTTCAGATTCGCAGCAATGAGCTACGATTCCATTTCCGACGCCCCCCTTTCGATTTCCGCTGCAAAATCCGCCTGCGCCGAGCAGACCGTCCCCGCCACCGTGCACTGCCAGATTGAGTCCATCGTGGAGAAGCAGACCAAGACGGGCAAGCCGTACTATGAAATCACGCTGCGCGACGCGACCGACCAGGTCACACTTAAAGCGTGGCAGGACACCCCGGGCTTCGCCGCCGCGGAATCTGGTCGCCTCGCCCCGAATGATTTCATCGCCGTGACCGGCGGCTGGTCAACCTCACAATACGGCGTCGATTGCCGCGACTGGACCGCAGCCAAGCTCGACGAAGACGCCACAGACCGCCTGCTCGCCGGCACCGGAGAACTCAGAGCCAAACAAGACAGCGACTGGGCCACGATTCTCCACTACATCAGCCAAGTCGCCGACCCACGCCTCAAGGCAGTGGCCGATTTGTTCATCGCTCGCCACGGCTCCCACATGCGCCGCACCGCCGCCGCACGCCGCAACCACCACGCACGCCGCGGGGGACTGGTCGAACACGTCGCCCAAATGATGCGCACCGCCGATAGCCTCTGCGAAGCCTACCCACGCCTCAACCGCGACCTGCTCCAGGTCGGCATCCTGCTCCACGATTGCGGCAAGCTGTGGGAGAACGCCTACCCGGAGGACGGCTTCACCATGCCATTCCAACTCAGCGGCGAACTGCTCGGACACATCCCGATCGGCATCGAAGTGGCCAACAAACTCTGGCACAGCGCAGTCGATTCACCGGACGCACCCGCCGAGTGGAAAACAATCACGCCATCGAGCGAAGAGGCACGACTCCACTTGCTGCACCTCATTGGCTCGCACCACGGCACCCATGAGTTCGGCTCGCCAGTGCTGCCACGCACGCCGGAAGCCATCGCGTTGCACCACATTGACAACATCGACGCAAAACTCGAGATGATGTTTGCTGGCTATGAGACGACAGCTCAGATCGCCCCCGGCATCTACGACCGCGTGTTCCCGCTTCCGGGGCATTTGGTAGAACCTCTCGCATCCGTGGATCCAGAGGTTGCTACAACCGCCCAACCTAGCGTACCCTCGACGCCAAACATCACACAGCCCCAGCAGCCAGAACCCGTCGCAGCCAGCGAACCTGCGCTCACGGAGCCTGAGGTCGAAACGGCACAACCTCTCACGATCGAGCCAGAAAT
The DNA here is from genome assembly GCF_010681825.2 of Sulfuriroseicoccus oceanibius. NCBI lineage: Bacteria > Pseudomonadati > Verrucomicrobiota > Verrucomicrobiia > Verrucomicrobiales > Verrucomicrobiaceae > Sulfuriroseicoccus > Sulfuriroseicoccus oceanibius. Next base: position 916,698 of record NZ_CP066776.1, on the reverse strand, counting down.
CGCAACCTCTCCAGCGGCTGAAATCGCCGCCACAGACGTACCGGAATCGACTCCAGAACCAGAAGCCATCGAGCCTGAGAGCACTCCATCCGAAGACGACTCTCAACCAGAACCACCAGCGAAGAAGCCTGAGAAGCCACTCCCGGCACCCGCTCAGGACGACCTCGGCGATCTCTTCGCCTAGTCCCGCAGCCCAACTCCCAACCGATGAACTCGAATCAGAAAACCATCATTGGCAGCGAAGAATGGTGCGCCCTCCCCGAGATCGGCGCACCTGCCATCAAAGCCCGCATCGACTCCGGCGCCAAGACGTCGTCGATCCATGCCTTCAACATCCAGGCGTTCCGCCGCAACGGCCAGCGCTGGGTTTCTTTCGAGCTTCATCCGGTCCAAAACGACCAACGCACGTCGATTCGTTGCGAGCGCCCGGTCGTCGACAAGCGCACCGTTCGCAGTTCGAGCGGCATCCCTGAGAAACGCTACGTTATCAGCACCCCGCTGACCATCGGTGAGCAAACATGGGAGATTGAGCTCACCCTCGCCAACCGCGACTCCATGGGTTACCGCATGCTGCTCGGTCGTCAGGCGATGAACGGTAGGCTCATCGTCGACCCATCGCTGAGCTTTACCCAGGGCGCGCGCACCGCTCAGGAAATCGAGGATCTCTACGACACCAAGGAGCCGCCACGCACCGGCTTAAAGATCGGTCTGCTGGCGAGCGATAAAAAGCTCTACAGCAACCAGCGCATCCTTGAAGCCGGCGGCGAGCGCGGTCACGAGATGCTCTTCCTTAACATCAAGCAGTGCTACATGAAGCTTGATGCCACCGAGCCGGAGGCTCACTACCGCGGTGGCTCGCTGCTGAATGATCTGGATGCCGTGATCACGCGCATCCGCCCGAGCATGACATTCTACGGCACGGCGCTGACCCGCCACTTCGAGAGCATGGGAATCCAAACCGTGAACTCATCTGCGGCGATCACCCAGTCCCGGGACAAGCTGTACTCGCTGCAGTTGATGCTCAAGAACGGGATCCAGATTCCGACCACCGGCTTTGCCAATTCACCGATCGATACCACCGACCTGATCGACATGGTCGGCGGCGCACCGCTGATCGTGAAGCTCTTGGAAGGCACCCAGGGCAAAGGCGTCGTGCTCGCGGAAACCCGCAAGGCCGCCGAGAGTGTGATCAACGCATTCAAGTCCCTCCGCGCCAACCTGCTGGTGCAAAAGTTCATCAAAGAGGCCGACGGCAAAGACCTGCGCTGCTTTGTGATCGACGGCAAGGTCGTCGCCGCCATCGAGCGCTCGGCCCCTCCAGGTGAGTTCCGCGCCAACATCCACCTCGGCGCCAGCGCCCGGGTCGTGCGCCTCACCGCTGAAGAACGTTCGCTCGCCGTCAAAGCCGCGAAAACACTGGGCCTCAGTGTGGCCGGAGTGGACATCATCCGCTCGGCAACCGGCCCTCTGCTTTTGGAAGTCAACTCGTCACCTGGACTCGAAGGCATCGAAACAGCCACCGGCAAGGACATCGCCGCGATGATTGTCTCGTCGGTGGAGAAAAAGCTGCGCTGGAAGCCACCCATCCACACGGACTAATCCGTCCCCATCCTCCATCAATGCACGCCACCTCATCCAACCCATCACCTAGTCACAGCCATCGTTTCCACGTGTGGCTCGCGCTGGCTTTTGGGGTGGTTTTTCTTCTAGCAGCCGTCCCGGCCACGAAGGCCCAGCAACCCGAAGCCACACCCACGCCACAGGAGACGGCGAAAAAGACGTCGCTGCTCGAAGACCTCTCCAAGTCGATCTCGGAAACCGAGGCCAAGCTCAAAAAGCTCGAGAGCCAACGTAAAAGCAACCTGGCCCCACCAGAACTGCTCGAACTCGCGGAAGAAATCGACCAAACCGAACGCGAACTGCGCCGACTCAAAAACTGGTTCCTTTCCTCCGCCACCAAAATCGAGCTCGACGAATCGTCAGACGCCCAACAGGAAACCCTCACCCTCGAACAGGAAATCAGGGAACTCGTCGCCCCGGTCATCAGCGAACTCAAAGACGCCACTCTCGAACCCAGGAAAATCGAGTCGCTACGCCGTCGACTCGCCATCCTCGATGACCAACGCGCAACCGCCACACGCGTCGTCACCGCAATCGACCGCAAACTCGCTCAAAACCCACCACAAGACGTCGTCGACCGACTCAACGAACAACGCGCCGTCTGGCAGGAACATCTCGATGAAACCGAGCTGGAAATCGCCATCGCCAATGACCGCCTAGCCGACCTCAACAACTCCACCGAATCGCTCTGGGTCCGAGCCACCACCGGAATCCAAAACTTCTTCCGCACCCGCGGCAAAAACCTCCTCTACGCCATCATCGGCTGCATAGTCACTCTGCTGATCTTCCGCCGTGGCTATGCGATGTTCCGCAAATACAGCCCGGTACATCGCAGAACCTCGGACAGCTTCTACATCAAAAGTCTCGATCTCGGATTCCATGTTGCAGGGATTCTCGCAGCCATCCTGGTCTTCGTCTTCATCCTCTACCTGACCAATGACTGGGTACTGCTAGTCGTGACTTTGCTCTTCCTCGGAGCGATCGCATGGGGAAGCAAACACACGCTCCCCCGTTACTACGATCAGGCCAAGTTGATGCTCAACCTCGGACCAGTACGCGAAGGCGAGCGGGTACTCATCGACGGCATCCCGTGGAAGGTTGGGAAGATCCACGTTTACACCGACTTCACCAACCCCACGCTGAAAGGAGGACTTGTCCGCCTTCCAATCGACAATCTGCTCAGCATGCGCTCGCGTCCGGCTACCGGCGAACTTTGGTTCCCATGCGAAGCCGGCGACTGGATTTTGTTCGATGACGAACGACTGGCTAAAGTCATCGAACAAACCCCGGAGTACGTTCACATCCTGCGCAAAGGCGGAAGCCGCAAGCTCATCCCATCGCAGCAGTTCCTCGAAATGGCGCCGGAAAACTTGTCGAAAAACTTCCGCCTCAAATCCACTTTCGGCATCGACTACATCCACCAGGACATCAGCACCCACGAAGTCCCGGGCATCTTCGCCAAAGCCATCGAAGAGGGATTGGCGGAAATCGTACCCGCGGAGGCCATCATTCACATCTCGGTCGAATTCAGCTCCGCCGGAGCATCCTCCCTCGATTATGAAGTCCTTGCCGACTTCTCAGGTGATGTGGCATCGCGCTACCACATCCTGCGCCGCGCCATCCAGCGACTCTGTGTCGACGTCTGCAACGAACACCAGTGGAACGTGCCATTCACCCAGATCACGGTCCACCAAGCTCCCACCCCGACACCGGACAAGGGCTAAGCCGTCAGAAGCGCTATCGATTCTCGCCGAACGGCAACCTCCATGGACCGCCGTTTTCCCATACGGCCACCAACACCTCCGCGCACCGCGCGCTGATTCCCTCCCCCGGGTAAACCGTCCCTTCGGGACGACTGCGGCGGATGTCTCCACGTTCCTGCGGTTAAAACCGCAGGCTATCCGGTAACACGTCGCTCCGCGACGCAGACTTAGGCGTTCGCTCATCAACACCAATAAGCCCACCGTCACCACCGTCACCACCGCAGCATCCGTCGCATCAGACCTCTGCCGATCTCCCCCAACGGATCACGCAAGACTAGAGCCGCCCGTCGGATCAGGTCGCAGCGCGACCACTTACTGGCTAGCCACCGGTTTCAACCGGTGGAGGTGATGCCACAAAAAGCCACTCGTCCCGAAGGGACGGTTTACCTGCCCCTCCAAAAAAAACTCACTCCACCACGTACCTCTTGTCCTCAACCCTCACCACCGGCGGCTGACGCGTGTCCTCAAATGCCTCGTAAACCGGCACCAACTCATCGCGCCAAAACTCTTCCCACTTCTGCTCACCCTCCATCGCCGCCGCCTTTTGCAACCGCTCAGGCGTCATGCGGAATGGGAAACAATGCACCGACACTTCATTCTGACCGTTCTTCAACGCATCCTCAACCAACCCGTAAATCTCCTCAATCGCCGGATCCGTCATCGCATAACATCCGATCGACACATTACTGCCGTGCACCATGATGAAACTGCCCGTCCGCCCGTGTGCCTTGTCATATGCGTTCGGGTAATTGATGTTGAACGAGAGATGGTACTTTGAGAACGGATTGAGACTCCCCCGATTGGTAAAATACACCCCCTCCGGCGCCTGATAATCGCCCTCGGCAAGCTTCGGGCCAAGCTCCCCAGACCACTTCGCCACCGGGTAGTTCTTCACCAACACATACTCGCCCTCGCCCCCTGGCTGCATCCACAGCTCCATCTCGCTGCTCTCTTTGAACACGCGCAGGAACACGGGATCGCCCGCCGCCACGCCTGCGGCATCGAGCTCGGGCTTCATCGCAAGCTTCGCCTTACCAGTCGCCTCGATGGCCGCTGCAATCCGAGCCCCCTTGGCCTCGCGCGACATTGGGTTCCCCGATCTGGAGAACTCCCACACCGCCGCACCGACCGCTGCAGCCAGCGCCGCGACATAGACCAGCTTCGTCCATTTCGAGCGAATCTTATCGGATTCTTCTTGTTGATTACTTTTGGTAGAATCGCTCACGACGAAAAATGCCATTATGTTGGATCACCCCATTCCCAACCGCTACGCAATTCGCCGCGGGTGAGCCTAAGATTTTGTCACATTGCCCCCCGACCTACTTCTTACCGACGGGCACAATCAATGCGGGATACTCAGCGCGGCGCACGATTCCCTGGGCACAACTACCCAGAAGGATAGACCCCAGAAGGTTGTGACCGTGGGACCCGACGACAATCAAATCAGCCGTCACATCCTTGGCCACCCGCATGATGCCGTCGGTAGGCATCGAGGCGATGTAATGCACACGCACGCGTCCCTCGGGCAGTCCGACGTCTTTCGCGACCTTCTCCAGACGGTCTTTGGCATTCTCCAATGCCTTGTCCAGCCACGGGTTGACCGGCATCTCAGACGGAGAAAACCCATAAATCTCGTAAGATGGCCCCGGATCCACGGCATGTACCAAATGCAGGTTGGCTCCGAATGCCTCGGCCTGCTCGCGAGCCACCGCGAGCACTTGGGGAGTGACATCAGAAAAATCGACAGCGGCAACGATATTTTTCATCCCTACAGGCTAACAAAGCACGCCGGATTAGCCGACCAAAATCCTCTCACCCGCCCGATCTTTTGACACTCCACCACACTCAATTTTCCGCAGGTTCGCCAAAAGTTCCCGAATTTCTCCCTCCAATGAATGATCAGACGTGTACGTTGCCGTAATGGCGCCAGCCCGGCAGCCCACCAATCGATCGAATTCAGAAAAGCTATGCCTACCAAGAAGAAGACCAAAGCAGCATGGGAAAAGTCCATGCCGGAGAAGCAGTTCAACTTCATGCGCGAGATCCTCGCCGCACCGTCCCCGATCGGCCTCGAAGCCGCGATGAGCTACGGCGTGATCAAACCGCACTTCGAAAAGATCAAGCACGACAGCTGGGCGATCCATCAGTTCAAAGGCAACGCGGGCATCGTCCTCGACACTCACCCGAACGACCTCGACCTGCCGACCGTGATGGTCGTGGGCCACGCTGATAAGATCCGCATGCAGGTGCGCAAGATCAGCGACGATGGCAAGATCTGGATCAACAGCGACAGCTTCATCCCGAATGTGCTCGTTGGCCATGAGGTGAAGCTCTTCCCTCAGAACCCGGAAAAGCCGGGCGAGTACAAAGTGATCGAAGGCGGCACCATCGAAGCACTCGGCGCAATCCATTTCGCCGACATCCCTACCCGCACCGGCGAAAAGGGCATCAAGCCGGAAATGCTCTACGTTGAGCTCCAGATGCACGGAGAAAAGGCCAAAGAGAAGCTCGAAGAACTCGGCATCAAGGCCGGTGACCCGATCATTTTCGACCGCCCGATCAAGCGCGGCTTCGCACCGGATTCGTTCTACGGAGCCTACCTCGACAACGGTCTCGGCTGCTTCACCGTGGCGGAACTCGCCGAGCGCATTGCCAAGAACCCGCTGAAGAACGTGCGCATGCTCTTTACGATCGCCACCCACGAGGAGATCGGTCGCTTCGGCGCAACCGCCATCGCTGGTGAGCTCGTGCCGGACATCCTCATCGGCACAGACGTGAACCACGACTACGACGCCGCCCCGGGCATCAGCGCCAAGCGCATGAACACACTCAGCATGGGCAAAGGCTTCACCATCACCACCGGCGCGATCACCAGCGATTACCTCAATAGCCTGATCGAACAAGCCTGCCTCGAAAACGAGATCCCGCTCCAGCGTGACATGTCCGGACGCGACACCGGCACCGACGCCATGGCCGCAGCTCTCGCCGGCTTCGACTGCGCCGCCGCCTCGATTGGCTTCCCAATCCGCAACATGCACACCATCTCGGAAACCGGCCACACCGGAGACGTCCTCGCCGCCATCCACGGCATGGAGGCCACCGTCCGCAAGATGGACGCCATGAACGACGGCGAAGGCATCAAGGTCACCGATCTGATGAACAACCACGTCCGCCTCGACCAGGCGAAGTCGCTTTAAGGCGAACTCTGCGTTTACCCACCGGCTGGTGCCTTGAAACAACAGGAGGCGCCAGCCGGCCACCCAACCACCGCCCGCTCCCACAACAGAGCGCGACACATGCGGTGCCCCCGGCGGAATCCCCCACCAACTCCAACCGCCAATCACACCTCGAAAACGACAACGACATGAAGACACGAAAGACATCCGCTCTTGTTCTGGGGTTTGCCCTGACAACCGGTGCCGCGTTTGCCAACGCCCCATTCGAGATCTACCCGCGCCCGCAGCAAATCGAATACCGCGAGCAAACCTTCCAAATCAGCAAGGACGTCAACGTCGTGCTGGAACAGGGCATCGACAGCTACACCAAAAAGCGCCTCGCCAAGGTCCTCAAAGCCCACGGCATCACATTCACCACCAGCCCGAAGCTCGTCCCCGGCAAGACCAACATTCTCGTCGGGATCAACCAGTCAGGTGGCGCCGTTGACCAGTATTTCAATTCCAAGGTATCCCACCAGGAAACGTTCTTCGACAAGAACGACTCCCACATCGTCTCGATCGCCGACAACGTCATCGGCGTGCTCGGCGACGACACGGACAGTGCCTTCTACGGCATCACCACGCTGAAGCACATCTTCAACCAGATCGACAACCGCCAGATCACCGAACTGCGCATCGACGACTACTCCAACGTCAAGCACCGCGGGTTCATCGAAGGCTACTACGGCAACCCATGGAGCAATGAAGACCGCGCCGAGTTGATGCGCTTCGGCGGCGATTACAAACTCAACACCTACTTCTTCGCGCCCAAGGACGACATCTACCACAACAAGAAGTGGCGCGAACTCTACCCGGAAAAAGAACTGGCTGAGATCAAGAAGCTCGCCCAGGTCGGCAACGAGACGAAAAACAAATACGTCTATGCGCTGCATCCGTTCATGCACAGCGCGATCCGCTTCGACACCGAAGCAAACTACCAGCACGACCTCGACATCATTAAAGCGAAGTTCGTTCAGCTTCTTGAAAACGACGTCCGTGCCTTCAGCATCCTGGCGGACGACGCCGGCGTGCCACCACAAGGCCCGGAAACCTACGTCAAGTTGCTCAATGATCTGACCAACTGGTTGATCGAGCAGAAGAACCAATCCTACCCGGACCTCGTCACCGACCTCCCATTCTGCTCGAACGACTACATGGGCAATGGCTCGTCGCCGCAGCTCAAAGTGGTCAACCAAGCGCCGCAATCGGTCTCCATCATCATGACCGGCGGCCGCATCTGGGGTGAAGTCAGTGAGGGGTTCACCTCGAACTTCAAGAACAACATCAGCTCACCGGGACTCGAAGGTCGCCCGCCATACCTGTGGATCAACTGGCCGTGCAGCGACAACTCGAAGCAGCACTTGATCATGGGAGGTAACGACACCTTCCTCCACCCGGGCGTGAACCCGAACAACATCGCCGGCATCGTGCTCAACCCGATGCAACAAGCCGAGGCGAACAAGTCCGCGCTCTTCGCCATCGCCGACTACGGCTGGAATGTCTGGGACGACAAGGCCCAGGCCGACCAGAACTGGCACGATTCGTTCAAGTACATGAACCACGGGACGGCGGAGGAAACCAAAGCGTCGACCGCTCTGCGCACGATCAGCCGCCACATGATCAACCAGAACATGGACGGCCGCGTGCGTGCACTGCAGGAGTCGGTGGAGCTCGCGCCCCAACTCAACGCGTTGCGCCAGCAATTGAAGTCCGGCAACGTGGACAAAGCTGCGATCGCATCGCTGATTTCCGAGTTCGAGGCGCTACAACAAGCCGCCGCTTACTACAAGGAGAACCCGGGCAACCCACGCACCCGCGACCAGATCATCTACTGGCTCGATTGCTGGCAAGACACCACCACCGCCGCCATCAACTACCTCAAGTGCCTGGATGCCTCGATGGATGGCAACAAGGACGCAATCTGGAATTACTACTCGACCGCTCACGCGGCATTCGAGAAATCGAAAACCTACAAGTTCTGGTATGTGAGCCATTACCAAAACGCGCAGGTCGGTGTGCAGCACATCGTTCCGTTCATCAAAGACCTCGGCAAACACCTCAATAGCGTGGTCTCGTCGATCGTCGACCCGAGCAAGGTCATCGAAACGTACATCACCAACCGCAGCGACGCGCCACAAGGCAAGCTCAGCGCACTGCGCGACGGCGATGCCAAGACCGGCGTAGTCTACAAATCCCCGACGTCCATCGCCAGCGGCGACTACATCGGCATCCAGTACAACAACCCAATCCATCTGGAGCGCGTTGAGTTCCTCGTCGGCACCACCGCCAACCCGAAGGACACCTTTGCCGAAGCACGCATCGAAATCACCAAGGACGGCGAAAACTGGAAACCGCTCGACGGACAAACCTACCAACTGCCAACCCAGGTGAAGGCTGAAAACCTCGACCTCGAGGTGCGCGGCGTCCGACTGGTCGCCACCAAACCAAAGGCCAACACGTGGCTCGGCGTGCGCGAAATCCTCGTCAATGAGGAGGCCGCTGCCAGCCAGCAGGATTACCAACTCACCGCCACCGCGTCGGAGAACATTGGAATCAAAATGGGCGGCAGCTTGAAGGACATCACCGATGGCAGCCCGACCTCCGGCCCGAGCTTTGCCAAGAATCCATACGAAAACCCAAACCGCGACGGAATTCCTGCCGATGCCTTCATTCGCGCCGACTTCGCCCAACCACAGAAGATCGGCACCGTGAAGTTCGTCCAGGCCGCGGGCGATAAGATCAACCGCGCGGCACTGGAATACTCCGCCGACGGCACCAACTGGCAGCCGCTTCATACCTTCAAAAAGAGTGCGCCGACCCTGACATTCGATGCCAGCGAGTCGGACATCACCGCCAAGGCATTGCGGATCCGCAACCTCGAACAAACCGCCAAGTGGTGGGCGGTGAAGGAGTTCAGCGTCACCCCACCGGTGAAGAAGTCGCTGCGCGATGCATTCACCAACACAGACGCCCAGTTGAAGGTCGCGGTCACGCCGGAGCGCGCCGTGCTCGAACCTACCAAGCGCATCACCTTGAAGCCTGGTCAGTTCATCGGCATCAAACTCGACCGCATCAAGGACCTGAAGAAGATCCGCTCGCAGGTGACCAACAAACAACTGACTGTCGAGGCATCCGCCAACGCGGTGGAGTGGAGCAAAGTCAACGGCAACGCCCTTCCGGACGCCCGCTTTGTCCGCTTGGTCAACCACACCAAACAACCAGTCACCACCGGCATCCAGCGCTTTGAGGTGCTCTCAAACGAGATCCACCCGGTCCGCTATGTGAAAGGCCACGCGGAGATCTACAATAACAGCAAACCAGAACAAGCCTTCGACGGCGACTTCACCACCACCGTGTTCTTCAACCGTGGGTTCAACGAAGGCGACGCTATCGTCTACGACCTCGGCCAGGTGCTCGACATCGACAACTTGAAGTACGTCGTCTTCGACACCGACACCGACCACGTGCGCGATGCGAAGTTCCAGCTCAGCCTCGATGGCAAGAACTGGCGCGATGCGTTCACCACCGCGAGCAAGACGGACGACCGCGATGCAAAGCCACAGGACAACGGCTACAAACACGGAAGCTTGTCCGACGGCATCATCCCGATCTCCCATTCCTACCTCGAAGGGGAAAACCTCGGCATGAAGGCACGTTACTTCCGCATCCTCGCTACCAAGACCTATCCACACCGATGGATCCGGATCTCGGAGGTGTTGATCAACGACGGCGCCTACATCCGTACCACCAACGACCCGACCTACGTCTCGAACCCGATCGAGCTCAAAGGCCACGGACCGGAAATGATGGTCGACGGTGACCTCACCACGTCGTACCGCCCGAACACACAGGACGGTAAGATCAAGAGCGGCTCGATCAGCTACAAACTCAGCGAAGACACCCGCCTCAAACAGATCAACATCGTCCAGGACGGCAACGCGATCTCAAACGCCAAAGTCATGGTCCGCACCGGTGCCGATCAGTGGCAACAGCTCGGTACATTGAGCAAGAGCCTCAACGAGCTCAACACCGCCCAGCACGACCACATCTTCGAGATCAAGATCGAGTGGACCGGCACCGCCCCGTCCATCTACGAAATCGCCTACGCACTGAAGAAGTAACCGATCACACCATCTGATTCCCCGAATCACCCAAGCAGGCGGCCATCCGGTCGCCTGCTTTTTTTTGTGCGATCCACCAGCGGGCCACCCCTCGGACCGCCGGATTTCACCCGGCCTCCTACCCCCACCGGAGCGCAGCGACCGCTTTCACCCCTCGACGGTGAGGACACCGTCACCCCACTCACCGCCACACGCACCTACCAATCCAAAGCAGCGATTCTCGCTGCACTCCCACATCTCCGCATTCGCGCCGTTTTGTAACTCCACGTACTCCTTGTTGCCATCAAACCAACGATCCAGCCCGACAACCGATCATCCCATCGGACCGCCGGATTTCACCCGGCCTCCAAGCCCACAGGAGCACAGCGACCACTCCCAACCACTCGCCCCTGAGGACACCACCTCTCCCCACGCACCGGAGGTGCATCCCAACGCAGCCCATGGCAACGCCATGGGAATCATCCGAAAAATACAACCAAGCCCCAACGGGGCGGCAGAACCTCCACATCCCACCTCCGAAACCGGCGGATCAACCAAAGCCCCGCCCTCACCCTCTGCGGATCAAATCCAGCGGCTTGAACTTCCCCCGCAACACAGCCTCGCTGTTCGTGCCCAGCCATTGCTCCAGCAACGACGCATAGACCGACCTGAAATCGACCGAGAACTTGAGGTCGCCGCGGTGGAGATCAGTCAGGCTCGGGTGGTCGCCTACGATTCCGCCCTTCACTCCACCTCCCATCAAAAACAAAGGGGCGGCGGCTCCGTGATCGGTGCCGGCATTGGCATTTTCCGCCACGCGCCGACCAAACTCACTAAACGTCATCAACACGACCCGCTCGTAGTTCCCCTGTGCCTTGAGGTCTTTGAAAAATGCCCGCAGCGCCTGATCGAGCTGGCCCAACCGCGCCGGATGCGCTCCCCGCTGGTTGTTATGCGTATCGAACCCACCGTGGCTGGCATAGTAAACCCGCGTCGATAGACCTCCCTCGATCATCCGGCTAATCAGCTGCAAATTGCGCCCGATCGGAGTGCCGGGGTAGCTGATCTTCGACTTCGATTTGCGTACGATCTCGCCGACCTTGTCAGAGCTCAACCGCGCGTCGAGCGCCGTACGCTCAAGAAAGTCCAACGCCTCACCCGCCGAATGGATCCCCGTGTCCTTTTTCACACCCGAGGTCATCTGCCCGGTCGATGCTCCATCCTGCTCGTCATCCGGTGCGTTCAAATGATCAAAAACCTCACTGCGCCGCGCCCCTCCCTCACCGCCATCCACCCACTTGTACAACTCCGGGGCATCCAAGGTGATCCCCTGCTTGCGGGCGGCGACAAAGCTGTCCGGCTTCTGATTGGTCAGTGCGATCCCCGGCACCGGGTCCTCGCCGTCGCACGCATTGTCGAAATAGCGGCCGAGCCACCCGGTGTGTGCGGTCTTATCCGCGGCGGTGGCCTGCTCCCAAATCTCGGTCGAGCGGAAGTGCGATCGGTTTGGGTTCGGGTAGCCCACGCCTTGAACCAGCGCGAGCTCGCCATTGTCGAAGGCCTCGTGGAAATACTTCACCGCCGGAGCAAAGCCGATCTGATCGTTCACCTTGAGCACCTGGTTCTGCGGGATCGCGATCTTCTTCCGCGCCTGGTAATAGGCATCGTCCGCCCACGGGACGACGGTATTCAGTCCGTCATTCCCCCCAGCCAACTGCACCACCACCAGAATGGTTCCGTCCTTGCCGGTCACCCCTTGCACGGCCGATGCCGCATCCGCCGCGTGGTGCATTCCCGCAAATGTCCGTTCAAGAAAGGCCGGCACGCTGGTGGCCGCCGCCGCACCCAACAAGCCCGTGCGCAAAAAGCGCCTGCGGGTCGCCAATGATTGATAGCTACTTCTCTTGCTCATAGTGCGTTCAGGTCAGTTGGTAATACGGGGTGGAAAGCATCAAATGAACCAGCTCAGCCAGATCCTTTTCGGCCAGCGGCTTGCCGCCATCCACCCGGCTCTCGGCAAATGCCACAAACGAATCACGGTCCTCGCGGCGCATCGGAAACTGGTAAAAGCGCTGCGCCAACGCATCGACCATCTGATCCGGACGCGCGCGCAATTCCAGCGGCGCAATCTTCTCAATGTCCGGACGCGGCACCTGCTTGCGCAGTTGAGCCAGCAATCGCTTGCGGCGGCGCGCGTTGTCCCCGTCCTTGAGTTGCGGCCGCTTGCGCCCGACCACTCCCATCGCCTCCACCGCATAATCCGGGTCGCAGTGCGCACGGGAAAAGATGCCGGCAATGTTGTAGCGCTCGAGCAGCGTGTCTGTGGTAATCCACAGCTTCCCGCCCGGCCAACCCGCCACGTTCGGCGGCCGGAACAACTGCTGCCCCAAGCTCTTCTGGCAGTGCATCACCAGGTTCTCCGGCACATCACCGAGTTCGAGTTGAATCATCAACTGGGTCAGAAACTCTATCGGACTCTTGATCTGCGCCCTGACATACGGTCTGCGGAAAAACCACTCGGCGGAGAACATCGCCCCCAATGTGCGCCGCATGTCGTACTTCACCCGCCGTATCTCAAGCGCCAGCGCCATCACCATCCTACGCGGCGGAGAATCGACCAAAAAGTAGCGCAGCAACTTGTGTGCGAGGAATTCACTCGCCCGATCCTGGGAAAAGATGATGTCGACAATCTCATCCGGCCCATGGCGTCCCACTTCACCGAGGAACTTCTTCGGCTCCGAATCGTGGAGCTTCGGGTTCATGCGCACCACATCGGTTTCCCGGTTCCAGCGGATCCCGGTAAATGCACGGGCGGCCTCCTTGATATCTTTTTCCGTGTAGTTCCCCTCACCCAGAGTGAACAACTCAAGCAACTCCCGCCCGTAGTTCTCGTTTGGTTTGTTGCGATGGCTCTGCTGAATATCCAGGTAGATCATCATGGCCGGGTCGTACGCCATTTTCCTGGTCAACTCGCGCACATCGCCCATGCCATGCTCGCGGAATGTCATGTTCTGGCGCAGCATCAGCCGTGGTTCATTCACCTTCTCCAAGCTGGTGGCAAAGTGCCCGTGCCAGAAAAGCGTCATCTTCTCCAACAAAGGGTCGCTCGCCGTGCGCATGGTTTCGAACCACCACCGCGTCATCTCCGTACTGCGCTGACGCCGCATCCGGTTGAGTTGCTGCCGCAGTTCGCGTTCACGTTTGGTGATCACCTCACGAGCGCTGAAATCTTTCACCTCACGCTTCTGCTGCCGCAGCTCCTTTTGCTCGGCGCGGATCTCCGCCTCTTTGCCATCGTCGTGGTGATACCAGGCGGGCTCAACAACCACACCGCCCAAGGGCCTCAGCGGCAACTCCCCAGTCATCAAAGCCCGCACCGCACGCCGGTGCCCCATTCGAAAAACCGCCTCCACCACATCGGGCGGCGCACCAAACCCCGCTCGGTTGAGCAGGTGGGCTGCAAGTTCATTCGACCAGCGGGCCGGGGGCAGTGGGGTCATGTCCATGGTCGGAATTTGTCTTGGGGGCGGATCGGGAGCGTATCCGGTTTACCAGATTACGCAGGGCGAAACGAGTAAACCCAGCCGCGACAGCAAAGTTGCGCGGCTCCACGGCGACGAAACCCACCCACATTTCCGCTTTCATCGAAGCCATGCGGGTTTATTGATGCCCCACTGTGGCGAGGGCCCAGTCATCATCCCATGAAATTCACCAACTTATCCCGCGGCAACGAAATCGGATCCAACTCGTACCTGCTCGAATGCGGACGCACCAACATCGTCCTCGATAGCGGCATGCACCCGAAGCGAGACGGACTCGACAGCACGCCCGATTTCCCATTGCTGCGCGACCGGATGATCGACACCATCTTCGTCACCCACTCCCACCTCGACCACGTCGGCACTCTCCCACTACTCCAAAAAGAACACCCGGAAGCCGATGTCTACATGTCGCCCGAAACCATCGACTTGGCCGATGCACTGCTCCACAACTCGGTCAATGTCATGCGCTCGCGTGCCATCGAAGAGGAAATCCTGGAGTACCCGCTCTTCGAGCACTACGACGTCGAGGAAGAATCCAAGCTCTGGCTTCCCGCAAGAACTCGCAACCGCTTCTCCGTCGGACGCGATGAAGATCCAGTCACCGCCGAATTCTTCGACGCCGGCCACATTCTCGGCAGCGTTGGTGTGCGCCTTGAGCACGATGGCAAGTCGCTCTTCTACACGGGCGACGTCCACTTCGAAGACCAAACCATCTCAATGGCCGCCGACTTCCCACGCGATCACGTCGACACACTCGTAATGGAGACAACCCGCGGTGCCAGCGAACGCCGACCGGACTACACCCGCAGCTCGGAGATCACCCGCCTCATCGACGCCATCGAAGAAACTCTCGAACGCGGAGGCGCCGTCCTGATTCCCGTCTTCGCCATGGGCAAAACCCAGGAATTGCTCACCATTCTTCACGGATGCAAACAGCGCGGCCTGCTGCGCGATGCCCCACTTCACATGGGCGGGCTCAGCACCAAAATGACCACTATCTTCGACCGCCACGCTGCGACCACCCGACGCAAGAACAAAGGGTTCCGCATCCTGCGTGAGGTCGATTTGCAGATGCGTCGTCGTCGCGACCGCTCACCGCTGCGCCCACAAGCCGGCGGGATCTACGCACTTTCCAGCGGCATGATGACTGAGAAGACCACGTCGAATCAGTTCGCTCGCGGGTTCCTCAAGAATCCGAAAAACTCGATCATCTTCGTGGGTTACGCGGACCCAGCGTCGCCGGCCGGAGCAATCCTCGAAGCCGACCGCGGCGACCAAATCCAACTCGACCACCGCTATCCAGCCGAGCCGCTCAACTGTGACGTCCACCGTTTCGACTTCAGCGGCCACGCCACCCGCGAGGAACTCGTCCACTTCGCCACCGACGTACGACCAAAGAAAGTCGTCCTCGTCCACGGTGACACCCCGGCTCTCGATTGGTTCCAGCAAACCCTCAGCCGCGAACTTCCGGACAGCGAGATCCTCATCCCACAACCAGGCCAAGCTCTCGAACTCTAGAGCCCGGCAGGGCCAGCCGGTGACGGTGAGGAGCCCGTCGCTCCCGAGGGCCATCAACGAACCGAAGCCCCATCATACTCTCCTCGTCGCAAAGCGACAGCTTACCGGCTAGCCGGCGGTTTCAACCGCCGGCACAGCATCACCACCGAACTCGTCCCAACGGGACGGCTTATCTCGTCGACGCAACGCAGACTCAATCCAAACACCTGCGCTGCGCGCACCAAGCTGGGTCGCTGCGTTCCGATTAAGATTTGGATAACGATAAGGATAAAGACCACCGCAGCGGCACAACCACGTAACTCCTGATCGATCGGTGTTACACCTCCCTGCGAGGGTGCGCCCCCCCCACTCCAGCATCACACACTCCACGGCAGCCCCAACGCGAGCGCCATCCCCTTGCCTTTGTGCAAGGTCTCCTCGTACTCAGCCGCGGGATCCGAGTCGGCGACAATCCCAGCGCCGACATGGAATGACATCTCCTCCTCGGTGGCCACCATCGTGCGAATCGCAATGTTAAATCCGGCACTGCCGTCGGCCCCAAAGAACCCAATCGCGCCGGTATAGGGGCCGCGCGGGCACGGTTCCAGTTCCTCGATAATTTCCATCGCCCGCTTCTTCGGGGCTCCTGTGATGGATCCGCCGGGATAACACGCGGCCATCGCGTCAATCGCATCCACGCCTGATGCCAGCGTCCCGCCCACCGTGGAAACCAGGTGATACACCTGCTCGAACGACTCAAGACAGGCGATTTCAGAAACAGCGACCGATCCGAACTCGCAGACCTGCCCCAGATCATTGCGTTCCAGATCCGTGATCATGATCAACTCGGCCCGCTCTTTTTCCGAAGCCAACAACTCCTCTCGCGATTGCGCGTCCGCCGCCTGATCGCTTCTCCGCGGACGGGTCCCCTTGATCGGACGGGTCACCAAGCGCCGGGTCTCCGGATCAAACTCCAAAAACAACTCAGGCGACGCACTCAACAACTGCCGCCCCTGCAGCGAAACAAACGCCCCGCGCGGCGCTGGCGAATACCCGCGCAGCCGCTGGTAAAGCTGAACCGCCGCCGCACCTGAAATCCCCGCCCCGGAAAAACGCTGAGCCAGGTTCACTTGGTAGATATCTCCGGCGGCAATGTATTCCTTGATCCGCGCAACCGCGTCACAAAACTGGCCACGACTCATCTCCGGCTGCAATTCGGGCGCCGGATCCAATGGCGGCGGCAAATCCTCAACCGCGCGCCCCGCAAAGCTCGCCGGTGACGTCAGGTAATCCGTGTACACCCCGAATTGAAAGCTCCCGTCATAGTCCACCGCTCCGGCCAATGCCCCTCGCTCCGGATTGAGTTCCGCCAACGCCGCGCGCAGCCGGTCTCGATCCACAGGATCCATTAGGTTCCCCGTCACCACGGCGACCGGGTCGGAGAACAATCGCGCCCCGGGGTTCACTTCCCCTTCCGACCGTCCCGCCGCATCCAGCCACACCACACCGTCGCCGTCGTTTGCAGTGGTTGCCTTCCGAAACGCCTCAAGGTCTGCGCGGGGTGATGGGTTCATGTCGTGAAACAATTCTCAAATAGCTGGGCGGTGCAAATGCGTTGTAGTATCACACCCGAGGTCTGCCCCGTCCACAGATAGTCCGCATTCGAATCCGCGATCACTAATGATAGCAGGAATCCTGGTTTTTCCCACAGGGCATCGCGGCTATAGTGCGGCCATCCTCAACCACCGCCTGATCTCCCCCAAAGATGACACCCACGCTCAGTTCCCACCATCCGCGTCGCGGCAATACCTTCAGCTGGGTATTGGGGTTACTCGTCGTTACGGTGATTGCCCACGTCTTGATCCTGCTTTGGTCCCAGCGCGACCGTCAGGAACCCACTGAAACCAGCACATCAGCGCCGGAGCCCGCACCGATCGTAGTCGAGCCCCAGGGCGGCCCCACACCACCTCTGCCCGATTCGCTGCCACCGCTCGACGGACCAGAGCAACTTCCCGCGCTACCGGCCCCGAATCTATTGGCACCTGTCGCATCGATCCGTCCGCCGGTACTCGAACCGCTCGCACCAACGCCCCCCCCGACGCTACCCGCCCCCGAACCAGCCGAGCCTAACCTCAACATCAACAACCCAATCGCCCGCGAACTGGTGGCAGCATCGATCACCGCCCGCCAACGCGGCGACGTCGGCACCGCGATCGCAAAACTGCGCGAAGCCGAAACCCATATCCCCAATCACCCACGTCTCCACTGGGAGATCGGCTCGGCGCTCGAACTGATGGGCCTCGCAAAAAAGGCCGCCGCTTCGTTCCAACGCGTCTACGACGCCGGCGAAACCGAGGCCGGAGCCTACCACCGGCTCGCTGCCAAAAAGCTGACCCAAGGGCTGAGTCTCATCGCCAACCAGGCGCCGATCGACGAGAAGATCTTCATCGGCAACATCGAAGAACGCCGCACCCCTATCAAAGGTCCAGTCGAGGGCATGAACCTCACACTGGCCGTCACCCTCCAGACCCGCCCGGGCGTGGAAATTGAGGACCCTGGATCAGACGTCTACGTCGTCGTCCACTTGGTCGATACCGCCAATGGCGCACAGGACGAACTCGTCGTTAGTGACCCACCTGAGCAACAATGGCTCGACCTCCCCGTCAACTGGAACAACGGCGGCATCGAAACCTTGGAACTCAGCTACAAGCTACCGGAGTACAACGTGTTCCGCCCGAACATCGACGACAAGCGCGCGCAGCTCGGTTACGTGATTGAGCTTTACTACAAAGAACGCTTGGTAGATTTAATTGCTCGTCCACGACGCCTGGCTCGTTTCTCCCCTGCTCTCGACGCGCCCCCGGCGATCGACCACTATCAGGACGATTACGACACCATGGAGGGCTTTACCGATCCCGCAGATCTCTAGCCGCGCCTGTCCGATCCCCGCACCAACCCGACCATCCCCCCCCCGTGAGTATTCTCGTCTACAGTCCGCATGGCTCCGCCTCAGACCACATCTGCGGGCGGCTGAGCCACTCGACCGACCAAACACCGGGCCTCGAGATCACACGCTGTGCCTCTGCCGCCGAGTTTACCGGCTTCGTAGCCGCTGCCGCCGAGATTCCAAAAGCGCTGATCACGCACGACGAGCACTTCGACACCCTGCTCGACGCGTTGGAGCCATTTCTTGAATCCATGCGGTTGATCGTGCTGGCAGAGCACGACCTCATCCCCGATCTGCAACAACGACTCGGAAGCCATCCCGTCATGCCTCTCCCCGGCACCGGCTATGCATTGCGGGTGATGCTCTCCGAACATCCGGCCAACGACCCTGCCTGTCGACTCGATGAGTTCCAACTCGCCCAATTGCTCTCGTACGGGCGGATGACCCACACCTTCGAAGCAACCCAGACGTCGATCGAGCGTCCGGTTTTCCTCCATTTGCTCAACCACGAGCACACCCACGACGCCCAGGTGCGGCGCGAGTTCCTTGAGGACATCCAGGCCAAGGCCAAAGCCAACCACGGCTCGATCATTCCGGTTTTCCAAGCCATCGATAACGGCATCCAGCTCTACTACACCGAAGAGCACCTGCTCTACGACACGCTGGCCGATCGGATCCGCAACAAAGAACCGATCGAGCCCACGCTCGCTGTGCACATCGTGCGCGCCGCGGCTTCCGTCCTGCTCCACTTGCTCGGGTTAAAGGTCAACAGCCACCAACTCGAACCGGAGCACATCTTCCTCATTCAGGAAGCCAAAGACCACTGCCGCATCGAAAACACCGCCTACGCCGGCACGGCCTCTGAGGAGCAGTTGTTGCAAAACCTGCGCAACCTGCTGCCTGCCATTATCCAATCCATCGATTCCGCCGCGCCGCACGCCACCGAAGTCATCGACTGGCTCGACCAGATGATGAGTCAGGGAACCGCACCATCCGGTCTGCGTAGCACGTCGATTGCAGCACGTGAGCTGCTCGCCAAGCTCGAAGGCCGGGCCACGGCCATCACCGTGCGCCCACAAGATCAATCCTTCGTTCCAAAACGCGCCGGAGGCCCTGGCCGACCACTTCCCCAAAAGAAGAAATCCCCCGTCCCTTGGATCGTCGCCGCCGTACTAGCAGCGGTCGGACTCATCGTCGGGCTGAAACTCACTGGCAGCAACCCCGCCGCCCCCGAACTTCCAGCCAACATCGACCTGGAGGAAATGGTTCAGATCAAAGGCGGAAGCTATCGCCGCGACAACGCCAGCAACCCGATCAAGATCGAAACCTTCTGGCTCTCCGCCCACGAAGTCACCATCGGCCAGTACGCCGAGTTTCTCGACTACCTCGAATCCTCGGAAGACTCCGACTACCTCAACCACCGCAACCAACCCTCAACGAAAAGGAACCACGTCCCCGCCAATTGGTCGGTCTACTACCCACTGGCCACCGCCGGAGGGAATTACCAAGGCCACAAGCTCACGCTGCACCACCCGGTTTTCGGCGTCGATTGGTGGGATGCCTACGCGTATGCCCGCTGGCGCGGTCGCCGCCTCCCGAGTGAGGAAGAATGGGAGTTCGCCGCACTCGGAAACCCACCGCGCAAGTACCCGTGGGGCCACCAGTGGAAGCCGGCATTCGCCAACACAGGTGCCGACTCCCGCGACGGATCGGTCGACGGATCCGCCATGACATCCGCAGTCTACCACCCGGCTGCCGACCGCACACCAGAGGGCGTCATGGGACTCGCAGGGAACGTGGCCGAATGGACCGCCTCGGAAGTACCAGACCCCAGTGACCCCGACCTCAAGGCTCCGGTGGTCAAAGGCGGGTCCTACTATGCCGAAAGCGTCGACCTGACCGCCCGCTCACTGCCGACCAACCGCTCGAGCCACGCGCCCTACGTTGGCTTCCGCACGGCCACCAGCCGCAACCCGGATTGAGGGCGCCACACTGCCCGTTGCATATCCCACCCACCCTTGCGAATAGCCGCCGATTTCGCACATCGATGATTGATTCGCCGCTCGATCCGAAGCACCCTCGCCGAGCAAATCACACCAAGACCGATCTTTTTTTCCCCATGTCTTTCGCATCTCCAGCCTCCCTGCCGAAGCTTGTCTCCGCCGCGCTCATCCTCGTGCTATGCTTGGCGTTTGCTCCGTCCGCGCACGCCCAGCTCGAGATCAAAATCAAAACCAAGCAGCGTGAGTACGTCCAATTCGAGGACATTCCCGTGATGATCACACTGACCAACCGCTCGGGACGCGACCTCACTCTGGGTGGCCCTGGCGGTGCCGACTGGCTCGATTTCCGCGTCTTCCGCGGCCAGCGCGCGGTTCGCCGAAGCAACCTCAACAACATCTTCGAGCCGACGATGATCCGTAATGGTCAAACCATGAAGTTCACGGTCGACATCGCCAACTACTTCACCATGACGGACTTCGGATTCTACACGTTCCAAGCCGCCGTCTGGTTCTCGCCTGCCCGCAAGTACATTACCTCCAACCGAACCAGCGGCAACGTCGTAAGCGCCCGCGTTCTGTGGGATCAAACCTACGGTGTCACCCGCGATCGGCCGAAGACAGACACTGACCTCAGCGAGTTCGAATCGTTGCACGACGACGGCGGATCACGCCTCATGACCTTGCGTACCCACAAGTTCATGAAGTTCACCGGGCGCAACAAGTCCTACCTTTACTACCGTCTCGACGACCCGAGCACGCTGGCCTGCCTCACCTGCTACCGCCTGGCGGAATTGATCGACATCCGCAAGCCGATGTTCGCCATCGATAACGACAACCACGCCCACGTTCTGTGGATGACCCGACCACAGATGTACGCCAAAGTGGAAATCGACACCCGCGGCAATGTCCTCCCCGACTCCGTCAAGTATTTCAAAGAAAAGGGACCGTCCATTCCACGTTTGCAAGCCGTGCCACAAGGTGGTGTCGCTGTAGTCGGTGGCGTCGAGTTCGATCCGGATGCTGCCAAGGAGCAGAAGGAGGCAACCCGCCGTCTCTCCGAACTGCCTCCAGGCTTGGAGGAACTCATCGACATGCGCCGCCAACTAGAAGCGGCGGAATGAGCGCGTTGAAGCGTAAACGTCATCACGGATCATGACATCACAGCCCCTCACCCACCGCATCACCGCCCGGACGGCTCTCATCCGCGGGCTCCTCTGCCTGCTCTGCATGGCCGTGGCAGCGCTTGCCGTACCGCAAGCCCACGCCCGCAAGATCGACACCGTGGTGATCGATGCCGGCCACGGTGGGTTCAACCTCGGTCAACGCAATGGCCAGGTTTATGAAAAGTGGCTCGCTCTCGATGTCTCGCTCCGTCTCGACAAATACCTGCGCAAAAAGGGCGTCAAAACCGTCCTCACCCGCCGTAGTGACGTCTTCATCTCACTG
Source organism: Sulfuriroseicoccus oceanibius (assembly GCF_010681825.2). Lineage (NCBI taxonomy): Bacteria > Pseudomonadati > Verrucomicrobiota > Verrucomicrobiia > Verrucomicrobiales > Verrucomicrobiaceae > Sulfuriroseicoccus > Sulfuriroseicoccus oceanibius. The sequence goes on along the minus strand of NZ_CP066776.1, from coordinate 894,565 downwards.
CCGGAACGCGTCCGTATCGCCAACCGCTACTCGAAAAACTCAATCTTCGTCAGCGTCCACTTCAACGGCGCCAGCAACCGCAACGCCCACGGCCTCGAAACATTCCATTATTCGCGCAACTCAAAAGAGCTCGCGGCTCGTATCCAAACCGAAATCGTCCGCGCCACGCGCCGACGTGACCGCGGGGTCAAGCAAGCCCGCTTCCACGTGATCCGGAACACCAAGCAGCAAGCGGTTCTCGTCGAGTGCGGGTTCCTCACCAACGCTCGCGAACTCAAGCTGTGTAAAACCGGCAAATACCGCCAAGCCATGGCAGAGGCCATCGGCAGAGGCGTTCTAAAACACCTCAAGGCCATCAACTAACCCGCCGACCACTAACCCGCCAATCTCCAGCCCGCCATGCTCGTCTCTCCACAACAGATGCTCGACGCCGAAGCGGACTGGATGAACGCTCACGGCAACGCGGGCACATTGATGGAGAAGGCCGGACTCGGCATCTCCCGCGCCATCGCCGGTCACTTCCCGCCCCACCTGCGCCGCGGCACTCTCGTTCTCGCATTGGGGCCCGGCAACAACGCCGGCGATGCCTGCGTCGCCGCCCGCCCATTCGCCGCTGCCGGCTGGACGATCCGATGGATCGCAGCCTGCCCGGAGCGTCCACTCTCGGACCTGACGCAGAAGAATCTGGCCGCTCTCGGAGAATGCGCCAAGAAGCTCAACTCCGCCCACGAACCGGATCCTGACTGGCCCCGCCCATTGGTCGTCGTCGACGGATTGCTCGGAATCGGTGCCCGCCCACCCCTCCGCGGCCCGGTAGCCGCCGCCACCCAATGGATCAACCACTGGCGCACCGTACACAACGCGTTCACTGTCTCCATCGACCTGCCAACCGGACTCGACGGCACTACCGGCGAAGCCGATACCCACTGTATCGTAGCCGACCTCACCGCCACCGTCTGCCAACCCAAAACCGGACTGGTCACAGACAACGCCTCCCCATACGTCGGAAGACTCGAAGTCATCCCACTCCCGGAACTGCAACCCGCAGGCGACACCACTCATCAGGTCACCACCCGCCAAATGCTCGCAGCGTGGCTCCCACGCCCTGCGCACGATCAGCACAAGTCCACCGCAGGCCGCGTCCTCGTTGTCGCCGGATCACCCGGGATGACGGGCGCCGCCGCGCTCACCGCCCACGCCGCATTGCGCTCCGGCGCCGGTCTCGTCACCATCATCACCCATCCAAGCAGCATCGACCAAGTCGCCGCTCGCTGCGCCCCCGAGATCATGGTGCAGCCCTTCCCCTCAGACGACCACATCGACTGGAAGTCATTCGATGCCGTAGCGCTCGGCCCCGGACTGGGTGCGAACTCAGACACGCTGGCCTGCAACATTCTGCGCCAATGCCCACTTCCGGTCGTCGTCGATGCCGACGCATTGAACGCACTTTCCCGCCTCTCCGTGGCCGAACGCAGCCCGCTGCTCGACCAACCCGCCGGCCCGCGTATCCTCACCCCACACCCCGGTGAGTTCCGCCGACTCGCCAACGACCTGACCGGTACCCGTGCCGAACGCGCACGCGCGTTCACCGAACGCCACCCCGGCTCGGTTCTCCTGCTCAAAGGACAACGAACACTCACTGGCTCGCAGGACGGCCCCTTGCTAGCCAACCCAACCGGTCACGCCGGCATGGCCACCGCTGGCATGGGAGACACCCTCACCGGTATCTGCGCCGCCTTCGCCGCCCGCGGCCTCGCCCCCGCCATCAGCGCGGCCGCCGCCGCATGGATCCACGGACGTGCCGCCGAGATCGCCTCCTTCCTCGGCCCTCGCCACACCGCGGTCGATTCACTCACCGCATCGGATGTGATCGACCACATCGGCAGCGCACTCGACGACCTGCGCACCCTGTAAGCGCACCTTAATACAAATAATTTGCATTAAGAAGGTGGACGAAGTCTCGATTTTGTGCAGATTCTGTGTCGTACTCTGAGATCAACCGATCTGATTCGGCAACTTGATGCCTGCACACCATGAGTGATTCCTACACCCCTCCCCCAGTTCCTCCGCGCCGCCGCTCCAATGGATTGATGATCGGCTGCCTGATCTCACTCGCCGTAGTAGGTTTGCTTGGGTTCTTTTTCCTCGCCGGCATCAGCAACCTGATCCGCGGCGTGACCGCTCCAGTCTCCGCGATTGCCCCAATCGAGAAGCAAGTCACTGTGCGTGAAGTGGAATTGCGTAAGGGCGAACACGGAAAAATCGCCCAGATCGACATCGAAGGCGTGATCACCTCCGCCACTCGCGGTGAAGCCAGCATGGTCGACCAAACCAAAGCCCTGCTCGCCCACGCGGTAGCCGACAAAAACGTCCAGGGCATCGTGATCCGCGTCAACTCACCCGGCGGCGAAGTCACCGCCTCCGACGTGCTCTACAATGCGGTGAAAAAAGCCGCGGCCGCCAAGCCGGTCGTCATCTACATGGACAGCGTGGCTGCATCCGGCGGCTACTACCTCGCCTGCGGAGCAGACCACATCATGGCCAACCCAACCACCCTCACCGGCAGCGTTGGCGTCATCATCCAAACCATCAATTACCAGGAACTCACCGAAAAGATCGGGGTCGACATGGTCGTCTTCAAGAGCGGCGACTTCAAAGACATGCTCAGCGGATCCCGCGAGATGCGCGAGGACGAACGAGAGTACGTCAACAGCCTCGTCGGTGAGTCCTATGAGCGATTCCTCGGCATCGTCGCAGATGCACGCAACATCCCGATCGAGAAACTGCGTGGCTCGTCAGCAGTCGACGGACGCATTTACTCCGGCACCAAAGCGCTCGAGATGGGGATGATCGACGCCACCGGCTACATCGAAGACGCTTGGGCCGAAGCCATGCAGCGCGCCAACCTCACCGACGCCACCGTTGTCCGCTACCGCACGCGACCAAACCTGGGCGCACTGCTTTCCATGTTTGGCTCGGCAAAAGCCGAGGGAAGCGGCCAAAAAGTCACCCTCGACGTCTCGGACCGACTGCTTCCACGTCTCGAAACGGGCACCCCGTACTTCCTCCACCTGCCGTCCCCAGCGGGCGAATAATTAGCCCCCTGCCCACAGCATGCGCCCCCGTAACGGGAGGCGCACCATCCACGCTGTTTGAATCCCTCCATGGACCCCATCACCCAAACATTTCTCATTGAATGGCTCCAGATCACCATCGTCGCCCTCGCACTGGGCCTCGGAGTCTGCGCCATCATCCGCCGCATGCGCCCCGAGCTCTCCTGGAGCAATAGTGGCAATGTCTGGACCGGCCCGATCCATGGCGGGGATTTCGTGATCGTCTCCGGCCTGTTTTTGCTCTTCTACATCGGGCTGGCAGATGCCGGAAGCGTTCCCACCGACGCCGACTCCGGAACTCCTGAGATTTCCATCAGCCACATCTTTTCGAGCGCGGTGACGATGCTCTTCATCGCCGGGGTGACCGTGGGCGCCATCGCCATCCGTGGCACCAACGTGAATGAGTTCTACGGCCTCAACCGCATCAAGGCGGCGAAGGTCATCGCCTACGGACTACTCGGTGCCGCTGTGGCCTACTTCCTCGGAGTCGTCGTCGTCCAATGGTGGAACCAAGCCGTCGTCGTCCCCACCATCGGCGTTCCCAAGGAACAATCCATGGTCACCTTCTTCAAAGAAAGCGGCTCAACTTCCGCCCGTCTCGCGGTGATCGCATCCGCCTGCATCGCAGCACCATTGGCGGAGGAGTTCATCTTCCGCGGCTACATCTACCCAGTGCTCAAACGTTTCACCGAGCCTGTTTTCGCAGCGATTATCACCTCGGTCGTGTTCGCCATCATTCACAACAACCTCACGGGAATACCGGTGCTCGCTCTGCTCTCTCTTATTCTCGTGTTCAGCTACGAGCGCTCGGGCTCACTCTGGCTACCCATTTCCATTCACGCCGCGTTCAACAGCATCAACATCATGGGGATGCTGGCTGATTAATTCGGCACTCCTAAAAACCCCGTACAACCATCCCCCGAACCATGCACACCAAGTTAACAATGACATCTCCCCGATTCATGCGCACACTTCCCGCGCTCTTGCTCGCAGCGGCACCGGCAGCCTACGCAGCAGATCACGACTGCGGCCCTACCTGCACCCATGGCCACCATCACGCCTCCGATGACAGCGACGCCTCGTGGTTCGACCGAGCAAACGATTGGTCTCTGTGGGATGGGCTCATCAGCGGATCTCTCCACGGCTACATGAGCTACGGCGGATCCACCGGCGAGTTAGGCGAACTGCAAACCGGCGGCCACGACCCACAGCGCGAAGGCTGGACACTCCAAGCCATCGAACCGTCCATCAGCATCAAACCAACCGAACACATTTCCGGTTTCGCCAACGGCCTCTTTTTCTCTGATGCAGAGGGCGATGTCTCCTGGGAATGGGAGGAGATCTTCGGCTCCGTTCACGACCTCCCGGGAGGCTTTGATCTCCGCGGCGGACAGTTTCTGAACCGCGTCGGGGTGTTCAACCCAACCCACATCCACCAGTGGCAATTTGTCGATATGCCATTGCTGACCACGCGCTTCCTCGGCGACGACGGATTGATCACCCGCTCGGGTGAAATCAACTGGCGCCCGCAGATCGGCGACCCACTCACCAACCAGTCGATCCTGACCGTCAGTTACGGTGAAGTCCGCCCACACAATCACGATCACAGCCACGGCGACCACAATCACCATGGGCATGACCACGATCACGACGAAGTAGAGGCTCTCTTCGAAGAAGAAGGTGCCCATTTCAACGACCGTGTGTTCTCCACCCGCGCCGCTCACAGCCACCGTTTCTCCGACCAGCACGAACTCACCACCGGTATCAGCTACGTCTACGGTGACAACGAGTTCGGCCGTCACAACCACGTTGGCGGACTCGACTTCAGCTACCGATGGAACGCCGACCTCACCGACCCGGATGCCGTCTCCGTGCTGTGGAAAACCGAAATCTTCGGCCGCAGCGTGGCCGCTCGCTCGGGCGAAATCCACGGGGACGAAGAGCACCACGATCATCACGAGGATGAAGAACACCACGAGGATGATCATCATGAAGAAGATCACCTCGCCCACGAAGACCATGACGAAGACGAGCATCACGACGATGGCCCACGCGACGCCACCTTCGACGAAATCGGCATCTCGTCGTCAGTTGTCGCCAGCTGGTCGCGTCACTGGGATACAGGTATCCGCTTCGACTACGTCTCAGGTATCCAGGACCTCGGACTGAACGAGCGCATCCGCGTATCCCCGAGCGTCACCTTCTTCCCCGACAACAATCGCCGCACCCACATCCGCGCCCAGTACAACTTCGATCACTCGCCTAACCACGGCAGCGATCACACGGTGTGGATCCAAGCAGGCATCGCCCTCGGCAGCCCTCACTGAAACGCACCTGCCTAACACGTAAAAATCACCAAATAAATGCGTGCCATTCTTGCAATGGCACGCATTTTGTCTTTTCTGACACACAGGTTTCCCTTAAACCTTGCCCGTTTGCAGCAATTCGGCAACAACGCCCCCTCTTGGTAGCCTCGCCGCACATCACGAACCTTGATCCCCCACCTGACCTCCAGCAGCCATGCCTACCCCCCGACTGATCGCCTGCTCGCTCGCATTCATCGCAGTTGCGTCCGCTTCCGCATCGTCCCCAAACACCAACGCCAAAGTCTGGAGCAATGGCGGCACATTCGAATGGGACGGCCCGAAAAAGGGCAACATGAGCCACGACACATTCTGGAAGCAGACCAAAGCCCCAACCAACGGCAAGGCATTCCACCTTTCACTTTCCGGGTTCAAAGCGAAAGCTGCCGCCCAGGGACCGATCGAATTGACCAAGCAGTCCACCATCGTCGCTGACAGCGGAGGGTCGCTGGACTTCAATCACAACCCGATCTACTTCGGCCACCGCACCGCGCTGGTCCTCGACGCATCGACCTGTCGCAACCTCGGCCCACTGGTAAAATCCCAGAACCCCGATAGCTCGCTCGACATCATCCTGACCAAAAACTCGATGCTCGATGGCAAGGACCCATCGTCCAATGCGCAGCGCGCATCGTGGTCAGCTCTCGTCGCAAAACAACCGTCCCTCTGCGCCATCAGCAACGGCAGCACGGTCATCGATACGAGCTCCATCTTCGGTGCCGCCACCATCGAACTGCTCGTAACCGTCAACTCCACTGGCACCCTCTTCGAAGCCAATGACTGGGAAATCGCCCTCGAAGGTCAAAAAACAGACGGCGCCAACACCCCAACCCACATCACCTACGTCGTCGACCCCGGAGCAAAGCAAACCCGGATTTTCGGCAACGGAAAGCTCATCGGCACATCCAACGACGTTCCCGACTTCTCTAGCAAGAAAGCTGTCGTAGGCAATCCAAACGCCAGCCTGGGCAGCGGCAACCAGGTCCACTCGTTCGCCGCATTCAGCAGCATGCTCACACCGCAAGAGATCGCCAGCCACGCCGCGGCCGCTCTCTCCGCATCGACCAGCACGGCCAATGATCTCGGCGGTGGCACCGTCATGATCGTCGACTCCACCATGAAGCTGCCCTCGCTGACAAATGCCGCCGTGACGATCGAAGGATACGGATCCCTCACCATCACCCAGGGCGGCAAGCCAATTGCCAGCACCTCAATCAACCTCAAGGGAGCGCGCACCAGGGTCCACCTGACCAACAAGAAGCCCCATGAAGTGATCCGCCAGGACCTCGACAAATTCTCCATCAACGGCAAGCTCCCCGTTTACGGAGCCCGCCCGGAAATCAAAGAACCGGGCGACAACATCATCATCAAATCAGACCGTGCGGACGGCACGCTCATCGTCCCGGTGAAAAACTAGCGTCAACCTGCCACTCGGCGCCATACGCTCACCTTGGAAAAGGTGAATTGATACTTTCTCGCAGTTTCGCGGATCAACATCGGCTCGTCCTTCGCCTTCAGCAGCTCGAAGGACGGCTCGAGCAGCTTTTCAAGCGCACCGAAGCCATCGGGCCCCAGCCATTTGCCCCGCGGCGTGAACTCCTCAAGCCACGTAAACGGCGTGGCCAACACGAGCACGCCGTCGTCCACCACTAACTCAGGCAACCGCTTGAGCAACCGCTGCGGGTCAGGCAACCTGCAGATCAGGTTGGCCGCATGCACGCAGTCGAAGCTGCCCAAATTGTCGCGCAACGCCATCGCGTCGCCACGCTCGAAGCGAACCCTACCTGGGTCTACCCCCTCAGGCACTCTCGCCGAGGCCGACCGCGCATGCTCCCCCTCGACCACCACGTCGTAAGGCACCTGCCCCTCACGAGCAATCAAGTCCGCCGCATCCACAAACACCTCGGAACAATCAATCCCAACCACCTCGTCGCAGCCGCGCGCCAGCTCGAAAGCAGAACGCCCAACCGAACACCCCAAATCCAGTGCCCGCCCACAAGCGCCATGTGCCAACGCCATCTCAGCCGTCCGCACCGGGAACCCCCAACCCTCTGCCGGCACCGGAAAGTCCCCAAGCACATCCGCTTGGGAACCATAGTGAAACAACAAGTACTCGTTCAGTACCCGCTGTGATTCATAATCAGTAGCCATAGCCTGGGGGGGGGCTGAACCTGAATTACACACGGGCCGCACGCAGCACAAAATCACTCGGCTTGAAGTGCTGGATGATGATCTCCTGCAAATCGCCGCGGTTCATGCGCACCTCGCTGATATCAAAGTTCGGCGTCTTGTGCGGCGCGAACAAAATATCGTCGTGTGTCGAGTTCTCATGCTTCTTGAACATCGTCGGTACAATATCGCCCCCCAAATGGTCGTCACGCCCCGTCGCCAAGTGACACGTCCCCAGCACCTTCTCGTCCTGAATATCCTGACCGGAAACAGGCAAAACCTGGGTGCCAAAACCAAGCTCACCCAACGTCCCGGTCATCGGGTCGTCCTTCAGCCGCTGGTTATGCTCATCGATGGTCGCCTGATTGCCCTCGATCAGCGTCGAGCGGATGATATTGCGGTTCTCAACATCCAACACCCCCAAAGTCCCATCCTCATACTTCATCGGAAACTGCCCGCGAGCATCGGTCGGCACGTAATAAATCTCACCCGCCGGCAGGTTCGCGACGTCCGGCTGAGTCCCTTTACACAGACCATGGCTTTTCTGAGCCTCCTGGCCGTCGAGCCCGAGCCACGCGGTCAGCACCCGGCCATCTTCCAAAGTGAAATCAATCTCAATCGAGTCCGCCTTGTTCATCGCGAGGCGGATCTTCTCCGCGTCGGCACTCACCTCGTTATAATCCACTGCCAGCCCGCTATTCAGAATCACATCGTTGAGTCCGTGTAGCGTCGCGCCGCGGAACCCAAACTCTTTACACTTCGCGGTCAACGGCGCCGTGGCCGACCAAGTCGAGATGCACAGAATGATGTCGTAGTTAGGGTAGACATCCTTGTCCAAACTGAGCTGCTTGCCCTCGGTGTCCCAGCACTCGTCCTGTAGGTCCAGGTTGCTGCCATAGGTCGGCTTGTAGGCAAACATTTCTCCGCCCTTCATCCCCAGCGCATCCATCACCCCTTCCCTCAGCCCGAGGTAGAAATGCTTGTACGCATTCTTCTGCACCTCATGGCCCTCTGCCTTGGCAAATCCGAAGTCTTTGATCAACGACATGTCCTCCAGGTCGATCAAAATACAAACGCTGCAGCCCTCGGTCGGCTCAAAGACCTGACCCAACAATCGCTGTAGACTGAATGTAGGAAAGTTACGCTTCTCCGGGTTGAAAATAATGTCGTCGGTAAGTTTCGAAATCATGGCTGGATAGGGTGGCAGAAACAATACGATGGCACGCAAATCCAGGCAGCGGAAATCCTCGCCCCACCTGCTATTTGCCGCACTCGCTTTTCGAGAATGTAGCAACGAGCCTCCCCCTCCAAGATCTATTCCTACAAAGTCACCACCAGCCGCCCATTTTGCCCACAAAACGACAAAAAAGCGGCGCCTGATAACAGACGCCGCGAAACCATCCACCGGCGAGGCACCGGTGTGCACATCATTTCAATCAAGGATCCGGATCAGTTCGATCCGCTGACAGTAGTCACCATGTTGAGCAAGCCCTCGCGGAACCGCCGACGCCCGAATTCCTTCGCTGGCGACTTGTCGCGGTTCGCTGCCGAAAATCGCACGTTCGCATGCGATCGGCGGCCTCCTCCTTCAACAAGCAACACGGAGACATGCCGATCCCAGTAACTAGATGTTGTGGTATTGCTGAAAGGCATCCACAAGGGATACCGCCACCACCCCAAAAGTCAACGATTTCGTTAAGGTTTCTCAAATCAAAAACCATCCCCGTCCCATCACCAGCCACACCCACAATTCTCTAAGCCCCACACAGTTGGATCACCCCACCAACCGCAGACTGCACCACTCCGCTCCAGCCGCCAGCCCACCTACCCAATCCACGTCACCAAAAGACGAACACGGTAGTGTGCCAAAGCTTCTGCAAAAAGGGTCATGATGATTGATTAGGTTTTTAACAAAACAAGAACCCCTAATCGTCACACCATGACCCCACGACCAGATAAGACCACAACGCCGCAGTTGAAAAGTATTCTTGCCGAGCAGGAAGATTTTCTGAGGCCCTTGGTTCAGAAATTGATGCAGGAGATGCTCGAAGAAGAAATGAACGAGACACTCCAGGCGGTAAAATCAGAACGCAGCGACAGACGCCGAGGTTATCGCAGCGGCAGTTATCAACGCAGTCTCCTGACACGGGTAGGAAGGATCGAGCTGCGCGTCCCTCAAGATCGCGACGGACTCTTCAGCACCGAGATCTTCGATCGCTATCAACGCAGCGAGAAGGCTTTGGTAAGCACCCTGATCGAAATGTACGTGCAGGGCGTCTCGACACGTAAAGTCGCGCAGATCACCGAGGAGCTCTGCGGTCACCGGGTCAGCGCCAGTGTGGTAAGCAGGCTGAACAAAACGTTGGACGAAGAGCTTGAGAACTTTGCCCGACGCAAGCTCAACCACGCTTATCCTTACCTCATCCTGGATGCCCGCTACGAAAAGGTTCGAGAGAACGGCGTGGTGCGCAGCCAGGCTGTGTTGATCGCCATTGGCATCAGTTGGGATGGCCGACGGGAGGTCCTTGCTACCGAGCTCGATCAAAGGGAAAGCGGAAGCAGCTGGAAGAACTTCCTACTTCAACTCAAGCAACGCGGACTGACGGGTGTTGAGTTCTGCGTGACTGATAACCATGCCGGCCTGCGACGAGCTATCAGCGAAGTGCTTCCCGAGGCGCTGTGGCAACGCTGCTACGTCCACTTCCTTCGCAACGCTCTTGATCATCTACCTCGCAAGCATGACGACGACTGCTGCACCGAGCTGCGCTGGATCTATGACCGTCGAGACATCAATGAAGCGCGTCAGGATCTGCGGGCATGGTTGGCGAAGTGGGGAGGCAAATACCACAAGCTCTGTGACTGGGTCGAAAGTGAGATCGAAGAAACGCTCACCTTTTATCGACTTCCCAGAGAGCATCACAAGCATCTCAAAAGCACGAATATGCTCGAGCGACTCAATGAGGAGATTAAGCGTCGTACGCACATTATCCGAACCTTCCCCAACCAGGCTGCAGCCCAACGTTTAATCCGGGCTGTCACGCATCAAGTCCATGAGCAGTGGATCGATCAACACCGCTACCTGAACATGGATCACCTCAAAGAAGCCCAAAAGCTCAGCCTTACTTCAAATCAAACGTCCGCAGCCTGATCATCATCCATCAAACCCTTTTTGCAGAACTTGACGTACATAACCACGAACACCACAGACAGGACGGGAAAAGCCGACAGAACACGGCGACTTGCAGAACCTCCACACCAAGAGACAGGAATCCCACATGGAGTAGCGCGAATTACCAGGTGAGCCGCACACACCAATCCCCATCCGCACCCCCATCATCCTTCCGGTTCCGCCCAACGGAATACACCACAGGCACCCCGTCAGCACCCACCACATAGCGCATCGCCGCGCCATCCACCGGATCCTTGGGAATCACCGGCAGATACTCCGGCACCAGATCCTTGAGCGTCGACGGCCAACTCCCGTGCTCGCGACGGTATAATTCCGCCGCCGCTACTACAGGCACGCATCCGCGCCGCACATCCAACTCCAGCAACCGGTACACAAAGTCCGCTGAAGAACTGGCAACCATAGCCTTCCCCAACTCCGTCCATCGCTTCAACCCTTGCCACAACCGCCCCGCCGTAGCTCTGGCATGAGCGGACTCATACGCATCCGCCAGCTCCATCAACGACACACCAGGCCCCATCGCCTCATAAGCCACCAGAGGTGCCAACTGCGCCTCAATGATATAGATGCCATAATGAGCCTCTAACAGGCGATAGGGAGACGGAACTTCAGGAGATTCCAGCCAATCCGGTAATCCATCGACCTGAAAAGCCACCTCGCCGCGGGCCGATGCGAGGTACATCTCCCGATACCCCATCCCCCCAGCAGTCAACTCACCACCCGCGAGACTCCGCAATTGGGCATCGCTCCACGCCCCCATCAAACAACCATCGAGCACTGCATTCGAAATCCGCCCATCATTTACTCCCCAGACCAACAGAGAAAAAAGGGAAACCGGATTCTGCTCATACCAGCGCAACACATTCCGAGCCCGCATCACATCCTCCCACGCAGCATCGGGCTCCCCCGCCAGCAAACGCAAGGTCGCTCGATTGGTGAAAACCTCACCTACACCATAAGACTCGCTAATCCCCCACTCGTTTTCTACCGATGGAACCTCACCGCTTTGCCAAAACGGGCGGTCCGCCAGCCCCTCCAGCTCATCGAATTCCGACTGATAAAGAGAGAACCGAGCCAGGTAGTCGCGAGCCATCTCATGCTGCGTTTTCCCTAATGGCTTCTCCGGATCGCCCCACTCCCTGAGTGTGAGCCCTCCCTCGCTCGGCCGCTCGATCCCCATCGACCACAAGTAGCCATCGATCTCACCGACCTTTTCCGTGACATAATTCCCGCCGCTCCGCGCGTCCACGACCAATGGATGGAACCAGCCATTGTCCTCCGCCTCGCAGTCGATCTCGGTCACAAAATCCTTCGGATCGAACGACTCACCCTTGGCCTCCCATTCCGCCTTCAATCGCTCCCACTCCCGATCCTTCGCTGTCAGCCCCCACCACAAGAGCAGACTCAGTGCCAAACACCCCACTGCCGGCAGCACTCCAAATAGTAAAATCCTACGGTTCGTATTCCCCTTGCTCATCGCAACGAGAAACTATCAGACACCCAACACCCCGCGAGTACAAACCCACCGAAAGTTTGCACACCGCAGGTGAAGCAGCCTGCCAGCCTTGGGAGCGACGTGGAATTCCACGCACCGCCAGACCTACATCACAAAGCCCATCTCCCGCAGCACGGCGAGCAGCTCGCCCGGCCGCTGCACGGTGGCATCCGCTTCCACGCCCACTGCCTTTTCTCCGACCAACCGGATGGTCCGAATCCCGGCATTGCGGCCCATTTCGATGTCGCGGTCCGCATCGCCGATGATCACGGAGAGGGTGAGATCAATCGGATGATCCGCCAGCGCATCGTAGATCATGTCGGGGCGGGGTTTGGCACCCGGCCCATCCGGAGCGAGCCCGGTGTACGAGTAAATGCCATCAAACGCGGCTCCCTGGCGTTCCAACTCCTCTTGCATTTGCTGGTGGATCTCCGCCAGATCAGCTTCACTCATCCGCCCCTTGCCCACACCTCGCTGGCTGGTGACCAAAATGGCGAGGCACCCGGCCGCCTTCACTTTGGCGATCACATCGATGATGCCCTCCATGAAATGGAACTCGGACCAGCGAGTCACATAGTAATGATCACGTGGATCGTTCACCACGCCGTCACGATCAAAAAACACACAAGGCATCCGCCGCACGCCGGAGGCCACCACTTCCGATGCCGGATAACGCGCCACTCCACGCACCATCACATCGTTCCCAATCCGCTCGGAGGTAAACCCACTCAGCCGTGGCGACATCGTCACGCTCGGCACGCCGACACCCGCCACGCCGACCGCGCCCCCTCCACACAGCATCGGCGCCACAAACCCGACAAACTCATCGACCAACTGTCGGTCGATCCATTCTCCCAACATCCGCCCACCGGCTTCCACCATCACCGTCTGGATCCCCCATTGGCACAGCCACTCCAGTCCCCCGACGATCGATTCCACAACCGCTACCCGCTCGTTCCCTACCAACGCACGTGCCTCGACCACCGCCCCCTCGGGCGCGCCAACCATCACCACCAACGTGCGCTCACGCTGCGCATCGGTGAACACCTGCGCCTCCGCCGGCAACCCACCGCCACGACTGAAAACCACCCGCCACAAGGGAGCTTTCTCACCGTGCGGATGTGCCACGCGCAGCGTCAGTGCCGGATTGTCGGCACGCAAGGTCGCTCCGCTGGTCACAATCGCATCCACCTGCGAGCGGATCTGCTGCACCCGACTCAGCGATTCCGGAGACGTCAGCCATTGCCCCTCACCGGCAGGACGCGTGATCCGGCCGTCGATTGACATCGCAGACTTGGCGATCACCCACGGGCGGTTACGGGTTTGGACAGACGCGAAACCTCGGATCACCTCCTCGCATTCGTCGGCCATCATCCCATGCGAGGTTTCCACCCCGGCATCGTTCAAAATCTTCTCCGCCGCCCCCACATGGGCTGGGTTCGGGTCGGTCGCGCCCCAAACCACACGGAAAATTCCCGCTTCAATCAAGCCATCGCAACATGGCGGCGTACGTCCAGTGGTCGAACACGGCTCCAACGTGACATACGCGGTGGCACCACGAATCGCATCCTCTCCATGACGCTCACGCGCGTCGGCGAGCGCTTCGCGTTCGGCATGAGGCTGACCGGCGGCACGGTGCCACCCACGGCCGATCACTTCACCGTCCTTGACGATCACCGCCCCGACCGCTGGGTTCGGCGCGGTCAGGCCGATCCCCTTGCGTGCCTCGATCAAGGCTTCTTCCATCCATAATGCGTCGCTAATCACAAGGCTATCTGTCACGCACAGCCCCGCAACGATCCAGCAAATTCTAATTTCAGAGCCCCAGCCATCGTGGCGAAACCGCTGCCCGCTCCCACAAGCAGATACAAACAGGCACACCAGAGCAAAACGATCCCAGCCTAGACCATCGGTACAAAGCGCACAGGGATCGGCTCACCGACCGGCACCAACCCGCCCGCCTCACGCCGGTAAACCTCCAACACCTGCGGACCATTGGGCTTCCCGGTCGGCAACACCAATCGACGATCCATCCCCAGCTGGTCAATCAGCGCCGGTGGCACCTCCGGCGTCGCGCACGACACCACAATCCCATCGAAGAGCATCGGATCCGGCCACCCTTTACTGCCATCACCCACCCGACATTCCACATTGGTAACCCCCAGCCGCTCGAGACGATCAGAGGCCGCTTTCACCAGCTCTGGCACACAATCAATCGAACACACTTTCTCCACCCACTGAGCCAACACGGCAGCCAAATAGCCGCACCCCGTCCCCACATCCAACACCGTCGCCTCAGCCCCCACCCGCAGCGCCTGCACCATCGCCGCCACAATGTAGGGCTGGGAAATGGTCTGCCCATGCCCAATCGGCAACGGCCCGTCCGCATACGCATCGGGTCGCCGCTCCTCAGGCACAAACTCCTCACGCGGCACCGCCTCCATCGCCGCCAGCACCCGGGGATCCATAATCCCCCGCGGCACCAACTGCTCCCTCACCATGGCATGACTCCTGGTACTCATCGCACCGGACAGCTTACCATGGAACACATTGGGAACGAAGCGAGCAAACCCACGCCTCAATCTCCCGGCCCCACTGCCGTCACCCTTTCAAATCCGCCAACGCCGCCGCCAAGTCCTCCAGCGGCGGGCGCTTGTTGATGTCATGCACATCGACGTAGCGGAGCACACCCTGCTTATCGATCACCATCAACGCCCGCTCACAGGTGCCGTCGCTGCGCAACACGCCATACTCGGAAGTCACCTTGCCATGCGGCCAAAAATCAGAGAGCAACTCGAAGTCCAGCCCGCCCATCGCCGTCTCCCAGGCGTGCAATGACGGCAGGTTGTCAGTCGTCATCCCCAACAACACGGCATCGTGCCGCTCAAACAAATCCAGTGCAATGTTGTACCCTGGATACTGGGCAGAGCACACCGGAGTAAAAGCCGCCGGCACGAAGGCAATCACCACATTCTTCTTCCCCCGGAACTGCGACAACGAAACCCTGGTGCCCGACACCGTCGGCAACGTGAAATCAGGCACCCGCTCACCCACCTTCACTTTGAGCACGCTGTCCACCGGCTTGAGCTTCCCCGGCTCAAAAAGAGATTCCTCAGGAACTGCCTGCGCTTCTGGCGCGACCGGACTCGTAGCGCAGCTTCCCAATAGCATCACCGCTGCAGACGCCGCCCACAGCGCACGCCTGCCCCCCAATCTACATTTCGGAGTCACTTGTCTCTTCATGGCTGGATACGAGCGTACATTTCATCGACCTTTGTCTCGTGGGGATTGGCTCGGTAGAACTCTTTCCAATCCCCACCCTGACGCCTGAGAGCAATCACCATCGGCGCTTTAAACGACCCAAACCGCGACGCCACGGTCAATTGCCGATCCGCCACCACGGGAAACGGTACATTGAACCGCTTGCGGTACGTATCCGCCTCCATCGGCGTGTTGTTCTTCCCAATTGCGTAAAACGCAATCCGCCCACCCTGCTTGCGCGCCATTCCATACAGCTCGTTCACCTCATCAGCACTGCGCTGGCAGACCGGACAATACATGTCGAAGAAGCTCAGAACCACGACCTCAGCGCGCGAGTTTCTATAATCCGGCCCCACGACATCTCCGCCCTCAGGAGTGCCACCACCACCCGTATTCGCACACCCCACAAGCCAAAAAGCACACAGCAAAACCACCAACGTGCAGATCTTCTCTTTCATGCCTGCCGGTATAACATTTCACCCCTAAACCTCCCACTCAAAAATCGTACTATTCCGTCGTTATTAAGAACTTATAAAACCACTCAAAAGCCAGTGAGCGACCACAAAAAATGGGGCAGAACCCCCGAAGGTTCTGCCCCACACAACCACTGGCTTTCTATTAGAAACGCCAGGTCAATCCCACATCAATCGTGTCCTCCGAGAGGGAAGACTCAATGCTCGCCATGCCGTCCGGCGTGGCGGAGCTCATTGTGTTCTCAAACGCGTGCACCCACGCGATGTTCACCACAAAATCTTTGTTGATCTGATACCCAAGACCAAGGCCCAGGTGATGCTCCACAATCGCAGGGAAACCAATGATGCTCATCACATCCTGGTTGAACGACTGCGTACGCAGCGGGTTCTTGCCGTAGTTGTAACCAGCACGAACGGTCAACTTATTGTCGATCACCTCGTACTGGGCACCAACACCAACTGTCCACTGGTCCTCCCAGCCGAAGTCGCTATAGCCATCGGCGTCAGCCCAATTGACCCAGCGTCCGTCAGTCGACAAAGTCAGTCGATCTTCAAGCCCGGTCCAGGCAACACCAACACCCACCTGCTGCGGCAGCGACAGATCGAAATCGGTCAACGCACCGGTCGGCCCCATCATGCCAAACTCAGGCATGATATCGCTATATGAGTTCTCCTGCTCGGTAATGTAAGTCACACCCAAAGTCACAGAAGGAGTCACCGTCCAGGTCGCCCCCAACTGGACGCCCATCGCCCAGTCCGACGCATCGTTCTTGCCAGTAGGCAAGGTCGACGAGCCAATCTCCAAGCTCGCGTAGTTCACGTGCACCGACGCACCAATCGAAAGATCCGGTGTCACGGAGTAGGCCACCGATGGCGCCATCTTCATGATCTGCAACTCGGTGAAATCAAAAGGAATCACCGACGAAATTGCGGTGTCCTCGTAGTCCACACCCAAGCCGGAAATTCCATAAATCGCCATCCCCGCACGCCAGCGTGTGCTCTCACCTCCAACCGGTAACGAAACCCCAAGCGCAGGAATATAGTACAACTCACTATCGCTGTCCCCTTCAAAAGTCATCGGTCCCATGCTCATCTTGGCACTGGTCGATGGCATGAACGTGGTCAACGACAAGTCCACTTGAGGCGAACTGCAGGATTCGCTGATACACATCGCAGCCGGGTTGGAGAACACCGCACTCACCGCATCCTGCGGTGCAGCTACCCCCGTTCCACCTTGAGCGCGGGACACTGGTCCGATCCCGATCAAATTCACGCCATTGGTGGCGTACGCCTGGGTTACAAGGCCAAGCCCCATCACGGTGAGGGCGCTGCCGACTGATTTATAATTCATAGCAATGAGGTCTGGTTAAGGTTCGACTCCCCTCCAAACACCATCTCAAGGCAGATGAATCAGGAGTCTTTGTCGGGCTACCACAGCGCCCTTCTTTTGCCCATAACAACAACCCCATTGTGCGGGATTTCAAGAGACCACTCTCCACAAATTCACTCTAGCAACACCACCACACAGCCAGAAGCCCCTGAATAGAAACTCAAAGATCCCCACGAAAACTACTATCTAGCAACACGAAAGCCCCACCACCAACCCAACCAACACTGCAAAACACGCACAAACAGAACCAACCCCAAACCCACAACACCCTCACCCCAAAGAAGAACCAACACGCCCAAAAAAAACACGAAACCGAAAAACTCAACAAAACATGCACAAAGGACAGCAAGATACGCGGAGACGATTCAATGATTACTTATATGATCAATCGTAACCCCGGAGGGTCTCAAATGACGCAAGATCAATTAGAAGACATCAAGCAACAATTTGGAAATAACCAGGCCGTTTGTGAGCAAGTGGTCGGGCTGTTTCACATCTTGTCGAGCAAGGTTCGGTTCCGAACGGTCTGCATGCTGATGTACGGGGAAGCGAGCGTCCAGGAGATCGCCGAGGTGGTCACTGAAGGCAAGATGACCAACATCTCACAACAACTGCGCGTCCTGCGCCTGGCCGGAGTGGTCCAACAAAGACGCCTCAAGAAACAAGTCCTCTACTCACTGGCTGATCCCAAGATCGCCCACACCATCGAATACCTGCGTGGCGAATACATGACCAGTTGCAACCAACCACAATAAACAAACGATGAAAAACCTACTGATACTGGGAGCTGGAACCGCAGGCACCATCATGGCCAACCATCTCCGCAAGAAGATGAACCGGTCCGAATGGAAGATCACCATTGTTGATAAAGAGGGCGATCATTACTACCAGCCAGGTTTTCTGTTCATGCCCTTCCGCATCTACTCCGAGGCGGATGTAGTGAAGCCCAAACGCAAGTTTGTTGGTGGAGGAGTCGATTACCTTGAGGCGGATGTCGACCGCATCGAAGCGGATGCCAATCAGGTTCATCTGAAAAACGGTAACACCCTCGCCTATGATGTCCTCATCGTTGCCACCGGCACCACACCGGTGCCAGAGGAAACCGAGGGCATGACGGGGCCCGACTGGCGCAAGCGGGTACATGAATTCTACACGTTCGAGGGCGCCAAAGCTCTCGCCAACACACTGGACGACTGGCAGGGCGGCCGCCTCGTGATGCACATCTGCGAGATGCCGATCAAATGCCCCGTCGCCCCTCTCGAATTCGTTTTCCTCGCCGACAGTTGGCTCCGCGAACGCGGCCTGCGTGACAAAACCGAACTCGTCTACGCCACCCCGCTTTCCGGCGCATTCACAAAACCCGTCGCCTCGAAAATCCTCTCCGGCCTGCTGGAAGAAAAACAAATCGAGGTGGTCAACGACTTCAACATCAGCCACGTCGACAACGAGGACCACAAGATCGTCTCGTGGGACGAACGGGAGGTCCCTTACGACTTGCTCGTCACGGTTCCTACCAACATGGGCGACCCCATGATCGAACGCTCGGGACTCGGAGACGAACTTAACTTCGTCCCCACCGACAAACACACGCTTCAGTCGAAAGCCCACGAGAACATCTTCGTCATCGGCGACGCCACCGACGCCCCAACCTCGAAAGCCGGCTCGGTCGCTCACTTCGAAGCCGAAGTCCTGACCGAAAACATCCTCGCCTTCACCCAGGGCAAGCCGTTGCCAGAAAAGTTCGACGGCCACGCCAACTGCTTCATCGAATCCGGTAACGAGAAGGCATTCCTCCTCGACTTCAATTACGAACTCGAGCCAGTGCCCGGCAAGTTCCCCGTCCCTGGCATCGGCCCGATGTCTCTACTCGGCGAATCCAAACTCAACCACATGGGCAAGATGGCCTTCCGCTGGATCTACTGGAACGTCCTGCTCCCCGGCCACCCCATTCCCATGGTCGGCCACCGCATGACCCTCAGCGGCAAGAAACTCCCCGAAGGAGTCAAAGCCCCACAACCTTTGGTTTAACAACCCAGTACAAAAACACAAACCCCAGAAATAACATGCCTGATAAAACAATCAACGGAGTAACCGTCAGCACCGACGACGATGGGTTCCTGCAGGACCACTCCCCATGGAACAAAGACATGGCGGCCACCATCGCCGAAGAAGAAGGAATCACCCTCACCGACGCCCACTGGAAGGTACTCGACTACATCCTCGCCGACTTCGCCGAGAAGGGCGCCGTCCCGGGAATGCGCCGCCTGAATAAAGTCGGAGGCATCCCAACCAAGGAGCTCTATTCGCTCTTCCCCGGCGGGCCGATCAAAAAGGCCGCGAAGATCGCCGGCCTCCCTAAACCCGCAAGCTGCGTCTAACCCGAAGGAGTAATCTATGAGTGACGAACCAATCAAAAAGGTCTCCATCATCGTCTCCAAAGGCTCACTCGACGGGATCTACCCCGGTCTGATCATGGCCAACGGAGCACGGATGGAAGGGATCGAAGCCAACTTGTTCTTCACTTTCTTCGGCCTCTACGGAGTGCTGAAAAAGTACATGAACGACATCAAGATCGCCACCGTCGGCAACCCGGCCATGCGCGTTCCAGACGCCAAAGGCATGCCGCTGCCTACATGGATGGGCGCTCTGCCCGGCATGTCCGCCTTTGCCACCCACATGATGAGCAAGGAGATGGACAAACTCGACATCCCACCCATCGGCGAGTTCATCGAAATGATCTCAGACGCAGGCTGCGGCATCTACGCCTGCCGCGCCACCGTCGATATGTTCCACCTCACTGAAGACGACTTCTGCCCGCAGATGGATCGAGTGCTCACCGTTGGTGAGTTCTACGAGCTCTCCGCCGGATCGCAAATCATCTTCACCTGATGAACTCGCGCTTCCTCGTCCAGGAAGCATCAATTGCCAGTTTCATCGTTAGCCGCCCCGTCGGGGTGGGAATGGCGCGCGCGCCAGCCCCACTTCGGCGGGGTTTCTCTTTGCCGAAGACAAACCGCCTAGAAAGACTCGACATCCTGCCCCCTCCTTATTCAGAGGAACAGAGCCACACTAAAAACTATCCTTCCGCTCCCCTCAACTTTCTAAACTCATCTGTCAGCATCCCGGAATAGCCCCAGTCCTCCTCCTCAATCTCTTGGATCACAATGTGAATGTGCTCCGGCTTCTTGCCGAGGTGCTTCACCAAGGATGCCGTAAACTCCTCCACGATCGCCTTCTTCTGCTCCCGCCCCGCTCCTTTGGTAATCTGCAAATTTATGTAAGGCATATTCTTGTCTTTCTATTCCGGAAACACTCCGACACTTCAAACAGCTTGATCAAATCTCTTCACCAGAGGCGCATCTCCCCCAATTAATCCCGAGCGACACTCCAAGGGTCAAATTGATATTTGCGCCTATTCCTCCCCGTTCCAAAGCCCCCATGCGCGTCAGGAATTTCATCTCATCGGTATAGGATTAGAGGTCATCTAATCAATACAGTGGCCACAGTTCCCCTACCTTCACATAATGCGCTTACTCCCACTGCTAGCCTTACTGGCAACGCTGCCCACACTCCACGCAGTGACCTACTCTTCCGGTGACGTACCTCGGAATATTGATGCCAGCAGGGCAAATACCATCACCAGCCGACTGACAGTCCCCCAAGGCGCCGGCAGCATTCTCGACGTCAATGTAACGCTCGATATCACACACTCGTGGGTCGGCGACCTCACGCTCACCTTGATCCACCCGACCGGCACAAGAGTCACACTCAGCAGTCGCTACGGAGGGTCAGCGGACAATTACACCAACACCACCTTCGACCAACAGGCAGCCACGAGCATCGCCTCGGCCAGACCTCCATTCACCGGCACATTCCGCCCCGACGGCAATCTCGACAATCTCAACACCCTCGATGCCTCGGGAACATGGACGCTTGAGATCTACGATGGTGTATCAGCTGACGGCGGCTCCCTCAATTCCTGGTCCATCGACCTCACCTCCGGAGACATGGATGCAGACGATGACGGACTCCCGACCACTTGGGAAACCGCTAACGGCCTCGACCCCAACGACGACGGATCCCTCAACATCGACAACGGCCCCGACGGCGATCCCGATGGAGACGGCCTGCCAAACATCGAAGAATACCAGCAGGGCCATGACCCACAAACCAACGACTTCGGCCGCGCCTACTCCGCCCGCCCCGCGAAAGCCACACTTTTGGTCGTTTGCGCCCACCCGGATGATGAAGGCATCTTCTTCGGCGGCACCCTCCCCTATTACACCCAAACCCAGAACGTCCCAACCATCTGCATTAGCATGACCAGCGGCGATTACTCTCTGGCACCTACCGTGCGTGAGGCTGAGTTCCGCTCGGCTTGCTGGGAGTACGGGCTTCGCAACCACCCGCTCTTTCCACGTTTCCGCGATTACTGGATCGACGACGGCGACATCAACGGCACGTGGGACATATGGAACGACAACGTACTCGGCAACGGCGACGAAGCCGCAGGCAAACTCAAAGCCACCGAGTACGTCGCACGCCAGATCCGCAAATTCCGCCCCGAGGTCGTCATCACGCACGACGAAAATGGCGAGTACGGCCACAGCAACCACAAAGCCGCGTCGATCGCCACCCGCGATGCCTTCGCCATGGCGGCCGATCCCACCGTCGATCTCGATGGACTCGCCCCCTGGCAAGCCAAGAAGCTCTACATCCACCGCTACAACACCAACGCCAATGCGGTCTCGAAACTCTTCCACGACCACTGGGAATCCCCGTCGATCAACGGTCTGACACCCCGCCAAGTCGCTAACAACGGACTCGCCTACCACGCCACCCAGGGAACACAAACCGTTTCCACTGCCTACCTCACGGGAGAAACCGCAAGCCCCGACTTCGAAGCCCACGCCTCAGAAGAATGGGGACTCCACACCACCATGGTCGGCCCGGACCCCATCGCCCCTGACTTCACCATCAATGGAACCCTCTACTCCGGCTACGCCAAGACCGACTTCCTTCATAACATCAGCATCGACCGTGACTCCGACCTGATCCCAGACGCGTGGGAATCCCTCTACAGCGGGTCCAACATCGCAATAAACCCCAACGAAGACACCGACGGCGATACCATTTCCAACCTCGATGAGTTCCGCCTCGGCACAGCCCCCACCACTCCAAGCACCAATTCCATCCCAATCACATTCGCTGCCGACGGCACTTCACTCAGCTTCAATATTCCCGTAGCTAATGGGACAGGATACGTTGGCGTTACACGTAAGTACCAACTCGAGTCCTCCTCAGACCTCACAAGTTGGTCGCCAGTAATGCAGGGCGTCGCCACCGGCGAAACCGTCGTGTACCCGGTACCGTCCTCGCACAACCGACGATTCTACCGACTGATCCTCACCGTCGAATAACCCAATCCCTCCTCACATGCCCGAGCCCGAATCCGCTACTGCCGCAGCCGACCAACCCGCCGCCACTGCTCAGGCATCCAAGCCCACCCGCCTCAAGTCCCTCGATGCCCTGCGTGGGTTCGACATGCTCTGGATCATTGGTCTGGATTTGCTCTTCCGGACGCTCGCCGGCATGACCGAAAGCCCTGCTCTCGTCTGGCTCGGCAAGCAAGTGCATCACGTCCCGTGGGACGGCTTGCGCCTCTACGACCTCATCTTCCCGACCTTCGTCTTCATCTCAGGCGTCGCGATCCCGTACGCACTGCGCGGCAAGCTCGACAACGGCGCCTCCAAGCTCAAGCTCACACTCCACACACTCAAACGCGTCGTTATCCTGATCGTTCTCGGCATGGTTTACAACGGCATGCTGCAGTTCAACTGGGAAAGCCTGAGGGTTGCCAGCGTGCTCGGGCTCATCGGGATCAGCTACGGCATCGCCGCACTCGTCTACCTCGCAGGACGGAGCTACTGGTGGCGCATCAGCACCGCACTCACCATCCTTCTCGGCGTGGCGGCATTGCAGCTCTTCTACCCGGTTCCCGATCACGGACCCGGCCTCCTCACCCGTGAAGCCATTTTCAACTCATGGGTAGACCAACACCTGCTACCAGGTCAGCTCTACTTTGGATTCCACGACCCGGAGGGCCTCGTCTGCATCCTCTCAGCTGGGTTCCTCGCTCTCCTTGGATGCCTCGCCGGTGAACTACTTCACCACCGCAAGTCACCGCAGTTCCGCTCAGTCATTCAATTTACCGCCGCGGGTGCCACCCTCCTGTTTCTCGGCTGGCTCTGTTGGGACAACGGCTACCCACCGATCAAAAGCGCCTGGACTAGTTCGTTCAACCTCCTCGCCGGAGGCATCGCATTGCTCCTACTCGCATTCTTCCACCTGACGATCGACTTCACTCCCCGCATCAATTGGAGCTTCCCGCTTCAGGTCATCGGCATGAACCCGCTGACGATCTACATTCTCTATCATATCCTTCCCTTCGACCACGTCTCCTGGTTCTTCTTCGGCGGCACCGCCAAGCTCTGCGGAGAGTGGGAGAAAGTCGTCCTCATCGTAGGAATGCTCGTCGTCCAGTGGCTGCTCCTTCTTCTCTTCTTCCGCAAACACATCTTCCTGCGCGTTTGATCGATACGGCATAACATATCTCATCCCCATACCATTAGCCCCTTCATCTTATCGTGACTGTTAGCCAAAGAAATTGCTTTGCGAAGAACCACTGAAGACCTCCTGATCAAAAGCCCTTTGGTAGCTGCGGCATTCTACGCTACCTCGTTCATTGCGCTAATGATCTGCTTTTTCACCTACGATCTGGGTGGTGCAATACTTTATCCGCTAGCACATGCACTAAATTCGTGGCCACACATTGCTCTACAGCAAGTAGATGGCTCACTGCACAGCAGCTTATTAGGTGCCGACGAGAGCTACAGTAATGCATTCGGAAGGGGACAGTTGATCAACTTTGCAGGATGGCTCTTGATCTCACCATTACTTCTGGCGCTAATTAGACGAATTAAGCCCCAATCCCATCGACCAAACAAAGACGGCTAACAAGGCGGAGATAGCGACGCCGAGGAAGCCGTCTGATTAAATTGGGAGTTGCCCCCGGCGCGCCATTCCTATGACGATGAGAGACGGACTCCCGTAACACCCCTCGTTACCATAAGCCCGTCGCGAAGCGACAACTTACCGGTTAGCCGGAGGTTTCAACCTCCGGACATGAGCCCAAGAATGAGGCGTCCCGCAGGGACGGTTTACAGGAGGGCATGGAATCACCGACGCAAACCTCACCTGCAGGCCCCCACACCTGCACCCATCAATCGTTCAAAAGGCGGACGCCCATCAACTCCACCTCAAAAAATGACAGAGAGCCGGTGATACCACCGGCTCTCTGTGGGGTTCGGGATTGCTCCCGTCGGATGCGGTCAGTTGCGGCGCACCAAAAATTCTACTGGGTCACCACGCGATAGAAGCAGCGTGGATCGGCACTTTCCGGCAAAGTAATGTTAGTCACAGATCCGGCAGCTCGAACACTTTCATAACCGGGGACCGGAGTCCAGCTTCCGTCTTCGAGCGAGGCCGACTTCTCCACGCGGTAGTGGACGTACTCGACCGAGTCCCAACGCAGCGCGAAGCCATTGCCCTGCGGCACGACGTCCGCCTTGAGCACGGAGTCTTTGCGCTTCGCATCGGTCTGGGCCTCGAATTCACCTAGATTGCTAACACCGTCACCGTCAGCATCTTTTGCCGCGTCGGTCGCGTCTTGTTTGTTCAGGCCCATGACATCTTCATAGAAGTCCGGGATACGGTCGCCGTCGGTGTCCGTATCGCCCACCAGCCAGCTGAGTGGGAAGCGGGCAAACACCATGCGAGTGATCGATGATTGCTCCCCAGTCTCATAAAAGATCCCGATATCCCCATCCGGCATCACAGCAAGACACGAGTAGGCCGACAACAAATCGTCGATCTTGCGCTTGTACGGCCAGGTCACCCCTTCATCCAAGCTCAGGCGGATACTCATCTTCTCACGCGCCGTGCTGTCCGGGTTGGAGAACAACAACGCCGAGAACGGATGGCCGTCGAGCGTCGAACGGTAGCGCTCGACACTTGCCATGCAGGTTGGATCGGTTTGCTCGAACCAAGGCGCACTCCATGAGCCGTCGGCTATCGTTTCACCGGCACCGCGGTCCCATGAGAAACGGGCCCACAAGCGCTGCTTGCGGCCATCATGGTTGCGCATCGACAACAACAGATCCCCGTTGTCCAACTCGACAATCTGCGACTCCGTCGTCCATGGGTTGCCCGATGCAATTGCCGCAGGTGCGGTAACCCACGTCGCTCCATTATCCGTCGAATAGATAAAGTTCGAGCGTGGCGTGCCGCCGGCATCCTTGTACTGAGCAGGGAAAACCAGCGTCCCCTCGCGGGTGCAAATCCCCTTGCCCGGACCATTGAAATACAGGTTCCACGCAGGGTCCTTCACTTGCGAGGTGATCGAGAACGGCTCCGACCACGTCACGCCGTCGTCGTCCGAGTAGCTGAGCATGAACTGTCCGGTTTCGTCGGCCGTGAGTCCCGGACCCGAGCCCCACCACCCGCGGTTCCCCTTGGACCACAGCGCCGCGCACCAGATGCGGCCGGTGTTACGATCAACGAGCAAGGTAGGATCACCCACGCCATTGCCCTGGGATCCGGCCTCGTTGGCATCGAAGTCCATCACCGTGATCATAGGCTCCCACGTGTAGCCTCCATCAAGCGAGCGCATCACTGCGGTATCGATATTCGCCGGCAGGTCCGGCGACGAGATATCGTTGCCATCCCAGCGCACGTCGAAGCCGGCAATCACGGTGCCCGCATTGGAAACCACCATCGCCGGGATGCGGAAGTTACCGGATCCATCGTCGCCGCCCTTGCGCACCACGGTGGAGAAGAAGCCAGACGTTCCGGTGAGGAACTCAGGCGGTGAGGTCACGCTTGGCACGTAGCTGCCCGCCGACGGCCCGTCCACCGAGAAGCCAGTGATGCGCGCGTCGATTACATCGCCGTCCACCGGGGCGCCGCTCATTTTCACAGCGACCCAGAAATGGTGGATGCCTGGAGTCACGGCCGCGCTGGCATTGAACGTAAGCGGTCCGTTGAATGGTCCGTCCAGTGTTGCAATCAAGGTCGCGCTACTGGACGAAAACTCACGGTCGCCGCCGGTCGAGTAAAGTCGCACCTCCGCGATGTCGCCTAGGTCAGTGGTCCCGCTGAGGTCGAACTCGAGTCCGGTCAGGTTGTAGCTGCCCTGATTGCCATACGAGGTCACCGCCAGCGCCGCCACCCCATAGGTGCCGAACTTGAACACATCGCCCGCAGTCTGCACGACGGAGGCAGAGGTGAAATCCATCGGCGCATCGCCAAGCTCCGCCCAGCGCAGGTCGAGGTAGCGCTGCAACTCATCGCGTTCGCCCACATCCAATGCACGGTCGTAAACCAGCACTTCGGCGAACTCCACATTCAGTCCATCGGTAGCGGCGCCGCTCATGCCCAGGATCAATCCGGAGAGCGAAGTATCCGTCGCCACCGTATGTGATCCCACCTGGACACCATCGATCCAATGGGTCACATGGGTGCTACCGCCCGATTCAATGAACACAAACACATGGTCCTGCCAATCGTTGGCCTCCACGCTGGTGGTCACCGGATCGGCTCCGGCAAAGTCATCCACCTGCACGCCGACCTGCCAATCGCCCGCCGCCACGTGGGCGCGGGTCAGTCCAGCGACACTGCTGCCATCGAAAAGGTAGCCATTAGCCACATCACCCAACCGCGCGCGGACTGCGATCGTACGGTTGCCTTGGATCACACCGAAGCCATTCCCCGCCCACAGCGAGTCGTCGCCGTCCATGACAACCAGCTCCACCGACTGACCGCTCAGTCCCAGAGTTTCGCTCACCGATGGAGCTCCCACCACCTGGTCCAAATTGCGCCCATTACCGGACTGGTCCGCCCAATTGGAAATCGTGCCCGAGCCGTCAGCCGTCACGCCATCTCCCGCGCGGAAGTTTGCATACACCCCGGCAGGCGGAGTCAATGCGTAGTCGACCCGCACTTCATCCACCGTGATCACGGCGCCGTCATTTGCTGTCAGACGCAGCACGTAAGTCCCCTCAGCGGCGAACGTCACATCGGTCGTCGGCGAACTCGCATCCGCAAACGTAACCGCCCCCGGTCCATAGGTTACACTCCACGCTGTGGTGAACGCAGCCGGTGGGTTCGGCAACCCGTCATCGCTGGCAGAGCCCGCCAGAGTCGCCGTTGGTTCGATGGTGGAAAAGTCACTGCCCGCACTCACGACCACGCCCAGATTGCCACCGCCCGGTGCCTGCTGTGGATCCGTTCCGGCGAGGTATTCGTTCAAGTTGTTCGCCCCGTCGCTATCGGCGTCGAGCGTAGCATCCGCCGCGCTGTTCTTGTTGAGGCCATTGGTGTCCTCATAGAAATCCGGCATCCCATCGCCATCGGTGTCGACCGTCAGATCGCCCACCACCCACTCGACCGGGAACCGGCAAAAGCGCATCTCCGCTACCGATGACTGATCACCCGTCTCGTAGAAAATCCCGATATCGCCATCCGGCAGAATCGTCATGCACGAGTACGCCGCCGGACGGTCATCGATCTTGCGCTTGTACGCCCAGGTCTGGCCTTCATCCAAACTGAGGCGGATGCTCATGCGCGAGCGGTTGCTGTTGTCCGGGTTGGCGAAAAGCAGGCCCGAATACGGGTCTCCGTCGAGCGTCGAGCTGTAGCGTTCGATCGACGCCATCACCACCGGATCGGTCTGGTCGTAGCGGATCGCGCTCCACGTGCCGTCGGCAATGGTCTCGGTCTCATGATCCCACGAGTACGTCGCCCACGCCCGCTGGCCATTGCCCGCGTGGTTGCGCATCGTGATCAACAAATCTCCGTTGTCCAACTCGATCATCTGCGCCTCGGTCGTCCATGGACTACCTGAGGCAACCGCCGGCGCGCCGTGGTTCCAAGTGGCGCCATTGTCGGTCGAGTAGATGAAGTTCGAGCGCGCCGTACCGCTTTCATCGCGGTACTGGGCTGGGAAAACCAATGTCCCGTCGCGCAGACAGATCCCCTTGCCCGGTCCGTTGAAATACAAACGCCACGCAGGATCCTTGATACTCTCGGTGATCGAAACCGGCTCGCTCCAGGTCAGGCCGTCGTCGTCGGAGTAATTTAGTACAAATTGCCCGGTCTCCTCGGCAGTGAGCCCCGGACCGGATCCCGCCCAGCCATTGTTGCCAAACGAGTGCAGCGCCGCACACCAAATGCGCCCCGTCTCACGGTCCACGAGAATGGACGGATCGCCCACTCCGTTGCCACTCGACCCGGCAATGCTGCCATCAAAGTCCATCGCCGTGATCATTGGCCCCCAGGTGAAGCCACCATCCGTCGAGCGGGAAACTCCCACGTCAATGTTCGCCGGAAGGTCACCGCTGCCATTCCATCGGATGTCGTACACCGCGATCAACGTGCCGTCGTTCGAGGTCGCCAAGCCCGGAATGCGGTAGCTCCGCGATCCGTCGTCGCCCTCTTTGCGCACGATTGTCGAGAAGAACTGCGAATTGACCGTCAGCTCGCCCGCCGGATCAATTCCCGTCGGCACATAGCTGCCAGCATCCGCTCCATCAATGGAAAACCCAGTGATGCGACCGTCCAGCACATCGCCCAAAGTCGACGTTCCTTTCAACTTAACCGCCACCCAGAAGTGATGGCTATTCGATGCCACCGGAGCCGGAGTGGAAAAGCTCAGAGTCCCGTCAAATGGTCCGGTCAGGGTTTCCACCAAGGTCGCGCGGCTCGGATCAAACGCACCTGCGCTCGGGCTCGAGTACAATCGCACGTCCTCGATGTCGCCGAGATCCGTGGTTCCCGTCAGATCAAATGTGAGCCCGGTCAGGTTGAACGGCGTGACATTCCCCGTCGAGTTCACCTGCAACGCCAACACCCCGTGGATGCCGTAGATCGAAATCTCCTCCGACGTCTGCACCACCGCCGCCGATTGATAATCATAAGGCAGGTCCATCAGATCCCCCCAACGCGCGGTCAGGTCGGTCGTCACCTCGCTGCGTTCGCTTGCGCTCAGTGCGCTGTTGTACACCAAAACCTCGGCCACCTGGGTCGGAAGCGTGGCTGCTGCGGCGCCGTTGCCCGCGATGATCAAGCCACCCAGCGCGCCGTCCCGCGCCACCGAATGCGTTCCCACCTCGGATCCATCGATGTAATGCGTGACTTGTGTGCTTCCGCCCGATTCGGCGTAGGTGAAAATGTGTGTCTGCCACGTGTTCAGAGTGACCCCTGTCGTGTCGGTATCGGCGTTGGCAAACCCACCTGAGCTTGCCACCCCTGCCTGCCACGTGTTCGAGCGCACCTGGGCACGGGTTAATCCGACACCAGTACTACCGTCGAACAAAAAGCCGTCACGGGCCGCTGTGACCCGCGCATGCACGACCACCGTTCGGTTGCCATCCACGCTCCCCCAACTCGACGTTGGCGCCCACAATGAGGAGCTGCCGTCGAATGCCACCACCTCGGCGGATCCGCCACCACTGCGCGACAGCGCAACCATCGACGGGCGCCCGACCACATTGCCCAAGTCGTCGCCGGTCCCGACTTGGTTGGCCCAGTTGGAAACCGCGCCGCCCGCGTCCTCACTCACCCCGCTATCGGCGCGATACCACGCATACGGCGTGAGCACGGTGCGCGATGTCGTCAGGCGGAAGTGATCAAACTCATTATAGTCTTCCGTATTCAGGTCGTTGGTGTCATCCCCCACGATCTGCAGCGCCAACTCCTTGCCCGCGTAACCAGCCGCCACCGTGTATTCCAGCGTGATATTCGGCCAGCTACCGCTCCCCGTCTGCGTGGTTGTCTCTGCCATCAGCTGATAGCTTGAGCCATCTTTCGCCAACAACTGCATCCGTCGTCCATAGTTCGCGCCGCGCGAACTCCGGTACTGCAAAGTCAAGGTCTCACCCGCCTGCAGGGTGTAGCCCAAATCCTGGCGAATCGCCGTGTCCGGCCCCATCCACAACATCCGCGAACCGTCTATCCCACCAGTCGCCACGCCCAGGTCATTCGTTCCTCCCCGTGTCAGCTCCCACCCCGACGGCGCACCATTCCCGGCCACCCCGTCTTCGAAACTTCCATTGGTAATCGCCACCGTAGTCTGCGCCGACGCCGACTCGACAGCTCCTCCAATCAAAGCAAGCGCCCCAAGCGAGACGGAAAATGCGCGCCACAAGCAACGACGGGAATCAGCAAATTTGGTGAATTTCATAAGAACCTACTCAGAAGATCAGACAACGACCTGTACCCCATAAGACCATCCTCCCGCCCCCTGCGTTAGAGGTGTCATAAAGACACCAATTATCCATCTCCGCCATCCGGAACGCCAAGCCTCGCCTTGGCAATCCACCCCCATCCGGCACAGCCGCACATCTTCCATCATGTGAACCCCGAACCGAAAGCCACACCGCCCAGACAGCAGAAATGCCGTCTCACCAGAGCTGCGCGTGCATGATCACGGATCCATTTTCAGCCGCTTGAGTCCGATTCAGGACAGCTCTCGCGCTAACCAAATAACGGAGCCTCACGTTCTACGGCAGGAGTGCCGTAGCTCCAGCGGGAAATGGTAGTCGTTGGACTGGCACTGGAGCGATGACCTGCGGAGGCCATCGCAGCGCCCGCCATCTGGAACGCCAAGCATCGCCTTGGCAATCCAACCCAACCGGCGCAGCCGCACATCTCCCCGCACCGGAGGTGCACTCCAACACAGCCCATGGCAGCGCCATGGGATCGGACCGTACAACCCACCTGAGCTCCTACGAGGCGGTCCAATCCCCCGCACAAACACTTGATCCAATCCGACGAATCCGCCAGCCTGCGGCATGATTGGCCGAATTCTCCCCGCGCTCGCGGCTCTTTGGATCACTTGCACACTCACTGCCACTGCATCGATCATCCCCCAACCAAAGGAGATGACCACGCACGGCGACGCATTTCCCCTGACCTCGAAGCTCACCGTCACCACTCCGGCGGAACTGGAAGCGATCGCAGAATCCCTCGAGCAATGGTTCACCGAACGCGCCCCAGCTACGAACGCCGAACAACCGCCAGCCACCACCAAGGTCACTCTCGCCATCGACACCAGCGGCACCCTCCCCGCCGAAGGCTACCGTCTGGAAACGCGAGACCACACCATCACCATCACCGGCGCTGATGCGGCAGGCGTTTTTTACGGCGTCCAATCGCTGAAGCAACTCTTCTCCGCAGACGAGGCCGCCACCATTCCCGCCACCACCATCACCGACGCCCCGCGTTTCCGCTGGCGCGGGATGCACCTCGACGTGTCACGCCACTTCTACTCGGTAGACGAAGTAAAAAGATTCCTCGACCACATGGCGGCCTACAAAATGAATGTCTTCCACTGGCATTTGGTCGACGGACCGGGCTGGCGCATCGAGATCAAACGTTACCCGAAGCTCACTGAGATCGGCGCATGGCGCAAGGACAAGACCTCCGAGCCGTGGAACTGGCAAGCCACAGAGATCAACCCAAAGGGCCAACAACAAGGCGACTACGGTGGCTATTACACTCAGGATCAGATCAGAGAAATCGTCGCCTACGCCAAAGAACGTTTCATCACCGTGGTACCGGAGATTGAAATGCCCGGCCACTCGTACGCAGTGCTCGTCGCGCATCCCGAGTTCGCCTGCCCGACCAATGAGATCCTCACCGAAGGACTGCGTGGCAAGGATGTGTTCTGCGTCGGCAACCCGGGGACCACAGAGTTCCTCCAGCACATCCTCGACGAAGTGCTCGAGCTCTTTCCGTCGCAGTACATCCACATTGGTGCGGACGAAGTACCGAAGTCCGCGTGGCTCGAATGCCCGAAGTGCACAGGATTGATGAAAGATCAAAGACTCGCCGACGGCGACGCGTTGCAAAGCTACTTCGTCAAACAAATGGAAGCCTACCTCAAGAGCAAAGGCCGCACGCTCATCGGCTGGGACGAGATCATCGAGGGCGGGCTGCCTGAGGACGCCGCGGTGATGGTCTGGCGCGATGCCAACTTCGCCAAATCCGCGCTGGAACACGGCCACCCCGTCGTCCTGTGCCCGAACTCCCATTGCTATTTCGATTACTACCAAACCGAAGACCACAACTCGGTGCCACCGGCGATCGGTGGGTTCACCCCGACAACCAAGGTCTACAGCTTCCAACCGGAATCAGTCGCCACCAACGACGCCCAGCGCGCGTTGATCCTCGGCGTCCAGGGCACGGTCTGGACCGAGTACATCCAGAACATGGACCACCTCGAAGCCCGTATTTTCCCGCGCATGCCCGCACTGTCCGAAGTCGCGTGGAGCCCGGCAGACCAACGCGACTTCGAAAGTTTCACCAAGCGCCTCAACCATCACAAAGCCCGCTGGAAAGCCGCTGGAATCCAGTTTTACGACGGCCCGCTCGATGGCAAACAGATCAAACCAAAGAACTGATTTTCAAAAAATCTTCAATACTGTTCAATTGAACGCTTGCGCCGTTCATCCGAACACGCTACACCGTTGAGCGAACACACGGACCCTCCACTCACGGACATCCCATTTCAAACCATCACGACCATGGCAAAATCCGCAGACACCGCAGCCGACAAGCTCGCCAAAGAGCGCCTCAAGAACCTCGACGCCGCCATCTCCAATATCAAAAAGGAGTACGGCGAAGGATCGATCATGCGCATGGGCGACGAACACCGCGTCGATGTGGACGTGATCCCGACCGGCAACTTGCTCATCGACCGCGCACTCGGCGTTGGCGGCTTCCCTCGCGGACGAATCATCGAAATCTTCGGCCCAGAATCATCGGGTAAAACCACGCTCACCCTCACCGCCATCGCCCAGGCTCAGAAAAAGGGCGGACTCGCCGGCTTCATCGACGTCGAACACGCACTCGACCCGACCTACGCCAAGCGCCTCGGCGTCAACATGGACGACTTGCTCGTATCGCAGCCGTCCTCCGGTGAGGAAGCCCTCCGCATCTGCGAAACGCTCATCCGCTCGAACGCACTCGACGTGATCGTGCTCGACTCGGTGGCCGCACTCGTCACCCGCCAGGAACTCGAAGGCGAGATCGGCGACTCGACCGTCGGCGCCCAGGCCCGCTTGATGTCGGCCGCCATGCGTAAGCTCACCGCCATGATTGCGAAGGCACGCACCGTGTGTATTTTCACCAACCAGATCCGCGAGAAAGTCGGCGTTATGTTCGGAAACCCGGAAACCACCCCTGGTGGACGCGCCCTCAAGTTCTACAGCTCGGTACGCTGCGACATCCGCCGCATCGGCCAGATCAAAGGCACCGACGGCACCGTCAACGGCAACCGCACCAAGGTGAAGATCGTGAAGAACAAAGTGGCACCACCATTCCGTGAGGCCGAGTTCGACATCATGTACAACGAAGGCATCTCATCGGTCGGCTCACTGCTCGACCTTGCGCTGGAGTTCGACATCCTGCAGAAGCGCGGCTCATGGTTCTCCTACAACGGCAACCAGCTCGCCCAGGGCCGCGACGCCGCCAAGGAAGCCCTCAAGGCCGACAACGCGCTCTACGACGAGATCGAAGGAATCGTCAAAGCCCGCATGAACCCGGAGGCCGCTGAAGAAGCTGCCGACGAGCCAGCCCCAGCCAAGGCGTAAGCTCCCGACTCATCCCACAAAAACGCCCGGCTCACCAATCTCGTGAGCCGGGCGTTTTTTGTATTCGCGAGGCGCTGCGCCTTACTCTGGAGGGCGCACGTCAGTGCTCTCGGGGAACCATTCTTTCAAGCCCTTGAGCAAAGCAATATCGGCATCCACCGCGGCTCGGGCGTCATCCCATTGCTTCCGACGCTCAGGCACCGCCGGCCATGGCTGGCTATCGAGCGTCTCTTTGGCAAGGGTCAGCCAATAGGTCGCGGCGTGGTGGTCGCAGTCCTCCATCGCGATCCGTGCACGGGTGAAATAGAGCAACCCGAGGTCGAAGCCGTAGGTGAACCAGCGGTCACGATTGCCGCTACGTTCGATCGCCACTTGATAGACGGCCTCAGCCTCGTCGAAACGCCCAAGCGCCAAGAGAATCTCCGCCTGCTTTCCATGTGGCAATGGATCCGCAGGCCACACATCCGCCGCCGCGGCGTAGGCCTCCAGGGCCTCTTCAGCCAACGCTTTCCGGTCGCTCCACTCCAACCGATCAGAACGTGCGACCCGCCAAGCAACCTCTCCCATTCGCAAAGACGACCAATAATCACCAGACTCCGCATACAGCTCACGCGCGAGTGTGACTTGATCGAGATCACCGAGCGAACCATCAGCCACCATTGGCTCGGCCAACTGCCAACGCCACCACGATCCGGCCACCGGCTTCACCACGGCGATCACCGAAGCGACCGACACCACCAACAGACCACCCCATGCTACGGCAGCCATCACATCCGGTTTTCGAACCACCTGCCGAGCTCCGCCGCTAGAGGTTGGTGCCAAATTGCGCATCATCACGCCGAGCATCACCCCGGCCAACGCCGCGACTGGTACGAAGTGCAGGTTGAAACTGAATACCGCGTCCGCTGCCAGCGCACACAACCCGGCAAATGCACCGCGCCAGACCAGAGGCATTGCCGGAGCCTCCTTCTCGGCCCTGGCCCCACGCCCAATCAACACGACTGCGCGAATCCCGAGCGCAGCCATCGCCAACAACAACAACAAGCCACCCACGAGCCCATAGTCGGACAACACCTGCAGGTACTCGTTATGCGCGTAGTGGTAGTCAGCCTCGAGCGAGTAGGCGTCCGCCGCCCAGTAGTCGTACTGCCGATCTTGGAATCCACGGCTGCCCTCACCCACGACGGGACTGCCCTGAAACACATCCATCGCCAGCCGCCAGGAATCGCCGCGACTATCCAGTTTACCCAGCTGCTCGAGCCCGGTTCGATCGCCCCAACGATGGCTGATAATCCTTTCCGCCCCCCACATCGCACCGTAGCCGATGCCTGCCAAAGCAAGCACCACACCGGCCATCACCGCCGCCCGCCGAGGGCCGGACATCCGGCGACGCATCACAGCAGTCACACCCACCACCGCCGCCATCACAGCCAGCCCGACCACCGCACCAAGCATCGCCGCACGGGAGAATGAGAGGTAAACGCCGACAAAAGCAGCCAGCGAGCCCAATCCGTGGACCGCACGTTCGAAGCCGGTTCCGATCTTGGCGCGCGCCATTCCCAGCAGTAGCAGCCCCGCTGCCGCAGAGAACGCACCGAATGGGTTCTGATGGAAGAAGAATCCGGATGCCTGCGGGTTGTCCAGCGGCCGCTCCAAGCCGAGTGAGGCCCACGGCGCGTACCCCGGTTCGACAACCACTTGAACCACGGCGATCCACAAATTGACCAAGGTCAGTAACGACAGAAGCGCTCCGAACCAACGAAGGTTCACCGGCCAGCGACCAAAAACTATCACCACCAATCCCGCCGCCAACGCAGCAATCAACGCCACATCAAGCTGGGCGAAATGCGCTACCGGCGACATCATCGCCCTCCACAGAAAACACCCAAGCACCCCCACCCCGGCAAATGCCAGCAGCACGCTGCCCCAGCGGATTCTCCCGCGCTCACGCAGACCCCATCCGGCAACCGTCAGCACGGCCCCAAGCCCCATCACGGACACGCCGGGAAACGCCATGGGAACGTTGTCCGCCGTACCAAGCACCGCGACAAAAAGAAAGCCAAGCATCGTCAATGCCTGGCCTGCGTAATCGAGAACTTTGCTCATCCAGCTACTTTTATCCATTCAACTAACTCAATCGAAACACAGAAGACGTCACTTCGCCCCCTTGCCAAACAACACGGCAGGCACGGTCATGAGGACAATCTTGAAGTCCTCCCACAGCGACCAGTTGTCGATATATTCCAAATCCATCTGCACCCACTCTTCGAAGCTGGTGATTTTGTTCCGCCCCCCAGCCTGCCAGGTGCACGTGATGCCTGGCTTCACGCTAAGCCTCCGCCGGTGGGCCGAGCGCTCAAACGCGGCGACTTCGTAAATAGGCAAAGGGCGCGGACCAACCATGCTCATCTCGCCTTTGAGCACATTGATGAGCTGTGGCAGTTCATCAATGCTCGTGCGTCGCAAAATCTCACCGAACTTGAACACACGCGGATCCTTCTCCAGCTTGAAAACCGGACCGTCCATTTCGTTGCCCGCTTTCTCTTTCACCTCGGCCAATCGTGCCTCGGCGTCTTGATACATAGTGCGGAATTTCCACATCCCGAATGGCTTGCCGTAGCGTCCGGCTCGGCGCTGACGGAAGAACACCGGCCCCGGATTGGAAATCATGATCCCTGCAGCGGCGATCAACCAAATCGGTGAACTCATCACCAGCAACACAGCCGCCGAGATCCGGTCGAAGAAGTCTTTTGCTAACAGCGCCCACGACAACGAAGGCGTGGAGCGCAAAACCAACATCGACTGCCCATTGAAAAGGTCGAAGGTCGGCTTGGCAATGCGGGCCCGTACGAAGTCAGCCGCAATCCAAGCTTCCACCCCTTGGAGCTCAGCGGTCTCCACAGCCTTGGTCACTTTGTCGAAGGCAATGTCACGCACCAGGAATACCACTCGCTCGGCAGGATGGCTCGCCAACATAGAGTCGAGCTCAAGTTCGTCGTGATCGCGCAGGTTGAAACGTTGGACTACGTGCATGCGGTCACGGTCTGCTCTCTTGAGGCTAGCCTCCCATTCCTCGATCGCCCCCGGAGCACCCGCCAAAATCACTTGGATCTTCGCCTCGTCGTGAGTCGCCACATGCCGGTAATAAGCCTGCAATCCCCACTCCCTCAACAACACCAGCACAGTGAATATGCTCGGCACCATCACCAGAGTCGGACGGTGCGGCAAATCCAGTTTGAAGAACATCGTGATCACTCCCAGCAGGAAAAAGATCACCATGAAAGTCTCGAAGATCGGCACCACCGCGCGCCGCAAGCTGCGCTTGTAACGCTGCTTGTAGAACCCGAACATCTCCAGCACCAGCGGAATGAATACCGCCACAACCCACACATTGTTACCCAACTGGGTGAACCCGTCGGACGACTTCCGCTCGATGACAATCCGCTCAAAGCTATCCAGCCACTCCCACGAGTGCTGCCAGATCTTTTCGGACAAAAACGCCGCCAGCAACACCAGTGCGGCGT
The DNA here is from genome assembly GCF_010681825.2 of Sulfuriroseicoccus oceanibius. NCBI lineage: Bacteria > Pseudomonadati > Verrucomicrobiota > Verrucomicrobiia > Verrucomicrobiales > Verrucomicrobiaceae > Sulfuriroseicoccus > Sulfuriroseicoccus oceanibius. Next base: position 856,878 of record NZ_CP066776.1, on the reverse strand, counting down.
CGATCAACTGCAAAGCCTGAGTTGATATCGCGTTTTTGTTCATAGCAAGTGTACCCGCGTTTGGGGGCGGTGCGGCCTTCGTGCCGGTGAATTAGCAGAATTTCAGGGGACACAGTCGAGCCCAAAATTCTCCTAACACACTGACTCTGCAGGCAGCATTGTTCATCAATGAATCATTGCAGCTGGAATGCAACCACCATTGTCGATCTCGCAACCCAGGCATCCTCGGGCAGGTTGTGCCGTAATCCATCAATCCACCCAGCCTCGCCCTCAGCCTGAATTACCGACCAGTCGCCACCTCGCCAACGCAGCCGCCGCGCCCCGTGCACCTCCAGATGCCCGTACCATCCCGGTACCATTACCACCCACTCGAACCGGCCGGCATGGGCCAATTCCTGCCAAGCATCCCCCGCCCGCCCCAGCGTCATCCTGTCATTTGTCGTCAGTGAGGCCAACAATTGGCGCACTTCGAGCGCTTTGCTCGCGCCGCCATTCTCCGCCCCCCACCAGTAAACCTCGGCACCAAACGAACATCCGACAAGGCTCATCGCGGCGAGCTGGTCCGCGCCGATCTTCTCATGAGGTGCCACGGTGGCCCCAGTCATCTGGTTGCGGTCCACTTTGCGCCGCAAAAACGACCGACTGTCGAACACGACGCCCTCCGTCAATTCATCGGCGCGAGCTGCATCGACACCCAACGCACGCAGCCGCAGCTCACCGTACGTAGTCAGACCCGAGGAGAAAACCGCTACCGGCCCATCGGCGGGCACCTGCTCCACCTGACGCCACGCATTCCAAACCAACTGGTTGTGATCGAGCGGCCGCTCATCGGCCTGCGCCAGTCTCACAAAGAACGGAATATTCGCCCCCATGGGCCATAGACCATCCGCGGTGGGATACCACGTGGACTCGCCGACCACCGGCGCGATGTCCTTCATTGAGTTCATCCGCAAGCCAACTAGCGACAACATGAGACTCGCGGCCACACCGCACGCCACGCCCCATCGCGCCCACCAGACCCGCGCCACCTGTGACCACACATTGCGCCCTCGCGGCAGCACCAAGGTCGTCAGAACACCAGCCACCACCACAACCAAGTGCCGCGGTGAGTACAATAACGGAGCGTAGAAAAGCCACGGCAACAAGACCGCCACAGCCACACCAGCCCACCATAACGAACGCCCACACCATGCCCGACCAACCACAAGCAAGAAAAAGACCGCCCACGCCAAGGTCAGACCGTTGAGACCAAACACCACATACGCCCCGAACAAACGCACATCGAAAAACGTCGACGGCATTCCTGTCGGGCTCTCGGTGATAAGGCGCCCGACCACGAGAGCCAGCACAGCCGAGCCCGCCATGGCCCACGTCGTGCCATCGCGCATCAACCGCGGCACCCGCGCTACCGGAGCCGCCAGCAGTACGATCATCGGCAGGATCAAGGCGACGTCCGATCGCGCCCCTACCGCCAGAAAAGTCAACACTGCCGCCGCCGCGGATCGCCCCCCTGAGCGCCTGGTGGCAAGAACCACCGCCAGCAACAACACAAACCCCGCCGCAATTCCATTCGAGGCCAGCAACGGAGCGCTGAACCACCACACCGGACAAAACAACGCCAGCCCGAGAACAATCAACTCAACCGGACTCCAGCGCCTGCGCCGCGATGCCATCACAGCGAGCCCAAATGCCAACACCGCAGCAGCGCTCCGGTTGCCGGATTCGACCAGCGCATCGATCCCCGCGTCAAGCTGCGGCAAGAGCCCCAACGCCACCACCCAGTAACTCACATATTGGCGCGAGTAGTTGTAATAACTCTCACCCAGCCAGTCACCGTCGCGGGCAATTTGCAAGCCACCATCGACCAACGATGCCTGATCGCTCTCACGCATGACCGGCCCGAGAGCCAGCAACACGGACGCCAAAAAGCCCGCGACCAAAAGAACCGCAATCCATTTCCCCCGATGCTTCATACCAACGAAAACCAAATTACCAACGCACCCCAAACCAACAAACAAATCGGCAGCATCCCGAACTTGAACATCAAAGCCTCTGGAACCTCGACTTCTACCGAACGCCGAGTCCGCCGCACATAGTCCCAAAGACCAAGAAATACAGGCGCCACCGTAATTAAGAACCAAGGCGCCTGGGGGTGGTGCACACAGTACATCGCATACACCGCAGCCACCACCACAGCAGCCAGCTCGACCGCACCCTTCTCCAATGGAGAGACATAACGCATCAGTGCATGCCGAGTGCTCCCCAAATCGCCCCCGCTACGCTCGAGCACAGACAGTTCACCACGCCGTTTTCCAAGCCCCAATAGAACAGCCAAAGCATAAGTCACCCCAATCAACCAACCGCTCGGAGCCACACCAATCGCATACGCCCCCGCCATCACACGCAGTACAAATCCAATCGCCAACACCAACACATCAAGCACAGGCACCCGCCGGAAAACCAAAGAGTACACCAACGACAACCCAAGATAGCCAGCCACACAGGCCACCGCACGCTGGCCGTCGCTCCCAGACTCTGCAAACCAAAGCCCGGCGCCGCTCACCGCCACCATCGCAAGCCCTGCCGCCGCCAGGCACGCAGCTAGCACGCTCACCCGTCCCGACGCCACCGGCCGCATCCGCTTGCGGGGATGTTCCCGATCCTCATGACGGTTGACCACGTCATTGATCAGATAACCCGCACTAGAGGCGAAACAAAAAGCGACAACCAGAACCAGCAGATCCCACCAGAGATCGAGCTTAGTCAGGTTGCCGCTGAAAACAATCGCCGCCGCGCAAAAGGCATTCTTCACCCAGTGATGCGGACGCATCGCCCGCACGAGCGCCAGAGGCTGAGTCGCCACCGATTCAGATCCGTGCCCCTGTTTACTCATGCTCAGATGCGCACTGCTCTGGCGGCCACTCTCCATTACTCGTCGCCGCCTTTCGCACCGAGTGACTTTTGGAAGGTCGGCGCATATCGCTGGATGTACTTCAACGCGCGATCACGAGCGACCACACGCCCCACGGAGCCAGCATCCTTCGCCGTATACACCATCACGCTCGGATAGGCCCAGCGGTCATTGATGTTGAAGAACATGTTGTTCAGCGAGGTTGTCAGGATGCGCTGCCAGCTGTGCGGCGTCGACACTTCCTTCCCGACCCACCAATAGATGTAGTTGGCATAAAGCACCCACTCCGTTCCGTCCGGATCGGTCATCTTGCGCTTCAAATAAAGGTCCATCACGTCGAGCGGACCGCCTTCGGTTTCCAAGCTGACCACCTCACGTTTCTCGATCGTCCACCCCTGTCCGGTCATGCAGACCTCAGGACGGTGGAGACTACGCCGGTCACCACCACTGAGAATGATCGACGCGGTGATTCCTCCGAATGCCAACTCATCCGCGGTTTCCCCATGAATCGGTGTGTACACGCGCTTCACACTGCTGGTCTCCGGAGGCAGCCAGTACTTCTCCTCGTCGCTCATCTCCACCTCGCGACTGGTGAAGCCCGGGATCACATCAGGCAACTTCATCACCACCCCCGCCGCCGGGTCCAATGCCGCGTTCGGAAACATCTGGCAAAGCCCCAACGTCACGCCCACAAGCCCGACAAAAAACGCCAATCGAAACTTCAAACTCTTCATGCTCTCGTCCTTTGGTTCAATCTCACACCCCGGGGCTACTTCGACGCCTCATCATTTCCTTCCGCGGGCACCGGAGTCGTTGCCGATTGCCCCCGCTTCACGCTCCGCACCACCGTCTTGCGGCGCTTGAACATCTTGCCGCCACGGTTGAGCAAGTCGCCCACCGAGATCATGCAAAGCAGCGCCACCACAAACACCGCCAAACCTGCGTAAATGTGGAACTTCGACGGATCCTTCTCTCCCTGGCCAATCGCCCATTCGCTCCCCTTCGCCGCCGCACCGAAGTACAGCATCATCATCCGCACAAAGTTGCCCGCGATTGTGAAAACCGGCACCATGCACATGAACACAACACGCTGCCAGTTCTTCTTCAGCACCACATAGCTGAAGATCAGTCCGATCATTGTCAGCGCGAAAAGCGAGCGCAGACCACTACACGCCGCCGCCACATTGAGGCGGATCGTCTCGCCCGTGATCGGGTCAATCTTGGTCGTCGTGATGGCCGTACCGTTGGCCACCGCCGGATCGCCCAGCAAGTTAAACGCCCCGGCCGAAATCTTCACCATCACCAACTGCAACGGGAAGCTCACCGGCTCGATCAGGAAGCGAAGAGGCCACAGCATCCCGAGCAAACACCAAAGCCAAAACGCTTGGAAAAACCAGCGCTTGCCCAGGAACCAGAAAATACACCCAGCGGCAATCACTTGGCCCGCCGCATAGCCGAAGTACTGCTGGTTCGCTTTGTACCCACCGAAGTAGAGGAAAAACCCGAGCACCAACAACGCCGCTCCTATCTTCGGCGATGGCTCGATCGCCAGGTCCTTGTAACGATCACGCGTAAGCCACAGCAACACCGCAATCGCAGGCAGAACAAACCACCCGAACCCCCACTCAGCGCCATCCACCTGATAGCCATGCGCCATCAAAGACGCCAGCGTATCGCGCTCGAACATGTAGCCCGTCGCATACCCCTGAAAGCCAAACATCACCACCAAACAGGCCAGCACAATCGCCACCGGACCCCAGGCAACTTTTCGATTCGAGTCAGAAGAAGTCATCATCATTTCACAAAAACAGACCTACAAAATTCCACAGGCCACACATCCAATGCGAAGCCCACACGGATCAGGCAAGCTAATTCGTCCACAGATCGCTCATTATTACTAATGATCGGTCCATCCGGAACTACCCCCGGCCGAACGAGCCGACGGGTTGTGGAAATGCCTCCTCTGGAGACTCCTCCCCATCATCATATTCCACATATCCTTCCGCCTCCGCCCACTCGGCATAGAACTGATCCATCTCCTCCTCGTAGCCATACATGGCCGGCGGCGGCGAATTCTTCTTCCAGCCGTAGTCACGGTAAAGAACCGCCATCCCCCCGGCAAAACTCCACACCACCAGGTTCACCGGACAAGAGTGCAGGTTACTTCCCCCCACCACGTTGGAAATAATCCCCAGCACAAAATACGTCATCAACGCCAGATAGAACCCGCGCTCGGTGCGTGTCTGAATCCGGAAATACGCCCGATGCAGGAAAAAGGCTGCCACGACACAGGCTCCCAACAACCCGAGCAACCCAACAACACCAAAGCGCCCCAGCACGCTGGAAATAATATCGTGTGAGGTTTCGCCCAACTCTGTGTTCTCGAAGTTCGTAAGCCCGAAGAGACTCCAAGACTCGGGCTTGGTCAGATAAATGAAACCATGCAAACGCGCTTCGAAGGTTTGAATCGAGTACGTCGCGTCGAGCCCGAAGAATCCACGGAACGCGTTGTCATAGACCGCAATGTTGTCCCTTAAATGCTGGGCATTCATCACAAGGAAAAGGAACAACACCGTGCCAACCGCATAGAACGAAAGGATCGCCGCCCGGGACCGGAATAACAACATCCCCAATGGACACAACAACGCCACGGCGAAGCCGGTCTTGATTCGAGCCACAAACAGCGCTCCAACAATCACAACCAAGGCTGCCCCCCACACAATCCGCATGGCCGCAGGATTGTAGACCAATCGGTAAATACAGTATGGCACCAGCGCGGCCACCGCATTGAAGTTCTGAACACCCGATGCCAAGCCAAACGCCCGCGGATCCCGCCCGATCATCAACTCGTTGTAGAACTGTTGCGAGGCCACCGGAGACAGACCGGTCTTCATGTAAAAGTAGACCATCTCGCTAAAGTCGAAAAAGGTCTGCTTCATCGCCAACAGGCACGATGCCACCACAAACATCAGGCACCAGTTGAGGAACTTCTCGATATCATCCTTACCACGGAAAAAGACCAGCATCACCATCCCCACAGCCACGTAAGCTCCAAGGTTAAAGCCCCTTTGCACCGCGGCCATCATACCTTCTCCCAGCATCATATCCGACACAACGGCCAGCCCGGCTATCACCAAGCCTCCTAGCAAAAACATCCAGCCCTGCTTGCCGATCACAAGCTCTTTACTGCGCACAGCTCCCAGCAAAGTCCCCAAAATCGCGCCAACCAGCGCCAACATCACCACCACCATCACCTCGATAATCGTCATCATCGAGGGGCTCCCGTAGTAAACCGCCACCTTTTTCAAGAAGTCCACGGTGAACGCCTCCCCCGCCACAATGAACAGCCCCCAACGCGGCTTCAACATTGCAAGGACAGCCAGTCCCGCCCCCAAGTACTTCACAACGTAAGCCACCGCACTGGTAGAGGACTCGACCGCCCCCATCATCAACAACACGGCAACAAACAGCGCACCGCCTGCGACGAGTATCTGCATCAACCCTTTATTCATCGTACATTTTTGTTGTTTATCGCTCGCCGGTACACATCCACCAACTGCTCGGTAACCAGATCCGGGCTCAGTGTCAATCGATAGAACTCCCGCGCCCCATCTGACAACTTGTCCCACTCCGCCTCAGGCATGTCCAACAAACGGGAAATCGCCCGAGCACACATGTGATCCTGCTCAGGCGGAAGCAATCCGCCCCGAGAGCGATCCACCAATTCTTCAAATGCCCCACCAACAGAGGCAATCACAGGTGTGCCCACTGAAAACGCTTCGGCGATCGATCGCCCGAAAGTCTCGCAACAATTAGACAGCTGAACCAAAACCCGTGCTTCAGCGACATGTTGCAACGCATCCTCCAGCTTCAACCGTCCGAGATACCGAATCCTCCGATCCTGCTCAGCGGCCGCCTCCACCTCACCGACCAGCGGCCCATCGCCTATGATGGTGAGTGGCTGATCGCTGTCCACATGCTCCCAGGCATTGAGAAGTTCGCGAAGTCCCTTCTCCTCAGAGAGTCGACCAACAAAAACCGCCCCGGATCGTGTCCTATTCAAACGCCCTTCTCCAGACGGGGGCACCACATTGGGCTTCACTCGAATCCGATCTGGATTCCACCCACCCTCGACAAACTGAGATCTAACAAAAGATGAGGGAGCCACATACGTCACCCCATCCATCTCAACCGTTCCCATCTTCCGGTGCAGCCAATTGCCCAGCTTCAGGAACCCAGTCGCCAGAGCGGAACCTTTGTAGTAACTCGCGCGCAAGCTACCACAGCCGTAGCTCCGCTCTCCCGCAACCTCTTGCCCAGGAAAGAAGACCCGGTCTCCCGGACACAAGAAGCGAAAGTTTCTCAATGACTGAACCACAGGAACCTTGGCCCGGCGGCACGCAAAATACGCGGATCTCGATACCAGCGGGAATGTGTTCTGAAAGTGCACCACGTCAGGCTGAAACTCCTCAACCGCCCGGGCCACCTCACGATACCCTTTCAACGACCAAATCTGCACCAATGGCAGCAGCGCTCGTTCGAAAAACGACATCTTCGAACTGTCGAACACCAACCGCCTTACCGAGTGCCCGGCCGCCTCTAGCCCCTTCGACTCGCACGCAAACGATTCGTCCTCCCCTCCCCTCACTCGGTAGAGGTTATGAACCATCAACACTTTCATTCTCTCAACTACAGCTCCGCTGCACTCAGTACCCTTTGTAATCTTTTCCCAGTAAAGCGGCGAAAACTCCGAGCCCTCGGGCACCCGAGCCCACCGCTTTCACCCCCCATTCAACCCTCAAAAGCCCGACCCAAAACGTGAGAGGCGTCAGGAAAACTCTCGCACACGCCTTCACCAAGGCCGCACCCATTCTACCTGCCCCACCTCGCTTCCGCCGTATCACCGTGCTCGCATAGCCATACTGGTATGCCCGACGTAAAATCCACTTCGCCGATACCCGCGCCTGCTCCAACCGCTCGTAGACCACCGCATCATCGACCCAAACAATCTTAGCCCCCGCCACGACAGCCCTGCCAAAGAAGTCGTCATCCTCCCCTCCCGAGCGAGCCAACTCGGGGTCGAACCACAGATCCAAGCGATCCAGAAGGGACCTGCGAAACATCACATTCCCCGTGTTTGCCCTATCCCTGGCAGTCCCGCTTGCCCGACGCGGCCGCTCGTGAAACTTTCCTCGCATCACCCAATCTGGCGTGTCCGCCGGATATTCGGACAACACAGGCCCATTCCACACATCGGCATTAAAGCGATTCACGCCCTCCATCATCGCAGTCAACCACCCCGGGGTGGCCACCTCGTCATCATCCAGAAATGCCACAAACTCAGCATCCTCCGGAACCTCGCGAAGCGCCCGATTCCGAGCGTACGAAATCCCTCGTTGGGACTCATGCGCGTAACGCACCGAAATACCGTGCTTCCTTCCCCAGCACTCGCTGATTCGCTTTGCTTCCAAACTTCCTGCGTTGTCCACAACCACCACGGTCAAAGGAACCTGCTCCAAATCATCCAGATCGGAGATACTCGCCAGCAACCTCTCGAGCCCCTCATCTCGTCGACAGGTGGTAACACAAAGAGCAATGCCCCCCCCGCTGGCAATCGCATCGCTACCCATTGTGACCTCCAGCATCTACCGCCAACAAAGGACGCAACTCCTCGATCGCCCCTGCATCTGCCACCGCTTTGGCTAATTCCGGACTCAAAAACGGACAAGCTCTGATCAACTGAAGCAAGTCGAGTTCCACCGGATACCGCTCGGCGTGAGCCACCACCTCATCAACGGAATCGTCAGCTCTCACGTCGATCCGACGCGGACGCTCGGCGCCAATCGCCAACCGATAGTCGTCAAATTTGAACGCACCTCCGATAACCCGATCCGACAGGCCTAACCATACATTGGGCTTTCCATAGGCATCCGCACAAATCAGCCCGTGCAGCGAACTGGACAAAATCTTCCGACACGACTTCAACTGACGAACAAACTCCTCAATCCCTGATTCGATATCAATCACCAACACGTCGGAGCGCTCGCTCTGCGCTTTTACCCACGGGTTCGCCTTATCTACAAAATGAGGAATGATCCCATACTCATATGATTCACTAACATCAGGGTCATAGAAGAATGGCATTAGTAAAGCCGGATCGCCATACACCTCAGGACACTCCACCCCTTGCTTCCTCAGTGCTTCACGAGTCAATGGGCCACGCACCGCATGTACCGCCACAGGATGTGCTAAAAGCGTTTGCCCCTCTTCGATGAAGCCACTCCCCCATACCTCGGAATACTGGGTCACTCGGTCCATCACGCTTCCGATCGCAAGATAGTGCATCCGGCAAGGGATCTTCACCTGGGATATCGAACTTCCTGACAAACGCTCTACCAACCATGGGTTCAGCGCATCGCCCCAGTTCTCCACGTCAAACCAAACCAAAGGAACCCCTTGAGACCCGCTTCTGCGCAGAATCCTCGAGACGACACCGCAAAAAGGAAGCCCAATCCACCGCCACAGCGGCAGAACAACACTTCGCTTCACTATTCGACGAACTCTCAAAACTTGATTCATGGGCGCTTCTCCCCGTTTTGCTAAACCAAACGTTTTAACAACTCCCATCTGCGACGTATTAATGAGCCACCTGCGTTCTCACGTATAAATCGTTCGGCCCACTCGGCATTGATCGCACCAGACTGCTTGGTAGTGACGGGGGTTTCCGGAAGTGTTGGTAAATTGACTTCACAAAAGTCAGCAATCCCTTGGATCCCGCCGGGAACATCACCGCAAAAATCTTCAAAGCGCAATTCCGCCTTCCGCAAACCTCGAGTGCTAAGATCATATCTCCAGGATGCCGTATCCAAAATAATCTCGCCCAATGCCTTATCAATTGCAGCGGCGTCATAAACAGGCTTTTGCCCGCTGCCTTCCTGCCCCGCAATCCAAACACCCGTCTGCCTGGCGATTACCGTCGAGACCGCCTGCCTCAAGACGTCCTGCCTCTCAAGCATAATGAATCTCGCACCGGGAAATCGCTCCATGAAGGCATCGATCCCACCGAAGCGTAGCAAATGCGAGTAGTGCAACTTCATCGAAAAAACTCCATTCTCTGAAGTTCTCTTAGCCATCAAGCGATGGATGACATCATCGGTGCTTCGCGCGCCGAAGATCCGCTTCCACTCCAAGAGGTTCTCCAGGTTAAAGTATTCAAAGGGAGCTCCAAAGGCACCGGTCTCATGCATCACATGACCTAACATGTGACTTCCTGAGCGCCCCGTCGACGCGATCACCACAAATTTACGTGCAGCGCCTTCATAGACAGGAAAATCATACCTGCCGTTAAACTGATCTTTATAAAGAGCCATTGATCAACACTTCGAAAACAATCGCCTCACCCGTCCCGGCATCACCTCATGCAACCATGCACCGTACGCCCCTTGAAATATCAACCTGGAGACCAATAACCATCCAATCCCACCAACAACCATCACCGCCACGATTAGCTGAAGAAGCGACAACCCGCCTAACATTGAGGAAACAAACGAGGCCCCCAACCAAACCGATGCGAAAACCACACCACCGGGAAGCAACAACCTGTAATAGCCGCTTCCAGCGTCCATCACCGAACAGCAATACATCACCTGAAAGCCCAGGTTCTTCGCCAATAGCACCACCACCCCAACACACGCCACCCCAATGACTCCGTACTCCGTCATGGTGGCAATCCACACGACCAAGCCGACATTCAACAGACCCAGCGCACAAGTTACCATTCCCGGCACACGCACTCGGTTGAATGCCGTTTTCACCGCCATAAACGGCAGAGTGGAAAGCGAAAACACGAGCGGAGCCAATTGAAGAGCTAGGAGCCCCCCGGTGTCCCGGAACTCATCACCAACCCACGCCGCTAATAAATCTGCGGAGAACCCACACATCATTCCCAGCGGAACCGCCAAGGCCAAACACAAGGCGCGACCTCCTCCGAAAACCGCATCGCGGATCTTCGTAAGGTCGTTGTTGGCATAATACATTGTGATCACCGGACCAAACAACCCGGTTACACTCGCAGCCATCACTCTGACCAAAAGAACCCACTGCAACACCAACGCATACCGCCCCCCCTCATCTGGCCCCAGATATTTGTTCACCGCCCACAAATCCACTCGCGCCAACAACAGGAACCCCACTTGATTGACCAACATCCAGCCCCCCATCCCCCAAAGCAACTTGATTGCCGGACGGTTTACAGCACCAAAATCGACCACCAGCTCAGGGGTAAGGCGCTTCCAATGGAACAAATTGAATCCGAGGACCACAACACTCGCCACAAGATTCGCCACTCCGACCGCAGCAAGAGAAGCACCTCCAAAAGAAAACAGCCCAACGATCAATCCAACCCGGGTCAAGATCCGCAGGACATCCGCCATACGCATCAAATCCAGCCGATTCGACGAATACATCGAAACCGAGAAAACTGAACTTATCAGCGAAACCGTAAATCCTATCGCTGTGAAAACAAACAGCCAGCACGCATCGGACGCCAACCCATCAGGAACCGACACAAACGACTCCAAGTGCACCGCGAGAAATACCGCGCCAATAACCTGCACAACGCCCAGCGCAACAAGTACGGCGAATGAACTATTGAAAATACCAACCGCCTCACGAACTCTCCCCTGCCTGAACGAAACCGTCAGGTTTCGGTTCACCGATGCGTTGAACGATTGCGCGACGATACTCACATACTCGCTAAATACCATCGCCAGCGGCACCAGCCCATACGCCGCTACCCCCATGCTCCGAATCAAAAACGGAGCAAGCCACAACCCCACGAATACGTTGCAGACAATCGCTACAACGTTCATCGCAAAGTTTTTTGAAACCTGTTTCCTCAAGGACATACGAGAGCCTCTCCCCGACAACGAGCGCAGGCTGATCTAATCAATCAGCCCAGCTTTCTCCGCAAAACCTTCCAAACAAACCGCGGATTGTTCTTCATATAACGTTTCCACAACCTCCGAGGTTCGACACACAGACGGAAGAACCACTCGAGACCACATTCCTGCATCCACGATGGCGCTTGTTTGACCAATCCCGCGTGGAAGTCAAAGGCCGCCCCGACTCCAAATAGCAACAACCCATGGTCCCACCTGGCGGTGAGATCAGGGTACTTTGCCAAAAAGCTCGCCATGAAGCGCTCCTGCTTGGGGGTACTCAGTCCGACCCACAGGAAATGCGGCTGCTCACGCTGCAGATCCGCCACCAACTGCTGCTCTTCTTCATCGGTTAGCAGACGAAACGGAGGGGTCACTTTGCCGACGACGCGGACGTCGCCAACATCACGCCGCAGGCAATCAGCGAGCTGATCCACCACTCCATCAGATCCGCCGAAGAGAAAATGCTTCGATCTCTCACTGACGCTGCGGTTCATCACCGCAAGCATCAAATCGGGACCATAGACCCGCTCAGTCGCTGGATAGCCATTGGCCCATGCCATCCACACCATCGGCATCCCGTCCGGAGTGACCATGTAGGCGTCATTGTGGATCCGCAGCAACTCAGGATCATCCTGAGACTCCATCACCCCATGCACTCCCGTCACGGTCACATAGCCCGCAAAACCCGGCCGCGCCACCGCATCAAATGCACGGTCGACCGCCTGCTGGAATGTCATCGGGCTGATCCCGACCCCTAGTACCTCAGAACGTTCCATTACTCTCCAAGAACCACTCCGGAATGAGCATTCTTACTGCACCACCAGTTCTCCTGCTTTACGGCGTTGGTATTGTTCGTTGATCCACTCGTAGGTCTTTGCCATACCAGTCTTCAAATCGATACCAGGCTCCCAGCCGAGCACATCGTTGATTCGCGTGTTATCAGAGTTGCGCCCACGCACGCCCTGTGGAGCATCGAGTTTGTACTTTCGCTTCAACTCCACTCCGGCGATCTCTTCTACAATCGAGACCAGCTGATTAATGGTTACCAACTCGCTGCGACCGAGGTTGAGCGGATCATTATAGTCCGATGCCATCAGCTTTCCGAGACCGGTCAAACAGTCATCAATGTACATAAACGAACGGCTCTGTTCACCGTCCCCCCAGATCTCGATTTCGTGATCGCCTCGGTCAATTGCCTCGATCACCTTGCGACAAACCGCAGCCGGTGCCTTCTCACGACCGCCGTCCCAGGTTCCATTCGGACCATACACATTGTGGAAGCGGAACACCCGGGTGCTCAGCCCGAAGTCTTCTTCGTATACTTTGCACATCCGTTCGGAAAAGAGCTTCTCCCAACCATAGCCATCCTCCGGCATCGCCGGATACGCATCCTGCTCGCGCAACGCCACCACATCCGCATCCTCTTGGCGATAATCAGGGTATACGCACGCTGACGAAGCATAGAAGAAGCGCCCGACGCCATGTTCTTTCGCCGCCATCAGCAGATGGGTGTTGATCAGCACGGACTCCATGCAAAGCGCTCGGTTGTGCGCGATAAAGCCCATGCCGCCCATGTTGCACGCCAGGTTATAAACAAGGTCGCACCCTTCCGCTACTTTGAAGCAGGCAATCTTGTCCTCCAGATTGAGCGAATAATTCTCAGCCGTATCGTGCAGCTGATACCACTGACTTTGCGGCTTGATATCCGCCACGACCACATCGTGTCCGGCATCGATTAATGACTTTGCCAGGTGACCGCCGATAAAGCCGCCCCCGCCTGCTACAAGGATTCTCTTTGCTTTTGTCATCATGAGGATTTTGTACGCAATCTATTTTCCACCCAGGAGGTAGTAGATAAAAAGTGAGTTGTATTTGAAGTAGCGCTGGAAAAGCCGGCGGGGCTCGGCACAAAGCCGGAACAACCACTCAAGGCCTAGCCTTTGAACCAACGCCGGAGCCTGCTTCACTTCGCCGGCATGGAAAGCAAACGCAGCACCGATCCCAAAATAGACCGCAGGAGGAAGTTGCTCTTTGTTTGAAGCAATCCAACGCTCCTGCTTCGGACAGCCAAGCCCCACCCACACCAGGTTCGCCCGGGATTCGCGGATCATTCCACAAACCCGCTCCAACTCGTCGTCCGGCCATTCGCCAAATGGCGGCGAATAACTCCCGGCGATGGTCGTGTCCGGAAACTGCTCACCGAATCGGGTTTCCAGCTGGTCGAGTGTGCTCTGCTTTCCGCCAAACAAAAAGTGGCGGAACCGCGGATCACCCTGCGTCGCCCGCATCACTTCGAGCATCAACGTAGGACCGTAGACTCGGTCTTTCAGCTTCTCTCCATCGGGCAACTGCCGGTTCAGCGCCCACACCAAAGGCATCCCGTCCGGGCAGATGAGGTCAAATTGCGCCATCACATCACCGAACCCACCATCATTCCGGGCGAGTGCCGCCACATGTGTGTTCGCAGCCTCCACCGCGTAGGCGCGGTCTGCCTTGAGTGCGGCCGCTTTCACCCAGGCTACCGCCCCCGCATACGTCGTGCAGGCAACTGGCAAGCCAATCACAGAAATCCGCTTCATGGATGATCGATCAGGAACAGCCCTCCTCCGAGAACAATGCCCGTAATTGCGGGCACGCAGCGCTCGGCGTTACCGGCTGAAGTCGCAATGGAGCGCGCTCAGAAGAACGAGTCGCAGCCAGGTCGGAAAAACACAACCTCTCACCTATCTGCATCAGGTGAATGCCGCTGAAAATAAAAAAGCCACCCCGCATCAGCGAGGTGGCTCAGAGCTTTAGCCCTTGCCGATGGCGTAGACCTCGAAGCCTTTGGCCCGAAGCTCGTCATGCGGCAGGATGTTGCGGCCATCGAACACGAAGGCCGGCTTGAACATGTTGTCGTAAATGGTGTCGAAATCGAGCGTCTTGAACTCGTCCCACTCGGTAAGCACCGCCACACCGTGAGCTGCCTTGGTGGCTTCCACCGCGCTGTCACAAATGGTCAACTGCTTGTCGATCACCTCGTCGCTGATACCGACGTAGTTCAAATCGGCTCGGATGGTCGAAACCGGCACCTTCGGATCGTAGAGTGCAATGTTCGCGCCCTCGAGCAACAAGTCGCGGCAGACGTAAATCGCAGCCGACTCGCGGGTGTCGTTGGTGTCCTTCTTGAACGCGAAGCCGAGCACGCCGATGCGCTTGCCACGCACGGTGTTGAAGAGTGTCTTCACGATGCGGGTGGAGAAGCGCTCCTTCTGCCAGTCGTTCATGGTGACCACGCTGTTCCAGTACTTGGCGACTTCTGGCAGACCGAAGTGGTCGCAGAGGTAGACCAGGTTCAGAATGTCCTTCTGGAAGCACGATCCGCCGAAACCGACCGATGCCTTGAGGAACTTTGGTCCAATGCGCGAGTCGGATCCGATCGCGCGGGCCACTTCGTCCACATCTGCGCCAGTCTCTTCGCACAGCGCCGAGATCGCGTTGATCGACGAAATACGCTGAGCCAGGAATGCGTTGGCAACCAGCTTCGAAAGCTCGGACGACCACAGGTTGGTGGTAAGAATGCGCTCACGCGGCACCCAGTTTGCGTAAACGCGAACCAGCGACTCAACTGCTGCGTCGCCTTCCGGTGTGCGCTCGCCACCGATCAAAATACGGTCCGGAGCTTCGAGGTCCTCGACGGCGGTTCCTTCCGCAAGGAACTCTGGGTTCGACAAGACCTGGAACTGACCGTTCTCCGAGTTGGCCGCCAGGATCGTGCGGATCGCCTCGGCAGTACGCACTGGGATCGTGCTCTTTTCCACGATGATCTTCGGACCATTCGCGTTCTCCGCGATCATGCGGGCTGCGCTCTCGATGTAGCAAAGGTCAGCTGCACGACCTGCGCCGATACCATACGACTTGGTCGGTGTTCCCACGGAAACGAAAATCAAATCCGCTGCGGCGATCGACTCTTCCACCGCGGTGGTGAAGAAGAGGTTCTTGCCACGGGCTCCTGCCACAACTTCGTCCAAACCTGGCTCATACACTGGCAGCTCGTCGGAATTCCAAGCATCGATACGTGGCTGGTTGATATCGCACACGTCGACACGAATATCCGGGCACTTGGCGGCAATCATCGCCATGGTCGGTCCGCCGACATATCCTGCTCCAATGCAGCAGATTCGCTTCACGTCTGTTGGGGTGGTCATAAGATTTCTAGGGAATAATTAAGAAAGGTTTGCCAGCTCGGGAAGCTGGAACTCTCGGAGAGAGAATGAGATGAATCAAGTGCGGATGCGATCAATCCGGCACCGCGTCAGCGGTCGGCTGTTCAAACCAGATGCTAACCAACACCCAGTTGGCCGCGGAAATAGGCAATCGTGCGCTCCAAGCCCTGATCGAGGTCAACCTTCGGCTCCCATCCAAGTTCGCTTTTCGCCAAGCTGATATCCGGCTGACGCTGCAATGGGTCATCCTGTGGCAGCGGCTTGAACACAAGCTTCGACGATCCACCAACCTGAGCCAATACCTTCTCAGCCAACTCAATCATGGTGAACTCACCAGGGTTGCCAATGTTCACCGGCCCGGTGATGCCCTCTTTGTTCATCAGGCGGACAAAGCCTTCGATCAGGTCGTCCACGTAGCAGAAGCTGCGCGTCTGGGTGCCGTCGCCGTACACCGTGATGTCCTCGCCGCGCAACGCCTGCACCACGAAGTTGGAAACCACACGACCATCATCGGCCAACATTCGCGGGCCGTATGTATTGAAAATACGCACCACCCGGATATCGACACCGTTGCTGCGGTGGTAATCGAAAAACAACGTCTCGGCACAACGCTTGCCCTCATCGTAACAAGCACGGATCCCGATCGGGTTCACATTGCCGCGGTAGCTCTCCGGCTGCGGATGCACGTCCGGATCACCATAGACCTCGGAGGTTGAGGCCTGAAAAATCCGTGCCCCCACCCGTTTCGCCAAGCCAAGACAGTTGATCGCCCCCATGACGTTGGTCTTGATCGTCTTGATCGCATTGTGCTGGTAGTGCACCGGCGAAGCCGGACAAGCCAGGTTGTAAATCTGATCCACTTCAACCTTGAACGGATCAATCACGTCGTGCCGCATGACCTCGAACCGTGGGTTCGACATCAAATGCGCGACGTTCACCTTGCGCCCGGTGTGGAAATTATCCAGGCAGATGACTTCGTGCCCTTCGCCAAGCAGGCGTTCGCACAAATGGGATCCGAGGAAGCCTGCGCCTCCTGTAACAAGAATTCTCATGGTGTCAGGACAAAAGGAGAGAAACCCAAGAGGGTCAACCTCTCATCTGGAGAAAGAACGCCGTTCATCCAGACCTAAAAGCACCCCACCACCTGCGCGATCTCATCATCGCTGAGGTATGGGTTCATCGGCAGGCTGATGCCCTCGGATGCCACCCGCTCAGCCACAGGAAAATCTCCCTGCTGATGCCCGAGATACGCAAACACAGGCTGTAAATGAAGCGGTACCGCGTAGTAGCTCACGGCCGGAATGTTCGCCTCCTTGAGCTTCTCATGCAACGCATCGCGGTCTGGCGACAACATGGTGTACTGCGCCCAAACCGATGTGTTGCCCTCGGCAACATGGGGCAACTGCAAGCCACGCTGAACCAACTCACTCGCGGCAATCGATTCGCCATACGCAGCAGCCACCTGGTTACGTCGGACGATTTCGTTGTCGAACAACGACATCTTCGCCAAAACCACCGCAGCCTGAATCGTATCAAAGCGACCATTCAAACCGAGCACCGGATGCTGATGCTTCTGCGCCTGACCATGCACGCGGATCTGCTTCATCATCTGCGCGATCTCGTCATCGTTGGTAAACAACGCACCGCCATCACCATAACATCCAAGCGGCTTCGATGGGAAAAACGACGTACTGCCAATAGTCGACAACGCGCACGACTTCACGCCGTGGTGCGTCGCACCAAAACACTGAGCTGCATCCTCAATCACCGGCAGATTGCCATGCTTCGCAGCAATCGCGTTGATCGCAGCCATGTCTGCGGTCTGGCCATAAATCCCGACCGGCATAATCGCCTTGGTCTTGTCGGTAATCGCCGCCTCAAGCTTCTCCGGGTCCATGTTCCAGGTCTTCTCGTCGATGTCGACGAACACCGGCTTGGCGCCAATCAGCGCAATCATTTCCGCCGTTGAGATCCACGTATAAGGAACCGTGATCACCTCATCCCCGGGCCCGATCCCCAATGCCATCAACGCAATCAACAGAGAGTCGGTTCCGCTGGAGACGGTGAGGCAATGTTTCACCCCCACGTAATCCGCCAACTTCTCCTCGAGTTCTTCCACCTCAGGCCCCAACACATAGCGCCCGTGATCAAGCACTGCCGCGATTCGCTTCTCAATATCTTCGCGGATCAGCGCTTGCTGACTCTTCAAATC
Organism: Sulfuriroseicoccus oceanibius; assembly: GCF_010681825.2. NCBI lineage: Bacteria > Pseudomonadati > Verrucomicrobiota > Verrucomicrobiia > Verrucomicrobiales > Verrucomicrobiaceae > Sulfuriroseicoccus > Sulfuriroseicoccus oceanibius. The sequence goes on along the minus strand of NZ_CP066776.1, from coordinate 838,608 downwards.
GATAAACTCCATGGATCTTTCGTTGTCGTAAATTTTACAGCCCGCCTTACGGCAAACCCTTAGCGCACGATATCGTGCATTCTCACCAGTCCTGCAATGCGCTGCTCGTCATCCACCACTGGAATCACGTAAATCCGGCGCTTCGGCATCTCCATCTCAGCCAACACCTCGGCCAACTTGGCCTGCGGCCGGATCGTCACCGGGTTTTCGGTCATGATGTCACGCGCCACCAACTGGAATGGATCCTCGCGCATGATCGTCCGCCGCACATCACCATCGGTAATCACTCCCGCCAATGTGCCATCGCCATTCTCCACACAAACCGCTCCGAGATTGGTCCTGGTCATCTCGGAAACCAATTCGCGGAAGCTTGTCTCCGGAGTCACCACCGAAAACGACTCGCCACGATGCATCACATCCTCCGCAGTCAGCAACAACCGACGCCCCAACGACCCCGCCGGATGGTACAACGCAAAGTCCGACTCGGAAAAACCAACATCCTTCATCAACGCCGCGGCCAACGCATCACCAACGACCAACGCCGCCGTGCTGCTGCTCATCGGAGCCAACTCCAATGGACACCCCTCAGCCGAAATCCGCGCGTGCAACACCACGTCCACAGATCGCGCCAGTTCCGTCTCAGTCTCACCGAAAATCCCAATCACCTTCACCCCCAAGCGGCGCAAGGTTGGCATCATCAACACCAATTCATTAGTCGCCGCGCTGTTGCTCAACATCAGCACCACATCGCCACGGGCCACCATGCCCAGATCACCATGCAAGGCGTCCGCCGCATTGATGAACGTGGCAGTACGCCCGGTCGACGCCATGGTCGCCGCAATCTTGCGCCCGATCAGACCAGACTTTCCAAGCCCGGTCACCACCACCTTGCCAGATGCTTCCAATATCAGCTCGACCGCCCTATTGAATGTCGGCAAAACCGAATCACGCACCGAGTGCAGGGCCGCAATTTCCGCATCAAACACACGGGCCGCCTCGACAGACGGATCAGGAAGTCGCTCGCTCATAAAAGGAGTGGGGGATTCTGAAGATCAGAGAAATGCGCAGAAAGCCCGACCTCTCTCGTCGGACTTTCCGGCGATCACAGATCAACGCACAGCACGCCAAACTGCAAGCAGCGGCTCAAGGACTGAGCGCAATTCGCCAAGCGGCACTTGAGATGCTGCATCAGAGATCGCCTCATCCGGATTCGGATGCGTCTCCATGAACACACCAGAAGCACCAGCCGCCAGTGCCGCACGCGCCAACACCGGCACAAACTCACGCTGGCCGCCACTCTTGCCACCAGCCGCTCCAGGCAACTGCACACTGTGGGTGGCATCAATAATCGTTGGATGCCCGAAGCCCCCCATGATCGGGAACGAACGCATGTCCACCACCAGGTTCTGATAGCCAAAAAGCGTCCCGCGGTCGGTCTGCCAAATCTCAGCAGCACCCGCACCCTCGAGCTTGGTCACCACAAACTCCATCTCCTGCGGCGACAAAAACTGCCCCTTCTTCACATTCACCACTTTGCCGGTAGCCGCGGCAGCCACCAACAAGTCGGTCTGACGACACAAGAACGCCGGCACCTGCAACACATCCACCACCTCGCCCACGGGCGCGGCCTGCTCAGGCAGATGGAAATCAGTCAGCAACGGGAAGCCAAACTCACGCTTCACCCGCGCCAGCAATTCCAACCCCTCGTCCATGCCAGGACCACGATCACTGCCAAGCGACGTGCGGTTCGCCTTATCAAACGACCCTTTGAAAATAATGTTCAGCTCAGGCAACTCAGCCTGCAGCTTCTTCAACTCGGTCGCCACGGTCTCACACACGTCCCACGACTCCAGACTGCACGGACCGGCAATCAACAACAACTTGTCAGGATCATACAACTTCATCTCAAAAACGATTTTCTTGGTTCTCTCATCTATCGCACACGATCGCCCACTCCGCAGGTCGAACCCACGCCGCCAGATTCCCCCAAACCCATCAGTCTCCAGACGGCGGCGGCGCAGGACGGCTCTGACGCCGCTCACTTGAGTCACTGAGCGATTGCTCGAATACAGAATCAGCAGCCGCCCCAGAACCGGCTTCGTCAGCCCCACCCCGGCCACCCGGCACAAAGCCCTCGGCCTGCTTTTTCAAACTCTCAATCCCCTGCTGCCCTTCGGTAATGGTCTTGAACACAAAAAAGCTCACCACCGTCGAGATCGCCGCCAACATCAGCCCCCAAAAAACCAACTCACCCCATGCCGGACGGAACTTCTTCACCGGGTTGCGCGTGCGGTAAAACCACAACACCAAGCCAGAAGCCAGCAGGCAGATCACCATCGGCATCAAAAACTCACTCGATCTCAGAACGTTCGGCATCAATTCTTCCTGATTCTTTTCTCTCTGATCACGGAAACCGGCTATCAACCACCAGACCGAAATCCAGCGTCATCCGCAAGCTTACCTGTTTCCACAAACCACCGACACATCCACTTCGCGCCACCATCACCGCAGGCTCCGCCATTGGTCACATGCCAGCGGCAAGCCCCATCATCGCGCGCCTCGTGCACACAGCCATCTCATCTTTTCGCATCCAACCCATCCGCCGGACCGCCACGGCTCGACCAGCGCTCAAAGCGCTCCCGTCTCCTGTGGCACGCAGATTCCTATGCGGTCGGACGAGTTTGTTCAATAATTTTTGAACAAACAGGACACCCCTTTCCCGCATTTGGGAAAATGCTCAACCAATCCAACTCGCCGCGCCCACAAAAAGAGGGCTTCGCATTCCCTGCGAAGCCCTTCTGAACAGCACCCCCTGGATGCCACTACTCCTTCGGCACGTCCGGCAACTTCACCGTTCCCGGCGGCATCTCCGGCGACGGCATCCGCACCATCAACCACGTCTGGGTCTGCGTTTCGCCAAAGTGCACAAACACACTCGCCACGTCATTCTCCAACTGCGACAACCCGGTCTCATACACCGTCGTCGTCACCTCGCCCACGTGCCACGCGATCCGCTGTGACTCAAAGTCCAAACGACCCACAATCGGCTGCTCGTCGCCAGTCATTACATTCTTGTAAGCCCCGGCAACAATGCCCTCTTTGTCGATCGACATCTGGAAGAACATCGTCGCATCCCCCTGCTCCTGCTGCGTCAGCGCCCAAACCCCAACCGGCAACCAATCGCCCTGCGGCTGGTCCGGCTTCACGTCCGCTTCACTCACCTCTTCCGGCGGCGTTGGCACCGGAATCTCATCCAGTTCTGGGTTCGCCAAAGCAATCGTCTCCCGACGGTAATCATCCGCGTTCCCAGCAGCGTTGCCGTTGATGTAGATCGTGTCGCCCTGGTAAACCACCGTCGTCCCCGGATCATAGATCACCGGCTGACTCTGAATTGACGACCCCCAGAAATACCCAACGGATCCCCACGTCAGCGGACGCCACCACCACCACGGCGAATAGTGATGATACACCACCGGACGCCGGTGCCACCAACAGGTCCCCCACCAGTGACGGTTGAAGAAGTGGTTGTGATAATGGAAGTGCGCCGTGCGCTGCCAGATCTGACGGCAGCGGTTGCCTCGATACCCCCACACGTCATGTCGCCAACGACGGTATTCCGGACCGCCCCAATGTTTCCGCCAATCACGCCCCTGCCAGTGGTAACGCACTGACTTCCACTCATTCGCTCGGTTCACCTCAAACCGATTGATCGTCGTCCGGTTGTCGACATACCAATTCTTGTTCACCGTCGTAAACTTCTGGTCACGCCCATTCCAGCGTTCATCCCACTGCGGACGCTGCGGACGCGACGGCCGCCCAGGAGGCGGCGGAATCACAGGCTTGGTGGGTCGATCCCCAATGCCTGGACGATCCCCGGGTCGCCCTGGACGATCGCCAGGCTTCACCGGCCAATTCCCCGGACGGTCAGGACGATCTCCAATCCCCGGCTTGTCCGGACGCCCTCCCGGTTTGCCGGGTCTATCCCCAGGCTTGCCAGGTTTAACAGGGCGCCCCGGCCTGTCCCCCACTCCCGGCGGCTTGGGCGCAGGTTTGGTCATCGGCGGCCGCGGCTTCCCAGGCTTCTCTGGTCGGTTGGCTGGCTTATCCGGCCTCCCCGGACGCTGCGGCACAGTCGGACGCTGAGCAGGCGGTAACGCCACCCCATTCCCCGGACGGTTCTCCGGCTTGTTCGGCCTCCCTGGACGGTTGGCCGGCTTCCCGGGCTTCGGAGCAGGCTTCGTCACAGGTGGCTTAGGCGCCGGTTTCGTCATCGGTGGACGAGGTTTCGGCTTCGTCGGGCGGGTCGAATTCGACGGCAAATGCCCCGGCCTCTGGCTCGGCTTTGTCTGCGGCCTCTGCTGAGGTTTCGCCGGCACCCGTCCACCATTCGGTGGCTTCACCGGACGCGGCTTGCTGGGCTTGGGGCTGGGCCTCGTGTGTGCGTTCGCCGGCCGCCCTTTCGGCGGCGATGCTGGCCTTGTTGCTGGCCTTGTTGCAGGCCGCGTTGCTGGTTTGGGCGCAGGTCTCGCCTGTGGCCGCTTCACCGACTGCCCTCCTCCCCGCCCGCCTTCACGGTTGATCCCCCTCGCCATCAACGGCTCGAAGGTCAGCGCCATCACCAGCGCAATGGCCACGGTCGGCACCAGTTTGAACAAAATCTTCATACCTCTCCCCTTTCGTTGGATTCTTCCGCCCGACTTATGGCGCAGGCTTCACCTTCATAATTTCCACCCGCTCGGTATTCGGCAACGCCTCGCCATCCACCATCCGGTTCATCCCCTCAAAGAAGAACGAGACATCGCCATTCACAGTATAAATCTGGTGTTCACTAGACTGCGTACCATCCGGCAAAATGCTCTTCACCGAAACCAGCCACTTATCCCCCTCGCGCTGCCACGTCGCGGTTCCAATCCCCCCTTCGCTATCAAACACCCACGACCTCAAAACTCCCTTTGCCGGATCGTACCCGATCATCTCCGCCCCACGCATCAACTCGCGCTCCGGCCGCTCAATCTCATATGACCGGTAAATGAATTTCCCGCCCAAAGCCCACTGCACGGCCATCTTCGCCCCACGCCCTGGCTCCCCATACTTCCAATCCCCGATCAACCAGTCCAACTCCAACAACGCCTCCGCAGCAGGGTCCTCCGGCACCTGAACCGCCGACTCATTCAAATCCGCTATCAACCATTTGTCCCCCCGCTTCACATAAGTCGCCGAGTACTTCGCCACCTCCGGCTTCTCCTCCCCGTCCACGGTTACAGACACCACGCCCTTTTCCACAATCACCTCAGGCGTCAGCATCCGCGCATCCGTCGTCACAATCTCCATCTGCGCCGACTTCGCCCCGGTGAAAAACTCAACCACCCGCTCTTTCACCGCATCGCGTCCGATGATCGGCTCTCTCCCGCCCCACGTGTACCGGCAATCCTCCGCATACATCGCAGCCAACGCATCCGCATCCCGCGCCGCATACGCCTTGCGATACGCCTCCGCCAAATCCGCTACCACCTTGTCGGCCTCGGAAACCTCCTCATCTGCCAACCCGACACCACACAAACTCCCGCCTAACCAGACAGCCAACATCACGGATCGAAGCAATCGTTTCATAGCGCACACTCACAAAAGACCACGCCCCAAAAAAACAGGGGTGCAATCTCCCGATACGAACGCGCACGCACGCGGGGACACATGCGATCTTCAATTCTTTCTGCCCCCCCCCTCAAGCGCATCTCACTCCATTTGAACAGTCGCCTTATCCCATTTGAACGGTCAATCTGGCGGAATGGCGGAGAGCTTTTCCGAGAGAGGCAAGGCGCGAACCGCGATGCTAGCGGGCTACCTGAGCTATGAGCAACGCCGCACCACTCAATAAGATCCGCCAAGATCGCTGTCTTCACTTCATCTCCCACTGATCCAATCCTCATCGGTTCCGCCAAGGTGACCGTTGAAATGGTATTACTTCAACCGACCGGGACCGCACCTTCCTACAAGCTCAACCAGCAAGAACTAACTCCGATTGATCGAGAGCGTCGCGAAGCGACAGGTTACCGCATAGCCGGAGGTTCCAACCTCCGGACATAAGCGCAAGGATGATGCGTCCCGTAGGGACGGTTTACAGGCGGCGGGCTCACGGCTCAGACAGCCCGCAAGCATCGCGGCAATTCGGTAGCCTACTTAGAATCACTCACCCTTCGGGCGCTTCGGCGGGATCACACTATCGATCGGCACCTCGATCTCACGCGATTGCCCGAGAAACTCAAGCAACAGACGCACACGGTCCGTCGCTGGCAGCACCTGGGTCACCACGGCCACCAAGCCCTTCAACGGCCCCTCGGTCACCTCGACCTCTTGACCAGGCTCAACCGCCTTCTCGATCACCCGCACATCGTCGTCGCCCACCAATTGCCGCAACGCTTCGATCTGATGGTCAGGGATCGTCGGCACCTCGCCGGCAAACTCAACCAACCCAACCACACCACGCGCATACCGCACCGCGCTGAACGAGCCCCCCAACGGGCACCTTACAAAAATGTAGCACGGGAACATCGCCTCAGTGAACCAGACCACGCCGCGCTTCGTCTTGCGCTTGAACTTCAACCGCGGGCAAAACGCCTCAACATCCTCCATCTGCGACAGCGTAGCCGCTGCGATGTGTTCACTCTTTTTCTGCGTACGGGCGCAGATCCAGCCGTACTCGATCTCTTGCTCGGATGATTTTGACATGACGAAGTTGGGGGGGGGAATTCGTCGGCACCCTAGCCCAAAAATCGCGCAATGAAAGGGAGGACCCACTTCGCCCGCCGATGCCACTGCCCGAGCTTGTCCAGCCGCTCCTGCATGAACTGAGCCTCCTCAAAATCCTCACCGCGCCCAGCCGTAAATTCGCGCATCCTCCGCACATTGTCCTGCAGCATCACCGACTTCTCCAACCCCTGCTCAACCTGCGGCGCCAACTCCGAACGAATGAACCCAGCCACCAACGATTTCAACTCAGTCTCCGCTATAAAATAATCACGCCGACTCCCCTCCAGCGTCACCGACCGCACCGCGCCCAACTGCCGCAACACCGCCAACCCCTGACTCCCCGACCCCTTGCTCACCTTCAGTTCAGTCACCACATCATCCAGACTCCTCGGTGCCCGCGACGTGAACAAATACCCGTAAATTCCACCCACCGATTTCGGCAATCCCAACAACCGCGCAATATCCGAAAAAACCTCCACCACCTCGCCCCGCACCTCATCAAGAGAGGCTTCCCCCACTTCCACCTGATCGAGCTTCTCCGCTGACTCCATGACGCAGCATCATACACTGCCTGCCCCACCTCAGTCAACGCCCGCCAAGCGCCCCCCCATGGCAAACCCATGGGACCTCCAGCACAACCCACCCGATCGCAGCACGGTGCCCCCAACAGCCATACCATTTGAACGGTCAAATTGGCGGAATGGCGGAGAGATTTTTCGAGTGAAGCAAGGCGCGATGCTAGCGGGCTACCTGAGCTGTGTGCAAAAATGGTATGACTACCTCCGTGGCAACCAACGCGAAGCCGCCACCTTGAACCCACTGGATGGCTCCACCGCGAACTTCTCATCCGCTTCCGCTCGGATCTGACTTCCGTCTTTCTGCAGGAAAAGCAAATGCAACGGCACCCGCCCAGGATACTCGCTCACCACGTCCTTCACGTCGGCCAACTCCTTCGCCAACGGCTTGCGGCAGTCCACCACCAGCGTCACCACGCCATCGAGCTCGTAGGAATGCTCGCGCGGACTCACCGCCGATACCTTCTCCACACTCAACTTGCGCCCGCCAGAGCGCTCGTCAGGCAACACCAACGCGTCGATCTTGATCACACCCCCAGCCACCAACAACTCGGAGCACCTGTCGTAGGTCTTACCAAACACCCCCACCTCTTGAGATCCGGAGTAATCCTCCACGGTCAAGATGGCGAACGGCTTGTTGTTGTTCTTTGAGAACCTCGTCATCACCCCCTGGATGAACGCCACAAACGAGTACGGATGCTTCTCATCCTTGTGCCCCTTCGGCCGGTCTTTCCACGGGCCGCGATACACGTCGCTCATGACCAAATGGTCGATATCACCAAGCAAGGAATGGTCTCCAGACGAGAAATGCCCGCGGTAATCGTCCAGCGGGTGACCACTGACGTAGAACCCGAGCAACTCACGCTCAAAGTCGAGCATCTCTTTGCGCGTCCACTCCGGTTCTGTGTTCTGATCATCATCCGCCGGCTTCGGTGGCGCCGCCGCAGACGACAGCTCCAACGCGTCAAACAACGACACCTGACCGCTCGCACGGTCTTTGTGCACCGCCGAAGCCCCAGCCAACACCGTCGAAATCTTGCCAAACAGCTTCCACCGCGGCTCGCCCGTCCAATCGAACGCACCCGCACGCACCAAGCTCTCAAGCAGCTTCCGGTTCACCGCTTTGGCATCCACGCGCGATGCAAAATCCTCCATCGACTTGAACTCACCGTTCTTGTCGCGCTCTTGGATCATCAACGCCACGGCACCCTCACCCACGTTCTTGATCGCCGACAACCCGTAACGAATCGCATCCGCATCCTCGATCGGACCACCGGTCGTGTTTTCCGGAGCAAACTTGGAAAGCGACTTGTTGATATCAGGCGGCAGAATCTGAATGTTCATCGCCATGCACTCGGCGACGAAGAACGAGATCTTCTCGGTGTTGTTGATCTCGTTGGACATCACGCCCGACATGAACTCCACCGGATAGTTCGCCTTCAGGAACGCGGTGCGGTAACTGATCAAGCCATACGCAGCGGAGTGCGATTTGTTGAAACCGTAACCCGCGAACTTCTCCAACAAGTCGAAGATATCGTTGGCCTGCTTTGCCGGAATGTTGTTCACCCGGGCCGCGCCCTCGACGAACTTTTTCCGCTGGGCCACCATCTCGGAGAGCTTCTTCTTACCCATCGCACGACGCAACAAGTCAGCCTCACCCAGCGAGTATCCCGCCAACAGGTTGGCCGCCTTCTGCACCTGCTCCTGATAGATCAAAATACCGAAGGTTTCCTCACTCACCTCCTCGAGCAGCGGGTGCATGTACTCCACTTTCTCGATCCCTTTCTTACGATCGATGAAGCTCGGAATCAGGTCCATCGGCCCCGGTCGGTACAGGGCCAACAATGCGATAATGTCCTCGATTCGGTCCACCCCCAGGTTCACACAGGTCGCAGCCATACCACCGGATTCCAACTGGAACACAGCCTTGGTCTCACCCCGCTGCAGCAACTCGTAGGTCTTCTTATCATCGAACGGCTGCGCGTTAATATCGAAGTCCGGCGTGTGACGACGCACCCAGTTCACCGCGTCCTGAATCACCGTGAGTGTCTTCAGCCCGAGGAAGTCCATCTTGAGCAAGCCGATCTCAGTGATCGCGCCCATGTCCGCCTGGGTCACCACTTCCCCCTCGTTACCACGGGTCAGCGCCACGAAGTTGTCGATGTCGGTGTCACAGATCACCACACCCGCCGCGTGGATACCGGTACCGCGGGTCAAACCTTCAAGGAAGGTCGCGTGACGCCACAACTCCTGCACCCGCCCATCGTTCTCAATCAACGCTGCCAACTCGGCATTAGTCTCGCGCGCCTTGGAAAGCGTCATCCCCAACTCGGCAGGGATCATCTTCGCCACCTGGTCCGATTCACCAAACGACCACCCCATCACACGTCCCACGTCGCGGATCACACTCTTGGCACCCATGGTACCGAAGGTGATGATGTGGGAAACCGCACGCTCACCGTACTTCTCACGCACATACTGGATCACCTCCGGACGCCGCGTCTGACAGAAGTCGATATCGACGTCGGGCGGACTGTTACGTTCCGGGTTCAGGAATCGTTCGAAAATCAACCCGAAGCGGATCGGACAAAGATCGGTAATCCCCAGCGCATAAGCCACCAACGAGCCCGCCGCGGATCCACGGCCAGGTCCCAACGGAATATCCTGACGCCGCGACCAGTCCATGAAGTCACGCACAATAAGGAAGTACGACACGAAGCCCATCTTCTCCATCACGCCGATCTCGTAGTCCAATCGCTCGATCAACTCCTGGTCGGTCGTCGCACGCTCCTCGCCATAACGCCACACCAATCCCTCGTGACACAGCTTGCGGAAGTACTGGTTGCGGTCACCTCCATCCGGCGACTCCACCACCGGATACTTGGCAATACTCGCCGAGTCCAAGTGCATCTCGTAGTTGCAACGCTCGGCAATCTCCAGGGTCACATCGCAGGCCTCCGGATGGTCGGCAAACAACTCGCGCATCTCGGCCCCCGTCTTGAAATACACCTCCTCGGAGTAGTGCATCCGGTTCTCATCAATCACCCGCGCCCCGGTGCCGATGCAAATCATCACATCGTGCGCCTCATGGTCGGAGCGATCCAGGAAATGCACGTCGTTCGCCGCCACTGTGCGAAGCCCAAACTCCTTGGCGAACTCAACCAACTGGGCATTGCACTTGATCTGCGCCTCCATCCCGTGGTTGTGCATCTCAAGGAAGAAGTTCTCCTTGCCGAAGATGTCGATGAAATCGCGGATGCTCTGGCGCGCCAGATCCAGCTGGTCGTCCTGGATGTGCTGGTTGATCTCACCCACAATGCAGCCACTGAGACAGATCAGGCCCTCGGAATACTTACGCAGCGCGTCTTTGTCGATCCGCGGCTTGTAGTAAAAGCCATCCAAATGCGCCATCGAGACCAACTTGGTCAGGTTCTGATACCCCGTCTCGTTCTCCACCAACAGCGTCAAATGCGACGCGATCTTCTGCCCCGGCAAGCGCTTCTTGTCGTGCATACTGCCCGGCGCCAGATACATCTCACAGCCAAAGATCGGCTTGATCCCCGCCTTCTTCGCTTTGAGGAAAAAGTTCACCGCGCCAAACAAGTTTCCGTGGTCGGTCATCGCCACCGCAGGCATCCCCAGCTTGGCCGCACGCTCGACCAGATCTCCAATCCGCACCGCTCCATCCAGCGTCGAATACTCCGTATGCAGGTGCAAATGGACAAAATCGCCGTCGCGGTTTGCTGGTTTTGTCGTGGTCTGCGTTGTCTCGTCTGCTCCGGATTCGGCCATAGGGCGGCCACCATACCCGATGCCCCCGCCCCCCGAAAGTTGAGAGTTCCCGAATCGAAAAAAAGTCCCAGGCTCGCCTCTCACTCCGTCTCAGCGCCACCATGGATTGGCACCAGAGATCGGAAAATCTCACCCCAACCGTTCGATCACCGCCAGCCACTCCTCGCCAACCCGTTGTGGAAACGTAGCCTCCAACAGCCCCAACCTCCGCACACGGAACCCGTGCTCCGGCGAAAACAAAGACACCAACTCGTGGATCTCCGTGTTGTGAGGCGGCCCGCCGCCCGGACCCTCCACCATCGTCAGAAAGAAGACGCCAACCAACTTCCCTCCCGGCTTGATCAAGCGGGCCATGGCATCTCGATAGCCAGCCCTTAACGATGGGTCGATCGCACAAAAGCACGTGTGCTCCCACACCAAATCAACCGCGCCCGCCCAGTCGTCACCCAAATCGAACAAGTCCCCCACGCGAGCCGACGCATTCACCGGCAAATCCACCACCCGCTCGACAGCCGCCGGCGCAATGTCGATCCCCGTCACCTCGCCACCCGGCAACGCTTCGGCAAGCGACACCAAATCGTGGCCACGCCCACACCCCGGCACCAATACCCGCCCACGCCACCTCGCCCGACGCCGCATCCCCGCCAAACACGGGTGTGGCGCATTCTGATCCCACGGCATACTGCCATCCCGATATCGTGCATCCCAATCCATTGTGGCGCCCATCCTACCCCGCCCCAAGATCCACCGCAGTCCAAATCTCCCGAATTCCTCACTTCCCCCCAGCTTCCAGACTTCCAGACTTCCAGACTTCCAGACTTCCAGACTTCCAGACTTCCAGACTTCCAGACTTCCAGACTTCCAGACTTCCAGACTTCCAGACTTCCCATCCCCCGCCCACATCTGGCACCTTGGCCACCATCCTCCTGCTACCATGAACCAGCGACTCGCCCTCAACATCGTGCTCACTCTGGCTGTCCTCGCCAGCATCGGCTACATCATATCCACTATCGTCGAACGTCGCCCCGCCTATCTCGACGCCGGCGAACGCCCAACACCCACAGAAACCGCCGAGCCCGATCCCAACGAGAGAATCGACTCGCAATACACCGTGATCGAAAAGGCAAACTGCTCGCTCGAATCCCTGGAGACGTGGAAAGGAGATCACATCACAGTCAAGGAAGACGGCAAGATCTATCATTTGGCACTCTATTTCGTGGAATGCCCACCAGGCGAACTCACCGACCGCACACGCACGAAAATCACAGCGCTCCACGATTACTTTGGCTCGCCCCCGATGGACGAAATGCTCGCCATGAGCAATGCGGCACGCGACTTCACCCTGAAGACCCTGCAGGAAAACAACTTCCGCATCATCACCCGATTCCAACCCACCGGCGACCCCAACAACCGGCGCTTCGCCTTCGTTCAAGTCGACGACCAAGCCGCCAACAAACGTCGTTACCTCTCCGCAATGCTCGTTCGCGAAGGGCTCGCAGCCATCACCGGCAAGGCATCGCACACTCCGTTCGGCCGCAACCAACGCAAGTATCTGGAATTCCTCACTGACGAACGAAGCGCCGCCCAACAAGAACTTCTCGGCATTTGGAAAATCAGCCGCCTCGCCCAACAAGCCGCCAAACAACGCGAAGCCCAAGATTAGCGGACTAACGAAATGATATAGATAGCGCTAACTCAAGCCCAAGCGCCGCCAACCCCTCGCTGAAGGCGAGCCTCATAACAGCCTGGGGTCAGCGAGCATCAGGCGAGCGCCACCCCAGGTAAAAGGGAGTGATTTACCCGGCCGAGCCAATGACGCGGCCGAAGCCCAAAGCAATCCCGATGGCCGCGCCCGACACGACTGCCCCTCTCAAGTCATACCAATCAAACGGTCAATTTGGCGGAATGGCGGAGAGCTTTTTCGAATAAGGCAAGGCGCAAACCGCGATGCTAGTGGGCAACTTGAGCGGTGATAAACGCGGCATCACTCAAAATGCCCCCGCCAAGATCACTTCCTTCATCCCTGACCCACTCATTCAATTCCCATCGGTTACTCCAAGATGACCGTTTAAATGGTATCGCAATACCTCCCGACCTTCTTCCACAGCCGCCCACCAAGGACCACCGCGGCAATCGTCAGCCCGGCAGCCAGCCCCCACCACACGCCAACCGCCCCGAGCGATGTGTGGAATGCCAGCACGTACGCCAATGGGATCGCCGCCAGCCAGTACCCAGCGAACCCGTAAAGCGCCGGCACCCGCACGTCTTCAATTCCCCGCAACATCGCCAGCGACGCCACTTGCAGGCCGTCTACCACTTGGAAAAGCCCGGCAACCCCGAGCAACGCCGCCGCCAGCACAATTACATCAGGTTCCTCTAGGAACATCGCAGCCAGCGGCTCGCCAAAGCACAAGAAGACCACCGCACTGAACAACGCGAAGCCTACCGACATCCCCCACCCCGCACGCACAATCCGGCGCATTCTCGGACCATCTTCCGCCCCGTAAGCCTCGCCTATCCGCACCGTCAGCGCCATCGACAACCCCAGCGGAACCATGAACGCCGTCGCCACACACGTGATCGCCACTTGATGCGCAGCCAACGCGATTGCACCAAACTTGCCAATCAACAACCCGGAAGCTGAAAACGCTCCAACCTCGGCCACCGTCTGCAACGACGCCGGCACACCAAGCTTCAACTGCTGCCGGATTTCACCAAAATCCGGAACCCTCAACCACCGACGCGGCACCCAGTCGTGCAACACCTTGGATCGCGTCAACCAAACCACCATCGCCACAAACATCAAAATGCGGGCGATCAATGTCGCGATGCCCGCCCCTTCAAGCCCCAGAGCAGGTGCTCCCAGATTGCCATAGATCAACACCCAGTTGAGCCCGATGTTCAGCACGATCGCCGCAAACGAAATCCAGAACGACGGCCAGGGTCGGTCCATCGCGTCGCCATGGTTCTTCAGCGCGATACTCATCAGCGCCGGAACCGCCGACGCCATAATTAACAAATAGTAACTAGGCGTGCGCGTCACGACGGCTTCAGGCTGCCCGAACCACCCGAGAAACGGCACCAAACCCAAGCCAACGAGCAAAAACAACAAAATCCCCGTCGCCGCGCCAAGGTACAAGCCATTGCGACACACCGCCCTCCCCTTGGCCCGGTCACCGGCACCCCGAGCCACCGAGGTCCGCACCGCAACACAGGTCAGCATTCCGATCCCAAACACAAACGGCACGTGGAAAATCAACGTCGCAAACGTCAACGCAGCCAACTCCACCACGCCGAGCTTGGCCACCATCAACGTGTCTGCCACGCCAAGCAGCATCTGCCCGACCTGCCCAATCACGAGCGGCCCAGCGAGCGATAAAATTTTCTTGGCCTCGGACACACCCAACCATCGCCGCCCGCCAATCAAGCGCAACCCAAAGCACACCCATAGATTCCCGGCAGCTTCCGCTCCCCCACCTCCCCGTTAGCCCCATCCTGCGCCAACTGAGAGTGCACCAAACACTCACCAATCCCCGCTCCTAAGGGAGACAGCGCCTCATCATCGCATTTGATGCCTGGCATCAAATTGACCAGTCCCAGATGCCTCGGCGATCTCGACCACCTGCCTGATCAACCCGCAACACCCCTCATCCTGCGCCACCTCGCACGCGCCCAATAAACGCGCAGCCCTCCATTTTTCAGCATCCGCCGCCCACAAGCCACTTTGATGCCTGGCATCAAATACGTTGCCGAACAGCGACCTACCCCATCGAGGGAGCGGGTGCGTTAATCAAAAATCACCGTCCGGTTGCCGTGCACGAATACCCGATCGTCAAAAACCAACCGCAGCGCACGCGCCAACACAATCTTCTCCACATTTCGCCCGGACTGGATCATATCCCCCAGACCGTGACTGTGCCGCACCGACACCACATCCTGCGCGATGATCGGCCCGGCATCCAAATCCCCCGTCACAAAATGCGCGGTGGCCCCAATGATCTTCACTCCCCGCTTGTACGCCTGATGGTAGGGCTTCGCCCCGATAAACGCCGGCAAGAACGAGTGGTGAATGTTAATGATACGATGCTTGTAGTGATCAATGAAGCCCTGCCCGACAATCCGCATGTACTTAGCGAACACAAGAAACTCCACCTGATAGCCATCCAACGCATCCAGCACGGCAGCATCATGCTCGGCATGGCTCAACCCATCGCTGGGAACATGCACGAACGGATGCCCAAACCGCTCAACCAACGGCCGAAGCGTCTCGTGGTTCCCCACGACACAGGCAATCTCAGCATTGAGCTCACCACTGAAATCACGCACCAACAGATCGCCAACGCAATGTGCCTCTTTGGTAACGAGTATCGCAATGCGGCGTTTCTGCCGCGGCCGCACATGAACCGTAGTCGACGCATCGTCGACCACATCGGCGACAGCCTTAGCAACCGCAACATCGTCCGCTGCCCCCGTAAATGCAGTACGCAAAAAGAAGCGCCCGGTCGGAGCATCAACGAACTCTTCCTGCTCGATCACGTTCAACCCCTGCGCAGCCAACACTCCGGTCACGCGGTGAATGATTCCCGTGGCGTCAGCACACTGGACACGCAACACGCGAACCGTCGGAGTAGTGTCAGCAGTCATTTGATCGAGATCAGCGATGATTACTCGGCCGCTGAGGGATTGACGCGGTCCGCCAGCATCAAATCCGCCACAGTCGCTTCCACGTCATCGGCACGCATCAAGGTTTCACCCACCAACACGGCATCAGCGCCCCAACTGTGAACATCTTCACAATCCTTGCGGGTCTTGATTCCACTCTCGCTCACTAACAAGACGCTCGAATCCATAAGCTCGGACAAGCGCTTGGTCGTCTCAAGACTCACCGTGAAAGTCTTCAGGTCGCGGTTGTTCACCCCAATGATACGAGCATCCGTCTCCAACGCCCGCTCCAACTCTTCCTCATTGTGCACCTCCACCAACACATCAAGCTGGTAGGTGTGGGCGACATCAAGCAAGTGCACCAACTCATCCTGGGTCAGCGCCGCGACGATGAGCAAAATCGCATCAGCCCCCGCCACCACCGCCTCGAAAATCTGCGCCTCATGGATGATGAAGTCCTTCCGCAGAACCGGAATATCCACGGCATCGGCAACCTGCGTCATAAATTGCAGATTCCCTTTGAAATATTTTTCATCGGTCAGCACCGACACCGCACTGGCCCCCGCTTCGGCGTACTTCACTGCCTGTGCAACGGGGTCAATGTCCAACGCAATATCTCCCGCTGAAGGCGATGCCTTCTTAACCTCGGCGATCATTCCAAGTCCCTGACCGTGACCCGAAAGCGCATCGTAGAGAGAGCGGAAGTCATTGCGAGCAAGAGCCGCTGCACGCAGCTTGTCGGCACGGGCAACTGTGCCCTCAATCTCGCTCCGTTTGTGGTCGATAATTTCGCGTAATTTGTCCATGATTTCGCCGCCTATTTACACGCGCCCCACGTTTTCCTCAACATTTCCTCAAATTATTTGTTGCACGCCTTCCGAATCCGGCTACCTATATCGCCGTGAACGGGACGCGCAGCAAGCGCCGAACGCCTCACAAAAAATCGCACAAAGCGTGCGGGTGTAGCTCAGTGGTAGAGCGCGACCTTGCCAAGGTCGATGTCGACGGTTCGAATCCGTTCACCCGCTCCACTTTCAAAACAAAAAGGCCGCTCATAACAGAGCGGCCTTTTTTTATTCTCCCGCCTTTTGAAATACGGAAGCACCAGGCTCAGCCCGACTCTCAAGGATCGGCCAGAAAGCCTCGATCAGATAAAAATGAAACCTTTTCCATTTTTATCTAATCAAACTCCTAACGACACCGTTTATCACATAGCGGACGCCCTCGCGCTTATGTTGCGGCGCCAAGCTCCGTTAGCCGTTAGTTAGACTGGGGTTGTTCTGACTAACGGCGTTTTTTTGCCCTGACCCAATTCGCTGGCCCGCTTAGCCCCACGCCTCCTTTATCAGGTTCTTCAACGTGAAGTGCCCGTCATCTCGCAACCTGCCACCACCGTCAGGCGCCCGCATCGGACTCGCCAACGTCCGCCGCCTTTCTGAAAAGCTCCCGGAATGACGACGCAGCGCATTCTCCACGAACCCCTTCGTCCCAATCACCAAGCTATCGCTGAAGTACCGAGTTCGTCGCAATAAGTACCTCATCACACCAGGCTTGCGTGCCTCATCCTCTACGAAACGAGACTTCCCTTCGCGCTCCATCACACAATCCAGCGCATCCCGGTAGAGCTTGCGCGCCGTCCCGTCACCTCGCTCCCAACTGTCCACTGCACAGTGCACCGCCTTGCAGATCCCTCGGCGCGCCCGGCGACTCCCACCAGCTTCAGCTTCCGCCCATCCACACCAGCGATAGTTCACCGGATCGTCTACAAGCCCGGCCCTCACTGGGTTCAGGTCAATATACAGCGCCACACTACGCATCGCCGCATCGCTGCCAATCAACACACTCTTGAATCGCTCCATCCACAGCGTGCCTTTGCGATCATGCCGACGATTGTACCAACGGGTAAACCTGACCTTCACCTCATTCACAAAGCGTGACACATCGCACATCCGCGCCAGCAACCGCTCGATAATCTCTTGTCTCGCCCTCTCCTCTCCCCGCTTGCGCAGCGTCTGCAGCTGGCTCTCCAGGATCTGCACCGCATCGAGCGAGTACAAACACGAGATATGCTTCAGCAGCAATTTTTCTCCGCCAGGTTGCCTGAACTTCTCCAACGTCTTCTCCGCGTCCGGCACCACGGCCAACACGTGGAAATGGTTTCCCATCACCGCGTACGTCACCACCTTCACCATCGAAAAGCGCGCCATCTTCCAGATCAGCTTTCTCAGAGCCTCCTTTTCCACATCATCGAAGAACACATCCCCGCCCACGGTGCGACTCATCACATGGTAACAAGCATCACGCCCCTTCTCCCCGAGAATCCGCTTCCGTTTGCGCTGCATACTCACCACTTTTCCATCCGCCCCCTCGCGCAAATCCCACCATCCTGCGCCAACTTTCGCCGCGGTCTTCGCCTCAACACCAACCAACGCCCTACGCAAATCATCGCCCATCCCACCGGACTTCGCTGTCGTTTTCATACCAACTATTACGTCGCTAGGTGATGCGCGGCCACATTTGATGGCTGGCATCAAAATGTATCGGGAGATCGGTGAGTTGCTGCCAACCTTGACAATGATCGACGCGGTGTGCGATGGATGATGAGCACATGGTCCGCCAACTCACAGTTTCGATCTTTGTGATCATCATGACATTCTTCGTCGTGATGAAGGGATCGGTGCTGGGCTACTGCAGCTGCGTGGAAACCTTCTTTTTGGGAGACTGCGAGTGTGCAGAAGAAGTCGCGGCCCATGCTTGCTGCCAAGATTCTTCCTGCGGGATCAACACAGCCGCAGACGAGCGCCCCGCTCCCTGTGACCACTGCACGGATGAACTTGCGATCGACGTCAGCGACTTCATCGCACCTGCCTCGGAGGGGCTGACATTGGCCGCACCGCTTGAGCTCTCCGATTGGAATGTGATCCACTTGGTGCCTGCACTCGCGCACCTCGTGAACCGACCAGCATACGGTCCGTCACCGCCTCCTCGGATTTACCGCGCCCCGATTTTCTTGAGACACTCCGCGTTGCTGATGTAGCCGTCAGAGCTACCACCCCCAGCCTCTTCACAGGCTGGTTTTCAGTGCCTGCGCCGGCCCTATTGCGCCGCGCCATCAGCCCTCCGCATTGGCCCCATCGGGCCAACGAATTACGCCCTTCAGGCATTTCGCATCGCTTCACTCATACCGTCTGAGTACTCCTACGTCCTCTCATGACCTTCGGCCCTCAGGCTTCACTGTGCCCTCTATGTCTCTAGAAAAACTAACCCAATCCGCAGATCCCGGCAAAAGCAGCGCCCCGCCCCGCCGCACCCGCTCGTGGGCCTGGCTGCTCCCCGGCGGACTGCTGCTTGGCTTCCTGTCCATCATCGCCCTGCTCTTCGGCTCTCGATTACTACCGGCGACAGAAGTCACCACCGCTCCCGTCGTGACCGTACGCCTCGGGCAACAAGATGCAGCGAACGCTGCCAACACCTCAGGGTCCATCAACAAACAGCTCCTATTCCAAGCCTCAGGATGGGTGGAACCCGACCCGTATGTCACCTACGTCCCAGTTCTGGTAAACGGAGTAATCGATGAGGTCTTCGTTCTAGACGGGGATGCCGTCAAAGAGGGGCAAGTGCTAGCCACCTTGATCTCCGACGATGCCAAGCTCGATCTGACCCAGGCGACTCAGCAAATTGAAAGCCAAAAGGCTCGCATCGAAGCCCACTGCATCGGACTGGACATCCTGAATGCGGAACTCAACGCAGCACAGAAGAACAAGGAGGCCAACGAAACTCTCTTGGCCGAAGCCCAGGACAACCTGAAGCGCCTGCGCACCGTACGTAGCGGTGCGGTTTCCGAGCAGAGCATCTTCCAAGCCGAGTTGGTCGTGAAGCGGCAGGAAGCGCAGCTGGCGGAAGTCAGCGCCGAGATTCCGCGGTTGCGGGCAAAGGTCGCGCAACTCAATGCCGAGCGCAAAATGATGGACTCAACCTTGACCGAGCTTGAGACGGCTCGAGCCCGGGCCCAACTGGCGCTCGACCGCACGCAGATCAAAGCCCCCATGGACGGCATCGTGCTACGACGTCACGCGACGCCCGGCAAAAAGCGGCTCCTCGCCGCGGACGACCCTCTCTCCGCGGTGGTGGTCGAGCTTTACGATCCCACCAAACTCCAAGCCAGGATCGACGTGCCGCTCAACGAAGCCGCAGGATTACGCATCGGCCAGCCAGTGGAGCTCACCTGCGAGCTACTTCCCGACCAACTCCTCACCGGCACCGTAACCAGCATCGCCGGAGAAGCCGACCTTCAGCGCAATACGCTACAAGCCAAAGTCGCCATCGACTCCCCCGACCCACGCATCCGCCCCGAGACCTTGGTGCGCGGCAAGTTCTTCACCGGAGGCACCGCCAGCGCCCCGCTCGACAACAACACCTCCACCCGTCTAGCCCTCTACGTTCCAGAACAGGCACTGGTCAACGAGTCGTCGGTCTGGGTTGTCTCGCCCGAGCGCACCGCCGAACTACGCCCACTCACCCTCGGCAACGACACCCGCGACGGTCACCGCCGCGTGATCAAGGGCATCCGCTCGGGAGAACAAATAATCCTCCCGCCTCACGACGACCTCGAGCCCGGCAGCCGCGTCAAAAGCGCCTCACTTCGTTAATCTCCAACACCTTCTCGCCATGGATCCCTTCATTTCCATTCACTCCCTGACCAAATCCTACACCAAAGGAAAGAGCCACATCACTCCACTGGAGAACCTCTCGCTCGACGTACCACGCGGCGAATTTCTCGCTCTGATGGGCCCATCAGGGTCTGGCAAAACCACTCTGCTCAACCTGATCGCCGGCATCGACTCCCCCAGCCGGGGTGAACTGGTCATCGACGGCAGGGACATCGCCAATTTGTCCCGCGCCGAGCTCACCCGCTGGCGAGCCACCCACGTCGGCTACATTTTCCAGCTCTACCACCTGGTGCCCATCCTTTCCGCCTACGAGAACGTCGAGCTCCCGCTACTGCTCGGCAATTTCACCAAAGCTCAGCGGAAGGAAAAAATCGAAGCCGCGCTCGAACTCGTAGACTTGGCCGACCGCGCACACCACCGCCCATCCGAACTCTCAGGCGGCCAGGAACAACGCGTCGCCATCGCCCGCGCCATCGTCCACGACCCCGGACTCCTCGTAGCGGACGAACCCACAGGCGACCTCGACCGGGAAGCCGCGGACTCCATCCTTTCGCTCCTCGATTCTCTCGCCAACGACCACGGCAAGACCATCGTCATGGTCACCCACGATCCCAAGGCCGCCGCAGCAGCCCACCGCACGCTCCACCTGGAAAAAGGTCAACTGATCGAGGCTGCCGAGGCTCAAGCTCACTAACCCCAGATCGCTATGAAGCTGCTATCGCTCGCATTCAAAAACCTGACCCGCCATCGTCTGCGCTCCACGCTAACGATCCTCGGCGTCGCGGCCGGCATGTTTCTCTATGCCTCGGTGCAAACCATGCAACAGTCGCTCGAAGTCGCGACCCGGAGCAACGCAGACGACACCACCCTCGTCGTTTACCGCGAAAACCGGTTCTGCCCGTCGACCTCGCGCCTGCCAGAGCATTACCAGACCACGATCGAACAAATCGAAGGCGTCCGCAGCGTGATCCCAATCCAGATCGCAGTAAACAACTGTGGCGCGTCCCTCGACGTCATCACCTTCCGCGGAGTACCTCCAGCAACCCTCAAATCATACAACCCAGGCATCGTCGTGGTGTCCGGATCCTACGAGGAGTTCACCAAGCGCAGCGACGCCGCACTGGTTGGCGAGCATTTCGCCCAGCGCCGCGGACTCACGCCGGGAAGTAAGTTCGAAGCAGTCGGAGTCAACGTTCACGTCGCCGGCATCATCCGCTCCGATTCGCCACAAGACAACAACGTCGCCTACGTCCACTTACCGTTCCTACAGCAAGCCTCCCGCGTCGGGCTCGGAGTGGTCACTCAGTTCAACGTACGCGTAAACTCTGCCGACCAGCTCGACTCCGTGGCGGCCAAGATCGACGAAACCTTCAAGTCCGACCAGCAGCCAACCCACACCCGTCCCGAAAAGGCATTCTTCGCCGAGACAGCAAAGGAAATGATCGAACTGATCGGCTTCACCCGATGGCTCGGTCTCGGTGCCGTCTGTGCGGTCCTCGGGCTCGTCGCCAACTCAGTGCTGCTCATCGTCCGGGGACGGGTCAAAGAGACTGCCATCCTTCAGACCATCGGCTACTCCCGCGCGGCCATCGCGCTCATCGTCATCAGCGAAGGGCTGCTGCTCGGACTCATCGGAGGAGTGCTCGGCATCACATCGGCCACCGGATTCTTCCATTTCAAGTCCTTCACGCTGGGCAACGAGGGGCTGACTCTTGCGATCTCGCCCACAGCTGGCGTGATGGCCACCGGCCTACTCGTCTCGCTGGCTCTGGGACTACTCGCCTCGCTCTACCCGGCATGGAAAGCCACGTCGCAGCCACTGACGCACTCACTCAATGCGGCATGACCCTCACTTTCCCATTCACCCCATGACTCTTCTCCCCTTTACCTACGCACTGCGAAACTTGTTCCGCGACCCCACGCGCTTGGCGCAAACGGTTGGAGGATCGGCAATCGTCGTTCTACTGCTGGTCGCGGCCGTTGCCCTCACTCAGGGAATGGACTCGGTGTTATCCGCATCAGGATCTCCAAAAAACGTAATCCTGCTCAGCAAAGGCTCCGAGGAATCCGTCGAACGTTCCGAGGTTCATCTCGAGGCGGAATCCAGCGCCGCCACCTCGGTCGCCGGGCTCGAAGAACAACTCGGAGTCACCGCCGCCTCAGGAGAAATCACCTACATGGCGCCGATCCGTACCGCCACCGATCACGAAAGCCAGGCTCTGCTGCGCGGAGTTAACGAAAAGGCCCTACTGGTACATCGCTCAGTCCGCTTGATCGACGGCCGCTTCCCCGGCCCCGGAGAGGTCATGGTCGGCAAGCTCGCCCACCGCAAACTCGGCGTCGAATCTCACGCCACGGGCCTCGGCGAGACTCTCTACTTCGGTCGATCGCCCGTCGCCGTCGTCGGCATCTTCGAAGCCCCGGGCACCGTCCTTGAATCGGAAATCTGGTTCGACCGCAACGACCTCGCCTCCCTCACCCAGCGCGACACCCTCTCGTCGGTCACCCTCCGCCTCGACGACGCCGAATTCGATGACGTCCAGGTTTTCACCCTCCAGCGCAACGACCTGGAACTGGCAGCCATCCGCGAGTCCGACTACTACGGCAAACTCGGCGTTTTCTACCAACCGATCAAAATCATGACCTGGGTTACTGCCGCTTTGGTAGCCACAGGAGCCATCTTCGGCGGGCTCAACACCCTGTACGCGGCCTTTGCCTCCAGGATACGCGAGATGGCCACGCTCCAATCGATCGGATTCACCCGTGGTGCGCTCATGGTTTCGCTCGTTCAGGAATCGCTGCTCGCCACTCTGACCGGGACCTTGCTAGCTTTTGTCGCTGCGTACTTCCTGCTCGACGGCGTGACCGTTCCATTTTCAATTGGCACCTTCACCCTCAACCTCACACCATCGGTGATCGCGACCGGCCTCATTACCGGCGTGCTCCTCGGCACACTTGGCACCTTGCCCCCGGCAATCCGCTGCCTCTCTCCCTCGCTTCCAAAAGCACTCAGATCCTCCTAAAATCAGTAGAAAATAACACCTATGAAATACACACCCATCCTCGTCGCTCTCTGCTCCACCTTCGCCTTCACCTCGTGTGGAGAAAAGGCCACCAACGAGAGCTCCACGCCAGCCAACGCTGCCAGCTCGATCACAGTCGAATCCATCATTGCCTCAACCGCACCCGCTGATGCCATTGCCATCGCCAAGGCGCAGGATTCCGTGCAACCCGGCGATGAAGTCACCGTCTCAGGCAAGGTCATGGGCCGCAAAGACCCATTTGTTGATGGACGAGCCATGCTGGTTCTTGGCGACCCCAACGAAATCACATCCTGCGACATGATCGAAGGCGACGGCTGCCCAACCCCATGGGACGTCTGCTGCGACGACCCGGAAACCATCAAACAGTCCGTCGCAACCATCCAGGTAGTCGACGCTGAAGGCAAGCTCCTCAAGCAAGGCATCAAGGGCGTCGGCGGGATCAAAGAACTGAGCCAACTCACCGTGACCGGCGTCGTCGCCGAGGGATCCAACGGCGACAACCTCATCATCAACGCCAGCTCGATCTACGTGCAGCCATAAGCGCCACGAAATCAGATCAAAAAGAAACCCACAGGCTCCGCGGAACCTGTGGGTTTTTCATTGAGTATAAAATGTAGCCCAACCGTTAGACGGTGACCGACTCTTTCCACGCAGGCATCTGCATGATCTCGCCGAGAATCTTGTGCGCAACCTCTACCGGCTGGCGCGTCGCATCGATCTCACACACGCGGTCGCCAGCGTAAAAATCGAGCACAGGCTTGGTCTCCGCTTCGTACGTGCGGATGCGTTTTTCAATCACCTCATCGCTGGCATCGTCGAGGCGATTGTCCTTCAGCGCACGTTTGCGCAGGCGCTTGGCGAGCTCCTCGCGGTTAGGGCACGACAAGTGGAACACCTTCACCACATCGATGTACGCTTCCATGATGCGCGCTTGCTCGACATTGCGTGGGATTCCGTCGAGCACCAGGAAGTCGATGTCCGGCTTATAAGCGTGGCTGTCCACCCGGCTTTCCAGCGCGGCGTGCCACAACTCAACCGTCACCGAATCCGGCACCAGTTGCCCTTTAGAGGAATACTTCACGAACTCCTGACCAATCTTGGTCCGGGTGTCGAGTTGGCGAAACACATCACCACAAGCCATGTGGTAGAAACGCGGGATCTGGCCAATGATCACCCCCTGGGTACCCTTGCCGCTCCCCGGAGCGCCAAAGATCAAAATGCTCTTATGCTTGCCATGTGAATGAGCTGCAGCTGTCACGGTCTGAAATAAATAGTCGTTGGTTGAATATAGGTTACGTGGCCGGAGGGGGCACCCGACCGAAAACTGCTCCAGTCCCGAAGCTTAGCCGACGCGCACCGAGCGCTTCTTGTCGAGCTTGATCACGTCACCAGCCTTCAGCTCAGGCTCGGCTTTCGGATCGGTTACCTTTTCGCCGTTGATTTGAATCGACCCCTGCTGGATCAATCGGCGCACATCCGAGTTCGAGCGCTTGGCATCGTAGGCATTCTGATAGGCAGCCGCCACCACCGCGATCAGATCCTTGCGGTCCGCCGGCGGCGTGAACTCAGGCCAATCAGAGGCATCGACGTCTTTCTTTGAAAAGCGCGCCTCAAACGCAGCCAAAGCCGCATCGCCATCCGCATCGCTGTGGTAACGCGAGACAATCCGCTTCGCCAGCTGCTTCTTAGCGTCCATCGGGTGGATCTCCGGCACGTCCTCACCAAGCAACAAGGTGTAGTAGCGCGACATCAACTCGTCCGAAACACTCATCAACTTGCCGAACATGTCATCAGGCGCATCGTTCACCGCGACGTAGTTGTTCAAGCTCTTGGACATCTTCTTCACGCCGTCCAAGCCTTCGAGAATTGGTACCAGCATGACAACCTGTTGCGACATGCCCTGCTCTTTCTGCAAATCGCGGCCCACGAGGATGTTGAACAACTGATCAGTCCCGCCGATCTCGACATCCGCACGCACCACCACCGAGTCCCAGCCCTGCATGATCGGGTACTGCATCTCGTGCAAACGCACTTCCTGCCCCTTTTCCACGCGGGTGCGGAAGTCCTCACGCTGCAGCATCTGTTGCATCGTCACCTTCGAGTTCAACTCAAGCACCTCGTGGTAGCTCATCTTGCCGAACCAGTCACCGTTGAACACAACCTCGGTCGACTCCTTATCGAGAATCTTAAACGCCTGATCAGTGTAGGTCTTCGCGTTCTCCAACACCTGCTCACGCGTCAGCGGCGGACGCGTCGCGGAGCGGCCGGATGGATCACCAATCGTCGCGGTGAAGTCACCAATGATCAAAACCACCTGATGCCCAAGCTCCTGGAACTGACGCAGCTTCTCAAATGCCACCGTGTGACCAAGGTGAATATCCGGGGCGGTCGGGTCCACTCCGAGTTTGACGCGCAATGGGCGCCCTTCCTCGAGTTTGGCCTTCAGGTTGTCTACACTGATGACCTTGGCGGTTCCGCGGGTGAGTAGTTCGAGTTGTTCTGCAGCGTTCATGACGGGAGATGCACAATTTGCCCACCAATTGGCGATCCGCAAACAGACAAACGCCGAATTGCACATCAGAAGGATTCCCGTATCGTACCTATCAGCGGATTTGTTTACCATCCGCCACGCAATTCCCTCTCAATCAACGTGAGTGACTTCCTTTACATCATCGGCGTGATCGTCCTCGGCCTGGGGCTTCGCACCTTCGGCCACCCCGTCCCCAGAAAGCTCGGGATGATCGCCTTCTTCGGCGCCTCATTTCTGATCGGATTCTTCGTCTCCGGCAACTCGTGGGGCGGCGGACTCATCTCCCTCTCGGTTTGGTTCCTGCTCCCATGGCTGGAAATCCTCACCCGGATCCGCAAGCTGCGACTGCCCACCCGCAAGTCCATCGACTCACGTTTCCCCCCGACCCGTACCGAGTTCCCTCAGGTTCACGAAGTCTCCACGGAAATCGCCAACGCCGGCTTCCGCCAAATGAACAACGTCGGCTGGCAGGATGACCAGTCCCGGCAATTCTTCCGCATCTTCCACCGCGACGAAGACCACACCACCGCCACGCTCTGCCTCCACGAACAAGCAGGTCATGCCATTCTCTTCGTTTCGCTCTCCAGCCGCACTGAGGACGGCCGGCTCTTCCGCACGTGGAACTATCCATTCTCCTACAGCATGGTGATGCCGCCAAACCAGCACACCCTGCGCGCAGCGGAAGCCCGATCGTTCAACGAGCTCATCGACCGCCACATCGAGTTCCTCGACGACAACCTCGTCACATCGGAACAAATCGTCACCCCGGCCGATGACGAATTCCCGCGCCAGCTGGAGATCGAGTTCAGCGAGCAAGTCGACCACAACCTCGACCGCGGCATCATCCGTCCCGCAGGTGAAGGCTTCTTCCGCTACTCCCCACGCGGGCTTTTCTTCCTCTGGGCTCAGTTCGTCAAAGACCTGGTCAAACTCGGCTAGCCCCATTCTGCGCCAATTGCGCACCAGCGGCTCAGCCCCAAATCCACGCTACCACAAGCGTTCCCGCCGCACCCGCACATTTGATGCCTGGCATCAAATTGCGTTGCATCCCACCACGTCCGTGCGCAGATGCCAGCCTCCGCTTGCCCGGAACCTCAGGCAGCGGGCTCGATCCCCTCACCACACCTGATTTAGTGTAATCCTGCGCCAAACGGAAGTCCCCGATCCGCGCGCAAACCACGGTTTTACCGACAACAAATCAGCATCGCGTTATTTGATGGCTGGCATCAAATGATTGGTCGAACGTATCTGTCGATGAGCCGCACTCGGGCAGAAATCCTGCGCTCTATCGGCGGACACCTGCGAGTACAAGGTAGAGCCCGGCGACGAACAACCCGAGGAACTCGCGCACCGATTCAATGTAGGGCCGCTCCATCGCCATTTGTCCGTAGATCGAGTTAAAGTCCCCTGACGTCAAATAACCGACAACTCCAGGCCCCGATACGAGCAACCCCGCAATCACCATCCCGACGACCACCTTCACCGCGGAGTCCATGCGTCGGCCCATGAAACGAGCGACCGCAACGCCGGCAACAAGCAAGTAGACGACAATCCAATACAAAGGATCTGGATCGTTCATCTGCACGAAGGCCACCGTTAGAAAAAGCAGTGCTGCACCCGCATGGAGAATTTTCAGCTTACCGGATTGCGATTTAGCCCCCTCACTCATAGGCGCTGATGTTAGTGAAGAGGCCGCCCGGCGCAAGTCCGCTCATGCTGTTCATCGCAAACCTCACAGTACCGAACCCCAAGATTGACGCGTCGCGACATCGCTCACATCCTCTGGCCTTCTCCCATGTTCAACCCCGCCTCCAGAATCACCCCCACCGAACCTGAAAAGGAACTTCGCTTCACCCGGTCCCGACAGGCTGCAGGCTTTGCGGCGGTAGGCGGATTGGCAATGGCCGGCTTGATCGTAGCCGCGGTGAACCACTGGCAAGCGGCAGCCACCGGACTGACTCCGACCATCGCCTGGTGGTGGATGATCCCTCTGGCTGTCGTCGCGGCCGCCGGTTTCTGGGCCGCAGCGTTTCTCACCGTGCACGCCTATTTGCTACTCACACCCCTCGGGATTGAGATCTTTCCATTCTGGCGACCGGCAACCAACTTCCGCATCATTCATTGGTCCGAAATCAAGCGGCTTCAAATCGACGAAGCGCCCCCTCATTTGACCATTGATCTGAAGGGCGGGGGTGGCGTGGTGCTCAGTCTGGCTCCTCTCACTCACCGATCCCGCACACTCCTCCGCAGGGCATTGGAAGGACGAACCCAGGGACCTGATGCCAGCTAGCCCAAGGCTGGCCATGCGTCGCCCCACTTATCCCGAATCCCCAGTCACTTCGATCGCTACAACCGAGACGTCGTCTTCCTGCTCACCGTCCGACCACGCCACGACATCGACAATCAGAGCCCGAAGACAATCCTTCAGCCCATGCTTCCGCAACCGCTTCACACAGCGTTGCAACTGCGCATCTTGATACAACTCTCCATCGCTATTGGCCGCCTCCAAAACCCCGTCGGAAAAGAACAAAACGCGGTCCCCTCGCTCCAGTTGGGCTTCCCCTTCCTCGAACTTCGCACCTTCGATCAATCCAATCCCAGGCCCCATCGCATCCAAAGTCCGGCAGTCCCCGCTGGCTGAGACCAACCGCGGCCCGGGATGCCCGGCGGAGATGAACCTGTAGGAGCCTTCCCGTACATTGAGCACCCCGTAATGGATCGTAAAATACTGGACCGTTTCCATGTTGATCGGAAACCGCACATTCAGCCTCTGCGCTACCAACCGAGGAGGCGCCAACGTGTAGCCTCCGTCGACATCCCGTTGCCACAACACCGAATCATCCGATCGCATCGGCGACATCACGTGACTCAGCGTGGAGGCCAACAAAGCCGCCTGCACACCGTGCCCACTCACATCAAGTAGGTAAACACCAACGCGATCCTCATCGAGCGGGAACACATTCAGCGTATCTCCTCCCAACTCCTCACAGGGCTGATACGCAAAGGCGAACTTATAACCCTTGAGAACCGGCATATTCGAAGGCAGCAACGCATGCTGGATTTTGGCCGCGGCCTCCAGGTCCTCTTTCACTTTACGGTATGCTGCTTCGGCCGAATTTTTCGCCACTTCCAATTCACGCCCCACCTTCTTGCGGTGGTCAATATCACGCACGATCACGTCGGACATACTGTCGAACGATCTGGCCAAGTCCTGGACTTCAGAGAACGCGGCACGGTCTCCCTGCGGACGCCGATGGTATTTCCCGTCGGAAAACTCCACCACAGCCGCCCGCAACCGCCGCAAAGGCACGACCCCGTACTTCGCGATCAAACCAAAAAGGGCCAGGCTCACCAACACTGCCAAGCCCCCTAAAGGCCACGACAGATAGAGGTAAAAACGCTCGCGATCCAAGCTCGCCATCACCTCATCCGATGTCCTCTTATCGACGTGATCAATGAACTCGTTGATCGTCCGCATGATCTCCGCCTTCGCTCGATGGTAACGATCATTATAGACCAGCTGCATCGCCAAATGCTGGTTCGGTGCGGCTTGGACGGTGAAATTCCCCTCCTCATCACGAAACACTCCATTCACCGCCTGCATCGCGTCTTCCTCCACAGTAGCGAGCGCATCCGACTTCTCCCTCGCCTGCTGCAACAACTCAAACTCGTGGTCGGTAAACTGCAGCTCACGCATCCTATCCTCGAGTGACTTCGCCTCACCCTGCTCGGTGGGCCGGGTACCGTCCCGCCCGACCAGGTCCCAATACGACCGTTCATAACGCTGCGGACGGGGGCTCTCACCATTACGAATCGCCACGACCTCATAGAAATACTGGCGATAGCGCGGGTCGCCAGTCGCTACATAAGCCCGCACCAAGCGCGTCAGGTCATCCGAGCTCTGTCTCAATTCATCCGCCAGGTGAAACGATTCATACCGCCGGTGCTGCCCGACAGCGACATCCTTGTGCGCCCCCCCCGATGCCCACACCAAAGCCACCAACGCAATCACCAGCACCGACCAACCAACGACCACCCCGATAAACAAATGCTTGATGGCCATCACTCTGAGGGAAAAAACAAACTCTCAGACGCCGGTAAATCTCCCAGTCCTCACCATGCCCCAACGTCTCCCCCACCCTACGTCTCAAATCCAACCAAAGGCTGCATCAGAGCACAAAAAATCACCCCAGCCCGCAAAGAACGGACCGGGGTGACTACACGCAACAAACAACAGAACAAACTTATCCGTGACGAAACAAAGCCAACGGCAAGCCTCCCATACCGAGCAAAAAGGCAGGGGAAGGCTCAGGCACCGCTGTGATCGTCACATCTTGCACTGTGTCACCCTTCCTATGGACAGCCTCGCCGAGGCGTTAACCGAAACTCAAATTAAAATATTCAGCTACGGCTGCACCAGCACGCGGAAGAACCGACGCAGCCCCGATACAGGGAAACTGTAGACGTCGCGCGTCTTCCCGCCTCCGAGCTCAGTCGAGCTTACAGACGAAGGTGTCACGGGCTCCCAGCCATCCAGCGTCTCGGTCATCTCAAATCTCGGGGTCACCCCGACAGCCGACGAATCGCGTACCACTTCCAATGCCACACCGCCTGCAACGGGAGCCGCCACAATCGGTACCGGCATCTGCTCCTTCGTCACCGGGCTGTTGCCAAAGTAGTACTCGGCAAGCAAGTCTTGTCCGTCGTTATCCGAATCAGATGTCGGCGCCGATGTTTGGAGTCCGTGCTGCTGACGGAACCCATCAAACCCACCGGGCAGGACATTAATCTCCGCAGCAGAGGTCCAGTTGGCATTATTCACTTCATCGCTCGCGGTGAAGCGGAAGTAACGCGCTTCGATCGCATCGAATGGCACCTGCTGCAGCACTGGGTTGTTTTTGATATTCAAGAACTCGCCTGTAGCCACCGTCGTCCACTCCGAGTTGTCCGTACTCACTTCAAACACATAGTTCTTCGCGATTCCGTTGGCTCCAGTACCCCGAGGAAGGTAGGAAAACCCACCAATCCAGCGGACACTTCCCATGTCCACCGTCAGGTGGTGCGGATGCGCAGCCGCCGCAGCGTAATCCGTGTGCCAGTTGGTCGATGGATCATCATCGATCGCATAACTTCCAGGCTCAGCCCCCTCCTCACTACTAACCGAAATCACCGTCCATCCTGTCGGCGAATAGCCCGAGAAAGTCTTGATAGTTTCGAAGCTCACCGAGTTTCCATTCACCGCGATGGCCCGCACCGTGCCCCCAAGTGGCAAGTCCACCGCACCGCTGTAGGTCGGTGATGCCATGGTCGGAGTCGTCCCGTCGATCGTGTAATGAATCGTGTCACCGGCCGCGGCGGTGATCACCACTCTTCCGGCAGCGTCCCGCTCGGCAATCTGAGGTGAATCCAGAAGCTCGGCAGACTGGTACAACCCGACATTCGCCAGAGTCGGCTCTGTGCGCGACTGGGTAATACGAATGCGTACCCGGTCTGTGGTCACTTCAGGGATCTGCAAAATCCGTTTGTGCCCGACACAAGTACTCGTGGCCTGCTGCACCCAGGCGCCATTGATCCACGCATCGATTGCGAACGTTTCAACACGCATCCCCCGCTGGGCGATGGCTTCCTGCAACACAACGCGGTCGAAGGTTCTCACCTCAGGCATTGTCAGCGTCACGGTTGGCGTGCTGTTGCCTGCTTCCGACTCCCAATAACTATCCAAGTCCCCATCAATCATGCGGCTGGCCGGGCTTTCGGCCAACTCCGAATCCGCCGTCACCGTGCCGTCCAAGGCCAGATTATTAGAGAAGGTTTGTTGTACAATGGTCATCGCCTCCATCAGCGGAGTGATTTGGTTCTCCGGGATCAGGCCGCGCTTGTCTGGAGACAAGTTGAGCAACAAATTCGAGTTCCGTCCAACCGACTTGTAATAGATATCAATCAGTGTATTCGCCGACTTCACACCGCGGCTTGGTGTGTGGAACCATCCACTGAGAATTGGCACATCCGCTTCCGCCGGCCACCAGGTCAGGTAGTTCCCACCAGTTAACCGAGCACGGCTCCCCAGGTCGGTCGCAGTGGCATCCCCCCATGTATAAACATCGGGATGCTGGGGGATCGGAATGGGACTCCACTCGGTTTCGCGCGAGTGACCATGTTCGTTACCAACCCACCGCACATCCGGCCCCTTCACCGCAATGTTTGCGCCCGGCTGGAGTTTGCGAATCAGATCATACCAATCGTGGCGGTTATACGCCTGTGGCTGCGGCCCGTTCTTTGGTGTCGCTCCATCAAACCAAACTTCAGCGATATCCCCGTACTCCGTCAGCAATTCATAAAGCTGGTTGAGGAAGTAACGATTATAGTCGTCCGCTTGGTATTCATAAGACTCAAAGCCGGCGGGTGGCGTCCGTCCCTGGGTCGGATCGCTGCCAAAGGTCGCCGGATTGGTCGGAATGGTCGACAACCGGGTGGCGCTACCATGTCCATAGTAACCCGAGCCCGTTGTGTAGTTGGTCGCGGATTCAATTTGATACAAATCCGCCGGCGACAGATACACCCCGAACTTGATCCCGGCTGCCGCACACGCATCCGCCACATCGCGCACCACGTTGCCCGTGCCACTCTGCCACGCACTCGATTCCAAATCGTGATCCGTGTAGCGGCTAGGGAACAAACAAAAACCCTCGTGGTGCTTGACCACCAGCATCAACATGGTGCCGCCGGCATTCTTGATCACATTCACCCACTGTGACGCGTCGTAAGCGGTCGGGTTGAAATCATCCACCGACTCGCGGCCGTCGCCCCACTCCACTTCGTTGAAGGTATTCGGCCCGAAGTGGATGAAATACGTCGTTTCCAACCGCTGCCAATCCACTTGGCGAGGCGACGGCAACAACTTCGCAGCCTTCTCAATCCGCACCGCTTCACTATCCGATGGATCCAGATACTGCACCGTATCGTAGTCGATCACCGCCGGTGGTGGTGGTGGAGTAATCTCACCACCCACCAAGTGCACGCGATCGATATGCACATCCTTGCCGCCGGCACTCAAGCTGAAGCGCAACTGCAGGTTGGTGTTGGCCGATGGCGCACTCAGCGAATAGTTCACCTGGATGAACGATGCCTGGGACGAGCTGGTGCTGATCGAGCCCAGGGTCGCGTAGGTGGTATTCGCCTGGGTATCCCAAAGCGAGACCGTCAGTGTGGTATCATCACCACTGCCACCGGTTTTATAGTCAAAGCTTAGCTCGATCGTATCGGACTGCGCCACCGTGAACGTGCGGGAGGAGGTCAGAGTTTCGCCGCTATTGTTATGAATCTGAACGAAGCGCGAGTTGGAGGTGTTGTCAGCACCAAAAGGATCCGTACTTAATCCACTGTTGCCGGAATCCACCCACACACCTCTCTCCGCGGTCCATCCCTCCAGCGAACCATTGAATGACGATGTCTCACTGACAAACCCACCGTTCCCATTCGAGGCATCAATGATCGCCGCATCCACCGGCCCCAAAACCCATGCGCTACCGACTCCAACATAGAGGAGCGCCTTCCGTCCAAATTCTTTCATTCGCTGTTTAGTAATCAAACATCATCCACAACAACTGCACCTAAGGTGCCCACCACACCCGTACATGGACGACGGTCGGTCAGCGTTAACACAAAAAAACCCTCCACCGCCCTCCCGATTTCGGGCGATGAAGGATTCCGGATCTTGATCCGAGAAGAGACATTTCACGAAAGCCCCGCATCAACCGCTTACTTGCGGCGACGTAGGATCAAAGCAAGCCCACCAAGGCCAAGCAATGCGGTCGACGACGGCTCAGGAACCGCATTCACACCAGTAACATCGACCCAATCAGAGCCAACGCGGATCGCATCAAGCTCACCTCCACCGCTACCATTCATCCACAAGAGCAGATGACTGGCGCTCATCGACGAGTCGAACGCACTCTGTGCCGTCCAACTGATCGACGAAAGGTTGTTGTCAATCGTATCATTCTCCGCATAGCGCATGATATCGATCAAGTCGTTACCAGTCGAACTGAGGGTAATCCGCCCCACCAGGAGGCCGTACCCATTAACGCCACCAGCTGCCTCGGCAGCCTGCTGGCCGTAGACACCCTGACCTCCATCAAGCGTGCCATGGGAAATGTATGCGGCGTTGCCACTTCCGCCGGTAAAGTTATTCCAGCTGAAGCCGGCGCCAACAAACTCGGACGAACCTCCCGCACCAGAAGCGAAACCCATCCCCATCGCGGTGTCCCCGTGGTTGCGCAAACGAACACTGAAATAGATCACCCCGTCACTGTTGAAGTCGATCGACGAGGTCATGCCGCGAGTCGCATAGATGCCGGTATCCCAGCTACCAGTTCCATTCCAGACGCCACCCTGAGCTCCGGCATTGGAAGCCAAACCCGGCAACGTGCCGCCATCGACGTTGAAGTTATTTGCGGTGTTGATCCCGGTACTTCCAGTGGCCGCCCAAGTTCCTGTGAGGCCAACTGTAGTCGAACTATCGCCCTGGCCACCAATATTCGTGTCAGCTGCCATCCCATCGAACAACTCCTGAATATGCAGGGCTGCGCTGGAGGACCCGATCATCGCGGCGCCCACAAGGAGCGTTGCCATCGTTTTTTTCATCATTATGTCTAGGTTTTTTTGTTTAGCAGGCAGCCCGCAACGGCACCAAACCGCACGCAGCCAGCCCGCCACACCCGTACATGGACGACACCCGGTCAGCGTTAACACAAAATTCACCCGCATTTCTAACCACACCACAACCACCACAAAAAAGCATTCCTCCACCCCCCTCCCGATTTCGGGCGATGGAGGATCCCGGATCACAATCCGGGGGGGCTTCACGAAAGCCCCGCATCAACCGCTTACTTGCGGCGACGCAAAATCAGCGCCAGGCCACCAAGACCAAGCAATGCGGTCGACGATGGCTCAGGCACCGCCTGGGCTGTGGACTCCAAATAGACACGGTCCACATGAATGTCCCTGCCTTGACCTGCTCCACCAGTCAGGGTCATACGCAATTGGTAATTGCCACTCACTCCCACCGAAGCTGCGCTATCAAACTGAGTGTAACTCGTTGGACCTCCAGTCGTACTCAAGACACCCAACGCGATGCTATTGCTTCCATCCCACAAATCCATAGTCAAGGTATGCTCAGCTCCCGAACCTGCAGTCAACCAGTCGATCGCAAATGTCAGCGACTCACCAGCAACCAATGCAACTGCGGCCGAAGTAAGGGTCACCCCACCGTCATCCTCAAGCTGAACCGACCGCGAGTTCGCTGCAACATCAGCACCAAACGGCGCGGTAGTGAGTGTTGATCCACCCGTATTGAGCCAGACCTTGGCTCCTGTGATGGTCCAATCCGTGAGAGCAGTGCCCTCCGTCCGACCAGTTGTGGTGCTTACAAAGCCACCATTGTTCACTCCATCTCCAATCAAGACCGCGGCATTAGCAGCCCCCATCATTGCAGCGCCGGCAAACAGCGCTGTCATCATCGTTTTTTTCATCGTTTTATCTATTGGTTAATGCGACAGCTCTGGCCGGCACTACGCCTCGCCACCTGTCACACACCTCAATGGACAGGCGCAAACGGGCGTTAACAAAATCCTTCCTCAAAAAACAGAACATCCACCACCGGCTAGCCGATGGTGGATGTTCTAACATTCGAGCCTCTGCGCACAGCCCCCGGCAATCAGTTAGGGACGGCGTCGCAGAATCAAAGCCAAGCCACCAAGACCAAGCAGCGTGGTCGAGGTCGGCTCGGGCACGTTGGTCGCCAGACTCAACTGAAAGTCAGCTCCTTCATCAAAGGTGCCGGTGAAGGTGGAAAATGCCGCCCCGTACATCTCCGCATCGATTCCGCGCCCTTCGAAACCGGAGCGATCGAAGAAACCGTAGCTCACGTACGAAGAATCCGGCACAGCAAAGTCATTGTTATCCACTGTTCCGAGCATCACTCCGTTCACATAACCGGTGAGACTGGAGTTTGTAGCATCCCACACCATCGCGAGATGCACCGGCACCCCTACATCGGGAAGATCGCCTGCCACGCTCCCGTAGGTCCCTCCGTCCCAATACCCCACTTGCAGTTCGCCTCCATTGTTATTGATACGGAAGTCGGTGTCACCCTGAACACTGATAGCCGTTAATTGCCCACCTCCGAATGTATTAAAGCTCACCACAGTCTCAGCAACCCAGCTGGTACTCGTGAGCGTCCCGATAGATGTGGGATCGAGAGTAAAGCCGTCAGTCCCTCCGGCGACAAATGCCGAACCTGGAACGACTCCCACGCCGCCACTGGCCGAAAATGTTCCCGTAGTGTCGATTTCCCCGCCACCCAATGTGTAGGTCGATCCAGCCAACGAGCCATCGAAGTTGACCAGCAACTGATTGGTTAAAGAAGTCGCCGCGCTGGCTACGCCAATCATGGCAGCCCCAGCGATCAGTGAGGTGATAGATATTTTGATCATGGTGATTGTGTTTGTTGGTAGTAGGCAGGCGTGAGCCCCCCCGACACTCGGCCGGAGCCTGATTAGCTGCCATACAGGTCAAATGGACACAACCAACTGAGCGTTAACCAAAAAACACAAACAACGTTTACTCCCCTTCGCCCACTCGGTTCTCCTCCATCAACTGGCGCACTCGGAACGAGTTGATCGCCCCCTCGATGACATAGACCTCATCCAACATCAAAGGCGACAGCGAGCCCGGACCATCAGCCGAAAACAAAGAGCTCGCCATTGAGACCGGCACCGACTGAGGACTGCTCACCTCGGTCGCCACCTCGATCCTCTCGGCATCCCTTTCCATCCAGTACTCATGGTAGAAGGAATCGGTCCGGTCCTGCCAACCATCCACATATTGCACCACATGCGGCGCACCATTGGGAAGATACTTACCTGAAAAGACCTGCACCACATGGTGCCACTTACCATCGCCAATGTGACGACGCCCCTTCACCCAGTAGCCCCCAAATGACAAGCCGGCCACTGTATTGCCCGAATCAGCATCCAGCGATTCCACAAACGAGAAAAACGCACTGGTATCGGGACCGTCGGCTTTGTCCACGCGTGTTGGATCGAGTCGTCGCTCCCCCCATCCCAGCACGGGATAAAGATAACGGTGTCCCTCTTCCAGCTTCACCCAGTAGGCAATCGTACGCGGCGCATCGCCACCAATCCCCGGCCAATCGGTACCAATTAAACCGCCTTGCCCCATATCGTGCAACGCCTGCCCGAAAACCCCAGGAGTCGAGACAAATGACGCCGGAGCAGACTGCGCTCGAAAGCCGGTTTCCATCACCTCGGCGAGCGGATGCGTACCACCCGCCACAAGGTCTACATAACCGTCCCGCGGTTCAAAAGCCCAATGCACGTAGGGCACATACTCCGGCAACTCCTTGAGAAACTGATGCGGAGCGAGCGCCACCTCACGCAAATCACCACCGTCCACCAATTCGCGCGCCGCCCCTCCATTAAGAACCACGGCCGAGCCTGCACCAGCACCGTGAGTCACTTCAACGATCCCCTCGAATACATGCACCTGATCTGCGCCGTCATCGACCGACACCACCCCGAACTCCGTCCCCAGATCTTTTACAGTGAACTCAGGAGTCACCACTTCGAAGCCCTCTGCGCCATCCTCAACGCGGAACCACCCCTTGCCGCGCGTTAGCTCCAGTGCACTCTCCGACCGCAACGTCAGCTCCGCCGGCGCCTGCACCACAGCAGTCACACCTGACTCGAACCCCAACTGCACGACACCCTGCTCCAGCACCATTCGCGATCCCACACGCATCGCAGCATCCGAGGCAGCCACCAATTTGCCGTCCTGCAAATGCTCGATGGTGTAGCTACTATCGGGAGCCAATTCCACCTCCAGTGCATATTCCACCGACTGATCCACCCGCAACAAACTCAGCACCAATGCGGAAACCAACAACACGGCAGCAGCAGCGGCTACGGCAATCCTAACCTCCCGCGCACGACGCATCCGCAGCACATCGCGCATCGAAATCACCCTCTGACGGTCACCCCCGGAGCTTGCAACCGGAGCCAGCTCCGCCTGTAGCAGCACATCATTCGCCACGTACTCAAGATACTCGCGCCGTGCCTCCGAAGACTGTCGAAGCCACGCATCCAACTCCGCCATCTCATCAGCATCCAAATCACGCTCGACCAAGCGCGACAACAAATCCTGAAACCTTCCCTCGCGCATCAGATGCCCCCCCCTTCGCGAATCAACTGCGATGCAACACACTTCCGCAAGGCAGCGCGCAATCGACACAATGTTACCCGCAGCGACGCCCGGGTACGCCCCAACTTCTGAGCGAACGCGTCCATGTCCTCAGACCGGCTCTGATACCGCTGTTCCAACATCTCCCGCTCGGTGGGTTTCAAATTGTTCAAACAGCGGGCCAATGCA
The DNA here is from genome assembly GCF_010681825.2 of Sulfuriroseicoccus oceanibius. Taxonomy (NCBI): domain Bacteria; kingdom Pseudomonadati; phylum Verrucomicrobiota; class Verrucomicrobiia; order Verrucomicrobiales; family Verrucomicrobiaceae; genus Sulfuriroseicoccus; species Sulfuriroseicoccus oceanibius. The sequence goes on along the minus strand of NZ_CP066776.1, from coordinate 800,141 downwards.
GAGCGCCGCGCATCCGCAGCCAGCGGATCAGCGGGCAACGCCTCCTGTTCGAGCATCTCCGCGAGCTCATCGGAAAAGACCAACCACCCCGAGCGAGCCTTCTTCTTGCGGTAGTCCCGCACTTTGTTGCGGGCAACGGTGCACGCCCACGCCGCAAAATTGCTTCCCATTTCAAAGTCATCGCGCTTGCGCCAAAGCACGATGTTCACCTCCTGCACCAGATCCCGCACGTCTGGACTGCCAGGCACCAACGACGAAATAAACATCCGCAAGATGTCCTGGTGGTCGGTGAGCAAGCCGACAAATTCGTAACTGGATTCGGATTCGTTCATGGAGCGAAAGCACAAGCGACACCAGCCGCTTCGGTCACAATGGACACCGCTTCCGCAACGTTAACCAAAAAATTTACATTTTGTATGCTCGTTGTGCGGGTCAATACGCACCGGCCGAATAGGTCAGCTCATAACTGTGCGTGTAGATCTCGAATACAATCCCGAACGGGTCCTCGACATAGACCATCTTGTACGGCTTCTCACCCGGGTAATACGCACGGATCGGCATCCGCTGCTTGCCGCCTGCCGCCACGATTTTCTCCGTCAGTCCTTCGATATCCGGATCCTGAACGCAGAAGTGAAAGGTCCCCGTTTTCCAATAGGCAAATTCCTTGGGCGTTTCGTTGTTACGGAACTCGAACAACTCGATCCCGATCTTATCGCCGGTGGACAGGTGGGCGATTTTGAAACTGCCCCACCCCTCGCCAAACACATCGATACACATCTTGCCGATCGCCGTCTCCTGTTCCTCCACCACCTCGCTGGGCTGCATGATCGTGTACCACCCCATGACCTCCTCGTAGAACTTCACCGCCGCCTCCAGGTCCGGAACCGACAAACCAATGTGCGAAAATGTCTTAGGGTACGTGCTCATACCCTAAATCAACGCCCGCCAGAGAGAATGGGATGCCCCCCTACCTCAATTCTCGTGGCCGCCAAATGCCAACACACAACTTCCAATCCCGACAAAGCCTGCGATAGAAATCATCATTCATTCGCTCCGCTGAATACCCGATGGAGCATGGACACTCCTGTCCATGGCTAACACCTGTGAGTTCAGAAACCAGCCAACACCGCGCCAAACAGTCTACCGCTCACCCACCGAGCAGCCCCGGGTTCATCTGCCACAGCACGTAGTTGAGCACCGACGCAAAACCCACCCACAGCCAATAGGGCACCAACAACCCGGCAGCGACACCGCTGACCCGCCGGAAGACCACGATCGTCCAGACAATCGCGCCGAATAACAAAAGGATCTCGGCAAACGCCCAGCCTCCCATACGCCAAGCGAAGAAAAGCCAGCTCCACAGACCATTGAGCACCAACTGGAACGCAAAAACCGACAACGCCACCCGCTGGGCTTTGAACCCGCCGCGCCGCCAGACCAGCCACGCCGCCACCGCCATCATCGAGAACAACAAAGTCCATACCGGACCAAACAACCACCCCGGTGGCGCCCATGCCGGTTGCTCGAACTTCCCATACACCGCCTGCGCCTGAAACGACGCCGCAGCCCCCACCGCCGAAACCGCGAAACAAACGACGAACGACACGATCAACCCAACGATCTGCTTTGGCTTGGAAAATTCGGACATTGTATTCACTCCGGCAATGCTTATCGGCTGAAACCGATCGGTCGAGATCTAATTGATCAGTCCGTAGAGACTTCGCTTACAACGCCAAGCCTCGGCGCCGCAAATCCCTCGCTGAAGGCGAATCTCATAACAGCCTGGGGTCAGCGAGCCTCCGGCGAGCGCGCCCCCAGGAAAACCGCACCCCACCCTCGGCCGAGCGTGCGGCCCCACCGAAGCGCACGACGCCTCCCGATGGCCCCCTCCCCCAACGACCGGACACCGCACTCCCAAAATCCATCCACCTCTGCGTCTTAGCGTCTCTGCGTGAGCCCAAATCCGCGCCATCCCCATCATCTGCGGACTCAAACCATCCTCTCTCATCCTACCCATCTGCGGACTCCCATCCTTCCGCGTGAAACCCATATCCCCCCAATTCAACCAGAGTGCGCACCCCGCCACCTCCACCAAATGCCAAAGCGGTGATTCTCACCGCACTCCCAAAATCCTTCCACCTCTGCGTCTTAGCGTCTCTGCGTGAGCCCAAATCCGCGCCATCCCCATCATCTGCGGATTCAAACCATCCTCTCTCATCCCCCCCATCTGCGGACTCCCCTCCCTCCTCGTGAAACCCATATTCCCCCCCCAATCCAACCAATCTGCGGCTGATGCGCAGGTGGTTCTTGCCCTTGGGGTTTCTCGCGCTACCTATTTCACCATGAGCGACCGACGCAAACCTTTCCCGTTCGACGAGTTTGAGTCCCAGTGGCAGCAGCGCTGGGATGCTGAGAAGACCTACCGCACACCGAATCCAGGCGATGCGGACTTCGACGCGACCAAGCCCAAGTTCTTCGTGCTCGACATGTTCCCGTATCCATCCGGTGCGGGGCTTCACGTCGGTCACCCTGAAGGCTACACCGCCACCGACATCCTCGGCCGTTACAAGCGGATGAATGGCTTCAACGTGCTCCACCCAATGGGCTGGGACGCCTTCGGTCTGCCGGCCGAGCAGTACGCAATCAAAACCGGCCAGCACCCGCGCATCACCACCGAGCAGAATGTCGACAACTTCCGCCGTCAGCTGAAGTCGCTCGGGTTCGCATACGACTGGGACCGCGAAGTCAACACGACCGACCCGAACTACGTGCGCTGGACCCAGTGGATCTTCCTCCAGCTCTACAATTCCTATTTCAACGAAGAAACCCAGAAAGCCGCGCCGATCAGCGAGCTCGAGGCCAAAGGGTGGACCCGTGAACAAATCGACGCCGAGCGCTTGGCCTTCATTTCCGAAGCTCCGGTGAACTGGTCGCCGGATCTCGGCACCGTATTGGCCAACGAGGAAGTGGAAGAATGGAAAGCCAAGGGCCACACCGTGGAACGCCGTCCGCTGCGCCAGTGGATGTTGCGTATCACCAAGTACGCCCAGCGCCTGATCGACGAACTCGAGCCACTCGACTGGCCGGATTCGATCAAAGCCCTCCAGCGCAACTGGATCGGCAAGTCGACCGGCGCCGAGGTGCAGTTCGACATCGAAGGCCACGAGGTCACCGTTTTCACCACCCGTCCCGACACGCTCTTCGGCGCGACCTACATGGTGCTCGCTCCGGAACACCCGCTGGTGAACGAAATCACCACCGCCGAACAGAAGGACGAAATCGCAGCCTACGTCAAAGCCTGCGCCTCCAAGTCCGACTTGGAGCGTGGCGAGCTGAACAAGGACAAGTCCGGCGTCTTCACCGGCGCGTACGCCATCAACCCGGTGAACAACGAAAAGATCCCGGTCTGGATCGCCGACTACGTGATGATGGGCTACGGCACCGGCGCCATCATGGCGGTTCCTGCCCACGACGAGCGCGACTTCGAGTTCGCCACCAAGTTCGAACTGCCGATCATCCAGGTGGTCGAGCCAACCGACGGATCGGATTGGAAGGGCTTCACCGGCAACGGCAAGTCGGTCAATTCCGGCTTCCTCGACGGCATGAAGACCAAGGACGCCAAGAAGGCGATCATCCAGTGGCTTCGTGACAACGGCAAAGGCACGTTCAAGACCAACTACAAGTTGCGCGATTGGCTCTTCAGCCGCCAGCGCTACTGGGGCGAGCCATTCCCAATCCTGTGGGATCAGGAATCCGGCAACCACTTCCCTGTCGACGAAGCCGAACTGCCCGTGCTGCAGCCGGAAATGGACGACTTCAAACCAACCGGATCGCCGGAAGGCCCATTAGCAAAAGCCACCGATTGGATCAACTACAGCGAAAACGCCAAGCGCGAAACCAACACCATGCCGCAGTGGGCCGGATCGTGCTGGTACTACCTGCGCTACTGCGACCCGAACAACACCGAGCGCTTCATCTCGAAAGAGGCGGAAGACTACTGGATGGGCGGCGACAAGCCAGGTGGCGTCGACCTCTACGTCGGCGGCACGGAGCACGCGGTGTTGCACCTGTTGTACGCGCGTTTCTGGCACAAGGTCCTCAACGACCTCGGCCATCTCTCGACCAACGAGCCGTTCCAGAAGCTGGTGAACCAGGGACTGATCCTCGGCGAAGACGGCCAGAAGATGTCAAAATCGCTCGGCAACGTGGTCAACCCGGACGACGTCGTGCGCGAATACGGTGCCGATGCTCTGCGCTTGTACGAAATGTTCATGGGCCCACTCGAGCAGGTCAAACCATGGCAGATGAAGGGAGTCGAGGGCGTGTCCCGCTTCCTTGCCCGCGTCTGGCGCGTCGCCTTCGAACAAGGCCAGGACGGCAAGTGGACCTTCAATGGCAAGATCCAGGATGTCCCGGCTGACTCCGACGCCACCCTGCGCAAGGTCACCCACGAAACCATCAAGAAGGTCGGCGAAGACATCGAGAAGCTGTCGTTCAACACCGCCATCTCCCAGATGATGATCTGCACCAACGCGTTCACCAACGCCGATGTGGTGCCGCTGAGCCTATTCAACGACCTGCTCAAGGTACTCAACCCATTCGCCCCGCACCTCACCGAGGAGCTCAACGCATTGGTGTCGAAGCAATTCGCCACCGAGGCAACGATGCTCTCGGAGCAGGCCTGGCCACAGTTCGTGGAGGAATACCTGATCGAAACCGAGATCGAGGTTGTCATCCAGGTCAACGGCAAGCTCCGCGACAAGCTCCGCGTGAACAAAGACGCACCAAAGGACGAGATCGAAGCCCTCGCCCTCGCCAGCGACAAGGTGAAAGCCAACATCGACGGCCTTACCGTCCGCAAAGTCATCGTCGTCCCAGGACGACTGGTGAACATCGTGGCGAACTAAGTCACAGACCGCTCATTCCAGCCACCCCGTTGCAGCACCCGCCTGCAACGGGGTGGCTTTTTTTTGTGTGCCGAAAGCGAATGACCTCGATGGCGACCGGATCTCCGACCTTCCTGACCACAAATCATGCGTCCCGAAATCGTCATCAGCTTCTCAAAACGCCAGTCACGCCCGAAGCGGATTTATACGCGTCAGAATTTGCCGCCCACCGCCCAGCACCGGAGGTGCGTCCCAACACAGCCCATGCCAACGGCATGGGGTGACACCTCCCCCGTCACCGAGCCCTGAATAGGCGATCCAACCACCCGATAAACCTCGAAAACGCCCCTCCTGATCTTCTTTCCGCCCCCCCATGCACTCCTGAAGGGAGGCTGGATCAAAGCACAGGGCTTCAGCCCTATGTCACACCGCCAATCCTAAGCAGGCCAAGCCACACCGTCGAACCGAGCCCGCAGGCCGCCACTGAGCCCCCGCCAACACCACCATCCTGCCTCAACCTCCCCGCTCGTCAGATCCCAGAAAATGACTGTCCAGGTTTTATATGTCCGAAGACCCCGACGCGGTTTTTGCCGGGGATTTGAGGTTTCGCGCCTGACGCAGTTCTGTGAGCAGGGAGATCATTTCATTCACGCTACCTAATGCTTGTAATTCTCCCAGAAGGATCTGCTCGAACCTCTCCCCAAATTGGCTTATTCACACCTGGTCTTCCTGCGGCAAGTTTCATTTTTTCCCAACCTGTTGGGTGAAGGCCATAGTCGATTATCATTTGATAGTACGACCTGCTATCCGTTGGGAACTTTGGCCCATAGCTGATCTTAAACCCATGCTCCTCAAGAATATTCCTAGCTTCAAAGATATCGTCACCAATACTTATCAGTTCCCTGACTTCTAGCTCATTGACCTTGAGCTCCCTGTCCCTCGTAATACTGCCGCAAGAAACCAGCCACAAAGCCACGGCACAGACAACTATTCTTTGTAACATGTGTAGTGAACCGGGACACGCATCATTTCTAACCATCCGCGATACTCTGCACACCCGACAACTCATCGGCAATCCATTTCAGCCCGCCTCCGCCAATTCTCCCTCAAATAAACCGATTCCACGCGGCTTCGCCCGAATCACCACACCTTCTGGGCACGCCCCCCCCGCACGGCTTCAGCAACCACGCGAGCTCGTCGTTTCACTCACGGCACAGCGAGTTCTAACCGTCGCTGGAGTACATCAACACCGCAGGACGGTGGCCGCAGAACCATCTGCGCCCAATACCTTCCGCCGCCACGTCATTCTTCTAACTGCTTAGAGACTTCATCTACCGTTAACCGACAAACACGCAATAGCAATAGAGCTTCAGAGTCAGTCAATACACCAGCTTCAAATCGCGGACTGAGCTTTTGAACGAGTAAAGGCAAATCCACCGAAGTAAGCCCGACCTCACTGAAAAACGTAAGATAATAGGATATTTCATCCCGAACAACGTCTGCTGGGAAATGGCCTTTAGTGAACGCGAACGGACGACAGAGATGTTTCGTTTCGGCAGGTTCTATATCTACTAAACGCCCTTCTCGAGACACGACTTCGACCAACAACTTTTCTAGGTTTTCTGAACGTAAGACCTCAACGCCCCCCTTAGGTTCTTCCGCATAAGCCGAACAACACAAGCAAGAAAAAACAGCCATCAATAAAGAAAATATGAATATGAGATGCGCTTTCATAATAAGATCCAACTCGTAATTAAGGCTTCTTGCTCCAATCATTGCAAGAGGAGGTACTACCCATCCGAGACACTCTGCCCCCCCCGCCAGCTCATCGGCAATCCATTTCACCTGGGCATAACAAATCCCGCAGGGCTGTAGCAACCACGCTGGCTCGTCGATTCACTCACGGCCCAGCGAGTTCTAACCGTCGCTGGAGTACATCAACACCGCAGGACAGTGGCCGCAGAACCATTTGCGGCCCAACTCGCCCTGCCGCTTTGGCCAGCAGCCTCACCTTCGCGGCTACCAAATGCCAGGCCCAGGTTTGATCGGTTAAGGAAAACCAGGTCTCGATCCCGCGCCATGGAGGTTCGACGTCCCCGTCGACTCCCAAAGAGCTGAGCACAGCGACCGCTCTCACCCGACCGAGAGGCTCCGCCCATCACTCCTCTTCTCCCACACCTGAGAATCCGCGCAGATTTTCCCGTGCGATCGGTTGCACGTCTTCCAAGACGTGCGAAGGAATGCACACAATCCCGCCGCCAGGGAATCACCCGAACGATCGCACCATGGAACTTCTCATTCAAAACCTCGTCTCGCCGGTCGTGCTGGCCTTCCTCCTAGGCATTATCGCCCGCATGGTGCGCAGTGACCTGGAGATCCCCAGCGCAATCTACCAGGGCCTTTCGATCTACCTCCTGCTCGCCATTGGCCTCAAAGGCGGCGTCGCACTTTCCCAGACCCCGCCTGCCGAACTCGTAGGCCCCGTGCTGCTGACACTGGCGCTTGGCGTGCTCACTCCCTTCTCAGCCTTCATCCTGTTGCGCAAACTGGGCAAACTCGGCCGCATCGACGCCGCAGCCACCGCGGCACACTACGGATCGGTCTCCGCAGTCACCTTCGTCGCCGCCATCGAAGCGGTAAAACACTCCGATATCCCGGCGGCAGGTTACCTGCCGGCCCTCGTCGCCGTCCTCGAGGTTCCTGGCATCATCGTCGGTCTGCTGCTGGCTCGCCAAAGCCAGTCCGGCGGCATCAAGTCCGCTCTGCACGAAGTGCTCACCGGTAAGAGCATCTTCCTCATGCTCGGCGGCCTGATCATCGGCACCGTCTGCGGTGCGGAGAAGGTTTCCACCATCGCTCCATTCTTCATCGATCCCTTCAAAGGCGTGCTCTTCCTGTTCCTGCTCGAGCTGGGAATCGTCGCGGCGAGCCGCTTCCGCGACCTGGCACAAGCCGGCTGGCGTCTGGTCCTCACCGGATGCTTGCTCCCTACCCTGCACGGCACCATCGCCACCACCGCAGCCACCTACATCGGCATGAGCACCGGCAGTGCCGCCGTCTTCGGTGCCATGGTGGCGAGTGCCTCGTACATTGCCGCTCCGGCAGCGGTCCGTATCGCCTTGCCAAAAGCGAGCCCAGGGATTTACCTCACGATGGCGCTGGGTGTTACATTCCCGTTCAACCTGGCCATCGGCATCCCTCTCTTCCTCAAACTCGCTCAACTGACCAGCTGATTATGGCAACGACCACCCCCATGAAACTTGTGACCATCGTCACCGAAGGCCTCCTCAAAGACCAAATCACCGAGCTGCTCAAACAACAGGGAGTCCGCGGGTTCACCATCACCCGCGCCGATGGCGAGGGCTCACGCGGAATCAACGCCAGCCACTGGGAAGGACCTAACTTGAAGATCGAAACCATTGTCACCGACGCCGTAGGCCGCAGGGTCATGGACCTGATTTCAGAGAAATACTTCGATCATTACGCCGTGGTGGCATGGCTTACCGACGTAGAGGTTTTACGGGGGGAGAAGTTCTCTCCGGTGCCCGATGAGGACACCAAGTAGACCTCATCCGACACCTCTCCGGCCCTCCTTCCGAATCATCTGACCGCATCCAGCGCACGCCAGCGCCGGGATGCCGATCGACGATTTCGACCAACTCATGATTTTTATTGCGCGCATTTCACAGCGCGTGCCGATTAACACGCCCCCAGCATCAATGAAACGTTTCCACAAAATCCTCGCCTATTGCCCCGATCAATCACAGACGGAGCGTGTCCTCAATTGGTGCAATGTCATCGCCTGGCGCTCCGAGCCTGAGCTGATCTCGTTGGTCCGCGTCCAGGAGAAGTTCCTGCCGGAGTTCCCATCGGAGATCACCGAGGACGAATTCCTGGAGTCCGAGCGCGCTGACCTTGCCGCCGAAGCGGACCGAGCCATTCCCGACGTACCAAAAGAAGTCTCCATTCTAATGGGCGACCCGCTCAAAAACCTGCTGAGCGAACTCTCGTCCGGCGACTACGACCTGCTCGTCCTCCCCATCGGAGACGCCCAAAGCCGCATCTTCGCCGAGCGCCTCGCCCGCAAGAGCCCGATCGGGGTGCTCCTCATCCCACCCGGAGTGGATCCGCATTTCCAACACATCCTCATGGCGGTCGATTTCTCCAACATGAGCCAACTCACTCTGGAGTGGACCCAGGCCTTTGCCAGCCTCGCCAAACGGGACCCTATCCTCGAGGCCCTGCACGTGATGCACACACCGGTGGAATCCCGCGCCACCCGTGCCATCCCCGTCGAGTCCCTGCGCAATACCATTCACGACACCGTTCACGGCAACCTCAAAACATTCATCGACGAAAACGCCACCACTCCGGATGCGTGGAACCTCATCGTCAAAGAACACCCTCTGCCGGGTATCGAGATCGTGCGTGAAGCCGATCAACTCGAAGCAGACCTGATCGTCATCGGCGCCTACGGCCGCAATGCCTTGTCCATCGCCTTGCTTGGGGGCGCCGCTACCGAAGCCATCCGCTCATCCGACCGCCCCATCCTGGTGGTCAAACGCAAGAACAAGTCCCTCGCCTTCCTCCGTGAACTTCTAGGTCTGTCCAACTGACTCCTCCATCTCTCACCATGATTGACGTCTTCTACTGGCTGGCCGCTCCAGTCCTCCTCGCTCTGATCATCGGGTTCGCTCCCAATCTGGTCAAACGCGCCCCACTCGTGTTCGGTGGGGGCATTGCCGCTGTCTTCCTCACAGCTGCCGTGTCCTTGCTCATCACCGTTTCCCAAAGCGGCGAGCAATCGCTCAGCCTGCCGTGGCTGCCGCAATTGGGAATGGACATCGAGCTGCGTGTCACCAGCTTCTCGGCGTGGTTCGCCGCTTTGATCTTCACCCTCGGTGCCAGCATTCACCTGTATGCCGCGGGCTATTTCAAGAAGCACGAGCGGCTTCCGTTCCTGCTGATCTGCCTGCTGCTTTTCACCGCGTCGATGGTCGGCGTGGTCTGGTCGGACAACTTCTACCTGCTGTTCCTGTTCTGGGAAGCGACCTCGCTGTTGTCGTTCCTGCTCGTTGGCTTCCATCATGAAAAAGAAGACAGCCGCAAGAAGGCCGCCCAGGGATTGCTCGTGACGCTCTTCGGCGGTGCCGCCATGCTCGCCGGCTTCGTTCTCGTTCAAATCGAAACGGGCGCCTCCACCATCTCCGCGTTGGTCGACCTTCCACTCGTCGACTCGCCGACAATCACCGCAGCGCTCGTGCTGGTCGTACTGGGAGCGCTCACCAAGTCCGCCCAGTTCCCATTCCACTTCTGGTTGCCGAACGCCATGGCAGGCCCGACTCCGGTCTCCGCCTTCCTCCACTCCGCCACCATGGTCAAAGCGGGTGTCTACCTGCTGGCGGTGTTGGCTCCGTTCTTTGTCGCCCACTCATGGTGGTCGCCGCTGCTGATCTTCTGCGGTCTCGCCACCGTTCTCGGCTCCGTCTACCGCGCGCTGCGCGAGGACGACATGAAGAGCATCCTCGCCTCGACCACACTGGCAGCACTCGGCTTCCTCACCGTCCTGGCAGGCGTCGGCACACCCGCCGCACTGAAAGCCTTTGTCATCTTCCTCACCGCCCACGCACTTTACAAAGCCCCGCTCTTCCTCTCGGCGGGCAACTTGGAAAAGCAATTCGGCACCCGCAAGCTGAGCGGACTCCACGGCGCCGCACGCCGAGCCCCACTCACCGGCACCGTCATCGTGATCTCGGTGCTGTCGCTGATCGGGTTCCCGCCACTGCCTGGCTTCCTCGCCAAAGAATACCAACTCAAAGCGCTGTGGAGTGATTCACCGGGCGTCGCCATCGCCGCCGCCATTGCCGCCGCCGGCATGATCTTCATCGGCCTGCGTCTACTGGCGCCATTGCTCGCCCGCGACCACGTTGCCACCCGCCGCCAGATGGCGCCCGCACCGCTGGCCATTGCCACCGCACTGCCCGCAGTCTGGGTGCTGCTCCTGATGGCATTCCACGGATGGGCCAACCACGCCTTCTTCGGCCCGGCCGCCACGGCCCTGAGCGGCGAGTCCAGCTATGGCTACTCATTGTGGCACGGCTGGACCCCTGCCCTCGCGCTCGGCATGGGCGCACTCGCCACCGGTGCCATCGCCACCCTCCTGTGGGGACGCAAAACCGATCCAAACGGCACCGCACCGGGCTCGCAGATCGAAGCGCTCTACTACGTCGTCGTCGAAGCCATCGCCCGCGGTGGCAAAACCTGCGGCAAGTTGTTGGAAAAGGGCGCCCTCTCATCCCATCTGGCTCTCATGATCTTCGCCATCGGCGCGCTTTCACTCGCGTCGATCGATGTCGCCAGCTGGCCTGACTTCGACAACTTCCAGACCGAGCACACCGTGCTCTTTATCTTCCTGGCTCCGGCACTCGCAGCAGCCGCCATCATCGCAGCCTACACCGACCGGCCACTACTCATCCTGGTGTCGCTCGGCTTTGTCGGACTGCTCATCGCCTTCCTCTTCCTGTGGCTCAGCGCTCCGGACCTGGCCCTGACCCAGCTGCTGGCGGAAACGCTGATCATCTTCCTGATCACCGGTGTGCTGTTGAAAGCCAAACCGGTTCGCCGTCAGGGCGTGCCGAACTTCATCCGCTTTGCGGCAGGTGCTGGGGCCACGCTGTTGGTCACATTGCTCATCCTCAAGGCAATGGCGGTCGAATGGGACCATCCCGTCTCCGATTACTACCTCAAGCACAGCAAATCCGATGCCTTCGGCGCCAACGTCGTCAACGTCATCCTCGTCGACTTCCGTGCGCTCGATACCCTCGGTGAGATCGTCGTGCTCGCCATCGCCGCGATGGGCGTCGGCGTATCGCTCGGTGCAGCGCGCCGCCGCGCCCCGCTGCCGGACAACGTGGACTCCCCATGGACTTCCACCGCATGCCCTGTGCTGATCACCATCCTCGTGCCCACCGCTCTGTGGATCTTCTGGCGCGGCCACAACGCACCAGGCGGCGGATTCATCGCCGCTCTGATGCTCGCCGCCTCGATCGGCCTGGCGCTGCTAGTGTCGCGTCCCGGATTTACTCCGGACAAAATGCGCCGTCTCTCGTTCCGCCTGCTGGTCAGCGGACTCGCCGTCGCTCTGCTCTCGGCATTGCTGCCTACCACCGTCGGCAAGCCCTTCTTCACCGGCCTCTGGCTGCACTGGGGAGACCTCCACCTCGGCACGCCTTTGCTCTTTGACCTCGGCGTCATGCTCACCGTGCTCGGTTTCGCCCTGAGCTACCTGCGCCACTTCCACATCAACTCACCCGCACCATGCAAGTCATAATCGCCCTCATCACCGGATTGCTCATCGGAGCGGGCATCTACCGCCTGCTCGGTGGTGCCAAAATCGACATCATAATCGGCCTCATCCTCATCAGCCAAGGCGGCAACCTCATCATCTTCGCCTCCGGCGGGCTCAAACACAACGCCCCCGCACTGCTCACCGATGAGGCCACCAACGCAGCCTCCATGGCCGACCCACTACCTCAAGCCCTCGTCCTGACCGCCATCGTCATCGGCTTCGGCATCCTCGCCTTCCTGCTCACGCTTCTTACCCGTTCGTCCAAAGCATGAACCCACTGACCTCCATCCTCATCGCTCTTCTCACGCCGCTTATCGGGGCGTTGCTGGCGCTCGCCAGCCGTACCCGACCAAAGCTCGCCGTGACCAGTGCGGTCACCGCCTCGGCCATCACACTCGCCGCATCGATCTCGCTGGCGTGGGCCACCCGCAGCGGTGACGTTTTCGCCATCCACGCCGGTGATTGGCAGGCGCCATTCGGCATCACCCTGGTAGCCGATACCTTCGCCGCCATCATGCTGGTCGTGTGCCAGTTGGTCATCGTGGCTTCGGTAATCTTCTGCGCCAAAACCCTCGACGCCAGCTACCACCGCCGCTTCCTCTACCCATTGCTGATGACGCTGTCCTTCGGCACCAATGGAGCATTCCTCACCGGCGACCTCTTCAACCTCTACGTTTGGTTCGAAGTGCTGCTGCTCTCGTCCTTCGCCCTGATGGCTCTGCTCCGTGGCGAAGACGGCCACGCCGCCGCCTGGCGCTATGTCGTGATCAACTTGATCGCCTCGTTGCTCTTCCTCGCCGCCGCCGGCCTCATCTACGGCAAAACCGGCACCCTCAACTTCGCCGAACTCCGGGTCCGCTTCTCCGAGGCAGAATCCTCGTTCCTCATCAACAGCTCGGCCGCGCTGCTCTTCGGGGCATTCGGCATCAAGTCCGCACTCATCCCTCTCGCCTTCTGGCTTCCCGCCGCCTACCCCAAACTCCCGCCCGCATTGTCCGCGCTCTTTGCCGGCTTGCTCACCAAGGTCGGACTCTACGCCTTCTTCCGCGTCTTCGGCATGGTCTTCTCGGACGGCACCGCATTTCCTCACCAGGACGTGCTCTTCGTCGTCGCCGTTGTCACCATGGTCGGTGGCGTGCTCGGCGCGGTCGGCCAGGGAGAAATGCGCCGCATCCTCTCGTTTCACATCATCAGCCAGGTCGGCTACATGGCGCTCGCGCTGGCAATTTACAGCCCGCTCGCTCTCGCCGCCGGCATCTTCTACATCGGCCACCACATCATCGTGAAAGCCAACCTCTTCCTCGCCACCGGCTTGGTCGAGGCGCACGCCGGCAGCTCGGATCTTTCCAAAACATCCGGCGTGATGAAGACCTCCCCGGTGATCGCCGTCCTTTTCGCAATCCCGGCCCTGTCGCTCGCCGGCATCCCACCTCTCTCCGGATTCTTCGCCAAGTTCAGCCTGCTCCACTCGGCACTGCAACTCAGCGACTGGATCGGTGCCGCAGCCATCGCCCTGGTCGGCCTGCTCACCGTCTTCTCGATGCTCAAAATCTGGCGCGCCATCTTCTGGGGCGATGCCGAACCACGTGAAGCAAAACCCCACCCACTGCTCAACCTGACCTCCGCCGTGCTGGGTCTCACCACCATCGCCATCGGTCTCGCTGCCGGTCCGCTCTTCGAAATTGCCCAAACCGCTGCCAACGGCCTCATCGATCCGCAAACCTACCTCGAGGCAGTCCTCTCCACCCCACTATGAAACAACTCATCCTATTCCCTTTCTTCTACCTGAAAGAGGTCATCGTGGGCACGCTGATGGTCGCGCGGGATGTCATCGCCCCGCACCAAAAACTCGCCCCGATCCTGCTCCACGTCCCTATTGATCCGCTGACACCAAAGCAACGCCTGCTTCTCGCCAGCCTCATCAGCATGACCCCGGGTACCATCTCCATCGACGAACGCGACGAAGGCCGCACGCTCATCGTCCATTCGCTCTATGGCGCCAACAACCCGGAGTCGACCATCGAGCACCTCAAAACCCATTACGAGTCGTTCGTAAAGAAAATGCCAATCTAACGCCCAGAGAACCATGCTCGCCACCGCATCCGTCATCATCGCCCTGGCGCTCTTCATCAGTTTGATGAGGCTGCTCTTCACGCCCGCACCAGAAGACAAGGTGATCGTTATCGACATCGCCGGCTTCCAGTTGCTCGGGCTTGCCATCCTGCTCGCGCTCCATGACCGCAGCTCCGTCCACCTCCAGTTCGCCTTCATCCTGGCGCTACTCGGCTTCCTCTCCACGGTCATCCTTTCCCGTTTGATCAAACACCAATCGACCAAGCCATGACTCTCGAATTGATCGCCCACTGCTTCGCTCTCATCGGCAGCCTCTTCTTCCTCGTCGCCTCGGTCGGCCTCTACCGCATGCCCGATGCCTTCTCGCGCATCCACGCGGCTACCAAAGCCTCGTCCCTCGGCGTGATTCTCCTCGCCTCGGCCGCCGCCATCTTCTTCCGCGATTGGGCAGGCACCATCCTCAGCATCCTCACCGTGCTGCTCGTCTTCCTCACCGCCCCTCTCGCCTGCCACTGCATCAGCACCCAGCTGCTGAAAAAGGACCAATAGACGCCTCCACCTGCCAATTCCTCCTCTGTCACTAGAATATCCGACCAGATAAACGCGTCTCTTGAAACATGTTACGCGTTGCATCATACTCCCGGTCTGATGACAGATAAGATCAACGAGCCTCCGACCAAGGAATGGACATTCCTCACCAACCACTTCCATATTCTGGTCGTATTGGCTCGCCAACCCGACATGCGGATCTCCGACATGGCGACTGAAGTTGGGATCACCTACCGCGCTGTCCAACGCATCCTCGCAGAACTGGTGGAAGACGGCGTCCTCATCGTGCAAAAGGACGGCCGCCGCAACCGCTACACCATTAACCGCGAACGCCGCTTGCGCCATCCACTGGAGAGCAAGCACACCATCGGCACCCTGCTCGAAATCCTCGCCTAACGGATTTCACCGCCGCTCATCCAGCATCGACTGGATCAAAATCCGCACCAACTCGTTGGGGAACCTGCGCTCGGTCGTGATCGCGTAGAACCCTTCGCGCACTTCGGAAAAACGGTGCCGCTCCACCAGCAGCCCTGCCTCCAGTTCGTCCTGCACCACCACCCGCGGCACCAGACAATGCGCCCGCGATTCCCGCGCCATCAGACGCAGCATCGCCATATCGTCCACCTCCGCCACCACTTGCGGATGCACCCCTTCCCGCGCCAGCAATAGTTCAAAACTCTGGCGGATCTGACTCTCCAAAGTCGGCAACACCACCGGCACCCCATTCAACCCAGCCGGGAACTCAAACGCCGCCCCCGCCACATCCGGCCGAGCCACCAGGCTCACCCCCTGCTCGTCGAGCAAATGCGAATGCCACGCGTGCTCCGCATCACGCGGCACCTCCTGGTTGGCCAAAACCACGTCTAAAGTGTGGTGCTGCAACCCCTTCAATAACTCTCCAAGCGTCCCAGAGCGGATCACAATCTCCACCCCCGGCTGGTCAATCAACGGCTCGACAAATGCCAACTGGAAGTTGCGCGACAACGTCGCCACCGCGCCAATCCGCAGCACCTGCAGCTTGCGCCGCGTCCCTTGCTCAAGCGTCGCCTGCAACTCGCGTCCCGCTTTGAAAATCGTCTCCGCATAATCGAGCGCAATCTTCCCCGCCTCGGTCAGCACCAGCCGCTTGTTCTCCCGCTCAAACAACGCCTCGCCCAAACTCTCCTCCAACTTTCGCAACTGCGAACTCAACGCCGATTGCGATACCCGCAACTTCTCTGCCGCACGCGTCAGGTTCCCTTCGCGGGCAATCGCATAGAAGTAGCGCAAATGATGATAGTTCAGCTGGTCCATAGGTAAATCGTTCTCAAAAAGTGAACGAAAGGTGAAGATCAATCAATTAGAAAACATGAATTCCTTTTCGTATAAAAGGACCCATGAACGTGACCTCACCCGAAATCCTAGCTGTCGCCGGCCTCCTACCGGCTCTTCTCTTCCTCATCGCAAGCCTCACCCCGTTCTTCCGCGGCCAAGGCCAGACCGTCGCCCGCCGGGCCTCATCGCTGGCTCTGACGGGTGCGCTCCTCTCAGCCGCGGTGACTGGCTGGGTCTTCGCCACCGGCCCAGCGGCCCTCTCGCTCCACTCCGGTCTCGGGCTGAGCCTCTACCTCGACCGACTCTCGGTCACGCTGCTCACCATGGTCAGCTTCCTCGCCCTGATCATCAGCCGCTACACCATCAACCACCTCGCTGGTGACCCGCGCCAAGCCACCTTCGTCCGCCACCTGGTGCAAACCGTCGCCGCAGTCCAGCTCCTCTGCGTCTCGGGCAACCTGCTGCTCTTCACCGCCGCCTGGGCCGCCACCAGCCTCTCGCTCCACCGCCTGCTCATCTTCTACCCACATCTCGAAGGAGCTCAGCTCGCGGCGCGCAAGAAGTTCTTCATCAGCCGCCTCGGCGGCCTCTGCCTGGTGGCCGCTCTGGTCACCCTTTGGGTTCAATATGGCACCTGGGAAATCCCGCAGCTGATCGCCCTTCACGCGGAAACCCCGGTCCACGCAGCAACCCCGATCCTGCTGGTCCTCGGAGGCTTGATGAAATCCGCCCAGCTCCCCTTCCACAGCTGGCTCCCTGAAACCATGGAAGCCCCCACTCCGGTGTCCGCTCTGATGCACGCCGGTGTGATCAACGCCGGAGCCTTCCTGATCCTGCGCTTCAGCCCGCTCGTCGTCAGCTCGGAGTTCGCCATGAACAGCCTGGCACTCGTCGGCGGACTGACCGCGGTCTTCGGCTCGATCGTCATGATCACCCAGCCAAGCATCAAGCGCGCCCTCGCCTGGTCGACCATCGCCCAAATGGGCTTCCTGATGCTGCAATGCGGACTCGGCGCCTTCGGCCTGGCACTGCTCCACCTCGTCGCCCACTCGCTCTACAAAGCACACGCCTTCCTCTCGACCGGCGGAGTCGTCCAGCGCGCTGGCAAGCGCACGCTCAAGCCAGCCACACCGGCAAAAGCCACCTGGCTACTGGCTCTGACCTCGTCGGCCCTGGTGGTCGCCGGGCTGATCCTCGCCAACCACGGGTCCGCCCCGCTCCATGCCAGTGAGTGGATCCTCGTCTCCATCCTCTGGCTCGGCCTGGCACAACTGCTCACCACCGCCTGGTCCACCCCGCTCACCGGGCTCGCCCGCGTCGGCGGCATCGCCCTCAGCCTCGGGGTCGCAGCGATGGTCTGGACCCTCCACCAAGGCGTCCACCACCTCTACGACACCACCTTCCCGCAGCTGCCTGCGCCGCAGGGCATCTTCGACTGGGCACTCCTGCTGCTGATCCCATCCCTTCTCTTCGGAATCCTGCTGATCCAATCGCAACTGCAAGCGGGCACCGCCTCACCAGCGCTCAAGCGCCTCTACATCCACGCCTCCAACGGCTTCTACCTCGGCACCATCTTCGCCCGCCTCGTACGCCCGATCAGCAACCCGAAATCCCACGCCTAAATATCCACAGCCCCGAATGGCACTTACTTGAGCCCCATCGCCGTCAATTCCGCGCTGAAAGCGCGTCTCATAACAGCCTGGCGTCAGCGAGCCTCCGGCGAGCGCCACCCTAGGTAAATAGGCCCACCAATCCCCGGCCGAGCGTGCGATACCGCCAAGGCGCAGCACCCTCCCCGATGGCCGCTCCCGACACGACGACACACCCTAAGATAGTGCCATTCACCTAACCCCCGACTCTTCCCAACCATCGCTAAAAGCGAATCTCATACCACCCCACGAAATCACGCCCAACCACCCACAGCCACTATCCATCCCAAAACCAATTCTCTCTATGACCGTTCAAACCAAATCACCACAAACCGCGGCACAAGCCACCACCTCGAAGTGGATCACCGCCGCCCAGACCGCAGCCAACCGCATCCCGCCCCTCTGGCCGCTGAAGCACTTCGTCGCGGTGAACCCATTCCTCAATATGACCGGCGAAAGCTTCGCCCAGGTCGCCGCCAGAATGGCAAAAGCAGTACCCGGCGGAATGCTCATCAACCGCTCGTTCTTCCGCGGAAAATACGTCGATGGACAAATCACCGAAGCCTCACTGGAGCAAGCGATTGCCGCCCTTGAGAGCACCGGCCAGCTCGTCCTCGACGAAGGAGATACCGCACCCACCCTCCACGAACTCGAAGCCTGGCTCTACTCCGCCGAGCCAACCAGCCCGCACATCGGCACGTTCGCCGACACCATCGACCGCATCCACCAGTCCCGCTGGGCCGCCACCATCACCGAGGAAATCTCACGCTGGATGGGCGCCTACCTCGACGAAGGCCAGGCAATCTGGACCCAACCGTGGCAAGGCCAGAGCCTCTTCAGCGCCTGGCTGGAGGCCGCGTCGATCGACCGCAACGCGGAGCTCGCCGGACTCCACCACTTCCGCAAGTTCGTCCAAGCGCTGCCACAAGACCCACTCGCTGCCATTGAAAAGCTCGCCGATCTCGCCGACACCAAGGTCGAAGGAGCCGAGGATTGGTTCCACCGCGAGCTGCTCAGCGTCGGAGGCTGGGCATCCTGCCTCGAATACCGGAAACGCGAAGGCATCAGCCAGGACGGCGCGATCGCCCTGCTCGCCATCCGCCTCGCCTACGACGTCGCCTTGCTCCAACAGTTCGACACCCCAACCCTGCGGGCCTACTGGCGCAAACAAGTCCTGGTCCGCGACGCCCAGGCCGACCGGCGCCTGCTCCTCCACCTTGTGTGGCAGGAAGCTCTCGAACTCACCCACGCGGACTCTCTGCTCGCCACACTGAAGTCCACCACCGAGACCCCGGCCGCACCGACCACCCGCGCCAGCGCCCAGTTGGTCTTCTGCATCGACGTCCGCTCGGAGCCGATGCGGCGCGCCATCGAAAAGCACGACTCGACCATCGAGACGATGGGCTACGCAGGGTTCTTCGGCATGCCAATTGCCAAGCGCGCATTCGGTAGCCAACACGGCACCACCCACTGCCCGGTCATCGTCCAACCTCCCTACGAAGTCTGCGAAGCTCCTGCCGACAACGAGCAAACCGAACTGGAAAAGGTCCA
This sequence comes from Sulfuriroseicoccus oceanibius, assembly GCF_010681825.2. Lineage (NCBI taxonomy): Bacteria > Pseudomonadati > Verrucomicrobiota > Verrucomicrobiia > Verrucomicrobiales > Verrucomicrobiaceae > Sulfuriroseicoccus > Sulfuriroseicoccus oceanibius. Next base: position 780,771 of record NZ_CP066776.1, on the reverse strand, counting down.
CAACAAGCGCTCGCTCGGCGGTGTCTTCAAATCCTTCAAGGACTCGGCCGTCTCATGCTTCAGCTTCGTCGAAGCCGGTGGCTTGAACTACAGCTGGCCACTGCTCCGCGACGGCTTCCTGCGCAAAGCTCCCAACCACCACAGCGACCTCGCGCCGCGCACGGACCTGCAGCACGAATCCTGCGGCATCCCGCAAGCAGACCAACCGGAACTCGCCAAGGGACTCGTGCGCGCACTCAACCTCGACGCCCACAGCGCCCGCCTCGTCGTCCTCTGCGGCCACGGCGCCAGCACGAAAAACAACCCCTATGACTCAGGCCTCCAATGCGGTGCCTGCGGCGGTCACTCGGGCGACTTCAACGCCAAGCTCGCCGCCCAAATCATGAACGACCCCGCGGTGCGCGAATCCCTCGCAGCAGATGGCATGGCCCTACCGGAGGACACGCTCTTCCTCGCCGGTCGCCACGACACCACCACCGATACCATCACGCTCTTTGATCCCGACCAAATCCCGGCCAGCCACCGCGACGACGTCGCCCGGCTCGAGCAATCGCTGGCGACCGCCTGCAACCACGCCCAAGTGGCGCGGGCACCACAACTCGGAATCACCGAGACCGATCCAGCCAAAGTCGCCGCCGCCCTCGCCGAGCGCACCGATGACTGGTCGCAGGTCCGCCCCGAGTGGGGACTCGCCGGCAATGGTGCGTTCATCATCGCCCACCGCGATACCAACAAACACCACGACCTCGGCGGCCGCGCGTTCCTCCACCACTACGAGTCGGAAAATGACCCACAGGGCGCGGTCCTCCAGGCCATCCTCGGCGGTCCCATGGTCGTCGGCTCGTGGATCAACCTCCAGTACTACGCCTCCACCGCCAACCACCAGGTCTTCGGCAGCGGCAACAAAGTCCTGCACAATGTCAACGGCACCCACGGGGTACAGCTCGGCAATGGCGGTGACCTGAAATCCGGCCTCCCCCTCCAGTCCATCCACGACGGCACCAACTGGGTCCACGAACCAGTAACACTCAAAGTCTTCGTGGATGCCCCGGCCGACAAAGTCCGCGCCGCACTGGATTCCCAACCCACCGCCAAGGAACTCGTAGACAACCACTGGCTGCGCCTCTACGCCGCCGATCTCGAAGGCGGCTGGACCCAACTGTAACCAACCATCCCGCGCCGCCAGCCCCTCAGGCGGCGCGGGATACCCCGGCCACAGATCTGCGCAGATGGACACAGATAGTGGAATGAGAACATCCACCTAACGCCGATCACATCGCAAATGCCCCTTTTCCCCATTGCTACTCCTTAAGAAAAAATCAGCCCTCCATTTCCGATCTCCGCCGCTTTGCGTCTTCGGGTCTTTGCGTGACCACCCAAACCAACCAACACCCGCCCATTCCAATCACGTGAATCCTGTCCAAAAGCCTCCGCAGCCTCCTGAATGGAGGCCGGACCAAAGCACAGGGCTTCAGCCCTGTGATGACAGCCATCCCCAAAACCGCACCCTGCATGGGTGCTGGAAACCGCCGCTCAGACCGCAAATGCCCCTTTTCCTCATTGCTACTCCTTAAGGAAAAATCAGCCCCACATTTCCGATCTCCGCCTCTTTGGGTCTTCGGGTCTTTGCTTGACCACCCAGACCAAACAACGCCCGCCCATCCCAATCACGTAAATCCTGTCCAAAAGCCTCCGCAGCCTCCTGAATGGAGGCCGGATCAAAGCACAGGGCTTCAGCCCTGTGATGACAACCCCACCCAAAACCGCACCCTGCATGGGTGCTGGAAAGCGCCGCTCAGACCGCAAATGCCCCTTTTCCCCATTGCTACTCCTTAAGGAAAAATCAGCCCCCCATTTCCGATCTCCGCCCCTTTGGGTCTTCGGGTCTTTGCGTGACCACCCAATTCAAATCACGTAAATCATGTAAATCCTGTCCAAAAAACATTCCCCATCCGCTCGCAGCGCGCTCATTCCTTTCGCATTTCACCTCCCATCACCCGCCCGCTTGTCATCCGGCCAATGTGCCTCCATGTTGGGGGCACCATGGCAGCAACGATGAGCATGACCGGATTCGGGCGCGGAGACGCGCATTCCTCGGACGAACATTCCTCCGTCCGCGTGACCGTAGAGATTTCCTCGGTCAACCGCAAACAACTCGACATCGTCGTCAACCTACCGCGCGACCTCCAGAACCTGGAGCCCATCGTGCGCAAACAACTCGCCGCCAGCGCCTCACGCGGGCGCATCACCGCTAAAGTGATCATCGAGCGCGAGTCCGGCCCGTCACAGGTGGTCACCACCAACCCTGAGTTGTTCGCCCAGTTCCGTTCAGCCCTGGCCGAACTAACCGACAAACCAGTCGGCGACGTCGAACTCAGCGACGCTGAAATCGTCCGCTTGCCCGGCGTCATCACCATCGAAGACGCCTCGGTCGAAGCCACCGACCTGACCGAACCACTCACCGCCGCCACCGCCGCTGCCATTTCCCAATGGAACGACATGCGCGCATCGGAAGGCGATCACTTGGTAAAAGACCTGCTCCAGCGCCTCGACATCATCCGCACCACCGTCAACCGCATCGCGGAACGCTCGCCGGAGGTCGTCGCCCACTGGCGCAAACAACTCCACGAGCGCCTGCAGAAAGCCGGCGTCGACCTGCCTCAGGACGACGACCGCCTGCTCGCCGAGCTCACGCTCTTTGCCGACCGCTCGGACATCAGCGAAGAAACCACCCGCCTCGATTGCCACTTCGCCAAGTTCCTCTCGCTCATCGAAGCCGACGAACCATGCGGCCGCCCACTCGACTTCCTACTCCAGGAAATGCACCGCGAGTGCAACACCATCGGCAGCAAAGCCAACGACGCCGAGATCGCCCAGGGCGTCGTCACCTGCAAAACCGAACTCGAGAAAATCCGCGAACAAGTCCAAAACCTCGAGTGACCCTTCCTCGCTCTGTTTCGTCCCTTCCTCCACCGCTCGCCCATGCGGGTGCTGGAGGGTCGACATTCCTGTCGACAACCACTTCCCACGGAGCGAAGCGACCATTTCGATTTCCCTGTTTCCGAATTTCAACTTTCCCTCTCCATGACCGAATCCGCCAAAACGATTGCCCGCACCGAGCGTATCGGCCTGCTCTGCATGGTCTCCGGCCCCACCGCCTCCGGCAAAACCACCGTCTGCCGTAAAGCCCGCGACCACGACGACTGCGTCTACTCGATCTCCTGCACCACCCGCGCCCCACGCGAGGGCGAAGTCGACGGAGTGGACTACCATTTCCTCGACAAAGACGACTTCATCCAGCGCACGGCCCAAGGTGATTTCCTCGAATGGGCCACCGTTCACGGCAACTACTACGGCACGCTGAAAAGCGAAGTCGTCGCTCATCTCGAAGCCGGCCGCGACGTCGTCATGGACATCGACATCCAAGGCGCCCAGCTCATCCGCGCCACCGAGGATCCGTTCATCCGCAACGCCCTGGTCGACGTCTTCATCCTGCCCCCAAGCATGGACGAGATCAAAAACCGCCTCTTCGGCCGCGGCACCGAAACCGACGACCAAATGCGCCTGCGCCTTTACAACGCGCTGGACGAAATGAAACACTGGCGCGAATACCGCTACGCCATCGTTTCAGACACACCAGAGGCCGACTTCGACCGCTTCCGCACCATCCTCAACGGCGAACGCATGCGCGCCTGCAGGATGCGCACCCCGGCCGGCCTCGTCGGCAACATCCCCACCGACCTCCCACAGGAACTCATCACCGCTGAATAGCGAGGGGATGCCCTGAAAACTGAACACTTCCAACTAGCAAACTCCCCCCCATGTCCACCATCGTCCTCGGCGTCACCGGATCCATCGCGGCCTACAAAGCTGCCGACCTCACGAGCAAGCTCGTCAAACTCGGCCACACCGTGCACGTGGTGATGACCAAGGACGCCACCGAGTTCATCACACCGCTCACCTTGCAGGTGCTGTCGAAGAACCCGGTAACCACCAGCATCCACGACGAAAAACAGAGCTGGCACCCTGGGCACATCCAGTTGGCGGACAACGCGGATTTGCTGGTCGTGGCGCCCGCCACCGCCAACATCATCGCCAAGTTCGCCAATGGCATCGCTGACAACCCATTGTCCGCCATCCATCTCGCCACGCTGGCTCCGCTGCTCATCGCTCCGGCAATGAATGGCAAAATGTGGCAACACCCAGCCACCCAGGCCAACACCGAGACCCTCAAAGCCCGCGGCGCCGAGTTCATCGGCCCGGAAGACGGCCTCCTCGCCTGCGGCTACGAAGGCGCCGGCCGCCTCCAGGAAGTCGACGACATCGTCGCCAAAATCCAGCAGATGCTAGGAGAAGCCTAGGACCAGTCGGTTTTCAGACAGGATGAACATGATTAACCTGATTTGTTCACCGGCGCGACAACGCCCCCACCACTCCCCCACTGAAAACTGCAAACTGACTACTAGCAAACTTAATGCACCTTCTAATCACCGCCGGACCTACCCATGAAGCCATCGACCCCGTGCGCTTCATCAGCAACCGTTCCTCCGGCAAGATGGGGTTTGCGTTAGCGGAAGCTGCAATTGCCGCCGGCCACGAAGTCACGCTGATCGCCGGCCCGGTGCAACTACCCACGCCAGAGGGCGTCACCCGCATCGACGTCACCTCCGCAGCCGACATGTTCGACGCCGTAGAGCGCACCCTGAACGACCACCCCATCGGCTGCGCCATCCTTTGCGCGGCCGTCGCGGATTTCACCCCCGCCACCACCGCCGGTCAGAAGATCAAAAAGACCGGCAAGGACAAAATGACCATCGAACTTGTCCCGACCAAAGACATCCTCGGTTCGATGCGCGACCCGCTCGGCTTCAACGGCACGCTCGTCGGCTTCGCCGCCGAAACCACCGACGTCCTCACCTACGCCAGCGACAAACTCACCCGCAAGCGCTGCGACTTCATCGTCGCCAACGACGTCAGCCAACCCGGCATCGGCTTCGACTCCAACGACAACGCCGTGACGGTACTCGGCAAGGATGGATCACAATGGTCCGCCAGCGGCAGCAAACGCGACCTCGCCACCAGAGTCATCGCAACCGTTGCGGGTTAGGCGAAGCTACTAGCGATCCGCTTCATGTGCCACAGATGGGCACAGATTCGCGCAGATGTATTTTCCCGCTCCGGACGCCAGCTTCCGGTTAAATACAGCGCCTGGCTCCGGACCGCCGGTCTCCAGTCCGGCCGCCAATACCTCCGAGCGTAGCGAGCACGATCCCGCCGACGGTGAGGACACCGTCACTCCATCCCACACCCATGGAGTGTCGACGTCCTCGTCGACCACCTAACCTCACGAGCGCAGCGAACACTCCAATCAAACATCTGCGGCTGCGCCGGTTCAGAGGACGGCCGGACTGGAGACCGGCTCTCCGTTACCCCCACTCTTCTTCGTGTCCTTCGCGCACTTCGTGGTTCCAACCATCTGCGCTCATCTGCGTCCATCTGTGGCTCCTAAAGCCCCAGCGCACGCACCAGCCTCTCGCCGTCCACTCCCGCCCCGACAACCGCCATGCCCATGCGGTCAGGCTGGAAGAGCTCCTGCGCCATCTTTTGCACGTCATCCGCGGTCACATCGCGCACGTGCTTGAGCGCCTCCTCCGGACCCGGCACGTGGCCGACCGTCGACAACGCATCGCCCACCCACTGCATCTGGTTGGCCACCGCTTCAAACCACATCGACTGCTGGCCGATCACAAACTCCTTGGCATCCTTGAGCTCACCGACACCCGGCGCCTGGGTACGCAACTTGCGCAACTCGGAGCCGAGCATCTTCACCGCAGCCTCCGCTTTGTCCCCGTCGAGCCCGGCATGGATGTCCAACACGCCGACATCATCAAACATCTCGACGCCACTCTGCACGCTGTAGCACGCAGCGCGACGCTCACGCAGCGCCTGGAACAACCGTGAGCTCATCGTTTCCCCGAGCATCACATTGAGCAACTTGAAAGCAAACCGAGCGTCGTCCTTGCGGCTCGGCCCACGGAACCCCAAACCAAAATGCACCTGGCCGATGTCGCGTTCATCCCCGACAAAGCCCCCCTCCAACAACCACGGACGCTGCGGCGACTTCACCGCACGCATCGCCGGACGCCGCCCGGACTCCATCCCCCCCAGCTGACGCTCGACCTCGCGCACGACTTGATCGTGCGGCACCGGCCCGGCCACAGCCACCACCGTGTTATGGCCCACGTGTTTTTCCTCGATCCAACGGCGCAGCACATCCGGCGTAATCCGCTCGAGACTCTGTTCGGTGCCACAAATCGGACGCGCGAGCTGGTGACCATTCCACAACGCATGACTTAGCAAGTCCTCAACATGCTGGCCTGGGTTGTCGCGGTACATCTCGATCTCCTCAAAGATCACCTCGCGCTCGTTCTCAAACGCGCGCTGCTTGAGCTCCGCATTGCAATACATGTCGGAGAGCACACGCAGTGCACGGCCGAACCACTTCGCCGGCAACCACGCGTGATAACAGGTATGGTCCTCGGAGGTGAACGCATTCAGCTCACCACCCACACCTTCGATCTCCATCGAAATCTTACGCGCCGATCTCCGCTTCGTCCCCTTGAAGACCATGTGCTCGACAAAATGGGCCACTCCATTCTCCGCCGCCCGCTCGTGGCGCGATCCCGCATTGCACCAAATCCCCACCGATGCACTCACCGCCTGCGGCAAGTACGCCGTGCCCACTTTCACCCCATTGGCGAGCGTCGTGCTCTGGTAACTCACGTCGAACATAGTCCGCGCACCATACCCCGAATCAGCCCCCACGGCGCGAGAAAATGACGCCACCCAAAAGAGCCCAATTCTCCACCGATCCGGAGAATTGCCTCACCGCCTCCGGATCACCTCGTTCCAGCATCCCTTCAGGATGCACACACTGGGTGCCTCACTTTCCCGAGGATAAATCCCCGGGCTTTGTTCCCGGCTCCTTTCAGGAGCGCCAAACCCCAACGTCTGCCAGATGGCCGCTCTCCCTCTCGCCGATCCGGAATCCGGAACCCGATAGCGATAGCGATAGCGATGAAGAATACACGCCCCCGTTTGAGGCAGAATCGCTGCGCTCCGATCTGAATTTGGATAAAGATAAGGATAAAGACGCCTACCGCGACACCTCCCCTGAAAGGGGAGCGCAAACCAGCCCAGGGTGAAGGGAGCCTCCGGCGACCTCCCCCTGGGAAAAGGCGCCCCCCAGGGAAAACGGCGCCCAAATCACACCGGCCGAGCGTGCGATGTCGCAGAAACGCAGCACCTGCCCGATGGCCGTCCAACACCCGCAGTTATTCGTTAGATCACCCCTACCCCCGCAGCTCGTGCAGCGCACCTTCCGGCACATCGAGCAAATGACCGTCGCGGATCTTCTTGAACACAGCCTTCGCATTGTCCCTGATGTGGTCAAAGTCCGACTCAATCAACGCCACCGGCAGCACGACGTACGATTGATCCGGGCTCACCACGGCAAACACACCGTCCTCCTCTCGGTAGTCCTTTTCCTCCAACAAAAGCCAGCACGGCTGCCAGCCAAACGCGGCCACCAATGCGTCGGCATAGGCAATCGCCAGCGCCCCGAACACACGCCCCCGCTCGATCTCACCAAGCGTCCCCGAGTCCGCCGGCAAATGGTCGAAGAACGACCGCATCCCGCATGCCACCGACTCCGCATTCAGCTCGACCACCCGCCCACAGATCTGCTGCGCGCGTTGGCGCATCCGTTCGTACGCCGGACGAAATGCCTGCGGGATCTCGCTCACTCTTCCCTTCATGGCTGCCACCATCGACCAGTCCCCGCAGCAGGCAAGTCACTCGCAATGATCACCTCACACTCCCACCTCCCACTGCGGAAATCACACCAACCTCTCCGCCAACTCGATGTCGCCGGGGAAGGTGATCTTCAAATTCGGGCTCACAGAACGCACAACCGTCACCGGTCGCCCCGCATGCTGGAGCGCGGTCACTTCATCGGTAATCGCCGCTGAACTATCCGCCGATCGCGCCGCGGCCACCGCCTGACGCATCCAATCGGCGCGCGCACACTGAGGTGTCTCCATTGCCCACATGCCATCGCGCGGCACCGACTCCACGACCGACCCATTCGCGTCGACGCGCTTGAGTGTGTCCGCCACCGGCTTGGCAAGCACCGCTGCGCCCGTCGTAGCCGCTGCGTTGACCGTTTCATCGATCGACTGCGGACATACCAAAGGTCGCGCCCCGTCGTGCACGGCAATCACGCCGGCAAAGTCCTCACCGAGCGCAGCAATCCCATTGCCAACCGAATCAAACCGCTCGGCCCCGCCACGCACAGCGAGCTCGAGTTTGGAAAACCGCCCATCCGCGATCCAGGACTGTACCGTCTCTTCATTTGCCGCCGAAACCACCACCACGATCCGGCCAATCGTCTCCGCCGCCTCAAACGCGGCAATCGAGCGCTCAAGCACCGAAACATCGCCAATCTTGGCCGCCAGTTTATCAAAGCCCATCCTCCGCCCGGATCCCCCGGCCACAATCACCGCCGCTGCTCGCTCATTCATCATGGCTACAAGCTACGCATGATCACAGGGAAGCAAACGACGAAACACAAGGTTCTCACGCAAAGACCCTAAGACCCAAAGAAGAGAAACTATCGTCACTTACCAAAAAACACGCGCGGGTGCCCGTCGTCCAAGCCGTTAACAATTCTCTTGATCCCCTGCTTCATTAGATCGGCGCCAAAATTGAGTACCAACCCCAAGCGAGCTCCCCTTAGCTTCATGTAAGTAAACAACTGCTTGTAGTGAACTCTACTCAGAGCCTCAACCGACTTCAGTTCAAGAATCACCTTACCCTCAACCACAAGATCCGCTCTAAAAGCCTCATCCAGTTTTACCCCTCTGTAGATAATAGGCACGGGGACTTGGCGCTGTACCTTCAACCCTCTGAGTTCAAGCTCTTTCGCCAATACCACCTCATACACAGATTCAAGTAAGCCGGGCCCAAGCTCTGTGTGCACTTTAACCGCGGCATCGACCACCTCTTTACTGATCTGATTCTCCGTCATCACCTCAACGCACGCAAACGCCACTTAACGCAACGATCCCAAATAACAAAACCTTTGGGATCTTTGGGTCTTGAGCGAAGCGGGCGTGAGCATCAAAAAAAGGCGCCGCGTGGAAAACTCACGCGGCGCCTTTTGCGGAAATCTCTATCTATCTCTGCTACCCCAGAGCCTTAAGCACTTTCTCCACTGCAGCTTCGGCGGTGAGGCCGTGCTGGGCGCGGAGGGCTGGGACGTTGCCATGGTCGATAAACTCATTCGGCCAGCCGATGCGCACAACAGGCACATCGATCCCGGCATCATGCAGGTGCTCGATCACACCAGCACCGTAACCATTGGCGAGCACGTGGTCTTCAAAGGTGCAGATCACCTTCACCTTGCGGGCGAACTCCTCAAGGCAGGTGGTGTCCATTGGCTTGATCCAGCGTGGGTTCACCAGCGCGGTGGAAATCCCCTGCGCCTCGAGGGCATCGCGTGTCTCTTTGGCCATCGAGAACAAAGTACCAAGACCGAACAACGCCACATCCGCGCCGTCTTCAACCACTTCCGATTTACCGATCTCAAGCAGCTTTGGCTCGCCTTCCACCGGCACGCCGGCAATCGGACCACGCGGATAGCGGATCGCGCTCGGCAGCTCTTCGTAGTTGGCCATCGTCCACAGCATGTCGCGCAACTCCGGTTCGTCCTTCGGTTGCATGAAAACGAGATCCGGCACGTGACGCAGGTAACCGATGTCAAACAACCCGTGGTGGGTCGGACCGTCGTCTCCCGAAAGACCAGCGCGGTCCATGCACAAACGCACCGGCAGCTTTTGCAACGCCATGTCGTGAATGATCATGTCGTAGGCTCGCTGCATGAAGGTCGAGTAAATCGACAAGAATGGCTTGAACCCTTTGGTCGCCAATCCGCAGGCAAAAAGAGCCGCGTGTTCTTCCGCAATCCCAACGTCGAAATACTGTTTCGGCAGCTCCTTCTTCAGGATCTCCAGCTTGGTTCCGCCAGGCATTGCCGCGGTGATCGCCACGACCTTTTCGTCCTCTTTGGCAAAATCGGTTACGGCACGTGCGAAAACATCCGAAGCCGTAGGCGTCCCGGATGCGGTGGCACCGGTCTTGACCTCGTACGGCCCGGTTCCGTGGAACTTGCCAGGGTTGGCCAGCGCCGGCTCCCAGCCGCGTCCCTTCTCCGTGATAATGTGGAGAATCGAGCGTTCCTTGCGCCCTTTAAGGTGTTGGAAAATGCTGATGAGCGCCTCCACGTCATGTCCGTCCACCGGACCGTAGTAGCGCATTCCGAACTCCTCGAACAAAACACTCGGAGCAAAGAGTCCCTTGGTGCCCTCTTCCACGCGGTTGACCAACTTGCGCACGCCCTTGCCAGCCACGCGCTCGATCAGATCAGTCGCCTTGCGATGAATGTGCTCGTAGGCGTCGCTGGTCTGGAGGCGGTTGAAGTACTTGGCCAGTGCCCCCACGTTTTTGTCGATCGACCACTCGTTGTCGTTGAGCACGACAATCATGTTATCGGTCGACTCCGCGATGTTGTTGAGCGCTTCAAAGGTCGGGCCGCAGGTGAAAGCCGCGTCGCCCGCCACGCAGACCACTTCTTCGTCGGTACCAGCAAGGTCGCGAGCGGTCGCCATCCCGAGTGCCGCCGAAAGCGCGGTGCCCGCGTGGCCCGCACCGTAGCAATCATGCTCGCTCTCGGTGCGCAGCATGTAGCCATTGAGGCCTTCGTACTGACGGATCGTGTGGATCTCACTCTGACGACCAGTGAGCATCTTGTGAACGTAGGCCTGGTGCGACACGTCGAACACAAAGTTGTCCTTTGGCGTGTCGAAAACCGTGTGCAACGCGATGGTCAACTCCACCACGCCAAGGTTCGGCCCGATGTGGCCGCCGGTCTTGGCCACGGAGTGCACCAACTTGTGACGGATCTCTGCGGCAAGTTCCACCAACTGCGCGTTGGAAAGTTTTTTCACATCCGTCGGCGACTCGATTTTCTCGAGCAATGGGTACTCGCTGACCGGTTCTTGGATTGGCTTGTCTGTCACGGTTTGCTGGTGGGCTGGTAGGTAATTAAATCATGAGGGATGCCTCTGTCCGCCGGCATCCCATTCTCCGCGGCACGCGGAGGTTGATTAGAAAAGTTTGATCTCGTCGTCTTCGGATGGCTTCGGTTTCTGAACCGGCTTGGGCGACTTTGCGGCCGGGGTGGGAGCGGCGGCATCAAAGGCATCGGTCTCCAATTCCCCCTCCTCGGAGGCCTTCGTGATCGCCTCCACTTTCAAGCGCGCTTCATCCAGCCGCAGCTTGCATTGGTTCCACAGGCGCGTCCCGCGCTCATAGGCTTGCACCATCTCATCCAGCGGCAGCTCGTCACTCTCCATTTGGCCGATCAACGCCTCAAGCTCACCAAACGCTTGCTCAAACTTCATCGCACGGGTTTCCGCTGCATCAGCGGATGGATTGGAGGGTGATTTTTTAGCAGCCACAGCAGTCGTTGAATGGAAATTGCAGAGTAGCCTATTATCTCGGCCGATTTCGCCATCAAGCAAGAGCAAATCGCCCCTATCCGCCTCGATGTGACACCCTCGCTGCCATCTTCATCCACAAAATTTCGCACCAACCCGAAAAACCTCCGCCCAACTTCCCCCGAGCCGACGCGATTTCTTTTTCAGCACTTGATGCGAACTCCCGATCAGTGGTTAATTCCGCGACACACGTAATCCGTGACGCTTTTCGCGCCAACGCCCCGTCCCCCGGGACTCCCGCATACCGCACTCATGCCGCAACCCCGCACATCTCCAGCATTCGTCCCCCACCTGCTCCGCGCGGTGGCGACCCTATGTCTGCTCGTCGCTCTGGTAGGCACGGCACGCGCCGACTGGAATATCGTCACCCATAACGGCCGCGACCACGTCACGGCCGCCGACATCAAGAGCTTCTACCGCTTCCCCGAACTCAAACTCAGCGGCAACACCGCCCTCTGGCGCGGCAGCCAGTTGTGGATGAAAGCCACCATCGGATCGCCGGAACTCATCATCAACGACGTCAAATTCATCCTCAGCCACCCCGTCACCCGCAAAGGCCGCCACGTTCTGGTCTCACGCATCGACCTGGCCAAACTCATCGACCCCGTCCTGCGCCCCGACTTCATCCGCCAGGCCCAGCGCTTCGACACCGTCGTCATCGACGCCGGACACGGCGGCCACGACCCCGGCGCCATCGGCCCTTACGGCAAGGAAAAGGACTTCGCCCTCTCAGTCGCCAAACGACTCGGCGCCATCCTCCAGCGCAATGGCTACAAAGTGAAGTACACCCGCAGCGACGACCGCTTCATTCCACTCAAAAAGCGCGCCCAGATTGGCAACTCCACGCCGAACTCCATCTTCATCAGCATCCACTTCAACTCCGCCAAACGAACCGGTGCCCAAGGCATCGAAACCTTCGCCCTGACTCCCGCCGGCACCGCGTCCACCGCCCAATCCCAACGCCCGTCCGATCACAAAAAACGCACTGGCAACCGCCGCGACGCCGAAAACATCGCCCTCGCCACTGCCGTTCAAAACGCAGTGCTGAAGCAGATCAACCGCTACCGACCCACGGACCGCGGGATCAAACGCGCCCGCTGGACCGTGCTCTCGGGCCTCACCCGCCCCGGCATCCTTTTCGAAGGCGGCTTCGTCAGCAACCAAACCGAAGGCAAGCGCATCGCCACCGCCGCCTACCAACAACAACTCGCCCAGGGACTCGCCACCGCCATCTTCAAATACCGCAAGGCCATTACAGGAAGGTAGTGGGAAGTCGTAAGTGTCGCTGCACTCAAAGTTGACGGACAAGTAGACCTAGGTCGGGAAGACCAGGAGGCCAACTCGGAGATCGACTGCCCATAAAACCTCCTCGCCCCGCTTTTATCGCCAAAATCAGGACACTGAACACTTCCAACTGCGAACTAGCAAACATCCCCTGCGCATGCTTTGCTGGCCGCAATCCATCTCCCCTCCGCATTGAAAAAGAACTTCGCCAGATTCCTCGCCCTCCGCTACCTCAAGCCGAAGCGCACATCGGTCTCCATCATCACATTACTCTGCGTCGCAGGCGTGACCCTTGGAGTCTGGATTCTGGTCGTCGTCATGTCGGTGATGCTTGGGTTTGAAAAACGCACCAAGGAACTACTGCTCGGGTTCGAATACCACGTCTTCGTAGAACAAAAGCCATCGCCCCGCAGCAGCGCCTATCCAATGCGCGACTGGCGCCCGCTGCTCGATCAGATCAAAACCACCCCCGGCGTGAAAGCCACCTCGCCCGTTGTCGAAGGCATCGTCCTCGTCGACGGCAATGGCATGCGCATTGGCCAAAGAATGCGCGGCGTGGAAGAAGGCGACTCCCACGTGCTGGAGGAAATCAAACTCGAAGAGGGCTCGCTCGCCAGCGACAACCCGGACGTCCAACCCGTCGTCGTCTCCGATGCCGTGATGCTCAGCCTCGGGCTCAACCTCGGACAAACCGTCGACGTCTACTCCCAGGCGCACTTCGACAAAGTCTACGAAGCGATCAACGACGCCAAAAACCCACGCCTCAGCGGCACATTCGGCGAATCGATTAACACCGCTATCAAAGGCCTGCAGGAAAACAGCACGATCATCGACGACCAGGAACCCGAGCTCACCGTCATCACCCGCGACGCCGTGGCATCCGCCATCGCCGCACTCGAGCCCATCCTCGACACAACGCTCGAAAAGAAGCTCAAGCCCAGCGAACGCGAGATCGTCGGCAACGCACACTTCTTCCTCACCCAACTCGGTGCACCTCAAGACAACGCGCTGACCTACGACCGCAACCAACTCAACCAGGCGCTGCAGCCCCTCCACGAAATCGCCAACCTCCCCGCACAAAGCGAGGAAGACGATGAACAAGCTTTCGCGCAGCTGGAAGAACTCGTGCTTCCAAAACAACTCAGTGTCACCGGCTGGTACAAGCAGCCACCACACGTCAACGCACCGAGCATGCTGATGCCTCTTTTCCTATCGCAGGAACTTTACGGCTTCAGCGAACTCGATCTCGTCCACTCCATCGGCATCCGCATCGAAGACGCTTATCAAGCGGATCAGTTCGCCGAACAACTGCAGCAATCCCTGCCGCCCGGCTTCTACGCCTCCTCGTGGATTACCCGGAACGAAGACGTCTTCTTCGCCTTGGCCAATGAGCGCCGCATGATGTACTTCGCGCTCTTCTGCATCATGGTCGTGGCGTCATTCTGCATCATGGTCACCATGATCACCGTCACCGTGGAAAAACGCCGCGAGATCGGCGTGATGAAAGCGCTCGGTGCCACCGCCGCCCAGATCGTCTCTGTCTTCGCCGTCCAAGGCGTGGTCGTTGGAATCATCGGCTCACTCTCGGGCCTCGGACTCGGACTACTCACACTCTACTTCCGCGACCAGGTTCAAGCCGCACTCGGACTCATCGGCATGGACCCATTCCCCGCCGCTGTCTACGGCCTGGAGCGCATCCCCGCCGCGATCGACCCCGTCTCGCTCACGATCATTGGGTTCGGAGCCTTCCTTCTCTGCTCACTCGCAGCCCTCCCTCCAGCCTGGAGCGTCGCCCGCCTCGACCCTGCCAAAGCGCTGCGGGACTAGAGTGTGGTAGTTTGCCAGTGTTCAGTTTTCAGTGCCCCTGATGCGCGGCCACGCGAGCGTCACCACGCCTACCGTCTAACCCAGCCTCCAGACAACTGCGTCCGCCAACTGCAGACCAATCCCTCATCCGGCTACCGCCAAAAGGCCGCGCCCATCATCTGATACCAATTGAACGATCAAATGGTATAAACCGTCCCTACGGGACGCCCCATCAGCGCACTCATATCCGGAAGTTGAAACCTCCGGCTAACCGGTAACCTGTCGCTCCGCGACGACCTCGATTACTCGAAGATCCCCCCTGGCACCCAAAGTCGCCTTTAAAGGAGCTCAACCCTCATCGATTACGACAAGGTGACCGTTCAAATGGTGTAATCCCCGATAGATCCGCCACCAGTCCCTTGAATCACCAATTGGACCGCCCCTGCAGGGCTCCACCGTCTAACCCGCCAATCCCCACGGCGTTGCCGTGGGCTGCGCTAGTCCGCACCTCCGGCGCTATCTCGCGTCCAGCTACCCGTACTCCACAGATCCACACTCGTCCTACGCCCTTGGATCCCACACAGCCCACGTACTCGGATCCCACACAGCGCCGGAGGCGCGCCCCAACAGAGCCCATGGCGAAGCCATGGGATTACGTCCTCCCCCACATCGAGCCCTGCAAGGGCGGTCCAATACCATTTGAACGGTCAAATTGTCGGAATCGCGGAGAGCTTTTGCGAGGGAGCCAAGGTGCGAGCTGCGATGCTAGCAGGCTACATAAACTGAGGGCAACGCAGCATCACTCAACAAGATCCCGCCAAGACCACTTCCTTCTCCCCCTCGATCACTGATCCAATTTCCATCGGTTACGCCAAGGTAACCGTTCAAATGGTATAACAACCGGCCGATCCCCCGGCCCCGCCGTCATCAGGCAGCCGCCCGAAGGCCGCGCACCCATCGCGGCCCCACCCTCCATAAAACATAACAACCTAACCACCTAAAACCACCCCACCTACCCAACCAGCAAACTTACACTCTTAGCCTGCGCCACGACCCGCTGCCCAATCGCAAGCCCAAGCGCATCCGCCGAAAACTTGGTTATCCGCGCCAGCAACGCCGCACCGCCGTCCGTTTCGAGACGAACCAACACCTGAGCATCCCCATCGGCCGCTAATTCACGCACCACGGCATCGAACCGATTGAGGATACTCGTCCCCTCCTGACGCTCGCGGGTAATGCTCACGTCGCGCGCAGCGATCCGAACCCGCACCCGCTGTCCGACCGCCAACTCGGTTCCCACCACGGTCACATCACCCGCCGGAGACTTTAGCCGACTCAATCCATAGGCTGCGTCGTGCGCCGACACCGTGGCCTCCATCACCACCGCGGCCTCGCCATGGTGTGCCAGCGTTAAATCCGAGCGTACCAGCAACGCCGACGCCGCCCCGGATTCGACCACCCGACCGCTCTCCAGGATCACCAAATGATCCGCCATTGCCGCTATCTCGGGGACACTGTGCGTCACATACACCATCGGCACACCGCACTCGCGATGCAGCTTCTGCAGCCACGGCAGAATCCCGCGCTTGGCATCGTCATCCAGCGCCGACAACGGCTCGTCCAGCAACAGTAACCGAGGCGACGACGCAAGCGCCCGGGCCACCGCCACCCTCTGCCGCTCACCTCCCGACAGCTCACCCACGTTCCTTTCCAACAACGGCTCAACGCCAAGCATCGCCACCGCCTCGTCGAACGCCAATTTACGTTCCCCTTCAGCCACCCTCTTGGCACCGTATTCCACATTCCCCCGCACGGACAAATGGGAGAACAAACCAGGCTCCTGAAACACATAACCAAGTCGACGTCGGTGTGTCTGAACAAAACCACGTCCCTGTTGCCAGACCTCATTCCCAATCCTCACCACCGCTCCGCGATGTCGATCCAGCCCGGCCAACGCACGTAGAATCGTCGTCTTGCCGGATCCCGATGGACCAATCAGCCCCGTCACCCCACGTTGTGGAATTTGCAACTCCACATCCAATGAAAACGCCCCCCTTTCCAACTCCAACTTTAGCTCAATACTCACGCCACACCTCCCCGTTTGTTCACCGCAAAGACCACCGACAACATCACTAACGAAAGCACGATCAAGACCAACGACAGTCCATGCGCGTTACCGTACTCCAACGACTCGACGTGGTCGTAAATCGCGATCGACGCAACCCTCGTCTCACCCGGGATGTTGCCACCTATCATTAGCACCACCCCGAACTCGCCTACCGTGTGAGCAAACCCAAGCACCGTCGCCGACAGGAACCCAGCCCTGGCCTGCGGCACCCCGACCGTGAAAAACCGGTCCATTGGCGACGCACCTAACGCCGCCGCAACCTCCAACGGCCGATCACCCACCGCGACAAACGCATTGCGCAACGGCTGCACCACAAACGGTAACGAATACACCACCGAGCCTACAACCAACCCACTGAACGAAAATACCAACGCCGGCCCACCCAGCAAGGCAACCACATTACCCACCGGCCCGTCTGGTGCCATCGCCACCAACAGGTAAAAACCCAACACCGTCGGCGGCAGAACAAGCGGCAACGCCACCAAGGCCTCGACCAAGAACCGCCAACGCCAACGCGTCCTCGCCAACCACCACGCCAGCGGCGCGCCAATCAGCAACAACACCATGGTCGTCACCGCCGCCAACCGGAAGGTAAGCCACAAGGCATTGAGGTCGAGGTCATTCAGCATCAGGTTTATCGTAGCCATGATCGCGGATCACCTGCAACGCTCGATCACTCTGCAAATAGCGCATCCACGCCACCGCCTCCGGTCGATCGTTCATCCGCACCGCCTGCTGGACGAGCGGCTGATGCAACTCCGCCGGCACTAACCAAACCGCCCCGCGTTTTCCATTCGTCACCCAATGGGACCGCGCCACCATTCCTAATCTCGCCGCTCCGGATTCCACAAACTGCCAAGTCTGGGCCGCATTCTCACCGCGCACCAGCGAGGCCTGCCACGCGCCCCAACGGCCTAACTTCTCAAGCGTTTCCAGCGCAGCCTGCCCATACGGAGCAATCCGTGGATTCGCAATTGCCAACCGCCCCACCGGATCGCCCATCAACACCTTGCCTCCTTCATCCACCACATCCTCGTCCCGGCTCCACAGCACCAACCGCCCGACCGCATACGTCACCCGGCTTCCCATCACCGCAGCGCCCTGCTTCTCCAGCAACTCCGGCCGCTTTGCATCTGCCGCTAAAAACACATCGTAGGGTGCACCCCTCACAATCTGCGCATAGAGCTTCCCGGTAGATCCCGTGACCACAATCACCTCGTGCCCGGATTCCTTCTCAAACCCATCCGCCAACACACGCAGCGTCGGCGCAAAGTTGCTCGCCACCGCAACTTTGATCTCACCGGCAATGCCACAAGGGAGCGCCCCCATCAGGACGCACAGCACATAGAGAGGACGGAGACAAATCATCAGAAGACTCATCCTGCGCGGATCGCTCCCGAGAATCAAGGCCCGTCCCATTCATCCGATCGCTCCATCGCAACCCGCACACTCACCATTCCCCGCTGGAGCTACGGCACTCCTGCCGTAGGACGTGAGACTCCGTCATCAGCTCAGCTCCCATTTATCCTCAATCGCTCCGCAGTCAGTCCGATAATGATTTGGATAGGAGAAGGATAAAGACACCGTCATCACGGATGCGCAGCGCGGGTGGGTCGGCATTCCTGCCGACAGTCGCGCGACGCCATCTCCCGACAGAGATCTAACGCAAAGCCCAGAAGAGCCCAAAGGGCGCCCAAACTCACATCGCTAACTCCCCCCGACCACAAGAGTGTGGTCGCTCCATCGCAACCCGCACGCCCACCATTCCCCGCTGGAGCTACGGCACTCCTGCCGTAGAACCTGAGACTCCGTCATCAGCTCAGCTCCCATTTGTCCTTAATCGCTCCGCAGTCAGTCCGATAATGATTTGGATTGGAGAAGGATAAAGACACCGTCATCACGGATGCGCAACGCTGGTGGGTCGGCATTCCTGCCGACAGTCGCGCGACGCCATCTCCCGCCAGGGATCTCACGCAAAGCCCCGAAGAGCCCAAAGGGCGCCCAAACTCACATCGCTAACTCCCCCCGACCACAAGAGTGTGGTCGCTCCATCGCAACCCGCACACTCACCATTCCCCGCTGGAGCTACGGCACTCCTGCCGTAGGACGTGAGACTCCGTCATCAGCTCAGCTCCCATTTATCCTCAATCGCTCCGCAGTCAGTCCGATAATGATTTGGATTGGAGAAGGATAAAGACACCGTCATCACGGATGCGCAACGCTGGTGGGTCGGCATTCCTGCCGACAGTCGCGCGACGCCATCTCCCGCCAGGGATCTCACGCAAAGCCCCGAAGAGCCCAAAGGGCGCCCAAACTCACATCGCTAACTCCCCCCGACCACAAGAGTGTGGTCGCTCCATCGCAACCCGCACACTCACCATTCCCCGCTGGAGCTACGGCACTCCTGCCGTAGGACGTGAGACTCCGTCATCAGCTCAGCTCCCATTTATCCTCAATCGCTCCGCAGTCAGTCCGATAATGATTTGGATCGGGATAAAGCGCAAACAAACACGCGTCGCTCCTTACTTCACTACCTACATCGCTCAGACGACAGGAATGTCGCCCCTCCCGCGCTTCGCGTCGCCCGTCCTACATCGCGCCCAAGCCACGAAATCTCAAAACTGCGAACTGAACACTAGCAAACTAAGATAAAAAAATCCCGCCACCACCGTGGGCCGAAGCCTGGGTGATGACGGGATGAAATAATTTTCAGGGAGCTGGGTATGGCTTACCAGTTGTCACGGCGATTGCCGCCGCCACCGCCGCCGCCACGGCGATCTCCGCCGTAACCGCCACCGCCACCACGACGCTCGCCGCCGTAGCCGCCACCACCGCCACGGCGATCTCCGCCGCCGCCACCGTATCCACCGCCACCGCTGCGCGGCTCACGAGGACGCGCCTCGTTGACGTTGAGTTTACGGCCGACCACTTCCTGGCCGTTGAGTTCTTCAATGGCGCGCTCGCCTTCGGATTTCTCCGACATTTCAATAAAGCCAAATCCTTTTGAGCGGCCGGTGTCGCGGTCCGAGATGATGCTCGCGCGGCTCACGGTGCCAAATTGCTCAAAGAGCTCGCGCAGTTCGAGCTCAGTCATGTCATAAGACAAGTTTCCTACGTAGATGTTCATTCGATATCAGTATGGTGTGCGTTTGTTAAATCGGATCGAGTAAATGAACGCACCACCTAATCGATTGCGGCATGCCAAAATCGGCATTCCGCGCCGCGGAACAATCGTTCCGCATGGTCGGGATCATGCATCGCCAAGCTGGCAATGACAAGCCCAGATGCTGAGTATTCACCCAGCGCTTTTTACAGCAACAACGGCTGGGAGGACACCAGGTCCACCCAGCCGTTGTTGGTTGATTCGTTCTCCGCCCAGCTGTGAAGCCGGACGATATGGAACATGGCCGCCTGATTACAGCGACTTCATGTTACCCATAGCATCGCGAAGGTACTCGCCGATCTCTTCCACAGGGTGGTTGCGGATCGCCCAGTTCACTTCCACGAGGGTCTTGTTGTCGACCGATGCGTCGGCGAGCTCGAGGCCCTTGCCGATGACGTCTGTGTCGACGGTCTTCATGAAGTCTTCCAAAAGTGGCACGGCAGCGTGTGCGAAAAGGTAGCAGCCATACTCCGCGGTGTCGGAGATGATGCGGTTCATTTCGTAAAGCTTCTTACGTGCGATGGTGTTGGCGATGAGCGGAGTCTCGTGAAGCGACTCGTAGTAAGCGGACTCAGGCTCGATGCCGGCTTCCACCATGGCTTCGAAGGCGAGTTCCACACCGGCACGCACCATGGCGACCATGAGGATACCCTTGTCGAAGAACTCCTGCTCGGTGATGTCACCAGTAGCTTCGGTCTTCTCGAATGTGGTCTCACCGGTAGCCGCACGCCAGCCGAGGAGGTTGGCATCGTCGTTGGCCCAGTCTTCCATCATGGTCTTGGAGAAGTGACCGGAGATGATGTCGTCCATGTGCTTCTCGAACAATGGGCGCATGATGCCTTTGAGCTGCTCGGAAAGCTTGAATGCCTCGATCTTCGCTGGGTTCGACAGGCGGTCCATCATGTTGGTGATACCACCCTGCTTGAGAGCTTCGGTGATGGTCTCCCATCCGTACTGGAGCAACTTCACTGCGTATCCTGCGTCGATGCCCTGAGCGGTCATCTTGTCGAAGCAAAGGAGCGATCCAGCCTGGAGCATGCCGCAGAGAATGGTCTGCTCACCCATGAGGTCGGACTTCACTTCCGCCACGAACGACGACTCAAGCACACCGGCGTGGTGACCACCCTGGGCCACGCAAAGCGCCTTGGCGATCTCAAGACCGTTGCCCTGTGGGTCGTTCTCACCGTGGCAGGCAATCAAGGTCGGCACACCGAAGCCACGCTTGTATTCTTCGCGCACTTCCGAACCAGGCGACTTAGGTGCCACCATGATCACGGTGATGTCCTTGCGGATCTCCATGCCTTCTTCCACGATATTGAAGCCGTGTGCGTAGCTGAACACTGCACCTTCCTTCATCAATGGCACCACAGCCTCAACCACAGCGGTATGCTGCTTGTCCGGAGTCAGGTTCATCACGATGTCCGCAGTCGGGAGCATCTCTTCGTAGGTACCCACGGCGAAACCGTTCTCGGTCGCGTTGAGGTACGACTCGCGCTTCTCTTCAATCGCTGCCGCACGCAGGGTGTAGGAAACGTCCAAACCACTGTCGCGCATGTTGAGACCCTGGTGCAGGCCTTGGGCACCGCAGCCCACGATCACGATCTTCTTGCCCTTGGCGGCTTCGATGCCGTTGGCAAACTCGGACTCGTCCATGAACCGGCAGGTTCCCAACTCGGCCAACTGACGGCGCAGTGGCAAGGTGTTGAAGTAGTTTTCGCTCATAATCAAACTGGGTAAAAATGTGTTTCGAGAAACGCGACCATGAAAGCCTACTCTAATCATTGCGTAAATTGACTTATCCAACACACAGCGTTGCATTTTATGCAACACAGAGCTAGCCTGCCTACCGCAGTGAACGTCCACGAACTCAAGAACTTCCTGACCCTGGCAGAGACTCTCCACTTCGGTCGCGCAAGCCAGGCATGCAACCTCAGCCCGTCCGCGCTGACCCGCAGCATCCAACGCCTCGAAGACACCGTCGGCGAGCCGCTCTTCCTGCGCAACAACCGAACCGTCACCCTCACCGCAGCCGGTGAGAAGTTCCGTAACTACGCCAGCGCTGCGGTCCGCGATTGGGAAACCTTCTGCGCCGAACTCAAAGACGACGGCAGCGTCGGCGGTCTGGTCTCGATCTACGCCTCGGTCACCGCCGTTTACAGCCTCTTGCCCGAACTCCTCGAATCCTACCGCAATGCCTATCCGGAAGTGAATTTGGAGCTGCGCACAGGCTCGGCGGAGGAAGCCGTGCAACAAGTCCTCTCCGGAGAGATCGACGTAGCCGTAGCCGCCCTGCCGGACCGCCGTCACGCCAGTCTTGAGTTCCTCCCGCTGGCGGAAACCGGACTCATCTTTGTCGCCCCGAAAAACCACGGTCACATCCCCACCTCTGGCGACGACCAGTTCGATCTCAACCGCGCACCCCTCGTGCTGCCACGCAGCGGACTCTCCCGCCGCCGCATCGACCAATGGCTACGCAAACGTCCCAACAACCGGCCGAACCCGACCACCGAAGTCTCGGGCAATGAAGGCATTCTCGCCATGGTCCGCCTCGGCTGCGGCATCGGCATCGTCCCCGAACTCGTGCTCGAACGCAGCCCATTCCGCGACGACCTCCAACGCATCGAAAACGCCCCCAAGCTCGCCCCCTACGTCGTCGGCCTCTGCACCACCCGCAACAACCTGCGACGTCCGGGCATCGCCGCCCTGTGGGAGCTGGCCCAACGCTGAGCCATCACTCACGGCCACGGGTCACGCCTCCTCTACAAACCACTGCAGCGCCTTCACGAACTCTTCTTTCTTGATGACGTGCCCGCCATCAAAGAGCTCTAGCCGGATCTCACCGTAGCGGTTCCCTTTCATGCTGGCCGCCACCGACTCCGCGTGCCCCACATTTGAAATCGTGTCACTGCGGCCATTGCTGATCCACACTTTGATCTTGCGCAGCCCCGACTTCTTGAACCGAGTCTCAGCACGCGCATCGGCGGTACAGTCCTGATTGCACCCCGCCAAAAACATCCCGGTCACGTTCAAATCATTCACCAACAGATCCCCCACGCGGTAGAACGATGCCTTCCCTCCACCGGACCCGCCACAACACGCGAACTGCCACGTCTTGAACTGCGGCCACGCCTCGGTCAGAGCCTCCACCGCCGCCGTGTGCACCGCGAGATCCGTTCCTTTGGAGCGCTCGTTATCCTCCACCCGGGGATTGCCCATATCCGTATCCGCCGCCACGACCACCCAGCCCTCCGCGGTTCCCGGCCCGGCAAATGCCCACATCGCGCCGGCATTCCCCTTCTTGCGCTCGTTTTCGTTGTTAATCGGGGCACTCACCCACATCACGCGCTGCGGCTTGGTCGGGTCAAACCCCTTAGGCAGAGCAATCGAGATCTTGAGCTCAGTCGGCTTGGTCTTGGAGCGGGAAAACTCCTTCAGCGTCTTCTCATCCAACGGCGCAGTCACCGTCTGCACCGAGCCATTCGCCTTCAACACCTTGCCACAAAGCGTCAACCCACCCGCAGACGCCCCGATGCCGCCACTCTTTCCAGCGTCGCTTTCAACCACACCTCCCTGCCCGTCCTGATGAGTCTCCACCCAGTATTGGACATACTCCTGATCCACCTCGGAGAGCTTCGCGATCGGGAACTTTACCTCCCGCCCTTTGTGGTCAAAAACCACCGCCGCCCCATCCACACGAACAATCTCCGCATCGATCTTTCGGTTCTGATTATCCGTGAACGTCCGGGCTGAGCCTACATCCACGGTCACCAGCCCAGCAGCAGCCAAACAAATCAGAACATTTTTCATAACCGAACGCTGATCTAAAACGCTGCGATCTGTCAATCCGCCCGTTGCAAAACATCCCCGCCAATCACGCCCGCGCAGTGCTGGAGAAACGGCGTGACAATCCTCTTCGTAAACCTCGCGCACTTCGCGATCCCACATAGTCATGGCCTCACGCAAAGCCCCCAAAGATCCCAACGGGATTTCTTGTCCGCCTACCGCACCCAGTCACACCGCCCCCCTTCCCCGATGGACCTACGGCACTCCTGCCGTAGCACGAGAAACTCCGTCATCCGTTCCGCCAATGACCAATCCTAAATCGCCCCCTGTCGGCCCGATAAGGATTTGGATAAAGATAAAGACTCACCGACTAGGCACGCGCAGCGCACGTGGGACGGCATTCCTGCCGTCGAGCCCGTGAACCCGTCCCGCTCTTCTTCGTGAACTTCGCGCACTTCGTGGTCCCGCATAATCATGGCCTCACGCGAAGCCCCCCAAAGATCCCAACGGGATTTCACTTCCGCCTACCGCACCCAGTCACAACGCCCCACCCTTCCCCGATGGACCTACGGCACTCCTGCCGTAGCACGAGAAACTCCGTCATCCGGTCGATCCTCGCTCGGGCACGCGCAGCGCTGGTGGGACGGCATTCCTGCCGTCATCTGGAAACCCAATGAGCGAAGCGAACATCACTTCATCCCTCCCCCCATCACCGACCGAGCCTGCGCCCCACACATCGCGAAGCGATTGCTTACCGCATAGCCCGCGGTTTCAACCGCGGGATCCCCACCCAACACGTCCCCTCGCGCCGAAGGTGCGGTTTACCTCCCATCACCACATCCGCGGCCGATGTCTCTTGCCTCGCGGCGCTGAAGCGGCATCATATAACCCATCCCAACGCATGCCTGCTGATCCATCTCCATCACCCGCAGCCCAGCCCGACCGCCCACAACCGGTCGTGGCAAGTTACGTCCACACGTTCTGCAAACCGGAGATGCGCCACATCTACCGCCAGATCACCGGCCTCGAAACCTGGCGCCCGCATGTCATCACCCACAAATGGGAGAACCCGGAAACCTTCCACCTGCACAAGCGCTGGGTCACCGTACTACCAAAATACCCACTGCGCTTCTTCCGCAGGCTCTGGTGCAAACAATTGCGCGACATCCCGTGGCAACTCAGCCGCGACGAACTGCGCAGATTCCTCTACGCCATCCAAACCCACGACGCCCAGGTCGTGCACATCTACTTCGGCCACATGGCCATGCACCTGCTGCCGCTGATCGAAGCCTCTCCGTGGCCGGTGGTTGTCTCGTTCCACGGCGCCGATGCCGGAGTCGGCATGGAGAAAAAGGCGTGGCGCCAAGCCATGGAGCGCGTCTTTGAAAAGGCCACCGCAATCCTCGCCCGCTCACAGTCGCTGGTCGACGAATTAATCGCCCTCGGCTGCCCGGCAGAAAAGGTCCAACTCTCACGCACTGCCATTCCGCTCGAGCAATTTGCGTTCACCCCGCGCGAAGAACCGACAAACAACGCCTTCATCTGGCTCCAGGCCTGCCGACTCATCGAGAAAAAAGGCCTGCCAACCACTCTCACCGCCTTCGCCGAGTTCCACCGTCAGTTCCCCAATGCGAAACTGCGGATCGCCGGCGACGGCCCGATGAAGGACGAACTCGACAAACTCGCCACCGACCTCGGCATCGCCGACTCCATCGAATGGCTCGGGTTCCTCTCGGAAAAGCAATTCCTCCACCAGCTGCAGCAAGCCCACTTCTTCGCCCACCCAAGCCAAACCGGCCGCGACGGCAACCAGGAAGGCGTCCCCAACAGCATGCTCGAAGCCATGGCCAGCGGCGCCCCCGTCCTCGCCACCCGCCACGGTGGCATCCCCGAAGCCGTAACCGATGGCCACAACGGCGTCCTCGTCGATGAACGCGACGCCCAATCCCTCGCAGCCCGCGCCATCGACCTCGCCCAATCCCCGCAGCTGCGCGCCACCATGGCCACCGCTGCCCGCCACACCATCGAGACCATGTTCTCCCCCGAGGCCCAGCGCACCCAGCTCGAGTCCCTCTACACCCACCTCGCCGCCGGCACCTACGCCGAGTACCGCGATGCGGTGCAGTCCGTCGCCCGCCAATAGCGCGGTCTCCCCGGCCCTCCATCCCCCGGAGCGCAGAGACGCGAAGACACATAGGACTCCCCGACCAAGCGCTGCGCCCACCCGGACCGCCGGATTGCACCCGGCCATCCCGCAGTCGCGGGACTACGCTGGAAGCGTAGCCAACGGAGAGTAGCGACCATTTCCACTATCGTGCGCCCCCACTGAAGCGCCGAGCTCCAGTTTGGCAAACCTCCCGATCCGGCGCAGCCGCACTGCCCCTGAAAATCATAACCATCATGTAAATCCTCTACCAAAAGCTCTGCGGTTCCCGCCCCCACCCCCTCCATTCCTGCGCTCCAAGCCAGCCCAAAAAATCCACTTTCAACTTGTCGGATCGCTCTTAGATTGACCGTCCCATGAGCGAATCGACTCAATCACCAGCCGACAACTCCACCCCGCAGTCCACCGAAGCCGATCTGATCGCCATCCGTCGCGATAAATTGGCCAAACTGCGCGAACTCGGCGTCGACCCATATGGCGCGAAGTTCGAAACCACCACCACAGCCGCCAAGCTGAAAGCCGACTTCTCCGACGAGAAACAGGTCAAGCTCGCAGGCCGTGTCTACACCGTGCGCGACATGGGTAAATCCGTCTTCTTCGTCGTCGGCGACGTCGAAGGCCGCATCCAGGGCTACCTCAACAAAAAGGGCCTCAGCGAACAGGATTGGAACGTCTGGAAACAAGTCGACCGCGGCGACTGGGTCGGCATCGAAGGCGAAACCTTCACCACCGGCAAAGGCGAGCCAACCGTCAAAGTCACGTCACTCACATTCCTCAGCAAGGCGCTGCGCCCGATGCCAGACAAATGGCACGGCGTCTCCGACCGCGAGCTCAAGTACCGCAAGCGTCACCTCGACCTGATGGGCAACCAGGAAAGCGCTGATCTCTTCGTCATGCGCTCGAAGATGCTCGCGGAAATCCGCAGCTTCCTCCACGAGCGCGACTACCTCGAAGTCGAGACCCCAATGCTCCAGGACGTCGCCGGCGGTGCCGCCGCCCGTCCATTCGAGACCTACCACAACGCGCTCGGCATGCCATTGACCATGCGCATCGCCCCCGAGCTCTACCTCAAGCGCCTGCTCGTCGGTGGCTTCACCAAGGTTTTCGAACTCAACCGCAACTTCCGTAACGAAGGCATCAGCCGTCGTCACAACCCTGAGTTCACCATGCTCGAAGCCTATCAGGCCTTCGGCGACTTCGAACAAATGGCCAACATGGTCGAAGAGCTCGTCTGCCACCTGGCAATGAAGTTCTGCGGTACCTTGCAGATCGAACACAAGAACGAGGAAGGCGAAGTCATCCGCACAATCGACCTCACCCGCCCATGGAAGCGCGAGGAATACCACACCCTCATCAAAGGCGTAGCTGGCGATGACTGGTTCGACCTCACCCCGGAAGAGCGCCGCGCCAAGTGCGAGAACGAACTCAACGTCGAGATCTCCCCTGCCATGGAAGACTACGAGGTCACCCAGCAGGTGTTCGAAAAGCTCGTTGAAGAACACACCTTCAACCCATGCTTCGTCACCCGCGTGGCCAGCGAGCTCATTCCATTGGCGAAAGTCACCCCGGGCGGCAAGACCGTGGAAGTCTACGAACTCATCATCAACGGCCAGGAAATCTCGCCGGGCTACTCGGAGCTCAATGACCCAGACGTCCAGCGCGAACGCCTCGAACACCAAGCCGGTGGCGAAGAAGAACAAAAAGTCGACTACGACTTCATCGAAACCTTGGAACACGGCATGCCACCTGCAGGCGGCATCGGTATCGGCATCGACCGCCTCATCATGATGCTCCTCGGCGCGCCAACCATCCGCGACGTCGTTCTCTTCCCTCAGCTCAAGCGCAAGGACTAACGGAGAGACAAGAATCTAGAAACAAAACGCCGCAGCAGGGACCTCCCCGCTGCGGCGTTTTTTTGTGCCCCGCCCCGTGAGGACAATACTCACGCAAAGCCCCCCCAACGAAACACAGCGCCCCCACGGACCGCCGGATTTCACCCGGCCACTAGTCGAACGGAGCGCAGCGACCACTCTTCCCAAAACTCACGCAGCCCCCTCCATCATAAAACCTAACCAAATAACAACCTAAAACCCGTTTACCCCACGCAAAGCACCCAAAGCCCCAAAGGTGCCAACTCTCAAAGCATCCGTGTCCTTCGCTCCCTCCGTGGTTCCAACCACATCACCCTCGATCGATTTTAAGAATCCGCAGATGACGCCGATTTCGCAGATTGTTGGTGTTGGAAATAGAGCATCTTGATTCAAATCGTCCGCGCCCCCCCAAAGCCCCAAACGACTCCAAGTCTCAAAACCTTCGTGTCCTTCGTGACGTCTGTGGCTCTAACCCGATCCCCCTCGAACGTTCACCGCCCCAAACGACACCATCACCCACCGCAAATCCGACAACCGCTCATAGAATCCCACAAAATGCCTTTCTCGGTTTTACTCGCGACAGTTGCTCCGCGGTGAAAAGAGTGATGATTCACAGGGATGCTTTTTTCAAGGGAGAGTGACATCGTTCCCCGTGATCCTGAAGAGGTTTTCGTTAGGATCAAACTCAATATTACGGTCGTTAGGTGTCGGGTTGAGGTAGTAGACAAAGCTCATGAAATCTCCGTAAATTTTGCCATAACTAGCACTAACAAAACCTCCCCTTTCATCCACCTTTGTCCGCACCCGGAAGTAGAAATTGCGCTCATGCTTTCTGGTCGTCTTGAAGCCCTCTCCAGACTTTCTTGAGGTAGTCTGCACCCATTTTGACAAATAGCCCTCCTCAGGAGCTTCATAATCCGAGCGGAGTTTCGGTGCCTCGTGAATGGGCAGAGGACCTTCAAACGGAATCAGCCCGTCTTTTTCATTACTGAAGGTTATTGTGATTTTTTGGCTAAAGTCATTCCCCAAAACCTCACGAAAACCCCCTTCTTTTTCGAAGATAAAATCGCTGATAACGCCTTCACCGTAAGGCTTCACCCAGTCCCCAACTTGCAAATCAAATCCTATCTTCTCACCAACACCACCAGGAATTTTGATACCCGGAGTTACTCCAAAGCTCATGTTTTTTGCATACATCGCTATCGGATTTTTCTTTCTCTTAATCTTAACAACCAAAGGCTCCGAAGGATCAAAGTCAGGAGAAAGCCAAGGAATAAAAGTCACTCCACTAGAGTAATACCCCTCCTTGTAAGCATTGGTCTTGGCACTATCTACTCTTCTAAAGGCAACCAAAGCTACGCCCTCTGCATCCGTCCACTTACGCTTCATCCTTCCAGTGCCCTCATCCTTCAGCCCTGTCCTCACACTTGCGTTTTGAACAGGCTTCCCGGCATCATCCACAACCTGAATTTTCATTGTAAACTCACTACCATACTCGGCACCACAGACCCTCATGAGAAAACACCAACCACCAATAAAAAGCAGAACCAAGAAGACAACACTCCTGCTTATCTTGATTACATTTACATTCATTACACTTTTTTCATTTTAGTTTCATTGACCCAGCCCAGACTCATCATTTCAACCTCAACATCTCCAGATGTCGATTTAGCCAACATCCTTGATGTTCTCCATGCAGCCAGCTGAGCTCATCATGTTTATGTTTGCGCCACCAGATCAAGCAAAGACTGCCTCCGGATTCCTCCCCACGACATAGCTCTTTGCTCGTCACAAAATAGGACCACGCTTACCCCCCCTAACCATCCTCGACACTCTGCACACCCGACAGCGCATCGGCAAACCATTTCACCCGGCTACTAGCCGAACGGAGCGTAGCGACCACTCTTCCCAAAACTCACGCAGCCCCCTCCATCATAAAACCCGTTTACCTCACGCAAAGCACCCAAAGCCCCAAAGGTGCCAACTCTCAAAGCCTCCGTGTCCTTCGCGCCCTCTGTGGTTCCAACCACATCACCCTTGATCGGTTTTAAGAATCCGCAGATGACGCCGATTTCGCAGATTCTTTCTATTGGAGAGGGCGCATCTTGAACAAATCGACCGCGCCCTCAAACGTCACCATCACACCGACGGCAGGAACGCCGTCCCTCCAACGCTGCGCGTGCATTCCCCGGAGATGTATCTTCGTTCAACCGGACCGGCCTAGCTCACGGCAGATCCAAATCACATCCATCAGGTGGATCCTGTCTAGAACCCAACGGCCCGTAGTCCCCACGCTTCACTCGACGGTGAGTACACCGCCACTCCATCACGAGAAACAGAGACTCTCCACCAGCCTGCCATCTACCTATCTGTGACCATCTGCGCCCATCTGTGGCGCGGAGCGGTCGTCACTCCTCACATTCGCACTTCTCACCTGGTTTCGGAAAAACGGTGGCCCAATCGGTTTTCATATCGACCACGGTCCAGTTGCGTTTGGCGGCGTCTTCCAGGGCTTTAATCAATTTACCCGAACTCTTCGGTGCCTTGTCGTAAGCGTATTCGCGCTCGGCGTCGGTATGGTGGATGATCATGCCAAAGCTGGGAGTGCGGCCGATGGTCGTCCATTCGAGCATCGCCTTATCGCCGTCGGAGTTACCAAAACAGGCAATCGGCCGCTTGCCGATGAACCGATGGATGGCCACCGGCTTGCCTTCCTTGTCATCGACAAAGGCGACACCTGGCGTTTTGATCATCACGGGTTGGTCGTCGATCAATTGGTATTCGGCATTGCCATAAGATCCGATCACCTGTTGTGGCGGAATACCATATACTTGCTCGGCAAACACACGCATAAAGTCGGCCCCGCCGCCCGATACGATATACACTTTGAAGTCGTGGTTGCGGAGGTAGTCGAGCACCTCGAGCATCGGCAGGTAGACGCATTCGTTATACGGACGCTCAAAACGCGGGTGCTTGGCGGTGGTCATCCAATCCGCCACCCGCTTGGCGAACTCCTCCGGAGTGAGCCCGGCGTGCGAAACCGCGAGCACTTCGTTGAGTGCCTTCATTCCGCCGGCTTTCAGCGACGCCACCTCACCGTCCAACACAGCCTGAATGGTGGCGTTGTCTTTCCACTCGGGGTTCTCTGGCGCCAGTCGTTGGATCTCCTCGATGGCGAAGATCAACTGGAACGGCAACGGGTTCTCCGCCCAAAGCGTGCCATCGTTGTCAAACACAGCAATCCGATCCGCAGGCTGGACAAAAGTTTCCGTGTTAGGAGTTGTGACCTTCTCGACAAATGCCACCAGCGCGGCCTTGCTCGGCCCGTCATTCCACGACGGCAATGGGTTTTCCTGACTACAGAGCGAAGACAGGGTAACGACGACAAATGCAGCGAGAACGGTGGAAATCTTCATCAAAATGAGAGGGCGAGAAGTTGGCAGAGCACACAAAAATGTCCGGGAGTCATTACGCTGCGGACTCCCGGACAGATGGCACCAACTTGGTTCACGTGATTAGCCCCCCATGAACTGCAGGTTCACTCCAAAGAAAACCTGCCACTGCGGGAAGCCCGCACCATCGTCCCACAACGAGTACTGGGGCTCGACGAAGAAGTTGTACACGGTGCTGCCCTTTTTCATCACCTTGCCGACACCCAACCCCATCGGGACGCTGTAACCGTCGTTTTGGAAATCGTAGACCCAGATGGGAGCGGAACGCAGATAGGCTCCGTTGCCAAGTTGGTAGATCAAAAACGGCTGGAACGCCCCGAGGTTCACGTGATCGCGATCGCTGTCGCCGGCAAAGCTATGCTGCCAGGTTAACAAATAGCCATATTGGAATTTCGGCGAACTTCCATTGAACAACACATTGGCAAATCCCGCCGACCACTTCTCGCTTCCCAGAATGTCCTCGGATGCGGTTGGCGCGGTCAACTGAGGCCCCACGCCGAAACTGATCGCCGGGTTGCCGGTGTCCATCAGCCAGGCGGCAAAGATGCTGGCATCACCGATCCCCGTGGTGTGCCCGCCGCCGAAGTCGGGGAACGTATTGACGGGCAGCGAAGCCCGCATCAGCCAGTCCGTATTCCCGATCGAAAACGGCTGCGCGTAACGAACCCAGAACTGATTGGCCTCCTCCTCCACACCGGTGAGCTCGCCGATGTAGTAGTTCTGAAAGTTGAGCGCCTTCATGTTTGCCAATGGGTTGTTCGCCTGGGCGGCGGCATTGGCGGGTGATGGGGCTGCTGGCGGTTCTTCTTCAGGCGGCAGTGCGTCGGCACAAGCGCCTCCAACGGCGATTGCCCCGATCAGGGACAGAGCAAAGGTAGCTTTCATGGATTGGCGGAGGTTTGGGTTGGACGAGACCACCTAACGGCTGTGATCTCAACGGCCCAGCATTCCAGAACCACCCCTCTCTAGCAAGCCATTCCAGCAGAGAAGGTTACAAACCGCCCCTAACGCAATACATCCCGCGTAATCTCAAGCAACCGCAGCCGCGCGCGCACGAGCATTGCCGAGAAGTCGCGCTCGGTCTCCGGTGCATACCGCAGCGATGAATTGCCCTCGATCTGCGGCGGCCGCTGCGGACGCTCGATGGTTTGCAACAGCTCGGCAATCGCCTCACGGGCCTGGGGGAACTGCTCTTTTAACACGCGCATCTTCTCGTAATCCACCACGCCCTGACGGAACAACTCCAGCCTCACCGAGGAACGCGTGAACGGCACGGCCGCGTCCCGATCCCCAGGGTAGATCTGAAACGTATCGCCGGTCTCAAAGACCTTGTGGTCGGTGGTCACGGTTGGTTCGTCGTTCCAACTGTCCACCGCCCAGCGCAGGTAGCCGTCTGCGCCAATCTTCGCGCTGTACCAGCCGATGAACAAACTCTCCGCCGGGCGCGAGTTGCCGAAGTTCCCCGGATAGGTGCCGGTGCAAGTATACCACGTGGACTTCAGCCCCTTGGCTCGGCGGCGCTGCGCCCACTCGGCGAACTGGGCATCGGTCCACTGGTCGTTGACGATTTTACTAATGCCTCCGTGCATCGAGATGTAGTAGAGCCGGTCATCGAATGCATGGGTTTTGTTTGCCGCAGCTGAGATCCGCAACGCCTTGCCCTCGTGCTTGAACTTGTTCAGCACCTTCTCGACATGGCCCATGTTGCCGAGCCCGCGTTCATCGGCACCGATGCGTGTTTTGTCGAACCATCCGTTCTTCACCAGCACCGGCACAAAGGCCTCCATGAACGACGTCCAGACCTGATCGTATTCTTCCCAGCTTTCGAAATAGTGGATCACCTCCTGCCCCGACGCCTCGTCATAACAAGTCACCGCAGAGAACTGACTGTGGATCCAAGGGAGCATCGAGAAGCATTCGATCTCGCGGTCGATCCCGAGTTCCATGCAAAAGCGGACGTACTTTTCGAAATGGCGGAAGTCGAACGAGAACGAGCCATCGGCCTTGCGGCGCCACTTGATCAGTTCGTCGTACGAGTAATTGGTTTGCTGCTGCTCGCGTTGCATGCGGTAGGCGCTGCGCCACGGATCCTTCACCAGGTTGACGGTGATGGTTTTCACGCCGACGTCGCGCAGCAGCTCGAGCGTCGGGCGGTACCACGCCAAGTGCTGGTCCGACCACAGGAGTTCGGAGCATCCCATGTGCTCATCACCAGCGGGGTCCTGCCCCCGTCCCTTGCAGCCGAGGTAGTAATGCAGCGTGGCCTGCGGGTGCATCCAGTAATCGACGTCGAATGCCCAATCCTCGACCGCCGGCACCGTTAGCGGCAGCACTTCGATCTCGAGTCCGAAAACGTGGCGCTGGCTACCATAACGCACGGCTACCTTTCCCCGGTAGAGCCCCGGTTCCGCATCGCGCGGCACGTCCACGCCCACCCACAGCGGCTGCAGTTCCCCGGCGGGAACAGTGACCGGCCCGCTCCCATTGAGCATGTCCGGCACCCGCTCGACATGACTTGGGTCGGCCGCGTAACCATCGCGTGTGTTCATTTCGATGAACTTGAGAAAATCGAGCCTCACCAAACCGGCACCGATCCGATGCCCGTCCGTACTTTCCAAATCACTGGCGACCGCACGAGCCTGCACGGCCGCATCCGCGCCCCACAACACGATCTGTCCATTGACCCGCTCGCCTCGCCACGCCGTGGCCTGCAGCACCCGTTGGTCCAATCCGTTGACCCGCTCATGTGCCGTCGGCCGCAGACTCAAGGTAGGGTCGATAAAACTTCCAGCGGCCACTGCCCATCCGGCGACCATCATCCACGACACGAGCAAAAGTCCAAAAATCCTCATAAGCATCTATCAGCAACACACCACGGAAGAAGCCAACACTCAAGCACGCCCACACCACAGCGCCCGTAGAACGCACGAGCCCCTCGAATTCTTGCCGTCCAGTTCTCCGCCCACGCGTACCCTCATTGCGAGCCGATCCCACGGCCCCACCGCCCCACCGCTCCAGCTGGCACGCCATGTGCTTTGCCAGCCGCGAACCCCCGTCCACATCATCCCCCCACACACATATCCCAACCACTATGAGCAAATTCGGCTTCCTCCTCGACATGGACGGTGTCATCTACAAGGGCAAAGAACTCATCCCCGGCGCCAAAGAGTTCGTCGCCACGTTGCGCGAAAAGGAGATCCCCTTCCTCTTCCTCACCAATAACAGCCAACGCACACGCCGCGACGTCGCCCACAAACTCGAGCAAATGGGCATCTCCGCCGAGGCCGACGATGTCTTCACCTGCGCCATCGCCACCGCCCGCTACCTGGCCGAGCGCAAACCCGAGGGCACCGCATTCGTTATCGGCGAAAGCGGACTCACCACCGCGTTGTTCAAGAACGGCTACACCCTGGTCGACGACGACCCCGACTTTGTCGTCATCGGCGAAGGACGCACGATGAACTTTGAAACCATCGAGAAAGCCACCCGGCTGGTGCAAAACGGAGCCAAGCTCATCGCCACCAATCTTGATCCCTCGTGCCCGACCGACGAGGGAATCCGCCCGGGCTGTGGCGCTATCGTTGCCATGATCGAAGCCGCCACCGGCAAGCAGGCGTTCTCCGTCGGCAAGCCCAGCCCGGTGATGATGCGCGCCGCGCGCAAACAACTCGGACTCTCCAGCGAACAAACCGTAATGGTCGGCGACACCATGACCACCGACATCCTCGGCGGCACGCAGCTCAGCTACAAAACCGTTCTGGTTCTCTCCGGAGGCACCGCCCGCCAAGACCTGGCGGACTATGCGTACTCACCGGATTACGTGGTCGACAGCATCGCCCACATCCCGGAGGAACTGGTGCAATAACGGCCCCGGACAGCCCGTCCATTTCCGCCCGCGTTCAGATCCCCCTGAATGCGGGCGCCTTTCCATCTACTCCGCCATGCGCTCGTCCACCACGCGCAGGCCCGGGCCGTCGTGTGACTTCTCCTGCTCGTACTCCAGCGCCATCTGCCACGCTTTGTCATCAAGTCGGCGGTTGAACTCCTTGTAGTCGATCACTTCGAACTCACCCGGTTCATTCTCAACAATCGCCGTCATCGACTCCACCCAATCCCCCGAGTTGAGGTAATGCACGCCGCCCACCTGCTTGTCCTCGGGCGTGTGGATGTGGCCACAGATGATACCGACGCACCCGCGCCGCTCCGCCAGCATCTGGAGTTGTTCTTCATAACGACCAAAGAAGCTCACCGCGTTCTTCACCCGGGCTTTGATCGCTTTGCTCACCGAATAGTAGTCCTTGCCGAACCACGACCGCACTTGGTTATACCCCCGGTTGAACTTGAGCAACGCCTCATAGCCCACCGAACCCAGACCGGCCACCCACTTGTAGCCGGTGGTCACGTGGTCGAAGCCGTCACCGTGAACCACCAAGTAGTCGCCCTGCGGCGTGTGGTGGCGGTACTCAAAGCGCATCTTGAGCGACCCAAAGGTCAGTGGCAAAAACGGCTCGATCACTTCGTCATGGTTGCCGCGCAGGTAGATCACCTCGGTGTCCTGCTTCTCAGCCAGCTTGAGCAAATGGCGCACGAAGCGGGTATGTTCGTCGGTCCATCCACCGCTGTGGCGGCGCAGGTACCAACCATCCACAATGTCGCCATTGAGGATCAATCGCTCACATGAGATGTGGCGGATAAAGCGTGTCACCTGACGCACTTTGGAGTCGGGCGTTCCCAGATGGACGTCCGAAATAATCACGGTCTTGAACCGGAGACGTGTCTTTTTCATCAGGCCGATGAATAGCACGCACCCCGCCCCCAGCGCACGCAACCGTGGGTGCCGATGTTGTCACACCCCATTGGCCACTAGCGGTCTACGCCGATCAACGAGCCTCCAGATAGGGCGTGGCAATAGCGCGTCCATCCGCACTTCCAAGCCGCTGGTGATCGAGCCACCGCAGCGGAACCAATTGGTCCTCAAGCGCGTTGGTTGGCCCGCCAAGCTTCACTCCGGCCGCATGGTCAAGCGCTACCCGCAGGCACGCCTCCAGCGTCCCCGGATCGTAAACAAACGTCCCCACGATCTCCCCATCATCCATCGCAGAGGCGACATCCACATCCAACCCAAATCCTATCACCGGCACCGCTTCGGCAAGCCCGATCGCCCGCATCCGCCGCAACACATCCTCGGTCGCATTGCGCGTCACCGCCACCACCGCAGACAGCTCGCCATCGCTCACCCGCATCCCCAACGCATCATTGAGCCACGCCTCGCATTGCGCGTGCGACTCCACACCCTCGGTCTCAAAATGCAACTCCAGCTCCTCACTCGCACGCTCGGGAGTCGCTCGCTGCAGGTACTCCTGAACCTTTTCTATCCGCCGCTGTGCACGCGGGTAATCCACTAACACAGGTGCCATCACGACGCGGCCTTCGCCATCCGCGGCCGCCCAAATCGCCTCGCCGGTCTGACCTGCCGCCAGATCCACATCCGAGCTCACCCGTGCCACGACCGGGGCTCCGTCACCCAAGCCATCGCCGACCAGCACCACGGCACCGGCTCGTTGGGCCACGTCGGCAATGACATTGCGGTCACCGCCCACCACCACACAAACATCGGCCGTGGCGTCCGCTTGATATTCCATCCACTCAAGATCCGGGCGCTCGTTCACGCGCTTCCAAACCATCGCCCGCACCACACCGACCAACGCCCGGTCACCCGCACCATCACCAACCACCGCCACCCGCTGGACAACCAATGGCACGCCATCGTCACCAACCGGGGCTACCAACACATCGCCCTCCGAACGATCGCCTCCATTGCCCTGCCCGGTGCGATCGCCACACGCCACTAACACACACAGTGAAATCACTGCCATCACCAACCAACCAATCCTTGTCTGTGCGGAATTTTCCATGAAACTGTCTCGACTCCACCGCACCCATAGCATGCAAACCCTCGCCATCGCCATTGCTTCTTTCGTTCTTTATCTGGTTGCCTACCACACCTACGGCAAATGGCTGGGCAAACGCATCTTCAAACTCAGCCGCGATAACATGTCGCCAAGCCGTGAGATCGACGATGGAAAGGACTACGTCCCTACCTCGCGCAGCGTCGTATTCGGCCACCATTTCACATCGATCGCCGGCACGGGACCGATTGTCGGCCCCGCGTTAGCCGTGATCTGGGGCTGGCTCCCCGCGTTGATCTGGGTGCTCGTCGGCTCCATCTTCATCGGCGCGGTGCACGACTTCGGCTCGCTCGTCGTCTCAATGCGCAACCGCGGCCAGACCGTCGGCGACCTGGCGGGACGTCTGATCACGCCCCGCGTGCGGCTGGCATTTCTCTTCATCCTCTTCATGGCACTGACCATTGTTCTCGCCATCTTCGGTCTGGTCATTGCCGCGGTTTTCAAAATGTACCCGGAGTCGATTGCTCCGTGCATGCTCCAAATCCCACTCGCCATCGGCATCGGCCTGCTCGTTCACAAACGCGGCGGCAACATCCTCATCCCATCGCTCGTGGTCCTCGCCCTGATGTACCTCAGCGTATGGTTCGGAGACACCGGATGGCTCCACGACTTCAACCAAAGCCTCAAAGGCTGGTCGATGATCCAATGGGTCGTCGTTCTTCTCGGCTACGCGCTCGTTGCTTCGGTACTCCCCGTCTGGTCACTCCTCCAACCCCGCGACTACATCAACAGCCTGCAACTCCTCTCCGCTCTCGTTCTCATCGTCGCCGGACTCGTCGTCGCCGGACTGATGGGCGGCGCCCCCATTGACCCCGCCCTCTCGGCAGAACGTCCACCACTCGAGATCGCCGCCCCTGCGATCGAAGCTGACCACCTCGGCAAACAACTACCGCTCATTTTCCCATTTCTCTTCGTCACCGTCGCCTGCGGCGCCGTCTCCGGCTTCCACTGCCTCGTCTCCAGTGGCACGTCGAGCAAACAACTGCGCTGCGAAACCGACGCCCGCATGATCGGCTACGGCTCAATGCTCGCCGAAGGCTTCCTCGCCGTCATCGTCATCCTCGCCTGCGTCGCCGGCCTCGGCCTCGGGATCACCGGAGAAAACGGCACCATCCTCACCGGCACCGATGCATTCAACGCCCGCTACGCGTCGTGGGCAGGGCTCAATGGCCTCGGACCAAAAGTCGGCGCGTTCGTCGACGGCGCCGCCAACTTCCTCAAAGCCATCGGCATCTCCGGCGACTTCGCACGCACGCTAATGGGTGTGTTCGTCGCCTCGTTCGCCGCCACCACCCTCGACACGGCCTGCCGCTTGCAACGCTATGTCGTGCAGGAAATCGGCCGCACAGCTGACGAAGGGTTCCCCGTGCTGAAGCCTCTTAAGCCACTCACCAACCCATACTTAGCGACTCTCTTTGCCGTTGCCACCGCCGCGCTACTGGCCGCGGTTCCGATGGCCGGAGCGGAATGGTCGTGGGCGAATGCGGGCAAGGGCGGCCTGATCCTGTGGCCGCTTTTCGGAGCCACCAACCAACTGCTGGGCGGCGTGGCCTTCCTGATCATTCTGTTCTGGCTGCGCCGACGCCGGCTGCCGCTCTGGTTTGCCGCGGTGCCCGCTCTCTTCATGCTCGTGCTGCCGGCCTACGCCATGCTGTATCAGATCTTCGTGGCAGCACTCGGAAGCGACCAAAGCTGGCTCGATCAAAAGAACTACCTGCTCGTCGGAGTAGGCTTGGCGACCATTGCGCTGGAAATCTGGGTCCTCGTTGAAGCCGCTCTGTTATGGCCTAAAGTCCAAGGGCTGAAAGAGACCCCACTGCCCCCCTTCCGCCACCAGTTCAACGAAACCGAAGTCACCCCGCGCGACTGACCCAAAGCTGGAATATTTACCGCACGGCAGCCCTCCCATTCCAGTACCCCGCTTCAATCCCATGAAATCCTTCTCCATCGCACTGGTTGCCGTTCTCGCCCTCATCGCCACTACCGCCGTGGTCCGCTCGGGCGACAAAGGAGAGTCCATCGCAACCGCAAAACAAGCACCTGAACAACCTATGGAAAAAGTCGAAAAATCCGACGCCGAATGGCGCGAACAGCTCACCCCGGAACAATACCGGGTCACCCGCGAAGCCGGCACCGAAGCTCCCAACGGAAAAGCCTACAAGGAGTTCAAGAAGCAAGGCATGGGCACCTACTACTGCGTGGCTTGCGGCAACAAACTCTTCCACTCGAACACCAAGTTCGACTCCGGCTGCGGCTGGCCATCCTTCTACGATAAAGCCACCGCAGAAGGCATCCGCGAAATCGAAGACCGCTCACACGGCATGGTCCGGACCGAAGTCGTCTGCTCGATGTGCGACGCCCACCTCGGCCACGTCTTCCGCGGCGAAGGGCGCACCGACCTCCCACAAGACGTCCGTTACTGCATCAATGGCGTCGCC
The DNA here is from genome assembly GCF_010681825.2 of Sulfuriroseicoccus oceanibius. Classification (NCBI taxonomy): domain Bacteria; kingdom Pseudomonadati; phylum Verrucomicrobiota; class Verrucomicrobiia; order Verrucomicrobiales; family Verrucomicrobiaceae; genus Sulfuriroseicoccus; species Sulfuriroseicoccus oceanibius. The sequence continues at coordinate 741,095 of NZ_CP066776.1, read as the reverse complement.
CTGCGCTTCGTGCCTGCCGACGACGCAGCAGAAAAATCCGAATAAACCGGATCGCTTCAACCCACCATCCAGCCTCCCTCACCCAGGGCGGCTGGATTTTTTTTGTGCCATCGACTCAAGAGTTGAGCTTGCTCCTCCGCCCATAGCGGGATCGATTAGGCCATAATCAACCCGCCTTCTTATCGGTGCGGGCCAGGGTCTTGATCAAAAACTGCGACAACACCAGCTTCGGCGGCGTCGAACTGAAAACCAACTGGTAGTCCGCATCGAGACAGCCACGGAGTGCGTTCGCCAACTCGCTCAACGAGTACTTCTTGGCCTCTCCCGCCGCTAGGAAAAGCGGGTACACCGACAGCTTGCCTTGCTTGGTGCGTGGCAACGTAGCGGTTTCACTTTCCGGCAGGCGCTCCAGTGCGGCTTGGAACGCGTTGTAGTTGTTCCACGGCAGGTTGCGGTGGCGGTCCATCAGATCACGCGCAGCCAGCAGATTACGGATCTTGGGAATAATCGCCGCACGGATGATACCGACGGCGCTTTCGCCCAGACGCAAGAAATGCTCGAGCAGCTGAAGCGCTTTGGGCAAGTCGCGGCGACCAATCGCGTTGCCGATCTCGAACACGATCCCTCCACGGGTCTTGGAAATAATTTCGCGCAAGTCGTCCGATGTAACGGGCCGCTCATCATTGCCCAAATAGGCACGCAGCTTCACCAACTCGCTTTCCAATTGGCGGGTGTCCTCGCCAACGGTCATCACAAAGTGCTCGGCAGCCCCAGGCGCAAAATCGAGGCCCAGACGCCGGCCACGCTTCACAATCAATGGCACCAGCTTGCTCTCCCAGCCCTCGCGGGAAATGTCGACTTTGTCGAACACTTCCAAGGTCGCCGATTTCTGCAGAAACTTGTAAAACGCCCGCCGCTTGTCAATCGCCGTCGCCGAGATCACAAAACACACCTCGTCCGGCAAGCCCTTCGCCAGCAAAGCCTCAAGCTCTTTCACCGCGTCCTGCGTCGCCGCGGCCCGACCCGTCACCGAATCACCGAGAAAGTTCGCATTCTTCAGCCATACCAACTTGGTACCACCGAAAAATGGCAAGGTCTGCAACGCCATGATCACTTCACGCACGATGCGCGCGGCGTCCTCCGAGTTCTCGGAGCCACCGTCCACAATGTCGGTGCCCATGCCGCCGTCGTCCTGCGGACTGCGCTGCCGCACAGCAGCCAGCGCGGCCTCTTTCACCTGCGCCTCGTCCGAGCCGACGAATGCGAGAATACGATCTTTTGACGATGCCATAACCTGATTGGTCAATTCCCCCGGAACAGCAACTTAGCGAGGCGCCACACCGGCCGCTGGTGGTGTGTTGTTCGCCCCTTCGACCTCACCGTAATGCACCAAACGGCGCCCACGCTGGGTATCGGTCTCGAAGATGATACGCTTGAGCTTGCCGTGCTCCCACTCATACTGACCACAGAGCGAGCCGTCCTCGGCGTACTCCTTCCAAATCCCGTGGTGCTCTTCATGTGCGTCGTAGGAGCCCTCGTTGGCGAGTGTGCCATTGCGGTGCCAGCGTTTCGATGGCCCTTCCGCCACGTCCTGGTCATTGAGCAGTCGTTCGAGTTTCTTCGAGCCATCAGAGTAATAGCCGACCACGTGCAATGGCTTGCCCTTCTTGTAATGGCGTTCCTCACGCACACTGCCACCGCTGAAATACGTCCGCTTCACGCCGTCGATCACACCGGAGCGGTAGGGCGTCTCGATCACGAAACGCTTCTCGTTGCCATCGGCATCCACTTCGATGCGCTCTTCCACATCGACCCCACCAAACGGCTTCTTTCTCCCCTCTTGGTAGAACTTGCCGTCCTCTTTGAGAACCAACGTGATTTCGTCCAGCGCCGGGGCCTGCACTTCAAGCTCATCCGGATTCAACTCAACGGTTTCCGTCTTCTTCACTCCGCAGGCAACCAAGGCCACGGCAGCGGCCGCACAAACGGCAGGAACCAACAAAAATCGCTCAATCATCATGGTGCCGGAGTGTAGCCCGATCACCCATCCGATCAAGAGTTCAGCCAAAAAAGTAATACTCTCCAGCTGGCCCGGTAAGCACTCTCAAAAAACAAATCGGGGCGCCCCCACGATGAGTGGAAGCGCCCCGAAAAATCGTTGCTAGTCTCTAGCTGAACCGGCTGGATCACCAGCCGTTCGTTTACTTACCTTCACGCGACAGCATGAACTGAAGCGCAAGAACGGCGAGTACAACAACAGCGACAAAAATAACGGTTCCCATGATAACTACGGGTTGAGGGTGAGTTTCGAGTTAAGGCGGATTACTGGCTCAGCAGTTCGGTCCAGCCTTTCTCAAGGATCTGCGCGTTGGTCACGTCAGGCACCTTGCTCTTGGCGTACTCGAATGTGATCACCAAGCCCATCAGAAGAAGCACAACAGCCGCAATGGCAATGGCGACGGTGTCGGACTCTTCGCGATCGGCAGCAGCGGCACCTGGCAGCACCTTGACCGCACCACTTGGGCTGGCTGCGGCTGGTGGCGAGGAAAGCGGCTGCGTCTGCTTGAGCTTGACGGTGGCCTGTGGCAACTCCTGCGTGGCGGCACCTGGTGCTGGTGGAGCTGGAGCTGTGGTTCCCTTCTTGAGCTGAACGGTTGGTGCCGCGGCAGCTGGTGCACCTGGCTTGGCCACTGGTGCGGTCGGAGGCACTGGCTGCGACTTCGACGTTGCCGACGGAACACCCGGTGCCGGTGCCACTGGAGCGGACATCGACTTCGGCTCCGGAGCATCCACCCCGGCCGTGGCAGCACGCTCGGCTGGCGACGACTTCAATGTAATGCGCACCGTCTCCTTACGAAGAGGAATTGCAGATGTCTTGGACTGAGGCTTGGCTGAAAGCGAAACACGCTGGGTCTTGGTTGGAATCCGCGAAGTTTCCTTCTGCGGAGGCAACTGAACCGCCTGAGTTTTCTTGTCGACGCCACCCGCTTTAGGCGCTGGAGGTGCCGGTGCCGCTGGAGGAGTCGGCTTCGGGGGAGTCGGCTTTGGAGGTGTTGGTTGATTATCGTCGCTCATGATAAAAAAGTCTCTGCGTCACAGTGCGCGTTGATTCGGCGAGACGCTACCATCTCGCCGAGTTGCGTTTATTTCAAACCCATAACCGGCTGTCAATGCCATTTTCTTAGTCCCGCCGGTAAGATTTCGGCAGAAATCCGCACCCACTGATGCCGGTTTCACGCCAGACATCGTCCATTCTATAGTGAAGGTGACAATTTGGCACGCCGATTCGCTGTGAATCGGCAAATCAACTGCTCTTGATACGCCCATTTGCAAGCTCTCCGGTTGGCTTGGCCACCAGCTCGCGGGTCAACCCATCGACCAACTCCGCCGTTTCCGATTCGACCTCTCCACTGTCGTGCCCGGCGAACCGAATCCGATAGTGGGCTCGCACCAGCCGAATCATCCGAGCGCGCAGGGGGTCCGGAATCGCAGGGTGGGTCACCACCCAATGCCGCACGGGCTGTGCCGCGGGAATCTCACCAAAAGCACGCTCAACCGCCGGTCTCAATCGGTCCCACCCCGTCGGCTCATCGCGGTGATCCCCCAACTCACCTCCCACTAAACGGCCACTCTCCTCACTCCGCCCCCCCAACAGCTGGGATCTTCCCAGCCACACTCGGATCGCAATGTACACCACCACCAACGCCACCGCCCATGGCAGCACATAGCTCGCCCACGCCGAAGACTCCAAACTCGACCGCCAATAACGGAAATCCAGCAACCAAAGCCGCAACTGATCCCCTACCCGCTGCCACCACGATGCATCGCCCCCCGCCATCGCAAGCCAGCCCGCCGGAGTCGTATCCACGACCCGCCAACTACCATCGATCCACGCCTCCGCCCAGGCATGCGCATGCACACCCCTCAACACGTAGCACTCATCGTCCGCATCGTACTCATCGACCACAAACCCGGTATGGTACCGGGCAGGAACACCTGCAGCACGCAACAATAACACCGTCGCCGTGGCAAACAGCTCACAGTGCCCCTGCCTGTCAGTCGTCACAAATTCCTCCACCTGATCCGGCCGCTCGCTCAAACTATAGCGGAACCCATCACCGAAGAACGCGCGCACTGCTGCGATTTTCTCCCGGTCGCTCATCCCCTGCAGCCCCAGCTCGTCTGCCAAGGGCTTGAAACACGCTTCATAGCGCGGCCCCAGATCCAAGTCGGTCTCGAGATCCGGCTCCAACGCACCGAGCTGGGGCATCCGCATCGGTGCCGCAATCACCTCGGCCTTGATCACGGGTTGCGCCAATGTCGCACGCACCACGCCGAAGCCATTGCGTTCGACTTCATACGCTGGCAGCTCACTCACCGACAGCGGAGACTTAGGCATCGGCAGCACCGTGAAATCATCATTTGCCTGGCCATACATCTCATAGCGCCAGATCACACCACCCTCGGTTGGAGACTTCCCCCCGCCCGAATTCCCCAACGCCTGAAGCGGGCTCAATGGCCACGTTCCTCGCACCACATACTCACCCTCAATCACATCCCCCATCCGGGTGAATTGCCGCTGCGTCCGGTTGATCCAAACCGACGTCCGGATCAAATCAAACACTCCATCACATACCCGATCGGGCGCAATACCCTGCAGAGTCTTCAGCCGCCAGATCACGTCCTGGCTCAACTGGATCTCCCCCACATCCCCCAGCTGCACACTCGCCCGGTTGGTCATGTTGCGCCCGCCCGAGGCGCTCCACCCAAAACCGCCGCTTTCCGCCCACTCATGTAAGCGCTGTACCCCATACGAAGCCGCGAAGGCAAAGCACAATACCATCGCCATCGACACCACAAACCCAGGCAACCTCCGCCTGATTGCCCGCCCCGATTCCAGATCACGAAAACGCCCGGACTCATCCACCCACACCCACGTCACCATCAATGCCGAGACCACCAAAAATCCCCAGCGGTCTCCCACGTCGCGGCTCCATCCGTAGCTCGCGCCAAGCAACAACGACGCCACAAATGGCAGATGCGGAGAAAACCGCGGCGCCTGGTAATTCCGACCATTGCGATGATGCCGCCGGATCCGCGCACGGAATATATAGGGAAACACCGTCATCGGCACTCCACCGCGCACCCCGGCTATTCCCACCGCCACCAACGGCAGCAAAGTCATCGGCGCCCATGACAACACCAACCTCACCGCCTCGGTCGGTGTGTTTTCCAACCACGCCGAGATCCCCAGCCACCACAAGAACACAATCGTCACCAACCACGCCCGCCGCTGGGTCTTGAACGCAATCTGCATTCGCCGACTCCAAAAAAAGTTGAGCACCTCCAACCCCGCACCGACGACCCCCCCCCACATCCAGTTCCCCGTGGCGTAGGCCCAGATCATCACCGCCGCCGCCATCATCCCCAGCGGCAACCGCTGCCGGGACGACCACACAGCCGGAATCACGCCCTCCTGGGAAGGATCGTGATCAACGTAATCAATCTTCGCTGGCCTTTTGATTTTCATGCTCCGGGTTTCGCTGAGTCACTCACACTCCCTGCCAACACACGCTGCGGACGGTCAGGCCACCCGGACAACACACGGTCCAGATCGGTATCCTGATCCACTACCCGCACCGCCAAATCATTAGGGTCCGGCGCTTCGGTGAAGTCCACACCTTCGGAGCGCACCACAAGCACGCGCACCTCCACACCACGCACCATCAAATCTTCTACCAGCCCTTTGCGCCATCCTCCCCAGTCCAATAACAACACCCAGCATCCCGTCATCGCCGGAGCATACCGCTGCACCAATGTGCGGACACCCTCCGCCCCGTGATCACCACCTTCCAGATGCAGGCCAGCCAACACCTCCAACACATGCCTTGTGCTGGCACGCCCGGGCCCTGATTCCACCTGGATCGCCTTTTCGCCCGCCACTAACACATCCAAGAACGTTTCCCGCGCATCCATGTCCGACGCCAAGGTCGCCGCCAACGCCATCACATTCTCAAATGCCGCCGTCAGTCGGTGCGCGCTGCCTTTCGGAAACGCCGGCAACTGCGAATCAATCACCAGGCCATACCTGGGATAAAACACATTCTCATACTCACGAACAATTGGCTTACCGGTTCTCGCCCAACTCTTCCAATGAATGTGATGAAACGAATCGCCATGCATGTAATCGCGCAGGGAATGAAACTCGTCTGACAATCCCACCATCGCCTGCGACACCTCCCCCCCCATCTGCTGGCGCGACCCACGCCCGATCATCTGAGGCTCGCCATTCAATCGCTTCGGCAAAACCACGACCGAACCTGATCCCGCATCCAACTTCGACCACGCACGAAACAAACCAAATGCCGACGGACGGGTCAGCCGCAACTTCCGGAACTCCGCCCGCCCACGACGCAATGCCACAAAGCGCATCTCCAATTCACGCGTTTCCCCCACACCAATATCAAAGGGCTTACTCCAAATGTCCTCACGCACGTGCCGACGATCCGCCAGCCACGTCCACCGATAGTAACGAAAGAACCGGTCAAACGCATTGCGCTCCGCCTCCCCGGGTTCCTCCACGGTGAAAAACTCATCGCCCTCCGGCGCCATCGGTGGCGCCAGATCGACCAACCGAACACCAAACAACGGACGCTTCCCTCGGTTCCTCACCACCACCCTGTAGTTCACCGCACCGCCGGCCGCCGCCACCCCAGGTAACACCCGCTCAACCTCCAACCGCTGGCTCAAACGAAAACTGCTCAAAAAGCCTGCCCAAAACATTCCGAAAAACCACGTGAACAGCATGTACGCCAACGCTCGGTTCGCATCGAGACCGAAGAACCCGAACGCCATCATGAACACCAATGTCCACCACCCCAACGCAGTCACCCTCAACATCACATGCTGCCGGGTTTGCGCCCCACGCTCGTAGCCCGTTGCCATCCGACGATACAGCCAGCCCTCACGACGCTGTTGTTTATCGGTAGTTTTAGTCATTGGCAGTCCCATCCATCTCAAAGCTTTCCGCGCCAGCGCGGCTCACAGCGCCAGCCCACGTGGTTTCAGAGGTTCCGCATGGTAGCTACCCGATAGCAAATGCGCCACTCTCTTTTCGCCTACACCTTCGCCCCCCTTGGTCCGGGCGGTTCTAATTTTTGCAAATTCGATTATCCCGAAAAGATGACGATGCCCTTGCAGCTGAAATCGCATTCGCATTCGTTACTTCTCTAGTAGGATTCCGGTACGTCTCCTTTGTTTTCTCCTCCTGTCCATGGACCAACTGCCGACATTCAAGAGCCCCCCCCCCTCGACTCCGTCACTAGGATCCGTCGTACTCATCAGCACCGTTGCCTGCCTCCTGACCCTCGTCCTTTGCTTCACCCCTATCGGCAGGAAGATATTGCTAACCGCAGACAACGCCGGGGCAGACTTGATCACACGCCTCGGAACCCAACTCAAACCCGCGCCTGAAATCGTCCTGATCGAAATCGATCGCATCCCCCGCGAAAGCGACACTCCGGAACTTGCCCCATTCACCGGCACACCTCCATTCTCTCGCGCCGTGTTGGCCCAAGCCATCCGCCGCCTCCACGCCGCCGGAGCCCAAACTGTCGGCATCACCGCCCCCATCTCCCGCCCGTCGTTACAGTACCCGGAGGGCGACCACGAACTCGCGGTCACGGCTGCAGAGCACCAACAGTTCGCCTATTTCTCGGCTGAGGTCGGCCCCTTCCCCCAGTCCACTCTCTTTGCCGGGCACCCAGTACTCGCGGTACCCGACGAGGCCATTATTCCACTCACTCCGGACGCCGCAGATCTTGGTGTCATGACGCTCCCCCCCGACCGCAACGACGGCGTCGTGCGGCTCATCCTCCATTCCTTTCCCGTCATCGACACCCAAGCCCAGCCCGGAGACCACCCCGAAAGGCACATCTGGCTGAGTATGGCGGCACGCTTGGCCGGCTCCAAGATAGCACTTGAGAATATCACAAGTGAAACACACCGAATCCGCTGGACCCATTCGCCCAAGGGCGCCGGATACGCCCCTTTTCAGCCATACCGACTCAGCGATTTGTTCGATCCAATCACGTGGCAGGATAAGTTCGATAACGGAACATTCTTCAATGGGAAAAAGGTGCTCATCACGCCAGCCCACCACAGCGTGCACAACACGCCTCTCGGCCCGACATCCCCCGCACAGATCCAACTCTGCTCGCTCAACGCACTGCTCGCCGGAGAACGCGGCATCATCACAGAGCTTCCCACAGAATGGGAACACGCGCCTCTGATCACCGGCGTCCTGGTTGCCCTCGTTCTCTTCTGCCTCATCCGCAACCCAGCCTACCGCACAGGAGCGGCCCTGTTAGCCGCGATAGTTCTCCTCGGGTTGGTATGGATTCTTTTCAACCGCAGCAACCAGCTCGTTCCATGGAGCGGTATGTTGTTCGCTCTCGGCTGCGTCTCCGCGGTGGGAATCGTCACCGACATGACGGCCCAACGCGCCGCCCGCAGGACGATGATTCAATCACTCAGCCGCCAAACCTCGCCAAAGTTGATCCGCAAGGTGCGTCGGCGCCCATCCCCATACCGCGAAAGCCTCGCCGGCACCCGTCGCCCGATGCCGCTGCTAACCGTCAACCTCAAAGACTTCGCCGAAGTGGTGGAGCCCCGCACTCCGGGCCAAAGCGTGACCCAGCTCAACAAGTACCTGGAGCACATCAACCACTGCATCTTCGACAACGACGGCATCACCTCCACCTCGCCCGGCGACTCGATCCTCGCCAGCTGGGGCAGCCTCGACGCCGAACCTCCCGCATCCTCCGCCCCACGAGCTCTCGACGCAGCACGCCAAATCCGCCACGAACTCGACGAACTCAACTCCTACTGGATGCGCCGCAAGTTCCCGCCCCTCAAACAAGGCATCGGCCTCCACGTCGGCGAGTGCATCATCGGAGAAATCGGCCCGCACAACCAACGCCAACTCAATATCGTCGGCCGCACCGCCAGCACCGTGCGCCAGATCGAAGCGCTCACCCATAAGTTCAGTTCGGAGATCATCCTCTCCGAGTCCATGCGCAGCCTCCTTCCTGAGGACGTCCAACCGCTGATGCGCCCGCTCCCATTCATTCAAATCCACGGCAACCCGGAAGCCCTCACGCTCTTTGATGTGCTGCGCAGCGAAAAGGTCGACCACTGGCTGACCTACAAAGACGACTACCTCGCCGGTCTCAAATCCTTCAACGACGGCGATTTTGAGAGCGCTGTCCGCCATTTCGACCGCTGCCGTTCAGCCTCACCGACCGATGGATTGGTCACCACCATGCTCGAAGGCGCACAAGGATTTGTCACCCGCCCTCCGCGTAAGTGGAAGGGTGTCATAAGCTTGGACAAACACTGAGCTCAGAGAAAATCCACCCCACGAAAAATTCTCGTAAAAGATGGCAAAAATTAAGTTGCACACTCCGTCATCCTGACGCAATGTGCCGCCCGCACCACTCACGGTGACGGACAATATCGGGGAGTAGCTCAGCTTGGTAGAGCGCTGGTTTTGGGAACCAGATGTCGCAGGTTCGAATCCTGTCTCCCCGATTTTTTGTGCCCTGATCCAGCCACTAGGTAACCAACGGATCACACGCTCCACACCACACAAACCGCTGGAGCAAGCTCATCCAAAGTTGAGCCCAGTTCGTTCTTGAGGAACCGCAGATTACCCAGATTTGCGAGGATTCTCTTTTGTGGGTTGCTACGGAGATTTCGCGGCTTGTTAGCCAACTCGCAGGACGACGTCACACCGACGGTGGGGACACCGTCACTCCAATCGAGATCCACGACGGACATACCGATGGCCTCTCCGGACCGCCGGTTTCCCATCCGCCCCCAAACACAAAGGAGCGCAGCAACCACTCCAGAGCTCAGCCCAGTTCGTTCTTGAGGAACCGCAGATTACCCGGATTTACGAGGATTCTTTTTGTCAGTTGCGACCGGGCCACACTGACGGTGGATAAGGATAACGAAGAGGATAAAGATAAGGAGGCGGAACATGCCTCCAACGCGAAACCGTTAGGATCTCCCGCCCGCCGCACCACGCAAACCGATGGAGCAACCACACTCCTGTGGTTGACCAACACCTCTCGAGCGCAGCGAGCATTTCCCCAGCACCCTGAGAGGGTGCGGGAGAACGTCGCACACGTCCGAATCCACGCCCTAATGAATCAGCTTCTTCGCGGCCTTCGCCACGCGGATGCCATCAAGTGCCGCCGAGACAATCCCGCCGGCATAACCAGCGCCCTCACCCGCCGGGATCAACCGCTTGAGATCCGGGCTCTCCAAGGTCTCCGGATCACGCGGAACCCTCACCGGACACGACGTCCGCGTTTCAAATCCAATCATCTGCGATTCCTCGCCAATGAAACCTTCCAGTTGTTTGCCAAACAACTTCAATCCCGTGCGCATGCGATCGACAATCCCCTTCGGCAGCAACTCGTGCAGCGGCGATGAGTTCAACCCCGCCTTGTACGATGTCGGACGCAGTTCCTCTGAAATGCGCCCCGCCATGAAGTCGCGGGTCAACTGTGCAGGTGCAGCCTGACCACCACCCCCCGCTTTCTTCGCCGCATGCTCGATCGCCGACTGATACGCGATCCCTGCCAACGCACCATGCTCCTCGGCGAACGCGAGAGTATCCTCCGGCTCGACGGTCACCACCAAACCCGAGTTGGCAAATGGCGAGTCCCGCTTGGCCAGAGACATGCCATTCACCACCACTTCGTCGTTAGCAGTCGATGCCGGCACGATAAACCCACCAGGGCACATGCAGAACGAGTGCACTCCACGCCCCTCGATCTTGCACGCCACGCGGTATGCCGCAGCCGGCAGCGAATGCGGACGCTCTTCACCGCGCGGCAGATGGTACTGCACAGAATCGATCATCGGCTGCGGGTGCTCGATCCGCACGCCCACCGCGAACGGCTTGGCTTCAAGAGTGACCTGATGGCTATCGAGCAGACGCAGGATATCGCGCGCCGAATGCCCGGCCGCGATCACCACGGCGTCGCCCAGCCATTCTTTACCATCAGCCGTGCGCACTCCCGAAAGCCTGCGCTCATTCCCCTTTCCTTCGACCAGCAAGTCCACCACCTTCGACTCAAAGTGCACTTCACCACCGCGCTCAAGGATGGTCGTACGCATCGACTTGATCACATTCGGCAATGCATTCGAGCCGATGTGCGGGTGCGCGTCGGTAAGAATATCCGGCTTGGCACCATGAGCGACGAGCGTTTCATAAACGTCCATCACATCGCCCCGCTTGGTTGCACGGGTGTACAACTTGCCATCAGAGAACGTCCCCGCTCCGCCTTCCCCGAAACAATAGTTCGAGTCCTCAAGCACCCGACCTTCCATCAAAATCGGGCGCAAATCGTAACGCCGCGCCGATGCATCCTTCCCGCGCTCGAGAATCACCGGCTGCAGCCCTTGGCGCAGGCACTCCAACGCCGCAAACATCCCGGTCGGGCCACACCCCACAATGATCACCCGCGGCTTCCCGCCCCCCGAAACCGATGGATATCGCTGCTCGTTCGCCTCCGGCTGAGGCGTCGGCTCAAAGGCTTCGTCAATCGTCACCTTCAAGCGCAGACGGAACTTCACCGGCGCCTTGCGCGCATCGATCGATTGCTTGGTCAGCTCGATCCCCGTGATCCGGTTCGGATGGATCTTCAACGCACGGGCGGCACGCTTCTTCCACAGCTGCTCGTCATCCGCACGGTCATGGGTCAGGGCAATCTCGCATTCCTTGATCATGTCCGCACCATCCGCCCACATCGGGCGCTACTCCAGAAAAAGTTTGAGTCGCACCAGGCCGGATAATGCCAAACGCGAGCGCGCTAACGCAAGGTCCCGCCCCGCGTCTGGATCTCCTTCTGAAGCTCTTTGTAGAACGCCTCGGCCTGCTCGAATGTCTGCTGCGCCATCGTGCTTGAGCGGTTCTTCCGCGAAGTGAACTTCTCAAAGGCTTCCGAGAAATCGACCGCCAGCGTCACCACCGGACTCATCCCGCGGTCCAACTTCCGCCGCACCACGGACAGCCGCTCTTTCAGCAACACGGCTTCCGCCTCCGCAGCACTCGCGCGGATCGCGTCCAACTCATATTCCACCATGTGCCCGAACGGCCGTAGCAACTCCACCATCACCGCCACCGAGCGGTCCCTTGGCAAAGTCACCCGCCCGTAAGGCTGCATCTGTGCCGCAGTCAGCAATGCCCGCGCGGAAAGGTGACTCGGGCACAAATCCACCACCTCCTGCAATTTCTCCAATACCGACCGGTTGCTCAACAAATCGCGGAAGCGCATGTCCAACGCCTGCACTTTGGCAAACTCCGCCACCGCCCGTGCCTCGGATTCTTCCAACTCCTCCGATCCAAGACGCGTCGCATGCCGCACCCCAGACGCCCCCATCACCTCCATCCGCAGCGCCATCTCCGGGTTCGCCGATGCAAGAATGTCCACGTACAGCTGCTCCCCATCCTGAGGCACCACCAGCCGCCGGACTGAATCCAAATCCTTCTCATCCAAACGCAACAACACCGTCGGCACCTCGGTGTGATGGATCAACTTGCCGTTCCCCTCATCAAAGCTCCCGACATACGCCACGTCTGGAGCCAGCTTCACCCCGGAAATCATCGAATCCACACCTACCAACGCCGCCAGCGCACCCAAAGACCCGCTGACCTTGCCGTAATATTTGGCCTCTGCTTCGACCACCAGCCCCTTGGGCCAGCCTTTATACGTCTTCTGCAATTCGCGCAGCGCCCGCTCGGTGCGCTTGCAAAAACTCTTGGAGAAATTGTGTCCTTTGGCGAACCCCATGCGCATCCCTTGATCACGCGGCACACTCACCCACTCCTGCCGCGCTTTCCCCCGCTTGTTTTTCTTGTCATCCCCCTCCTTGCGTTTGCCCGTCACCCACTTCCACTCGCGCGTGTTCTTCTGCACCGTCAAGGTAGTCACCTCCGGCATAAACCCACGCCCCGGAGCCGACACCATGGTCGAGACCTCCGCTTTCGGGAGCAACAAACGAGAGCCGTCTGCTCTCAAGTCCTCCGGCTCGGACTTCTTCTCCGGCAACACTTCTTGCGGCGACTCCTTCTGCTCTACCACCAAACCCGCATCATCCTCGAATCCCCCGTACTTGGCATCATCGCCTTCCGACGAGCCTTCAGCGTTCTCGTCGTCCACCGCAGCATCCACAATGCCATCCCAATCCACGCCGTTGCCGGCATCCAACAACACCTGGTAAGAGCGCCCAGCTGCACCATTAGGGTCCACGCGCCATCCGATATCCTGCAAATAATGCCCGAGCTTCCGGTCCTCCTGGGTCGCAGAATCGCTGGTCAAATAAGTGACCAAATCATTAAGATCTCCGGTCAACTCGGTGAACGACCCCATCCCCTCGACTTTGGTCAATGGCAAACCACGCGCAAACATCCCATTGGCCGTAATCGCGTCGCGGTTCGTCGGGTCCAACCTCAGAGCGATCGCCACAGCCCGCGCACGCACTCCATTGTCGTCCGCCTTGGATCCCGGGAAATTGCGCACCAGCGCCGCCAAAATCGATGCCACCTCGCGCCGCTGACCAACATCCAAAGTCAACATCTCGTTGCAAAACAATCCCTTCTCTACCGACGGACGAACATACCCAGCCTCGACCACCGCCAATCCCATCAACGCGGACAAACTAACTACCAATGATGGCCGGATCAGGGATTTGGAAAAAACTCGCTGCATGGAATATTGTGATCGCTAAGTTGCTCAACCGACCATATTTCGTCGGTCTCCGTCAAGAACACAAACAGACCTATAAGACAGGATTCCCTCATGCAAGCCTCGCCAGATCTTCAAACTCCAGAAATCACCACGCACGAAGACGTCATGTTCTTCGACACCGACTGCGGCGGCGTGGTCCACAACCTGGCCTACCTGCGCATGATCGAAACCGCGCGCACCCACCTCGCCACCAAAATGGGCATGGACCTCCGCTCGATGGCCGATTCCCAGGTCTTCCCCGTCCTCTGCCGCACGGAAGTCGACTACAAACGCCCGGGCAAGCTCGGCGACAAACTGCGCATCGAAGGCACCCTGGCAGCTCTGGAACGCGTACGCTTCTGGGTTGAGTTCCGCATGTACCGCGAGGCGGACGACACCCTGCTGGTCACCGCACGCCAATCACTGGCCCTGGTTCAAATGCCCGCCGGCAAACCAATGCGCCTTCCCGCCGACTGGGCCCAACGCTTCGTTGGCTCGGATCCGGCGTAAGCCCCCGCTTCGGGAACTAGTCAGGGTTCACATGATGGACAGAAGGTCTCGCTACGCAGAAAAAACCACCATCCCTCGAAGCGCAGCCACCATTCACTCCAGAAAGCCCCAGCAACCCAGCAGCCCGAAACCGCCGCGCGAGACGTAATATTCTTCTACCACCCACCCCACCGGATGCCCCGCAAAAAACAACCCACAAAGCAGCGCGTCATCCGCGTCACAGGAGCCCGCCAAAACAACCTTAACGGGATCGACCTCGAAATCCCTGTCGGCAAGCTCACCGTGGTCACCGGCCCATCCGGCTCCGGCAAATCCTCGCTCGCCTTCCAAACACTCTACGCCGAAGGCCAGCGCCGCTACGTCGAAACGTTCTCGCCCTACATCCGGCAGTTCTTCGACCGCATGGACAAACCCCAGGTCGACCGCATCGACGGCATCCCACCGGCCATCGCCATCGAGCAAACCAACAACGTCCGCACGTCCCGCTCGACCGTCGGCACCATCACCGAGATCAACGACTACCTGAAGATTCTCTTCGCCCGGCTGGCAAAGGGCTACTGCCCGCAAACCGGCCTCGAAGTCGTTCCAGCCACCGCCCAGTCCATCCTCAGCTTCGCGCTCAACGAATGGGAGGACCGCGCGCTGCTGGTCACCTTTCCCGTTCCCGCCCCCACCGACAAAGAGCCCGCGGAGTTCTTCGAGTTCCTCCACCAGCAAGGCGTGCTGCGCGTCGTCATCTTCGGCGAGGTGCTGCGCACGGATGAACCGGAAAGCTACTCGAAAAAGCGTCTCCCCGCCGAAGTGCTCGTCGTCCAGGACCGCATTCGCTCAAAGGACGACCAACGCACGCGCCTGCTCGAAGCCATTGAGGCCGCACTCCATTCAGGCAAAGGCGAAGCCGTGCTCATCGATTCCAAGTCCGGCGACCAGCAACGCTTCACCGCCGACTGGCTCTGCCCCGAAAGCGGCATCCGCCTCCACCCACCCACACCCGGGCTTTTCTCGTTCAACTCACCGGTCGGCGCCTGCCCGAAATGCCGCGGCTTCGGCAAGGTCATCGCACTCGACATCCACCGCGCCATCCCGGATCCCACGCTGAGTATCCGCGAGGGAGCGGTCAAAGCCTTCCAAGGGGAAACCTACAGCGAGTGCCAACGCGACCTGATCCGCTGCGCCAAAACCCGCGGCCTCGATCTCGACGTTCCATTCGAAGACCTCGACGAAGACGACCAGGACTGGGTGCGCGACGGCGACCCCGGCTATGCCGACCCGGACGACGCGTGGGCGAACCAGGCGTGGTACGGCGTGCGTGGGTTCTTCGATTGGCTGGAATCCAAGTCCTACAAGATGCACGTCCGTGTGTTCCTGAGCCGCTTCCGCGACTACACGGAATGCCCGGCCTGCCGTGGCGCGCGCCTTCAACCTGATGCGCTCAACTTCCGCATCGCCGACCTCACACTGCCGGAGGTCTGGACCACGCCGGTCAACCTGCTGCTGCCGTTCTTCCGCAACGAAGTCGCACCGCTACTGCCCAAGGACGACCCGGCCACCCGCCTGGTCTACGAAAACGTCGAGTCTCGCCTCAACTACCTGACCAAGGTCGGCCTGACCTACCTCACTCTCGACCGCGAAACCCGTACCCTCTCCGGCGGCGAAACCGCACGCGTCAACCTCACCACCTGCCTCGGCGCCGCACTCACCGGTACGCTCTTCGTTCTCGATGAACCATCGGTCGGCCTCCACCCGCGCGACACGTCCCGCCTGATCGAGGTGATGCACCGCCTGCGCGACCAGGGCAACACCATCGTCGTCGTGGAACATGAAGAGTCCGTCATGCGCGCCGCCGACCACTTGGTCGACATCGGTCCGGGCCGAGGCAAGGACGGCGGCGACCTCGTCTTCTCCGGCCCATTGGCCAAGCTCTCGCCCGCCACCACTCCGAAATCACTCACCGCACAATACCTCGGCGGCACCGCGGAGATCGCCATCCCCGCCCAGCGCCGACGTCCGACCTTGAAGAACTGGCTGCGCGTCAATGGTGCCAGCGGCCACAACCTGAAGAAGCTCAACGTCGACATTCCGCTCGGTGTCTTTTGCGCGGTTTCCGGGGTTTCCGGCTCCGGCAAGTCCACGCTGGTCCACCACATTCTCCACCCGCACATCGCCGCCGCATTGGGTAAAGCCACCGCCTCTGGCACGTCCCAAGGGCGCATCCGCTCGCTCGCCGGCACGGAAAACCTCAGCGACGTCGTGATGGTCGACCAAACGCCCATCGCCCGCACCCCTCGCTCGACTCCGGTCGTCTACCTCGGGGTCTTCGACGCTATCCGCAAGCTTTTCGCCAACACACCACAAGCGCGAGCCCAGGATCTCAAGCCAGGTTACTTCTCATTCAACACATCCGGCGGACGCTGCGAGCGCTGCGGCGGCATGGGTTGGGAAAAGATCGAGATGCAGTTCCTCAGCGATCTGTTCGTGGTCTGCCCTGAGTGCGAGGGCAAACGCTACCACAGCGCGGCGCTCGAGTTCACCCTCGGCAGCAAAACCATCGCCGAAACCCTGGAGCTCACCACCGACGAAGCGCGCGACTTCTTCGCCGGACGCGCCGGTCACAAAAAGCCCAACCGCGACCTTCAACGCATCCTCGACGCCCTCGACCTGATGCGCGAACTCGGCCTCGGCTACCTCCGTATCGGCCAACCCGTCAACACACTCTCCGGCGGCGAGGCCCAGCGCCTCAAGCTCATCTCCCACTTGCTGGAAAGTCCGTCGGGCAAGTCCACGCGCAAAACACTTTTCATCTTCGACGAACCGACCACCGGCCTCCACTTCGACGACATCCGCCTGCTGCTCGCCGCCTTCCAACGCATGGTCGACTCCGGCCACTCGCTGCTGGTCATTGAGCACAACCTCGACGTCCTCAAGTGCGCCGACCACGTCATCGACCTAGGCCCGGACGCCGGCGCCGACGGTGGCCTCGTCGTCGCCACCGGCACGCCGGAGGAAGTCGCCGAGCGAGATACCCATACCGGACGCTTCCTCGCCGAACTCCTCACCGACGGCCGCTCGCTCGCCGCCGAATCCGAGGCCCACTACAACGCCGCCCCACCCGAAACCAACACCATCTCGATCCACGGCGCCCGCGAGCACAACCTCAAAAACATCAACCTCGACATCCCGCGAGATGAGTTCGTCGTCATCACCGGCCTCAGCGGATCCGGCAAGTCGACCATCGCCTTCGACATCGTCTTCGCCGAAGGCCAACGCCGCTTCCTCGACTCGATGTCGCCCTATGCCCGCCAGTTCGCCGAGCAGATGGAAAAGCCGGACGTCGACCACATCGACGGCCTGCCGCCGACCGTCGCCATCGAACAACGCATCTCGCGCGGAGGCGGGAAGTCCACGGTTGGTACGGTCACGGAGGTCTACCATTTCCTGCGTTTGCTCTTTGCCAAAGTCGGCATCCAGCATTGCCCGGAGTCCGGCGTGCCTGTGGTCTCGCAGTCGGAATCGGCCATAAGCTCACAGCTCCACGAGCTCGCCAAATCCGCGTCGCTGAAGGTGCTCGCGCCCGTCATCCGCAACCGTAAAGGCTTCCACACCGACGTCGCGGAAGCCGCGGGCCGCAAAGGGTTCACCCATTTGCTGGTCGATGGCAAAATCACCGCCATCGACGGCTTCCAACCACTGGAACGTTTCAAAACCCACGACATCGACATCGTCATCGGTGAGGTTCCAAAAGGCGGACTGTCCGTCACCGCGATGGACGAACTAATCGCCACCGCGCTGCTCCACGGCAAAGGAACGCTGCGCGTGCTCGCCGGACGTTCGAAATCGCTTCAGGTCTTCAGCACCCGCGCCGTCAGCCCGGTCACCGGTGAGTCGTTCGACGACCTGGAGCCCAACACATTCTCGTTCAACTCACCGCGCGGATGGTGCCCCGAATGCCGAGGGTTCGGCTTCGTCCACTCGTTCGCCAAACCCACCGGCCGAGAGGAATCCGTGCTGGAAGAAGAACTCAACGAGGAACGCCGACTCGAAAATGCCGCCGAATCGGAACTCGTCGCCTGCCCGCAATGCGGCGGCTCACGCCTCCACCGCAATGCCCGCGCCGTGCGCCTGCCAGAAAGCGGAGGCCACCCGTGGTCGCTACCGGAACTCGTCACCCGCGACGTCGCCTCACTCAAAGCCGACATCTCCAGCCTCACGTTCAGCGGACGCGAAAAACTCATCGCCCGCGACATCCTGCCCGAGATCACCCAGCGCCTCCACTTCATGGAATCGGTCGGCCTCGGCTACCTCTCGCTCGACCGCGCGGCCACCACGCTCTCCGGCGGCGAATCCCAGCGCATCCGCCTCGCCGCCCAACTCGGGTCGAACCTGCGCGGCGTCCTCTACGTCCTCGACGAACCCACCATCGGTCTCCACCCGAAGGACAACAAACACTTGCTCGACACCCTCGAACAACTGCGCACCCAGGGGAATTCGCTGCTCGTCGTCGAACACGATGAGGAAACCATGCAGCGCGCGTCCCACATCATCGACCTCGGCCCCGGCGCAGGCCGCCTCGGCGGGGAAGTCGTCGCGTCCGGGTCGCTCGCCCAGATCAAACGCAAAACGAGGATCTCCGCCACGGCGCGCCACATGAAGGCGCCAATGCAACACCCGATCCACGGCACCCGCCGCAAGCTCCCCGCCAAGTCCGCGAAGCAAGGGTGGCTCAAGATCAACGGCGCCCACCTGCGCAACCTCCAGGACCTCAATGTTCAGATCCCGGAGAAGCGCCTCACCGTCATCACCGGCGTCTCCGGGTCCGGCAAAAGCACGCTGATGCGCGGCGTCGTCCACCCGGTCGCCCAGGCTCTCGCCGGTAAGAAGAAGACCACGAAAAAGCCGGACTTCAGCGACCTCTGCAAGTCCGCCACCGGCTTCGACCAACTCACCGCCGTCTACGAAGTCGACCAGTCACCGATTGGCAAAACCTCGCGCTCCACACCGTCGACCTACGTCAAGGTCTTCGACGACATCCGCAAGTTGTTCGCCAACGTCCCGGACGCACGCCTCCGCGGCTACACCGCCTCCCGCTTCTCGTTCAATACGGAAGGCGGACGCTGCGAAGCCTGTAAAGGCAACGGCCGCGTGAAGCTGGAAATGAACTTCCTCCCCACCACCTGGGTGCCGTGCGACGAGTGCAATGGCCAGCGCTACAACTCCGCCACCCTCGAGGTGCTCTACAATGGCAAGTCCATCGGCGATGTCATGGCCATGACCATTGAGGAGGCCGCTGCGTTCTTCGACGCCCATCCGAAAATTCGTCGCACCCTCGAGCTGCTCACCGACACCGGCCTCGGCTACCTCCAGCTCGGCCAGCCAAGCCCGACGCTCTCCGGCGGCGAAGCCCAGCGCATCAAACTGGTCGCACAGTTGATCCGTGGAGTCGGCCGCAGCGCCAACGCCAAGCTCAAATTGCGCGAGGCTCCCGGTTGTCTCTACCTGATCGAAGAACCTACCATCGGTCTGCACATGGAAGACGTCGCCAAACTCATCGACGTCCTCCACCGCCTCGTCGACGACGGCCACACCGTCATGGTCATCGAACACAATGTCGATGTCATGGCCGAAGCCGATTACCTCATCGACATCGGCCCCGACGCCGGCCCTAACGGCGGCACCATCACCGCCGCCGGCACCCCGGAGCAAGTCGCCGCCAAAAAGACCTCCCACACCGCCCCCTTCATCGCCGCCGCCTTGAAATAAGCCCCCCGTCCCATCGGGCGCAGCCTCACGTTAAAATACTCACGCAGAGCCGCAAAGACGCAAAGGATCCCCCTCCTTCAAATCCTTCGTGTGCTTCGTGCCCTTTGTGGTTTCAACCACACTACCCGTGGTCGCTTTTGGCCATTCGCAGATTACGCGGATTCCACAGATTGTTTTGTAGTTAGAAGCAATACCATCTGCGGATAGCTCAACGTCCCCGGCGCCATTCAATCCGTCGGAGCGACCACGAACCTGACTCAGGGTACTAGAAGAGCAGCAGCCTCGCGACATCCCCTCTTTCCAAACAATTCCTCTGTGCTCTCTGCGGCCTCTGTGGTTCCATCCCCCCACATGAATACCCCACCACCTCTTCCAGAGCAGTCGGACACCCCGATGGTGAAAGCCATCCAGCGGGCTGTCTTCAAAGAAGTGATGAAATCCCGGCTCGGCAATATCGAGTTTGATTATGGATTGATCGAGAGATCCCACGCGCAAGCCGAAGCGTGGATCAATCACAACCCACACATCGAGATCGTCCAGATTCAGACATTCCACAGCAGCATCCACGGCATCACCGTGGTGTGGTACCGCTAGAAAGCTGAATCAATCGACATCCGGAGCCCCCTAACCAAGGGACAGAAACTTCATCAACGCGGCTTTGCGCGTCTCAGTAGCAATTGGAAGTGCCTGCTGGCGCCAGCGGATCGGGCCGAGGCGCTTCACTTTCAACTCGGGGACCGCCAGGTGCAGGGTGTCGGCTGTTCCGGTTTGTTCGGCCTTCTTCGCCACCCGGTGGTCGGCGATGGATACCTTGTCGGCATCCTTCAAAATGTGCTTCCACAGCGATGACGACCAGGCGGCACCTTCTTCCACCCCGACGGTGAACGGCACGCCGATCAGACGGGAAACCAGCCACGCCACCAGCGCGCACTCGGACCGCGAGGCGTGAACACGCTTCACCCCGTTGCGCTCGATGGCCTGCGCGAGCCAGACCGCACGCCGCGCGTGAAGCAAGAAGGTCTCGCCATCGATGGCCTGATGAAGGCTGCAGCGTAGGTTTTCCATTTGCTGGCGCCACTCGGTCCGGCTGCGCCACTCCATCTCAAGCACCATGCCATCGGGCACAAACTCCAGGCGTTCGCCAATGTGACGTGCCAGAGGCTCCGGCATTGCACAGGCGCCTTGCTCGGTGAGTGACAACACATTCACGCCACTGCAATCCAGCAACCAGTTCAGCTCCTGAGCCAACGCAGCATCGCCCAAATCCTCGGAGACCTGTGGCAGAGAATCCGTTAGAACCATCAGTTCAGCTGGGGTTCCGGCTGCTGCATCATCCGCAACCGCGGCCATCAGATGTTCTTTGAGCTGCCCCGCCGTCACCTTCAGCGCGAAAATACGCTCCATGCGTTCACGGCCGGCACGCCCCATCGAATACGCCAACTGCGGGCGCTCAAACAATCGGGTAAATGCCGCAACGAGCTCGTCGCTGTTACCAGGCTCCGCGAGGAACCCAGTCACGCCATCATCGACCATTTCCGGCACTCCCACGAGATGGGTCGAAACAATAGGCAACCCACAAGCCATCGCTTCAGTGATGACTGTTGGTAGAATATCACTGGCGCCCTTGGAGTCGACGATACACGGCAACGCGAAGACATCGGCCGCCAGCAGCTCCGCCTTCACTGCATCCTGCGATCGGCGCCCGAGCAACTGCACTTCATCCTCCAGCCCGAGCTCACCGATTTGTTGGCTCAAGCGCTCATGCCACGGACCTTCGCCAATGATCCGGCAGTCGACTGGGATTCCCTGTTGCTTGAGCTTTGCCACCGCATCGATCAAATGGCGGAAGCCCTTGAACTCGATCAAGCGGCCGACACTGATGATGCGCAGCGGCATCCCGTTGGCCCACTCCGATCCGGGCGATGCCAGAGGAAAGCCCTCGGGATCGATCCCGTTATAGATGCGAGTGATTTTATCACACGAGTCGGGACAGGTTTCGCACAGAAGGTTACGGGAGAAATCACTGACAGCGACTACGAACTTTGCTTCGCGGCACATCTCGCGCAACAAATCATCGCTCCCCAAGTCGACCATGAAGTCCTGGGCGTGCGGGGTAAAACTGAAGGTAATGCCAGAGATTGCTTTGATAAACAAAGCCGTGTGGGTCGCTCGGTTGGCAAAGTGCACGTGGAAGTGCGACACGCCCAACCGTTTGAACAACTTGGAAAAGTACAATGCATTGCGCGCCCGCGTCGCCGCTTTATAAGACGGCCCGTACTCGCGCTCGTGGCGATCGATCATTTCCTGCGGCCATGATCCGTCGGCCCGCGCCTCGGCCTCCAGGCGCTTGAGTACCGCAGTGCCCGGCTGATGGAAAACCGGCGCCTGCAAATCATTCAACCGCTCGTGCCGGAAACTGTCCTTCGGCGGGCAAATCGATGCCACCACCAAATCCACATCCTGACGCCCAAGCTCCAACATCTCGGAATCGCAGAACGTCTGCGAAACAACAGGGTAGCGAGAGTAAAGATAGGCGATCCGACGCTGACTCATAGGAACTTGGAAAGGATGATCAAATTGGATAATTCTGGTCACGACTACCCACCTGATCGGATGGCCTGCGCCGCGCGAGCAACACCATCCTATCTTCCGCAATAAATATCCAGCATATCCTGAAAGATCCTTTGAAGCGTAATCTTCACATGAAGCCTGCACGGATTTGTTGACCAATCCTACGGCACCTCGTCAGGCCGTCACTGCCCCTCCGCCCGATTTCCTCAAACCAACCAATGCCACCGTCCCCCACATCCGCAGGCAAGCCCGATTTTGATTGGATCCATTGGTTACCATCCCCTGCTCAGATCATCACCAAGGAGGGGGAAATTCTGGCGATGAACCGACAGTTCGCCGAAATGCTAGGCTACGAGAAGCCGGAGGACCTGGTCGGTAACAACAACTTCAAATTAACCAAGAAGGAAGACAGGACCGCCGATATCCGTGACACCCAGGCGATTATCAAAGCCGGCCTCGGCACATACCACAAAACCAAGCGCTACCTCGCCAAAAGCGGCGACACCGTCTACGCCCAAGTCAAAGGACGGCCGGTACAAGGAGTGATCGTGGTGGAAGTCGCCTCGTTCCGCAGGGGGAACCAGTCGGGGACGGGACCTGCCGCCGGTTACGATTTGCTCAACCGGATCATGAACCGCGCACCTTTCCTGATCTACACCCGCGACCTCAATGGCCGCTTCACTTTGATCAACCGCTGCGCCGAAGAAGCATGGGGCATCACCCGCCGCGAAATCGAGGGCAAGACACCCCACGATTTGTTCGAGAAAGACCGCGCCACCAAGATGCTCGACCACGACGCCGAAGTGGCACAAAGCGGCAAGCCCCACGAGTTTGAAGACCACATGATCGCGCACGGCCGCGAGTTTGTCTCGCTGACTTGGGCCTTCCCGCTCTACGACGAGAAAGGCTTTCTCACAGGCGTCGGCGGGATGGCGGCGGACATCACCCCGCGGATCAAGGCGGAGCGGAAACTGCGCAAACTTAGCCGCAAGTACGAGGATGCGTACAAAGAACTCAAGCTGATCCAGCTCCAGCTCATCCAGGCGGAGAAAATGGAATCGATCGGCCGCCTCGCCGCCGGCGTCGCCCACGAGGTGAAAAACCCATTGGCGATGATGCTGATGGGGATCGAATACATGAGCAACCTGCCGAAGGAAGTAGACCCTAACTTGGAGGAAGTGCTCGAACAAATGCGCACCGCGGTGAAGCGCGCCGAGGCCATCGTTCACGGAATGGTGGACTTCTCGGCCAACCGCCAGCTCGAGTTCCACCACGTGACCATGAACTTCATCGTGGAAAGCTGCCTGCCCTTCCTGCGCCACGAGCTCACACGTGACCACATCGACCTCGAGCTCGACCTGGCACCCGATCTACCGGAAATGCGGGTCGACGTCCAAAAGTTCGAGCAAGTGGTGGTCAACCTGGCTCTCAACGCCATCCAGGCAATGGGCCGCTCGGGGGGAACACTCACCATCAGTACTTCGACCGAGCAACTGGTCGGCTTGCCCTACGACGCCGGCATCCGCACACGGGACCACCTGCGCACCGGCGACACCGTCACCACCATCACCATCAAAGACACGGGCCCCGGCATCTCCAGCGAAAACCTGCAGCGTATCTTCGATCCCTTCTTCACTACCAAACCCACAGGAGAAGGCACCGGACTCGGCCTCTCGATCTGCCGCAAGATCATCGACCTCCACAATGGCTGGATTGACGTATTCTCCAAAGTCGGAGCGGGCACCGCCATTCGTATCATGATGAAAGTCTCGAGTAACGAATCGGCCGATCACGAGAACAACCCAACCGACTGAGCCGCCATCCGCATCACAGCTTCCGATTCTCTCCATAACCTGATAAACTCAACACATAGGAGGAAAACCCCATGGTCAAAAAACGCATTCTCATTGTCGACGACGAAGCCGGCTTCACCCGTCTGGTAAAACTCAATCTTGAGGGCACCGGAAAATACGAGGTCAAAGAGGTCAACCACGCCCCACACGCCGTGCAAACCGCCCAGGTCTTCCTCCCAGACCTCATCCTGCTCGATATCGTCATGCCAGGCATGGACGGAGGCGACGTCGTCGCCGAGTTGCGCAAACGCCCAGCCACCGCCAAAATCCCAATCATCATGCTCACCGCATTGGTGGCCAAGGGCGAAATCAGCGAGAACTCCGTCGTCGAAAGCGGCGACCTGCGCATGCTCGGCAAACCCGTCGACATGGTCACCCTCACCCACTGCATCGAATCCGCTCTCTACGTCGACGCCAAAAAGGGCAAACACCCCGTCGAAGAAAACAAATAGCAGTAATCGACACTTGTTATATTTTAAGCGGCGTGTTGTGATCGCAGGATGATCACCAAAGCAGCCCTCCGGCTTTCCGCCGTCCTGCTCTGCGTATCCAGTGTCATCAGCGCCCCCACTGCATCGCGCACCTGGACCTCTTCTCAAGGAACTCAAATCGCCGCCGTCGCCCACGGGATCGACGCCGGCGATGTTATTTTAGAATCCGCCACAGGCGACCTGCTCCGAGTCCCGCTGGAAAAACTCTCCCCAGCGGACCAACAGTTCCTCGAGCAGCATTTCAAAGGAGCCCCGGCACAGGCGCCCGGGGAGGCGTCCAATTCCACACCCACCCAACAGCCAAAGGGGACATTTATCGACG
Organism: Sulfuriroseicoccus oceanibius; assembly: GCF_010681825.2. NCBI lineage: Bacteria > Pseudomonadati > Verrucomicrobiota > Verrucomicrobiia > Verrucomicrobiales > Verrucomicrobiaceae > Sulfuriroseicoccus > Sulfuriroseicoccus oceanibius. The sequence continues at coordinate 715,789 of NZ_CP066776.1, read as the reverse complement.
AAATCCCCGCGGGGGAGATGACCTACCTCGTCGCCTACGTGCCCGGATCGGCGCTGCCAGACACCAAACTTCCCACCGTCTGCTACATCACTCAAACCACAGCCCAGACCAAACATCTCAAGCGTCTGGCACGTGGCGCGGAAATCGCCGGGTGGCCGGTGGTCATGAACACGGAGGCCAAAGGCAGCCTCATGAAAAGCGCAGCCCCAGATCTGGCCGAAAGCTGGCTGGCCTCGATGGAAGAAAACCTTCCCGTCGATCCGGAGCGGCTCTTCGGTGCCGGTTACGGCTCAGGGATGGACGCGTTGATGCTGCTTCACAAGAAGATTGGCAGGTTCCAAGGATACATCAGCTTTTGCGGTGAACTGAATGGATCGGGAGGCGCGGTTCCCGTCAGCTATTGCTCGGTGGGGATCAACACAGCCGGCCGCAAAAGCGTCAGCAAGGGCTTCGATAAAAAAGCACCGAAAGGATCCCTGCTGCGCCTAACGGATGCTGGTCGCAAAAACGGCAACCCGGACGACTACGAGGACGCATTCGTCTTCATGGCTGCACACTATTACAGCAACGAGGGTGTCTCACGTTCGGCGGAAGTCCGGGGCTTCGTCGACCGCGCGCTCAGCAAGGTCGAGTCCTTGGCACCAGACAACACGGAGCGAGCAATACTCTGGCTCCATTGGCTGCGCCCCGTCCGCATGACCGAAGCCCAAAAAGCGCGGTTCAAATCACAATGGACAGCCTGTGAGAATGAAGAGACTCAACGTTACATCGAAGGTCTCGATCTGATGCAACGGTTCGCCACCAGAGAGCTCGCCGACGCCGGCCCATCCACCGACGAAGAATCCCGCAACAAACTGCAGAAGAAAATCGACCGACTGACCGAACAACTCGAAGACACCGCGTGGGTCGGCGTTCTCAATGCCTTCGAGTGATACCAATTGAACTACCAAATTGGCGAAATGGCCGAGAGCTTTTTCGAATGACGCAAGGCGCGAACCGCGCTCATCCTCGTGATGAAACTGGGCAATACAGACATCCTACAATCGCACGCCAGCCCAAGTTCTCGCTGAAAGCGAGTCTCATAACAGCCTGGGGTCAACGAGCCTCTGGCGAGTGCCAACCCAGGTAATACCAGCACCCATCCCATCACGAACGGACACCATCCACCCACTACGATCACCCCTGCCCATTCAGGTAGACACTCGCAGGAAGCGTCACAAACGACGGGCCACCAATCGAGCTGCCCGTCAGCGGGTGCCCTTCTTTGATCGCGTCCGCCACGGCCGACGCCACCGCGCTGCGCAGCGCCACTTTGAGAAACAGATCGTTCGGCGATTGCGCACCCAACTCGCGCGCCCGCTGCTGCGCCACCGCCACAATCGGCTCGGACTCAAATGGCAGCCGACGCCACTCGCCGCGCTCGTCCTGCACCTCGAACTCCTTCACCACCGTCACCCGCCCCATACTGGCAACCAGCACCCTGCCAAACACCTCCGGCACCCAGTCGATCAGGCGCCGCGCCACCAATGGGTCGCCAACCAATGCCAACACCTCGTCCTCGATCTCCTCCTCGGTGATCCCATCCCTTCCGATGATCTCCACCGCGGCACTGATTGTCGCTTTCGACACATGTTGCGCATTCGTTAGCATAGCCACGGAATACAGCATTTTCACCGCTGGCAGATCAAGCACAAAGAAGCGCTCCCAGCAATCAGGGACACGCTCAAATGCCACTAGCCTAAGCCCCATCTCCGTCAATCGCTCCCTGAGAGGGAGCCGCAAACCAGCCCAGGGTGACGGGAGCCTCAGGCGACCACACCCTGGGATATTCCGCGCCGACTCAGCCTAGGCCAAGCCTGCGGCACCGCCAACGCGCATCACCCACCCGCCGGCCGCTCCCAACACGACAAGACACTCGCAAATTCCACACCTACAACCAACTCCCCAAATCGGCGGGTAACCGCTGGCAATCGGCGCATCCACATTTACCTTGGCGGAGAACTCCAGCCGCGATCCCATGTCCGACACACCAGCCATTGCCAGCGCCAGCGAACTCACCGTTGCCTACGGTCACCAGTCCGTACTCGACGGAGCCACCCTCGCCATCCACGAAGGCGACCGCGTTGGCCTGGTCGGCCGCAATGGCTCGGGCAAATCGACTTTGCTCAAGATTGCCGCCGGTGTGTTCGCTCCGGATTCTGGAGAATTTGTCACCCGCCGCGGCCTCGTCACCGGTTACCTGCCGCAGGACTTCGAGTTGGACGAATCCTCCACCGTGCTCGACGCCGTGCTCTCCGGTGCCGGGTTCATCCGCGACATGATCGCCGAGTACGAATCCCTCCCGGCCGACAGCACCAAAGCCGCCGACCTGATGGAGCGCATCACCCACTTCGACGGCTGGACCATCGATCAACGCGCCGAAAGCCTGCTCAACAACCTCCACGCCCCAGCACCCGACCGCGTCATCGGCACGCTCTCCGGCGGGGAAAAACGCCGCGTCGCGCTGTGCCGCGCGCTTTTGCCCGAGCCGGATTTCCTCATCCTCGACGAACCGACCAACCACCTCGAAACCGGATCCATCGAGTGGTTGGAGCAGTTCCTCAACAAATACCGCGGCACCTGCCTCTTCGTCACCCACGACCGTTATTTCCTCGACCGCATCACTACCCGCATCGTCGAGATCCGACGCGGCAAATGCGAAACCTACGAGGGCAACTACACCGACTTCCTCATCACCCGCGCCGAGCGCGACGCCTCGGAAGCCCAGGCCGAACACAAACGCCAGCGCTTCCTGAAAAAGGAACTCGAATGGGTGCGCAAGTCCCCGAGCGCCCGCCGCACGAAGTCGCGCGACCGCCTCGACCGCTATTTCGAAGAGGCCGGCAAGGACGCTCCGGAAAAGGAGATGGACATCGATCTCATCATCCCGCCCGCCCCGCAGCTCTCGAACCGTGTGATCGAAGCCACCAACATTGGATTCGCCTACGATGAGCGCGTTCTCTTCGAGAACCTCACCCTCAAACTCGAGCCCGGTGAGCGCCTCGGCATCGTCGGCGCCAATGGCCTCGGCAAGTCCACCTTGCTCAAGACGCTGCTCGGCAAGCTCGAGCCCACCACCGGATCGGTCAAAGTCGGCACCCAGGCCGTAATCAACTTCGTCGACCAGGACCGCCTCCTTCTCGACGACCAAAAAGCCGTCTGGGAAGACGTCGGCGAGGGCGTGGACTACGTTCAATTGGGCACCGAACGCATCAGCCTGCGCAGCTACCTGCGACGTTTCCTCTTCACCGAAGACCGCATCAACACGAAGATCGAGCTCCTCAGCGGCGGCGAACGTAGCCGTGTCCTGCTCGCGAAGATCCTCAAACGCGGCGGCAACGTATTGGTGCTCGACGAACCGACCAACGACCTCGACCTCGCCACACTCCGCGTGCTGGAGGAAGCGCTCGTTCACTTCGACGGCTGTGTCATCGTGGTCAGCCACGACCGCTATTTCCTCAACCGCGTCTGCACCGCCACTCTTGGGTTCGAGGGCAATGGCGTGGTCCACTATCAGGAAGGCAACTACGACTACTACCTCGAGAAAAAGGCCGCCCGCGACAAGGTCGACGCCATGTGGCAAGCCCAGGCCGCCGCTGCAAAACAAACCAGCGCACCAAAAAGCCAGGGCCGTAAGCGCAAGCTCACCTACAACGAAACCCGCGAACTCGAAACCATCGAGGAGGACATCCTCGCCGCCGAAGAAAAAGTCGCCACCCTCGAGGCCGAGTTCACCGCTCCGGATTTCTACGAAAACCACGCCGACGATTGGCAACAACTCGAAGCCGACCTCAAAGCCGCCAAAGAGGCGGTCCCTGTTCTCTACGAACGCTGGGAAGAACTCGAGAAGATCAAAAACGGCGAAGCCGAATAGGGCCGCTGATCGGGGCCGCAGATAGGTCCGTTGTCAGAGCCACAGATCGGCGCAGATGGGCACAGATGCTGTAAATGCTAGCTGAGGGCCTGGCAGCGCACATCGCATGCTCTCGGGCTCTACGGCTCACGAATCCTCGGGGACATCTGGAGAGACACGGCTCATCCTCAAGCCGGTCGATGGCGAAGTTGATCAGCCCCTCTCCAAGCTCTCCTGAAAGGAGGCTGGATCACAGCACAGGGCTTCTGCCCTGTGTCACGCAGCCAATCTTCGCTGGCCAAGCCAACTCACTCCGTTGAGCCGAGCGTCCATCCCGCAGGCCGTCGCTCAGGCTCCGCCAACACCACCGTCCCGCGGCAACCGCCCGCTCGTCAGAGCCTAGGAAATGCCTGTCCCGGTTCGCCGCTCACCTGCCGCTACCATTTAGTCTCTTCCGGGAGAACGTTCGGAAAGCCTCATCTTAATCAGGTAAGCCAACACTGCTAATAAGATCGAAGCACCCCACCACAAATAGGCACGACTATCGCCAACCTCTGCCTCATCCTCGGAACTCGATTCCGCCCCCATATCCTGGATCGAGGCCTCATGTCGTCGCTCCCTCCTCTCGCTCGCATTCAGATGCAATTCCTTCACTCTCTTCAATTCTGAATCTGACACCCTCACTCCAGGAATACCAAACACCCCAACACGATACCTCTTATGGAATTCGTGCACTGTGATATCGCACACCCGAAAATTGAATCCTATACCTGTTGGCCCTCCCAACACCACATCCCTAGTATCCTCAAGATACTCCTCGATCACGGCATCCAACACATTCTCGTTCTGCAGAAAGCGAATTGACCGAACAACAGCAGCCCGAAAAGCAAGACTCTCGTTCTCTTTAATTCCCTTCACCAAACGATCCGATTCAGCCCCTTCGATTGAGGATAATGCAAGATCATAAAAAATCGACTTTTCTACCAACGTATCCTCAGGATCAACCGTCGAGATACGCACTAGATTGTTCAAGCTCACGACTGCATCGCGCCCCTGCACAAATGAATCCCGAACCGTTTGCTCATCTATGTGCAACATAGCAATCAAAAGTTGATCGACGCTGCACCGACCACTGCGAATATCATCTTCCAACATTTCAACCCCTGAGACCGTAAGCTCTTTAATCTGACCAACATCCTGAAATGCACGGATTAAATTTTTTGCTAACTGCGTCGAGACTCCCTCCTCCGCAGCAACAAACCCTCGAACCCTCTGCTGTATAACCAGGCGATCTTGCCTAAACCTCTCAACATCCGGCTTCACATCAGACTCCTCGCTTACGAGACGAACCGGAAACGAAACTAGAAACAACAATATCAAAAACAGCAATCTAAAACACATAACAAGCAGCAACTAATCACACTCACTGTAACGAACCGCCAACCACTGCGACCCCAATAGCCTCGTACTAAAACCGGGACACGTATAATTTCTAACCATTCGCGACACTCTGCAAACCCGACAGCTCATCGACAAGCCATTTCACCCCGCCTCCACCAATTCCCGCAGATTTTCCCGAATGAAGGGATTCCAAGAGGTTCCGCCTGAAACCGCCACCGTATCCCAGAAATTGCCTATCACGGTTTTTCTCAGAGCCACAGATCGGCGCAGATGGGCACAGATGCTTTGAGTGACTTGAAAGCAAAACCGCGCACCTTGCTTGCTCTGAGGATTCAGCTGAGAATATATCGTTCATACTCAAGCCGATCGCTGGCGAAGTTGATCAGTAACCCTCGCTCGATCTTGGTCCCCTTGAGGTAATGAAGCATTTGTGCTCTGTCCCGATCCCCCAACCTTGGGATCGCCTTCAACTCAACCAGCAGAGATCCGTAGCACACGAAGTCGGCTCGGTACGGCGCCCCCAACTGACGCCCCTTGTAATGCAGAGTAACAGCAACCTCGCGCTGATAGGGGATCTTCCTTTCAATGAACTCGATCTCCAACGCTTCCTGATACGCCCTCTCCAAATACCCGCGCCCAAGATGGTTTTGCACCTCCATCGCAGCCCCAATCACAGCATAACTCTCCGGGTCGCCTCTGCTCACATCCCAAAAGACGCCAGAACGCCCGCCTCCCTTAGAATAAAAGTCAGACCAAAACGCATCTGTGCCCATCCCCGCCCATCTGTGGCAAAAAAATTGCCGCACCGCCCGTGACAGGCGATGCGGCATTCATTGAAAGCAATGTCTCTGTGGCCTTAGCCGAGGGACTTGGCGGTTTCGACGATGTTATCGACGGTCATGCCGAGTTCGGAGAAGACGGTGTTGCCCGGGGCGCTGATGCCGAAGCGGTCGATGCCGACCACCTGTCCGGCGGTGCCGACGTACTTCCACCAGAGGCCGGAGACACCGGCTTCGACAGCGACGCGCTTGGTGCATGCCGCTGGGAGCACGCTTTCGCGGTACTCGGCGCTCTGGCGGTCGAAGCGCTCCATGCATGGCATCGAGACGACGCGGGTGCCGGCACCGAGTTGCTCGGCGGCCTGCATTGCCAGGTCGAGTTCCGAGCCGGTGGCGATGAGGATGGTCTCCAACGCAGCGCTTTCCTTGCGTGCGATGTAGCCGCCCTTCTCCGCGCCCACGCGGCGATCTTTCGCCGGGATCTGGCTCTGCGTCTTCACATTCTGACGGCTGAGCAATAGAAGAGTCGGTCCGTCGGTGCGGAGCATGGCTGCAGCATAGGCACCTGCGGTTTCTTCCGGATCGCCAGGACGGATCACATCGAGGTTCGGGATCACGCGCAGACCGGAGCAGGTTTCCACCGGCTGGTGGGTTGGGCCGTCTTCGCCCACGCCCACGGAGTCGTGGGTGAAGATGTAAACCACTGGCAACTTGGCCAGAGCCGCGATGCGGATCGACGGACGGAGGTAGTCGGCGAAGACCGCGAAGGTCGCGCCCGATGTGCGCCAGATGCCGTCGTAGGCGATACCGTTCATGATCGCGCCCATGGCGTGCTCACGGATACCGTACCAGATGTTGCGGCCGGTTGGATTGCCGTCGCTGTAGTCGCCGCCGTCCTTGATGTAGTTCTTGGTCGAGCCGTAGAGGTCGGCCGAGCCGGTGATGAAGTGAGGCACCGCCTTGGCGACTGCCTGGATCACGTCACCGCCCGCTGCACGGGTGGCACCGTTGTAATCTTCACCGAACTCAGGAATCTGCTCGAGGATGTCGGATGGCACCGCACCGGCGAGTGCATCGCCGAACTGGCAGGCGAGCTCTTCGTTGGCTTCGGTCCAAGCGTCGAAGGTCTTCTCCCACTCGGCGAATTGAGCGGCACGCTCTTCGGCGCGCTTGGCGAAGAAGTCGCGCACGTCCTGCGACACGTAGAAGGTTTCACCTGCTGGCAGTCCGAGAGCGGCGTGTGCTTCGTCGGCGAAGTTGGCGCCACCTTCACCGTGGGCCTTAGCAGTGCCAGCGACCTGCGAGATCCCGCGACCGATCTCGGTCTTGGCGATGATGAGCTTTGGCTTGCCGTTGTTGTTGTCCTTGGCAGCCTGGAATGCCTTGGCGAACGCGACCATGTCGTGACCGTCGACGGTCTGCACATCCCAGCCCATCGACTCGTACTGAGCGGCGGTGTCTTCCGACTGGGTGACATCGGCCATCGCGTCGAGGGTGACGTCGTTTGAATCGTAGATCAGGATGAGGTTGTCGAGCTTGTTGTGGCCGGCAAATGCGACAGCCTCACGAGCGACACCTTCCTGCAAGCAGCCGTCACCGGCGAGTGCGACCACGTGGTAGTCGAGAATGGTGTGGTCTGCGGTGTTGTAGGTAGCGGCAGCCATCTTGCCGGACAATGCGTATCCGACCGCGTTGCCCACGCCCTGGCCGAGTGGACCGGTGGTGGCTTCCACGCCGACGGTTTCAAAGTTCTCAGGGTGACCCGGGGTCTTGCTACCGAGCTGGCGGAATGCCTTCACTTCATCCAACGGAAGATCGTAGCCAGCCAGGTGCAGCCAGCTGTAAAGGAACATCGACCCGTGACCGGCCGACAGCACGAAGCGGTCGCGGTTGACCCACTTTGGAGCCGACGGATCAAACTGCAGCGCCTCACCAAAAAGCACGGCACCGATTTCAGCGCAGCCAAGGGGAAGACCCAAGTGACCGGACGAGCAGGCGTGCACGGCATCGATGGCAAGCCCGCGGGCTTGGTTTGCAGCAGTAGAAAGAATATCTGTGTTCATAGGATGTGGGAAAATTTTCCGACCTCGGGCGAGCCGCGACCGCGGAGTCCCCGCGCGCGGATGAGCAACGCAACTAAAGCAACTGCTGCCGATTGCGCAACCCGAGAATCGGTTTCAAGCCCGCCATACACCGCCAATCCGGCACGGAACCGGGTCAATTTCGGCAAGCGGGGAGCAATGTGCCATCTGAACTTGCAATGCGGCCGTTGTCGGTTTGATTAGACGCGTCATGTCAACGCCATCCCTGAAATTCGGCCTGCCTAAGGGCAGCCTGCAAGATCCAACCGTCGACCTGTTCAAGCAGGCCGGCTGGAATGTCTACGTCAGCAGCCGTTCGTACCGTCCGTCGATCAACGACGACGAGATCGATATGCGCCTGCTTCGAGCCCAGGAAATTGGTCGTTACATCCATGAAGGGTTCCTCGACTGCGGTATCACCGGCAAGGACTGGATCTACGAGAACAATGCGGAAGTCGAAGTCATCTGCGACCTCGCCTACAGCCGTGCCACCTCGCGCCCAACCCGCTGGGTGCTCGTCGTGCCAGAGGAATCCCCGATCAAATCGGTGGAAGATCTTGAAGGAAAACGCATTGCCACCGAAGGCATCGGCATCACCGAGCGCTACCTCGCCTCGAAGGGCGTGAACGCAAAAGTCGAGTTCTCCTGGGGCGCAACCGAAGTGAAGGTACCAGAACTCGTCGACGCCATCGTCGACATCACCGAGACCGGCAACTCACTGCGCGCGAACAACTTGCGCATCGTGGACACGATCATGGAGTCGTACCCACAGTTGGTCATCGGCAAAGAAGCCGCCAAAGATCCATGGAAGCGAGCCAAGGCGGAAACCATCGGATTGATGCTGCGCAGCGCCCTCGACGCCCGCGGAAAAGTCGGCCTCAAGATGAATCTCCCTCAAAACAAGTTGCAAAGCTTGCTTGAATGCCTACCTTCCCTCCGCCTGCCTACTGCCTCCACCTTGGCAAATTCCGACGAATGGGTCGCTGTGGAAACGGTTATCGATGAATCGGTTGTGCGGGAAATCCTGCCAAAGCTCAAAGAGCTCGGCGCCGAGGGGATCATCGAGTATCCGCTCAACAAGATCATCGGATGATCCATCCCACTGGGGAAATCAACCGCGGGTCACACAACCACAACTTAACCGGAAACTATTATGGGATCCCTCAAGAAGCGTCGTAAGACGAAAATCAACAAGCACAAGCGTAAGAAGCGCCTCAAGGCCAACCGCCACAAGAAGCGTCTTCGCTACAAGTCCTAAGCTAAGGGCTTAAGCACTACGCTGGGCGGTCACACCCGCCCGCATCTGAAACCTTATCCAAAATGCCGACAACGCCCCGTGTGTTGTCGGCATTTTGTGCTACCCAAATCCCCTACCCACCAACGACAGGCCACTGTCGTAACCATTACAACCAACCCATCACCCAACCATGACCAAACGACTCCTGGGAGCCCTTGTTGCTCTGGCAGCCGTCGCTCCGGCCCGCGCGTCGGAAGCAGCCGCCAGCGCCGCACCGGCTCAGATCGACAGCGGCGACACCGCTTGGATGCTCACCGCCACCCTCCTTGTCCTGATGATGTGCCTGCCGGGCCTCGCGCTCTTTTACGGCGGCCTCGTCCGCGCCAAGAACGTGCTCAGCATCTTCGTCCAATGCTTCGCCATGGCCGGCATCATGTCGCTGCTGTGGGTTGCCTTCGGCTACGCAGTGGCCGCCGGCGGCAATGGCAATGCCTACTTCGGCTGGGACTCCGCATTCGCATTCCTCGGCCACATCCAGCCCGAGACCGTGATGTCCGGCGGCACCATCCCGGAGAGTGTCTTCGTCACGTTCCAGATGACCTTCGTCATCATCAGCCCGGCGATCATTGTTGGCGCATTTGCCGAGCGCATGAAGTTCAGCGCGATTCTCGTATTCACCGTGCTCTGGACCATCCTCTCCTACCTGCCGATGTGGCACATGGTGTGGGGCGGCGGACTCTTCCACGGCGGTGAAGAAGGCAACTGGCTGATGGGCGCAGGACAGCACGCGATCGACTTCGCGGGCGGCAACGTGGTTCACATCAACGCTGGTGTAGCCGGACTCGTGGCCTGTATCTTCGTCGGCAAGCGCAAAGGCTTCCCAGGACCAACACTGATGCCGCACAACGTTCCGTACGTGGCAATCGGCGCGTCGCTGCTGTGGGTCGGATGGTTCGGCTTCAACGCAGGCTCGGCCGTGGGTGCCAATGGCGATGCCGGCATGGCAATGCTGACCACCCAGATCGCCACCGCCGCCGCGCTCGTCGTCTGGATGGCTCTGGAATGGCTGATCTCGAAAAAGCCGACTGCTGTGGGTGCCGCGACCGGCGCTGTGGCGGGCCTGGTGGGCATCACGCCTGCTGCGGGCACGTCGACCATCGGCGGAGCCATGGCCATCGGCGCCATCTCCAGCTTGGTCTGCTACTTTGCGGTGACCGGCCTCAAGCACAAGCTCAACTACGACGACAGCCTGGACGTCTTCGGCGTGCACGGCATGGGCGGCATCGTGGGCGCATTGCTCACCGGTGTCTTCATCCGCGGCGACGAAGGCGGCAGCCTGCTCCAGTTCTGGGTCCAAGCCAAGAGCGTGCTCCTCACCGCAGGATGGAGCGCCATTGCCGCGGTGATCGCCCTGGTCGTTGCCAAAGCGGTCTGCCGCGGCATCAAGGTCAGCGAGGAAGTCGAGCACAACGGCCTCGACCGCACCGAACACGGCGAAGAAGCCTACAACTGGGATTCCTAATCCCTCACCAATTGAATCAATCCGCCTGCTCCTCACACCGAGGGGCAGGCGGATTTTTTTTGTTCATGCGGCGTACACAGACAGCCCCGCATCCCCACCACACAAAAGAACCCCTCCGCCCATCAAGGAGATGAACGAAGGGGCTCGAAAACACCTGAAACAACCGGCATTAGCCGATGCCGTAGCCAGCACCGTACTTATCGACCACGAAGTCGATGTCCTTGTCGCCCCGTCCGGAGAGGTTGAGCAAGATCGCCTGCCCCGGCTTTTGCTGGGCCAGCTTGATCGCGTGCGCCACGGCGTGTGAGCTCTCGATGGCCGGAATAATCCCCTCGACGCGCGACAGCTCAAAGAACGCATCAATCGCTTCCTGATCGTTGACAGTGTGGTACTCCGCACGCCCAAGATCCTTGAGGTAGCTGTGCTGCGGCCCGACCGACGGGTAATCCAATCCACTCGCCACCGAGTACACCTCCTGCGGTTCACCGTCAGCGCTCTGCAGCATGTAGGACTTGAAGCCGTGCATCACGCCTGGCGCACCCTTGGTCAAGGTAGCCGCATGCTCACCGACCTGATCGAGATCGCGCCCCGCAGGCTCCACCCCGTGCAATGCCACGCCCTCGTCATCAAGGAACGCACTGAAAAGCCCCATCGCATTCGACCCGCCACCAACGCACGCAACCACGTGGTCCGGCAATTTGCCAGTCATCTCCTGGATCTGCTCACGCGCTTCATTGCCCACCACCGACTGGAAATCGCGGACCATCCGCGGGAACGGATGCGGCCCGACCACCGAACCAATCGCGTAGAACTGGTTCACAGGATCCGCCAGATACGCCTCAAACGCGGAATCCACCGCTTCCTTCAATGTTTTCAAGCCATGCGTAGCCGGCACCACGGTGGCGCCGAGAATTTTCATCCGCACGACGTTCGGGTGCTCTTTGGCGATATCCACTTCGCCCATGTGAATCTCACACTCCATCCCGAGCAGCGCAGCCGCAGTCGCCAGCGCCACACCGTGCTGACCAGCACCGGTCTCGGCAATGAGCTTGGTCTTGCCCATACGCTTGGCCAACAAGGCCTCACCGAGGCAGTGGTTGATCTTATGCGCACCGGTGTGGTTCAAGTCCTCACGCTTGAGGTAGATCTCAGCACCGTACTTCTCCGACAAGCGCTTGGCATGGAAAACCGGGCTTGGACGGCCCACATAGTGGCGGTAGAGCGATGCAAGCTCATCGAGGAAGCTCTGGTCCTGCGTGATCTCATCATAGGCCGCGGTAATTTCGTCCATCACCTGCTTCAACTGCGGAGGAATGAAACTCCCGCCATACTCACCGAAGAATCCTTCTGCGGTCGGGGTCGTGTGCGTGAATGTGTTTTTCATGAATTCAAAAATGGGGCTGAGCGGGACACCTTGGAGCGAATTGCACCTGTCCGGCAATCCTGATTTTCACATCGCGCCCGCGTTTGGCAAATTCACCAACGAGAGGGCGAAAACCGCACGACAGCGACGGCATCCAACACAAAAAAATCCGCCACACAGACCGACGATTCGGCCGTGTGGCGGATGGTAAATTCAGAACCTACTCCCCAGCGGAGTGGTTTACAGGTGCCTGAGCTGGATTAGCCCAAACGCTTGTAGTGCTGGAGATGAACGTCTTTGTTAAGCTTAAGCTTCTCGGTGATCGCGTCGATAGCGGCTGGCTCAGCGGTGAAGAAGTAGTTCACGTAGAAGCCGGCAGCCAGGTGGCGTGCATTGTAAGCGAACTCCTTGCGTCCGAGCTGTTCGACCTGCTCGAGTTCAGCGCCGAGAGCTTCGAGTTCCTTGCTCACGTTGCTGATCATGGTGTCCACGCTGTCTTCCTTGTCCTTGGTGTTCAGGACGATAACGCCTTCGTATTTACGCTTCATGATAAAAATGCTGGTTGCTGTGGGTTGCTCGGTTCTGAGTAAAATCGTTTTCACTCACTGAGAATCAGTGGGTGACGCATTGTATGCGTTCATGGCCTCGATGACACCGCTATTGCAGGCACAGAGGATGGCATCTATCGCCCGTGTCAGAGAAAATTCAAGCTCGGATCGTTCATCCGGAGAAAATTTTCCCAGAACGTGACCCACCACTCGGGTTTGCTCGCGCCCTGCGATATGGCGCCCGATTCCAAACTTCACACGCGGGATGGCATCGGTACCGAGATGCTGGATTGCGGACTTCACGCCATTGTGGCCACCGGCCGACCCCTTGCGCCGGATGCGCAGCCTACCGAGCTCGAGGTCCATGTCATCGTAGACCAGCAGAACCGACGCCGCATCGAGCTTGCGGAAGCGAGCGAGTGCGCCGATCGCCTCGCCGCTCAAGTTCATGAAAGTCAGCGGCTTCACCAGCCAGATGTTGGTGCCGGGCAACTTCGCCACCTCGGACTTCCAGCGCAGCTCTGGCTTGAACTCAACGCCGTATTTGCGCGCGAGCTCGTCCACCACCATGAACCCGACATTGTGACGGGTCTCAGCATATTTGCGCCCCGGATTCCCCAGGCCGACAACCAATTGGATGGATTCGGATTCCGACATGATCAGCTGACTCGATGACAAAAAAAATCGGGTGGCACGGAATCATTCCATGCCACCCGGAAAATCAGTGCGAAACCAGCGATGCCGCCAGCCCCGCGCAGCCAAAATTACTCAGCTGCTTTTTCGTTGATGACTTCCACCTCAGCAGCTTCGTCAGCATCAGCTTCCTTAACGCGTGGCTCGGTGATGAGAGCAACCACCACACCACCGTCGAGGGTAGGAGTAACGCCCGCAGGGAAGGTGATCTCGCTGATGTGAAGGGCCTGACCCAACTCAAGCGACGAAACATCCACCTTGAGAACCTCTGGGAGATCCTGTGGAAGGCAGGTGATTTCCAAGTCGTGAAGCTGAACGTCGAGAAGACCACCAGCCTTGATGCCAGGAGCATTTCCTTCGATCTCCACAGGAAGCACTGCGGTGATCTCAGCCTTTTCGTCCACTGCAAGGAAGTCCACGTGAACGGTCTCACCCTTGATTGCGTCGTGCTGAACGTCCTGAATCAGAGCCAAGCGCTGGGTACCTTCGATGTCGAGGTTCACGAGAATGCTCTCGGATGCGCTGTGGTGGAGGAGGTCCCAGAATTCCTTCGCATCGACTTTGATGTTCTGGTTTTCCTGGTCCTTGCCGTAGATCACCGCTGGGACAAGGCCCTCGCGGCGCATCTGCTTGAGCAAACTACTTCCCGAACGATTGCGTTGGGTGGCTTTCAAATTGTGCGTCTTCGCCATGGTAAATGATGTGTTCGATCTTTGCAGTGCGCTCGGCCCGACGCCCGCGATCCGGGCACCGCAGGCTGACGATCGGTGACTGCGAGCGCTCAACTAAGCACTCTTCAGATCGATGTCAACGCTTTGAAGCCGCAAGTCTTGCGGGAGAGGGCGTTGCGCGGATTAATTGACCGCAAGCTCTCGTTTTTAGATTTGGAACAAGCTGGTCACCGATTCGCCGTTGTTCACGCGCTCGATCGCGGAAGCCAGCAGTGGAGCCACGCTCAGAGTGGTAACGCCCTCGCCTTTGGCCATTGGAGTCGAGTCGGTGCAGATCAGCTCTTCGATCTCGGACTCATTGAGACGCGTCTGCGCCAAATCATTGAGCACCGCGTGGCTGACCCCTGCGAAAATTTTCCCTGCGCCGCTTGCCTTGAGGATCTTGGCAGCCGCGGTCAGTGTGCCTGCGGTTTCGGTCATATCGTCGACCAGCAGCACGTCCTTGCCGGCCACGTCACCGATCACATTGATCGCTTCCACCTCGGTGGCACTGACACGGTGCTTGGCCACAATCGCCAACTCAGCACCCAATGCATCAGAGTAAGCACGAGCCATCTTCACACCGCCCACATCCGGCGAAACCACCACCAGGTTGTCATTGAGCCCACGCTCCTTGAGGTGACGGATAAGAACCGGCGCCGCGTACAAGTGGTCCACCGGAATATCAAAGAAGCCCTGAATCTGCGCTGCGTGCAGGTCCATGGTGAGCACGCGGTTCACACCGGCTGCCACCAACAGGTTGGCCACCAACTTCGCGGTGATCGGCACACGTGGCTGGTCTTTTCGGTCCTGGCGCGCATAGCCGAAGAATGGAATCACTGCGGTGATGTGCGCCGCACTGGCTCGGCGGGCCGCATCCACCATGATGAAAAGTTCCATCAGATTGTGGTTCGTCGGCGGGCACGTCGGCTGGACGATGAACACATTCTGACCACGGATATTTTCATGAATCCGCACAAAGGTTTCGCCATCAGGGAAGGCTTTTACATCGACATTGGTGACGCCCAGCCCGAGCTCGGATGCGATACTCTCGGCCAGTTCCGGATGTGCTGATCCACTAAAGATTTTCATGGTTCGTTTAACCTGTCGAAAATCCGTCGATTGTCGAGCGGGGATCAACACGATTGAACGATTTCCTCCGCTTTGGCACCCGCGTACCGCATGACCGCACAGGATCCCCCATTAGCGCTTCTTTTTTTTCTTGTTCCGCTTTTTGTTCAACTCCGGACTCTTCGCCCCGCGGTACTCCCCTTCCCGGTTCTTGAAGGTATTTTTCTTCAAGCTGTAGCCGCGCTTCTTCCACCATTCAGGTGAATGGTAGCCCGACGGTTTTCTGCCGCGATGCTTTCCCTGACGGTATTTGACCAGGCGCAGATCGCCGCTACTGGGCTTGCGCTCTTTGTTCAACACCGGGCTGTTCGCACCGCGATACTTCCCGTCGCGATCTTTGAATGTGTTTTTCTTCAGGCTGTAACCCCGCTCCTTCCACCATTCAGGCGGGTGATATCCTTTCGGTTTGTCCCCACGGTGTTTGCCCTGTCGGTATTTGACCAACTTCAGATCACCGCTGCGGTCGCCATGATCCCAGTGATCATCGTGATCGTCCCAATGGTCGAACCCATCGTGATCATGGAAGCGATCGTCCTCATGATACCCGCCGTGCCCGTGGCAGCGGCACGGGTTGCTGTAGCAGCGACCACAAACCACCGGGTGATGGCAATCATCCGTCTGGTACCAATCGGAATGATGCCCGGAATGCGGGTGCACTGGATGCCGGTGCCCCCGATGCACCGGCACTTCACGGTCATCGCCAAAGCCCCACGAGCGCCAGCCATTCTCTTGAGCAAGCGCCTCACCGGAGCCGAACGACACAAGGGCGAACACCGCGCAAAGAGCGCGCACGACGAAATAACGGAAACTGGTTTTCATGGTCACCAGCCGACGCTGTGCTGCACGTCTGTATTCATCGCGTCGGCAAGAAAATCACAGTTTGTGATATTTTCCGCCCCCCCGTTTTCCACCCTCCGGGCTTACGGGCTGACATCCTGCTGCCACTCGTGTACCATCAGATCCCATCTATGGACGAGACTTTGTTCGAAACCCCGGCAGGCACGCTCAAAGTACGCAATGCGTGCGCCGAAGACGTCCCGAAATTGATCGAGATCTACGCCCGCGCGTTTCCCACACTCTTGGAAACAGACGAACTATGGGAACCAGCCCAACTGGAGAGCCATCTCGACATCTT